>NZ_AP025465.1:2400000-3000000 GCF_024347355.1 Vibrio chagasii
GAATCGATTTCACGATCTCTAGCGGGAAACGCATACGCTTTTCATAAGAACCGCCCCACTCGTCGTAACGCATGTTGGTACGCTTACAGATGAATTGGTTAATCAAGTAGCCTTCAGAGCCCATGATTTCAATGCCGTCGTAGCCTGCAACTTGAGCAAGCTCTGCACTGTTGGCAAAGGCATTGATGGTCTTTTTGATTTGGCGAGGGCTCATTTCACTTGGCGCAAACTTGGCGATTGGTGCTTTTATACCCGAAGCACTTTGCGCGAATGGGTGCATTGCGTATCGACCAGCGTGCAGTAGCTGCAACGCAATTTTCCCACCGTGCTTATGTACCGCTTCGGTAACAACTTGGTGTGCTTTTGCGTGCTTAACTTTGCTGAATTCAGCACTAAACGGAGATAACCTGCCACGTAAGTTCGGAGAAAAGCCACCTGTAACAATTAGGCCAACGCCTCCTTTTGCTCGCTCTTCGTAAAACGCAGCGAGTTTATGCAGGCCTTCTTTGTGCTCTTCTAAACCTGTGTGCATTGATCCCATCAATACACGGTTTCGTAACTGAGTAAATCCAAGATCGAGTGGTTCAAGTAAATGTGGGTACATGGCAGACATCACTTCTATTATTTATCCTTGTGGTCTGACCACAGTATAGCTCAATCACCAAAAGTTCAAACAACCGTTTACATTTTTGTAACACCGATCATAGTGCTGAAGGTATTAGTCGTTCAGAAGTTCTTAATTTGGCTACACTTAATGAGAATATAAATCGATTAACACTTCTTGGTATAGTTTGAATTAGGGAATTATCGTAGGATACTAAGCAGTTCATATTATTGAGATTAATGGTACTGCTGCTTGTTAAAGCGACGTAATCTCACTGCGGAGACAGAATGAAAAAAATATTCAAATTTATAGGCATGATCTTCAAAGGGATTTGGAAGCTGATTACGTTTATACGTGTTGCGCTTGTTAACTTAATCTTCTTACTTAGTATCGCCGTTATCTACTTTGTTTACTTCCACTCAGACACTGCACAACCAACTGTGCCTCAACAATCAGCTTTAGTGCTTAACCTGTCGGGTCCGATTGTTGAACAAAGTCGCTATATTAACCCAATGGACTCCGTCACTGGCTCGCTGCTTGGTAAGGAGCTGCCAAAAGAAAACATTCTTTTTGATATCGTTGAAACGATTCGCTACGCCAAAGACGATGACAATGTAACTGGTATTGTTTTGGCACTTAAAGAACTGCCAGAGACCAACCTAACTAAGCTGCGCTACATTGCAAAAGCCTTGAATGAGTTTAAAGCTTCAGGGAAGCCAATTTATGCGGTAGGTGACTTCTACAACCAAAGCCAATACTACCTAGCAAGCTACGCAACTAAGGTATATATGTCGCCTGATGGTGGTGTACTTCTTAAAGGTTACAGCGCCTACTCGCTTTACTACAAAACCTTATTAGAGAAGCTTGATGTGAACACTCATGTGTTCCGCGTGGGTACTTACAAATCCGCTATTGAACCCTTCATTCGTGACGACATGTCTGACGCAGCAAAAGAGTCGGCATCACGTTGGTTAGGCCAACTATGGAGTGCTTACGTTGACGATGTGAGCCACAACCGCCAAATTGATGCGAAGACGCTCAACCCAAGCATGGACACTTTCTTAAAAGAGCTTGAGTCTGTCGATGGTAACATCGCTAAACTAGCAGAAAAGCTTGGCTTAGTAGATGAGCTAGCCACTCGCCAGCAAGTTCGACTAGAGCTCGCAGATGTGTTCGGCAGTGATGGTCAAGACAGTTACAACGCGCTTGGCTACTACGAGTACCGTGCAACCATGCTTCCAGACATGAACAGTCAATCACACGATGTTGCTGTAATTGTTGCTAGCGGCGCTATTATGGATGGCAAACAGCCACGTGGCACAGTGGGTGGCGATACAACCGCGGCTCTACTTCGCCAAGCTCGTAACGATGACAAAGTTAAAGCCGTCGTTCTTCGAGTGGATAGCCCTGGCGGCAGCGCATTTGCTTCAGAGGTCATTCGCAATGAAATAGAAGCAATTAAGCAAGCGGGTAAACCTGTTGTTGTTTCAATGTCTAGCCTTGCCGCTTCTGGCGGTTACTGGATCTCTATGGGCGCAGACAAGATCCTTGCTCAACCAACAACGTTAACTGGCTCGATTGGTATTTTCAGTGTCATCACTACCTTCGAAAAAGGTTTGAACGACATTGGCGTTTACACGGATGGCGTTGGCACATCACCTTTCTCTGGCCTTGGTATCACGACCGGCTTAACTGATGGTGCTAAAGATGCATTCCAGATGGGTATCGAACATGGCTACCGCCGATTCATCGGTCTAGTTGGAGAAAACCGTGAAATGGGTGTTGATGCGGTCGATAAAATTGCTCAAGGCCGCGTATGGACAGGCCAAGACGCTATGCAAAATGGTCTAGTCGATGAAATTGGTGACTTCGATGATGCGATTGCAGCCGCCGCTTCACTTGCAGAACTCGAAAGCTACAACATCTACTGGGTAGAAGAGCCACTTTCAGCTACTGAGCAGTTTATTCAAGAATTTATGAACCAAGTTCAGATGTCGATTGGTCTTGATATTCAGTCAATGATACCAAGCAGTTTACAGCCTGTTACGCAGCAGTTAGCTCAAGATAGCCAACTATTAAGCAACTTTAACGACCCACAAGGCCGTTACGCTTTTTGCTTAAACTGCCAAGTTCAATAATTTAAGCTCAACGCTTTATTATCAAGGGGCGCCTCTGTGTGAGGCGCCTCTTTTTATTACATAATAATTCGCTATAATCGCCCACCTGTTCCCTACATCACACTAAAGTAATAATCGCCATGGAAAGAAAACACATCTATATCGCGTACACCGGCGGCACAATCGGCATGCAAAAATCGCATGATCACGGCTATGTCCCTGTTGCTGGATTCATGGATAAACAGCTTGCTAGTATGCCTGAATTCCATCGCCCAGAGATGCCTGAGTACACCATCCACGAATACTCGCCATTGATGGACTCTTCAGACATGACGCCACTTGATTGGCAGACTATCGCTGATGACATCCGCGCGAACTACGACAAATACGATGGTTTCGTTATCCTGCACGGTACTGACACTATGGCGTACACCGCTTCTGCGTTGTCTTTCATGCTAGAAAACCTTGGCAAACCTGTGATTGTAACCGGCTCTCAGATCCCACTTGCTGAGCTACGTTCTGACGGCCAAGCAAACCTATTGAATGCACTACACATCGCAGCGAACTACCCAATCAATGAAGTGACACTGTTCTTCAACAACAAATTGATGCGTGGTAACCGCAGCACTAAATCACATGCTGATGGCTTCAATGCGTTTACCTCTCCAAACCTTAACCCGCTGTTGGAAGCTGGTATCAATATCCAGCTAAGCAACAACGTTGTAGTCAACGAGCAACCTGAAGGTGAGTTCAAGGTTCATAACATTACACCGCAACCAATCGGCGTAATCACTATGTACCCAGGCATCTCACACGAAGTGATCCGTAACACGTTACTACAACCTGTTAACGCGATGATCCTGCTTACTTTTGGTGTTGGTAATGCACCACAAAACCCAGAGCTACTTCAGCACCTAAAAGACGCATCAGAGCGCGGTGTTATCGTGGTAAATCTAACCCAATGTTTAGCCGGTAAAGTAAACATGGGTGGTTACGCGACGGGTTGTGCACTTGCTGAAGCAGGTGTGGTCAGTGGTTATGATATGACACCAGAAGCGGCATTAGCGAAACTTCATTACCTATTAAGCCAAAACCTAAGCTACGAAGAAGTGAAAACTCAGATGCAGCAAGTACTGCGTGGTGAGATGAGCTTGTAAGCTCGTTAGGATTCATCTTGAGCGGCTGCTCTTCTATGATGTGAGCAGCATGTTAACGTGAGCCAAATCGTTTTATTGTTTATAAATAAACGACTTAACGTAAAAGGGGTGGCACTACGCCACCCCTTTGTTGTAATTTAAAGCCTAATGATTTGGGTTAACTCTCACAATATCTTCTTGATCTGACTTAAACTGTTTCTTGAGTTCAGATTTAGACTTAAAGCTAATTTCGCCACCAGCGGCAATTGTCATGTGTTGAGCTTCAGAGTTATGTTTAGATTGGTATAACATAACCGCCTGCATACACGAATCGCGCTGCTCTTTAGAAAGCGCTGTTCCTTCTGGCCATTTACCCGTTTCAACTGCGTAGGTTAAACGTTCGTAGACCTCGGGTGTCATTGCGCTAAGAAGTTGTTCTGCATCCATGGTAAAGCCTTAGTGTTAACAATTTTCACCAGAAAATAACTCTTAACAGAATTGAGTCAAGAACCTGACCGATAATAAGTGCATTTGATCACAAGTGAAGGAATATGAAAATTATGAAATGGTTGGCAATTAGCCTATTACCTTTCACTCTGGTTGGGTGTCTTGAGGGCAACAAAAATACCGATCAGTTGTGCCAGAGCAATCCTGGGTTGCGCTGTGAACAGCTGAACATGAACGACGGACAGTGCCGCGTGGCGCGTACCGACCTTATCTGGCATCGCTTTGAAGTTCAAAAACAACCAACCGAAATCAATAAGATCAAAGAGTTCGAATTGGTCACAGCCTATAAAAAATGTCTTGAGCTTGCCGCGCAGATAGAAACGATCGATCAATCTAAACTTCAAGAACGTCGCTTTACTTCTTTAATGCACAGCATCGAAGAGTCTGAACGCATTGTTAGTGAACTGTCTCAATCAGACACGCCAGAAACGCTCTACTTCTTGTGGTCACAAAACGGGGATACCAACGCAAGACGCAGCTTCTTACAACTAGAAGGAACAGAAGCGTTGAATACGGCAGAGATGCAGTATGCCCTAGCGACTTTCTACACCACTCGAGACCATGTAAAGACGTTAAAACTACTTAATAACGCATTGACCTTATCGAGTAATTCGAACGTCAACACTGAAATTTTTAAGTCGATGGCCAGTATTAATCACAGCCTAGGCAATATGGAAGAAGCATACGTATGGGCAATGGTCGCTAAAGACTTTAATGTGCCTATCGCATCGGAGTCTGAGCTCGCTGTTCTCTATCACTTTGAAAAGCCAAAATATAAGCAGTTGAATAAAGACGCAGACAAAATTGTTGAAGCCATTGAAGACGGCGTTTACAGCCCTGCTGTTGTAAAAAGCTACGAGTAATCTTAGGCGACCAAATAGCCTCTTCAACAAATTTAAAAAAAACAGCTACCATCATGGTAGCTGTTTTTATTTGTACTAGAGTTAACGCTGAAATCTTGGGCTGTTCATTACAATTTCATCGACAAATGCGATCTGTAAGGATTAAACAATAGTGACAGGTTATTTCGTACTTTCGTCATTTTTGTTGAAAATTAACGACACAGAATTAACACAAAAACGTTCGCCAGTTGTCTTCGGACCATCAGGAAAAACGTGACCTAGGTGGCTATCGCAGGCACTACAACGAATCTCTACACGCTTCATTCCGTGACTTAGATCTTCTATATAGCGTATTGCTGTATCGTTTACAGGAGCATCGAAGCTCGGCCACCCGCACCCAGAATCATATTTGTTATCCGACAGGAATAATGGGGCTTGGCAGCATGTGCAGCTATACACACCCGTCTTATGGTTGTGTAACAATTTTCCGCTAAAAGGGGCTTCAGTACCACGCAAACGACACACTTCAAACTCATCGTCTGTTAGGCGCTCACGCCAGTATTCATCAGGCTTTATCATCTTTTCTTCCTTTTGAATCACGTTAATATCTCTCCACATTCTCATTTATTATATTTACTTTTTCCTATAAAGGCTTGCATATGAGTCGTTTTGTAGCACATACTTTCTCACAAGAAAACATTGTACATATACACTCATAAGTGAATCGTCATTTAGAGGTATTTTACCCAACTGGAAGGGTGCAGAACCACTAGCAATGGTCAATTTTCAACCACTTACACTCAATTGTTAAGAAAAGCGTCGCTTTTTTTTGACATTAAACAAGTTAAGTCGGATTATCTATTGCAGATTTAGACTGGATTCTGTAATTTTACTACCAGTTATCTTTAATCAGAAATTAAGTTGTGGAGCAACTACAATGACTATCAAAGTAGGTATTAATGGTTTTGGCCGTATCGGTCGTTTTGTATTCCGTGCAGCGCAAGAGCGCAATGACATCGAAGTTGTTGGTATCAACGATCTTATCGACGTTGAATACATGGCATACATGCTGAAGTACGACTCAACTCACGGCCGTTTCAACGGTACTGTTGAAGTTGAAGGCGGTAACCTAATCGTTAACGGTAAAACTGTACGTGTTACAGCTGAGCGTAACCCAGAAGATCTTAAGTGGGATGCAATCGACGTAGACGTTGTTGCTGAAGCAACTGGTCTTTTCCTAACTGACGAGACTGCACGTAAGCACATCACTGCTGGTGCTAAGAAAGTTGTTCTTACTGGTCCTTCTAAAGACGCAACTCCAATGTTCGTTATGGGCGTTAACCAAGCAACTTACGCTGGTCAAGACATCGTTTCTAACGCTTCTTGTACTACTAACTGTCTTGCACCTATCGCTAAAGTTCTTAACGACAAGTGGGGCATCGAGTCTGGTCTAATGACTACAGTTCACGCTACTACAGCAACTCAAAAAACTGTAGATGGTCCTTCTGCTAAAGACTGGCGCGGTGGCCGTGGTGCTTCTCAAAACATCATCCCATCTTCAACTGGTGCTGCTAAAGCTGTAGGCGTTGTTCTTCCAGAACTAAACGGCCTTCTAACTGGTATGGCTTTCCGTGTACCAACAGCTAACGTTTCTGTAGTTGACCTAACAGTTAACCTAAAAGAAGCTGCTTCTTACGAAGAAATCTGTGCTGCAATGAAAGAAGCTTCTGAAGGCGAAATGGCTGGCGTTCTAGGTTACACTGAAGACCAAGTTGTTTCTCAAGACTTCATCGGCGAAGTTAACACTTCAGTATTCGATGCTAAAGCTGGTGTTGCTCTAACTGACAAATTCGTTAAAGTTGTATCTTGGTACGACAACGAAATCGGTTACTCAAACAAAGTTCTTGACCTAATCGCTCACATCTCTAAGTAATTTTTTTTAGAAATAGCTTTAGATAAGCATTAGCAAAGACTGTTTTGAGCAGACTTTGAAAAAGGCGACCTTAGTGTCGCCTTTTTAATACCTGCTATCTTTTAACTTCGTCTATTTGAATCCACCAAGATAGCCCAAACGTAAAATTCAATTCCAATACTGGTTTGCTTGCACCTCTCATCACAAGCTTGAATCGAGTCAGCATTTGAATTCAATTTCCTTAGAAGGATCATGTAATGGATTTATCAACTCTACCTGCACTGGCTGTACTTTCTGACAACGTGACTATTGTTGAACACCAAGGTATAAAACTAGTTCGCGTTATTCACGAGAAGGCAGATGCGGCGATTTCACTGTTTGGCGGTCATGTTGTGTCGTTCCAACCACAAGGTCAAGAAGACCTAATTTGGATGAGTCAACAAGCTAAGTTTGATGGCAAAACAGCATTGCGTGGTGGTATTCCAGTATGTTGGCCTTGGTTTGGTCGCATTGCGGCACCTGCGCATGGATTTGCACGCTCAAGTGAATGGCAATTAGTTGAGCACCGTGAAAGTGAAGCGGGTGTGATTGTAAGCTTAGGTCTGAAGCCTAGTGAAGAGACGCTGGCAGTATGGCCTCATCAGTTCGATGCTCGCCTAAATGTTGAGATTGGTGATGAGCTAAAAGTAACATTAGATGTGAAGAACACAGATTCTCAACCATGGACTTTCTCTGGTGCGCTGCACACTTACCTAAACGTTGCAGACATCCATAACACAACCACCACAGGTATGGGTGCTGAGTACATCGACAGCTTACAAGGTGGCAAGATCTGCCAAGGCGGTGCTGAGCTTGTGCTAACCGACACCATTGACCGAGTGTACACTCAGCCAGAAGCGCAAATCTTAGTTGCGGACAAAAAACTTGAGCGTACTTTAACAGTTGAAAACCAAGGCCATAACTCTGCGGTCTTGTGGAACCCTTGGGCAGAAGGTGCTGCTGGTATGGGCGACATGCAAGATGATGGCTACCTCACCATGCTATGTGTTGAATCAACATTGCACGCGCCAAGTTTAGAGTCAGGTAAAACACTTCAGCCTGGCGAGAACCACCAGCTGATTACAACGATTTCTGTTCAGTAACCTGTTCAGTAAACTGTTCACTACGCAAGATATATTAAAGGCCGGTTCACTCCGGCCTTTTTATTACTCTCAATCGGCTAACGCTCAAGCTTAACTCTGAGAATATCGAACTAACGTCTCTCTGTAGAGTGACAACAACGCTTCATCGTCTACTTTAACGCCGACCTTCTGCGCTGGGAATGAACTCCACTCATCATTCATGTATTTGCGTTGGTCGCTTTTCTGGATGGTCATACCTTCAGCAGGGCCGTCTGTTACAACTCTAATAGCACCACTTCGGCACTCAAATAAAGAAGGTTGGATAACATAAGCAATAGCTGATGGATCGTGAACGTGACAGCCTTCCATTCCCACCTTTTCTGAGTAGAACTTCAAATAGTAACGGCTTACATCCCAGATGAACTGCCCTACCTCTCCAGCATCATCTCTTAAATCATCCAAATATTGAGCAGTAAAGAAGCTCTCCACTGTTACATCAAGCCCGATAACCGTCACAGGCCATGATGCCGTGAAGACCTTGTCTGCAGCATGAGGATCATCGTGTATGTTCGCTTCAGCAAACGGCGTCACATTACCTCTGTGGTCATTTTCACCAAAGGCTCCGCCCATAATGACCAATTCCTTAACCAATTCGACAATGTCAGGGGCAGCTTCCAACGCCAGAGCAAGGTTAGTGAGAGGCCCAACAGCCACGAGGGTAATCTCTCCAGGCTCAGCACGAACACTATCAATAATGAACTGATAAGCGGGCTTTTCAATCGCTGAGACATCTAGTGAACTTGGCGCTTTCACATCACCAAAACCCGCTTCACCATGTACGACCACGGTAGCGCCAACTGGCTCTCTGACTAATGGCTTATCAGTGCCCTTTGCCACTAGCGCATTCATACCAAACTTCTGCTTTAGATAAAGCGCATTCTGAGTGCCGTTGTCTATCGTCGCATTGCCATAGACCGTCGTAATCCCCATCAGCTCAATCTCTGGATGAGCTTCAGCAAATAAAATGGCCATTGCGTCATCAATGCCTGGGTCCGTATCGAGGATAATTTTCTTTTTCATATCAGTTTCTTATTCACGCTATTGAAGAGTGAACCATACCCAGAAAAACGGCAGACAAACGTGACCGAAATCGAAGCAATGATTTTTAATGTTGTCAGGCCTAATACTCCGTAACTCCAGAGCCACTATTGACGGCTTTTTTGTTTAGCCTGACGGAGTCCTTTTTGATAGAATTTGCCGCCCTACTCTATGCTCTGAGATCGTCATGCACTACCAATGCCCTCTGTGTCACCAACCTTTATCTCAAAACGATCGTACGTTTAAGTGTGAAAAGAACCATCAGTTCGATTTAGCAAAAGAAGGCTACGTCAACTTAATGCCTGCACATCATAAACGTTCAAAAGATCCAGGTGACAACAAAGAGATGATGCAAGCACGTCGTCGCTTCCTTGAAGGCAACCATTACGATCCTATGCGCCAAGCGGTAGTCGGCTTATGCTCTAGCTACCTGCCAGACACAGATCCTAGCCTGTTGGATATTGGCTGTGGCGAGGGATATTACACCAATGAAATCGCGTTGAATCTCCAGGATAAGAACGGTGCTATTTTTGGCCTAGACATTTCTAAGATTGCTATCAAATACGCCGCTAAACGCTACCCAGCAGTCGACTTCTCTGTTGCCTCTAGCCATCGCCTACCCTTTGCTGAAAACAGCTTAGACGGCATTCTACGCATTTATGCACCATGTAAGGCAGAAGAGCTCCAACGCACAATTAAAGACAATGGTGTCGTGATTACAGTAACACCAGCAAGCCGACACCTATATCAGTTGCGTGACGCCATTTATGATGGTGTGCGTTTACACGATGAAGATCCTGAATTGATCGAAGGTTTTACTCTTGAGCACCAAGAGCATCTAAACTATATGATGGAACTATCGGGGTCAGATGCATTCGACCTGCTACAGATGACGCCGTTTGCTTGGAAAGCGACTGAAGAGTTTAAACAACAACTCACCAACGCAGAGCAATTCAACTGTGAAGCTGACTTTATGCTAAGAGTGTACCGCAAAAAGATTTAATTGATATTGATTATCGTTTGCATTGAAATCTCATCTTGCCTCCTTTAGTATGCGCGTTCTTCAAGGAGGCATTTCATGCAACGTATTATTCTTATCGGATTAGCCACTCTTCTCACAGCTTGTGCTAATCAACCTTCAGAAAACACTTCTCAAAAAGTGGTTCAACCGGAAACCGTTTCCACCTACTACGATTATCAGTTTGCCTCACCAAAAGGTGAAGCACTCTCTCTTAACGCTTTACCTCAAGAACTGCTAGACGCTGACGTTATTCTTATTGGCGAATGGCACACTCATTCCGCCATCCACCGCTTTCAAACTGACTTCTTAAAAGCGCGCCAAAACACAGGTTTAAACATTGCCCTGTCAATGGAACAGTTCACTCGAGAACACCAAGACACACTTAACCGATACCTAAACGATGAGATTGGTGAACAAGTGCTTATCTCTCAGGCTGCCGCTTGGCCAAATTACGAAAGTGATTACCGCGCATTAGTAGAGTTCGCAAAAGCGAATGACTTAGATGTTATCGCAGCGAATGCACCAAAGCCCTTTGTTCAGTGTATTGGCCGTAAAGGGTTACCGTATCTAGAACAGCTTTCTTCGGAACAGAGAGATTGGGTAGCGACTGAAGTTAATATTGGCGATAGCCCTTACAAAGACAAGTTCATGGCATCGATGCACCACGGTACGCCTGAACAAACTGAAAAGCAGTTTGCCGCTCAAGTGACTTGGGATGAAACCATGGCGGAATCGATTGTCGATTACCTAGCAACGAACCCTGACAAACAAGTGATTCATGTCGCAGGTAAATTCCATACGGAAGGTGGTTTAGGCACAGCCGCTTCTATCTCGCGTCGCAATCCTGACCTGAAAGTCGCCATCATCACGCCTGTTGATGCATTGTCTTCAGATTCAAGTGATTACCAACTACAGGTATTGTCTCCACCCATACGTTTTGTTCAGAAAGAAAACCGCATGAAGGCATATAAACACCTATCTAAACGCAGCTCAGATCTACAATGTGATTGAGCTCGCTTAACCTTCTACAACAAACATATGTATCGGCATAGGAATTGCTTAAATACCAAGCAGTTTTGATTAAGCAGAAGAAAATGTAATGTGCGAATAAAAAAACATCACTATCGATGATTAATTGCACAAGTTTTTCACACCTCTGCCGATACTATGTTTAAGGATAGGTAAGGAGAGCTATATGACGCCAGTAGGAACGAGTAATACTCAGCTATATTCGCCTTCGCAGATGAACGCTAAAAGTTCAGCTAACGAAGCTGAAAAGCCTGCGCCGCTTAAGGTTGAGCAAAATACGGTTAAACTTTCTGAAGAGGGCAAAGCGCTCTTATCTGCCCTTAAAGAAATCGATAAAGAAGCTAAGAAGGTTGAAGCAGAAAACGCGACAGTTACCGATAAAGTTGAATCATTTGCTCACGGTGCTCTAGGTATGGATCACCCAGATAAGATCGAAGAAGAAGATGACGGTTCTTATTCAGCGGGGCAATACCTATCCGCAGCGGCAACCGTAGGCGGTATTCTTCTTGCTCTAATATAGCCTTACCTGCGTAGTCCTTTGATCGTATTTTATTCAAAATAAAAGCGATTTGTCGTCACGACAATAGACCCGATTAGGTCAGAAAAACGAGTTCATTCCATAATTCCGCTCTCATTTAAATGGAATAATACTCGTGAAAAACACTTTTGAGCTTATCGATAAGCCAACCTTCTTTGGTGCGATTGCACTCCTCCTCACGATAGTTTTCCCGCTCATTCTGTTCCCTGCTCAAGGCGCAGACTGGATTGCGGTTGCGAAAACATTCATGACTGATCAACTTGGTTTTCTATATCTAGCGCTAGGTCTCGCAGCCTGTGCATTTATGGTGTACGTGGTGTTCAGTGATATGGGACAAATTAAACTAGGCGAAGCTGATGAAGAGCCTGAGTTTAAAACTGCTTCATGGGCTGCCATGCTATTTTGTGGGGGTATCGGTGCAAGTATCTTGTACTGGGGCTGTATTGAGTGGGCTTACTACTACCAATCACCTCCTTTCCAACTAGAGCCTGGCAGTGAAGAAGCAGTACGCTGGGCAGCGACCTACGGTCTGTTCCACTGGGGACCAATCGCATGGTCTATCTACCTAATTCCGGCAATTCCTATCGCTTACTTCTTCTACGTACGTAAACAACCTGTTCTAAAGATCTCAAGTGCACTAATGCCTGTTCTTGGTGAGCACCGTAGTAAAGGCGTACCAGGAAAGATCGTTGATATCCTATTCATTTTCGGCCTATTAGGTGGCGCAGCAACAACCTTAGGTTTAGCAGCACCTCTAATCACCGAAGGCTTGAATCACCTGTTTGGCCTACCGAAAAACAACCTGACACAAGTGACGGTTCTTTTGGTCTGTACTGCTATTTTTGCTTACTCGTCTTACGCAGGTTTGGAAAAAGGCATTAAGATCCTGAGTAACATCAACTTCTGGGGTGCAATGGGTCTATTGGCTTTCGTACTGATTGCTGGTCCAACGATCTTCATGCTGGAAACCGGCTTAGACTCGATTGGCCGTCTGCTGTCTAACTTCTTCGTGATGGCGACATGGGCTGAACCATTTGGTGGCTACGGCACATTCGAAAATACGCACTTCCCACAAGACTGGACGATTTTTTACTGGGCATGGTGGCTAGTATTTGCACCAAGTATGGGTCTATTTGTAGCGCGTATCTCTCGCGGTCGAACCATCAAACAAATGGTGTCAGGTTCTATCTTCTTTGGTTCACTAGGTTGCTTCCTATTCTTCATGATCTTGGGTAACTACGGTCTGTCTCTACAACTGTCTGGCGAGCTAGATGTTGTAGCTGTACTAAACAATGAAGGCGCAACTAAGGCTATCTTCTCGATGCTGGCACAGTTACCGATGAGCACAATCGTTATCGCGGTATTTACACTACTGTGTATCATTTTCACTGCGACTACCTTTGACTCTATCTCATACATCCTTGCCTCTGTTGTTCAGAACAACGTGACAGAAGAACCAATGCGTTGGAACCGTATGTTCTGGGCATTCACACTGTCGTTCTTACCAACGATTCTGATGTTCCTGGGTGGCTTGAGTACGTTACAAACTGCAGCGATTGTTGGTGGCCTACCGCTACTGGCTATCTCTGTGATGTTGATGATTTCAGCAGTGCGCGCAACTAGCCTCGATTTACGTCACCAAGATGCGTACATCGAACCAACGATTAACATCGAAGAACTGCCAGACATGGATCCATGGTCAGCTGAAGGTATGGCACTGGCGCAGTTTGAGAAAGAAAGAGACGCTGCGCAAGAAGCTGCAGAGCTTGAGCGTGTTGCTTATACAGAACTAGCAGCAGTGAAAAAAGAAATTCGCGCTTATGTGCTAGAACAAGGTTCACAAATGGAAACTCACGAGTTACCAGAGAACCTTCAGCAAGCACTTGAGCAGGCCGAGAGTAATCTTAGTGCCGCACAAGCGAAAAAGGTCGAGTTATCTGAGCAGGCTCAGAATGCTCGAATCGCGTTCAACCAAGTGGTTGCAGATCTACCGCTTGCTTGACTTTAGCCATGACGCTGCCCACGAGTTTGGGCCCTCCTAAATAAGCCAAAGGCTCACAGAAAAGTGAGCCTTTTTTTATTTCTATTCCAAGATTTGAGTTATTGCTCAATTTTATATTTATGAAATAAATATGAAACAAAGTTGACATATTTGAGTGTTTTAATCACCCCGCTTATATAAAAAGGGATAAACAATGAAGCACTTTATGAAACCTGTTATTGCCGCAGTGGCAACGTCAACACTCTCATTCAATGTACTTTCAGCAGAAATCAAAAATGTCATTCTAATGATTGGCGATGGTATGGGACCTCAACAAGTTGGCTTATTAGAGACTTATGCAAACCAAGCACCTAACTCAATCTATAAAGGTCAAAAGACCGCCCTTTATCAGCTTGCTCAAGAAGGCGTGATTGGTTCATCTCTTACCCACCCAGAAGATGCGATTGTGGTCGACTCTGCTTGTTCCGCAACCATGCTTGCTACAGGTATCTACACAGGTTCAGAAGTTATTGGTATTGACTCCCAAGGCAATCATGTAGAAACCGTACTAGAGAAAGCGAAAAAAGCGGGTAAAGCAACCGGGCTGGTTTCCGATACGCGCTTAACTCACGCAACACCTGCCGCATTCGCCGCGCATCAGCCACACCGCTCTCTAGAAAACCATATTGCTAGCGATATGCTGGAAACAGGTGTCGATGTGATGCTTTCTGGCGGGCTACGTCACTGGATCCCTAAGTCAACCAATGATAAAGGCGAAACCTACAAACAACTTGAGCAACTGACCCAAGGTGACGTTTATCTCAAGTCAAAACGTAAAGATAACCGCAACCTTCTTGCTGAAGCCCAGAAAGACGGCTATCAATTAGCGTTTAACCGAGATATGCTCGACAACGCTGACGGCGACAAATTACTTGGTCTATTCGCGTACTCTGGCATGGACGATGGCATCGCATATAGCAATAAAAAGCTGAGTGGCGAACGCACACAACCGAGCTTAAAAGAGATGACGCAAAAAGCGCTTAACGTCTTATCAAAAGATGAAGATGGCTTTTTCCTAATGGTTGAAGGCGGTCAGATAGATTGGGCTGGGCACAGTAATGATGCGGGTACTATGCTGCACGAACTGCTCAAGTTTGATGAAGCAATTCAAACGGTATACGAATGGGCAAAAGATCGTGAAGACACAATCGTAATCGTCACAGCAGACCATGAAACTGGCTCTTTCGGCTTTAGCTATTCATCAAGTGAGCTACCAAAGCCACAGAAGCGCCCAGGAGAAGCCTTTACCGATCGTGATTATGCGCCAAACTTTAACTTCGGTGCCTTCGATATTCTTGATGGTTTATACAATCAGAAACAAAGCTACTACGGCATGATCAGTGAATACCAAAAACTCGACAAAGCTGAGCAAACGCCTGAGAAATTCGCTGAGATCGTGAATAAAAATAGTGAATTTCAAATCACCGCAGAACAAGCGAAAAAGGTACTAGCAAGTAAGCCAAACCCATATCGACTGGCGCAACACAAGTACCTTTCTGAAGAAAATGTACCAGCCATCAACGATTTCGATGCCTTCTTCCCATATAACGACCGTGGCAACCTACTTGCTCGAGAGCAAGCAACAGGTCAAAACATCGTTTGGGGTACAGGCACACACACACACACACCTGTGAACGTGTTTGCTTGGGGGCCTGCAGAAAAAATATTACCAGTATCAAAAATTATGCATCACTCTGAGCTTGGTGAATACATCAAACAGCAAGTAAATTAGCCTGAGATTTTTTGCTAGCTTAACTTAACGCCCTGCGGGGCGTTTTTTGTTTTAAGAGTTAAAGCGTTTAAGAATTTAAGCTAAGTAAGTTTCAAATTTAGGTGACACCAAATAGCAAAACAGCCGCTGTTGAGCGACTGTTTTTTTTATCATTAACGATTTGGGTGATTAAGGATGTGGTCTTCCCAATCCACAACATCAATTTCGTACACAACTTTGTTGCGAACGCTTTCACCCGCAGCATGCATTTCAGATTTAGAACCTGTGATTAATGGGTGCCACTCTGGAAGCGGCTTCGACTCTGATAGCAGTCGATAAGCACAAGTATCAGGTAGCCAATGGAACTCATCGATCTTGTCACGAGTTAGCTTCAGACATTCTTCACCTGAAGTGAAACGGTTTGGATAGTCCTTACAAGAACACGTTTTGTCGTTCAGCCAACTACACGCCACATTGGTGTAGTAAACCTCATCGCTATCTTCATCCATAAGCTTATGCAGGCAACACTTACCACAACCATCGCACAGAGATTCCCACTCTTGCTCGGACATCTGCTCTAGTGTTTTTTCTTGCCAAAATGGATTCGTCATAGGATTACTTCTTACTCTTTTACTGGGGTGCGTGTTATACCGCTAGCCCATAAAAAGTTCAAGGATAATAATTGTTCATTCTTTGATCCAATCAATAGCTGTCACTGCCATTATTTTTTGCTACTATCGCGCACCCTGTTATTTAGTGAGTTTAATTTGATGGAATGTCGCCTAGGTTGTGGAGCATGCTGTATCGCTCCGAGTATTACATCTGCTATTCCTGGAATGCCAAATGGTAAGCCTGCGGGCGTACGCTGCATTCAATTAAACGAACAGAATCTTTGTAAGCTGTTTGGTCAAGACTCACGTCCTAAAGTGTGCCATCAATTCAAAGCTTGCCCTGTTATTTGCGGCAAAACCGATCAAGAAGCACTCGATAACTTAATCGAACTTGAGGCGATCACTTAACCATACCTCTGCCCTTTTCTGACATCTATATGCCCAAGATTTCACAATTTTGCGAAATCTAAACTATCTTGTTGATACAGGTACAGATTAATAAGGATCGTTATGAATAGGTATATCGCAGAAATGTTTGGTACGTTTTAGTTGGTGTTAGGTGGTTGTGGTAGTGCCGTCTTAGCCGCCGCTTTTCCCGATGTAGGTATTGGACTGCTTGGGGTCTCTCTTGCCTTTGGTTTAACCGTACTCACCATGGCTTTCGCTATTGGGCATATATCCGGTTGTCACCTCAACCCAGCTGTTACTATCGGCCTTTGGACAGGTGGTCGTTTTGATGCCAAAGATGTTGTCCCTTACATCATTGCTCAAGTACTCGGCGGCATTATTGCTGGCGGCGTATTATTTGTGATTGCCTCCGGCCAAGCAGGCTTTGATGCCGTTTCATCAGGCTTCGCGTCTAATGGCTTTGGCGAACACTCTCCCGGTGGTTACTCACTAACCGCAGCACTGGTCTGTGAGGTGGTGATGACCATGGTATTCCTATTCGTGATCATGGGAGCGACCGACTCTAAAGCACCCGCGGGATTTGCACCTATAGCGATTGGTCTCTGTTTAACCCTAATACACCTTATCAGTATTCCTGTAACCAATACCTCTGTAAACCCAGCTCGAAGCACGGGTGTAGCGTTGTTTGTTGGTGATTGGGCTGTATCGCAATTATGGCTATTCTGGGTTGCTCCGATTATCGGCGCTGTGATTGGTGCGGTGATATACAAAGCCGTTCGTGGCTCGGATTAAGCTCGGAGAAGGGTTGAAGAAAAAAGCTTTTGAGCAACAAAAGAAAAAGCCGCTTAGTGATGATTCACCAAGCGGCTTTTTTAGATCTTATGACGACCGAGCAATGAGTGTGAAAGCGTGGTGCCATCCACCAGCTCTAGCTCACCACCGACGGGAACACCATGAGCGATTCGGCTAGCGTTCACTTCATGGGCATTACACAGCTCAGCAATGTAATGCGCTGTCGCTTCCCCTTCAACAGTCGGGTTAGTCGCTAGGATTACTTCAGAGATATCACCACGACGTAGGCGGTAGTCCAAAACATCGAGGCCGATGTCACTTGGACCAATACCATCAAGTGGTGAAAGGTGCCCCATAAGCACAAAGTAACGACCAGAGTATTGGCCAGTTGCTTCGATAGCTGCAATATCAGCTGGGCTTTCTACTACACAGATTTGACCATTTTCCTGACGTTTAGGGTTGGTACAAATGTGGCAGGTATCTTCTTCAGTAAAAGTACGGCACTCATTGCAGTGACCGATTTCAGTCATTGCTTGGCTAAGAGCATCAGCCAACTGAAGGCCGCCTTTTCTATCGCGCTGTAACAAATGAAAGGCCATACGCTGCGCCGACTTGGGGCCAACCCCAGGTAGACAACGTAAGGCCTCCATCAAATGCTCCAGCATATGACTGGTACGCATATTTAACCGTTCTAATTTTCAAATAACGGCCCGCTCAAGTAAGGCAAGAACGAACCCTTAGAAATAAGTCGCTTAGAAAGGCATCTTCATGCCTGGTGGAAGTTGCATTCCGCCAGTGATGCTAGCCATTTTTTCTTTTTGAGTTTCTTCAACACGACGAGCCGCATCGTTGAAAGCAGCAGCGATAAGATCTTCAAGCATCTCTTTATCGTCTTCCATTAGGCTTTCATCGATATCAACACGGCGAACGCTGTGGCTACCAGTGATTGTTACTTTTACAAGGCCAGCACCAGATTCACCTGTTACTTCCATATTTGCGATTTCTTCTTGAAGCTTTTGCATGCGCTCTTGCATTTGCTGGGCTTGCTTCATCATGTTGCCCATACCGCCTTTACCAAACATGTTAATACTCTCTGGTCTAATTGGTTTATTAAAATTTATTAAGCTATAAGCGCTTAAATGGGGGTTAAAGCAGTGTGATTCAACCCCTCAGTGTTCAGTTCTTCGATCGGTGCATCTAAGATGATACGCCCATCACTAAATCAAAATTAACGTTAGATAGGACGAACACTATCTCTGTCGAGTTCTGCAGCGAAGCGTCTTTCGATAAACTGTACGTTGGCATCGTTTTCCAAACTGGTAAACGCGTCTTTCAACTTACCTTGGTACAGCCTTTCTCGTAATTCTAGTGGTGTTTCACCATCATCGCCGATTTCGACGCTCAAGTGACACTCTTCTCCGAGTACCGTATTGAGAGACTGTAATAGTTCGCTCTGCGCTCGGTCCGTATTCAAGTGAGCTTGGCTCGATCTCAAGGTTAGCGTTATCGATGTATCATTCTTAGTAAATACAGAGTTCAACGCTAACTGTTCAACAAGCTTAGCTGTCTCTAGCTTTTGAATCGTGGCAGACCATTCATCTTGAGCAATCGACTCGTTAAGCAGCTTTTCTACCATTTCTGGCGTTTTGACGTGCTCTAGCGCTCGCTTGATCTGAGTAGGTGTAAGCTCTTTGCTCGCCTCTTTTACAACAGGTTTAGACGGTTTCCAGCGATAAGGTTCATTATCATTGGTAACATTTTCTGTCGGAGAGGTTGGTAAAGAAGCTGGCGACACCCGCTCAGAACTACCGTGTTGCTGAGCAACTCGGTCAAGAACTGAAGTTTTAGCTGGTGCCGCTTTAGCCTTTTTTGGCGTTGAACCTTTACTGTCCTGTGCTGCGTTACCTCTACGCTGGGAGCGTAATTGGTGGCGCAAACCACTGACAGGTGATGCAGGACGTACAGGCTGCCCTTCAGGCGCAGACGGTGCAACGTTTTGTGGCTGAGCCTGAGCTTGATCCTGATAGCTCGCTTGCTGCTGAGGCTGTGCTTGTTGAGTCATAGGACTCATCGACTGCTCTGAACCGTAGCTTGGACGTTCGTCATAAGCTGGCGGCGCGTCATACTGGCTTTGCGGGTAATCCTGTTCTGGATAACCTTGATGACCAGAATGCTCAGGGTAGCCTTGTGAATTCGGATACTGAGCCGGACTTTGCTGCGGAGCTTGTTGTGCAGGTTGCAGCTGCATCTGCGGCTGTCTCGGAGCGGCCGTTGGCGCTGGTTGACTAACCGACTGAGCTTGACTCTGAACCGGCGCAGCAACAGGGCTCGTCGACTGAGTAGAGATCGCCGTTGCGACATTTTGCTCTGCAGGCCTAAATGCCAACATGCGTAAAACCACCATCTCAATACCAACACGTGCGGTTGGCGATAACGGTAAGTCTTCACGACCTTTTAGCACTATCTGGTAATAAAGCTGAATATCTTGAGGGCTTAACGCTTTACTCAGCAGTTCAAGCTTCTCTGCGTCAGGCTGAGCTTTGTCTAAGGTAGACGGCAACGCTTGATACATGGCGAGACGATGAAGTTGAGCAGCAAGTTGATTCAGTAAACCATCCCACTCTACGCCATTCTCAGCAAGGTTTTGGATACAAGCCATCGCCTCTTGAGGCTGCTTACTGCTAATAGCCTCAAGTAGATGGATCGCTTGGTCAGTATCCAATGTGCCAAGCATGTGCGCAACCGTATCAGTCACGACATTGCCGTTGCCTAATGCGATAGATTGGTCTGTCAGGCTCAAAGCATCACGCATACTACCGTCGGCAGCATGAGCAATCATTCCAAGCGCACGAGACTCAGAGGTTACCTTCTCTTGTTCAAGAATATGGTCAAGCTGCTCGTGGATATTATCAACGCTGATCGGCTTAAGATGGAACTGCAGACAACGCGACAAGATAGTCACTGGCAGTTTTTGTGGATCGGTCGTTGCAAGCAAGAATTTCACATACTCAGGCGGCTCTTCTAACGTCTTTAGAAGCGCGTTGAAACTGTGCCTAGAAAGCATGTGTACTTCATCGATAAGGTAAACCTTAAAGCGACCACGCGCAGGTTTGTACTGAACATTGTCCAGAAGCTCGCGGGTATCTTCTACCTTGGTACGTGATGCCGCATCGATCTCTAGCAGGTCAACAAAGCGACCTTCATCGATCTCTTTACAAGTTGCACATTCACCACAAGGGGTTGAAGTAATGCCTGTTTCACAGTTAAGTCCCTTAGCAAACAAGCGGCCGATGGTCGTTTTACCGACACCGCGAGTTCCGCTAAATAGGTACGCATGGTGCAACCTATTTTGGCTAAGGGCATTCTCTAATGCTGTTAAAACATGGGCTTGACCAACCACTTCTTTGAATTTGGTTGGTCGCCATTTTCGCGCTAACGCAAGATAGCTCATGAATAATTCCGAAAAGGATTAGTGGCCGTCGAATTCGCAGATGCTAAACACTTCTAGACCTAAGCCTTCTAAGCGCTTGTCACCACCGATTTCTGGAAGATTAATTACAAATGCAGCGTGCCCTACCACACCACCAAGCTGACGAATCAACTTTGTTGTCGCTTCAATCGTACCGCCAGTTGCTAGTAGGTCATCAACCATCAGCACTTTATCGCCTTCAACGATAGCATCAGTATGAATTTCTAGTGTATCTGTGCCGTACTCAAGCTCATAAGATTGTGCCACAGTTTCACGAGGCAGTTTGCCCGGCTTACGCACAGGGATGAAGCCAACACCTAGCTCTAATGCTAAAGGCGCACCGAATAGGAAACCACGAGCTTCAGTACCAACGATCTTAGTAAAGCCCATGTCCTTGTATGTTTCCGCTAACAACTCGATAGTCGCTTTGTAAGCTGCTGGGTCTTCCATCAAGCTTGTTACGTCACGGAACAAAATACCCGCTTTAGGGTAATCAGGAATGCTTTTGATGCTTGCTTTGATCAGAGAGATTTTTTCTGTGTTCATAATCTTATGCACTTCATTAGGCCGCTTTCCAAACTCTGGTTAACGAATCAAACATCAACGCTTGAAATTAAGGAAAGGTACGATTGGTATTCATTGCAACGAGAGTCATAACTCTAATTGCTGAAATAATAAACGCCCGCTATACAAGCAGGCACACTGGCTTAATGGTAGTGATTTTCTTTGCTGTCAGCAACCAACTCATGGGTTGGAAGTCGCATAAACCATGTGAGAAGAATAACAAGTACACAAATTAGGAAAGCCTTGACCCAAATGAGTGGAGCAAAGTAGATAGATAACGCAAAACTCAACAAGATAAAGAATACGCCACGCGTTTTAACTTGCTTGGTGACAGCGCCGTGTTGGTACCAGTTTTCTAACAGAGGACCGAGCGTTTTATGCTCATGTATCCATTTGTGAACTTTTGGATTGCTTCGCATGAAACATGCACTAGCAAGAAGAAGGAATGGGGTGGTTGGCAGAACGGGTAATACAATCCCTAGAACTGCAAGAAAGATACAAAGGCCACCAGCAATATTCAGGCTTAAAACTCGAACGCTAACTGTGGCCTCCTTGAGTTAGCTATCACCATTTGGCGACGACAGCTTAACTAAAATGTTGCGTAGCCATTAAATACACGGATCAACGTTAGTGTTGCTGGTAGTAATGGAATCATTAAAAATGCGGCTAGAAAGCCTAAAAAGTAGAATACATTAAACGGGTCTTTAAAGTCTTGATTATCTGCCATGATTGCTTCTTGTTTTTGTTAGTAAAGGTAAGTCCAGTGGCGAACCAAACCCGCTTTGCTAAATAGACATTTAACAAAAAAGGCATAGTCACACCATTTGCGCAACTATACCTTAATCAATTATTCACAAAAACCGAGGAAATATAGGGTTAATCGGTTGTCCCTTGATGGATATCCAAGCTGAAACTTGCCGCTCCAAGCAGGCTCAACGACAACTGACAGCCCTGCTCTATTGGTAAATCTCTGGTGATAAAGTTCTTTTTACAGTTATCGCCTAAGCGTTCACCTGCTGCAATATGTTGATTCATTTCACCATTCGACCAACGCCCATCTAAACCCGCAGGCAAAATTGAGATAGTGCCTTCAGCGAGGTTAGCAACTCCAAACAGCGCGTTGACAGGTGTTGAACACGCCGAGCAGCGAATCCCTTTCTCCAAAATTTCAGCGATATCTTTGAGGTCAGCACTAAAATCTTTTCTATTTCTTAAGTAATCGTGGAACAAAGCTCTCACTAACAAGGTAGTCGCAGAGCCACCATTTTCAGAAGACGCTGAATCGACAAGGTAGAAAGCAAACTGCCCATTCATCGTCCATGCATAATCAAATACAAGCGGCATCATTTCCGTTGATTGCAACAAACGGTAGCTGCAACGCCATGAGCCTTGTCTTGTGTCTTTGTCTGGTAACAACGCGTGCAACAAATCTCTTGCTGCGCTTGGGTTGTCCTGCAAGTAATTCAGGTGCCAATGTAACTCTTGGTCTTCCGGGATCTCTCCTCCATCATCCACACAAAACCACTGGCTTGAGAAATCTCGTTGATCTGAAAGGTTGTCGAACGAATCTGTTAATGTGTTGGCAATCGCACTGCTTAGATGACCGTGGTCCTCTAATGGCTTAGCTAAAAAGTCTTTAATACCAAATCGTAGTGCTTTCGCTACATCAGACATGTCATCTGTCGCAGACACCACAATCATAGGCAGTGATGGGTACTCTAAACTGAGCTCTTCTACAAGCTCGATACCGTCCAGGATCGGCATTGATAAGTCACACACAATTAAATCTGGCGCTGCATCTCTGAGCTTCTGCAAAGCGTCCAGTCCGTTTTCAGCCTCAACCACTTTATAACCAACCTTTTCAAGGTAAGCGCCGGTTATACGGCGAAAAATAGGATCATCATCAACCAACATTACGCATTTCTGGTTCATCACTTCCTGTGCCGAGGTCATTACTGGCTGACTGTGAGTTTTGTACATAATTTCTAACCTCACAAAACTAAGTCAAATTATTATTGTTATCTGTTCTAAGAACTAATATAAAACTTAGTAATAAAATGCTAAATACACAAATGTTCACTCTTTACTGGTAATTCGTGACAAGGCTTGGAATACTTGTAAATAGTGCAACAAGTTGACATGACGCAAACATTGATCTCAATGTTACGTATAAATTAGATGAGATTGTAAACAAATGTGTCTGGATTTATGAAATTAGATGATTTAAACCTCTTTCGACTCGTCGTTGAAAATGGGAGCTACACCGCAACATCGCGCAAGACTATGATTCCGGTTGCGACCATCACACGACGGATCCAAGCTCTAGAAGACTCGCTAAACCTGAGACTTCTCAATAGACACGCGCGTAAACTCTCTTTAACAGAGGCTGGCGAACGTTTCTTTAATGAATGCTCTCCACTGCTGCAACGTCTCTCTTCGACTGCCGAAGAACTGACGGATGTTTGTAAAGGTGCTTCCGGTAAGATCCGCATTACAGCGCCTTCCAACCTGACTAAGCGCATGATGATGCCAATGTTCAGCGACTTCATGACTCAATACCCAGATATCAATATTGAGTTGATGATGAACAACCAAGCCGATCAACTCGACCCTACAGAGTGGGACGTGATTTTCAGAGTGGGTCCGCAACGTGATTCAAGCCTCATCGCTCGAAAAATCAGTGAAGTGAAAGATATTCTTATCGCGAGCCCTGAGTACTTAGCGAAGAACCCTGCACCGAGCCATGCTGAAGAACTGGCGAACCATTCATTGCTTAAAGGCTACCCACTGATTAAGTGGCAGCTAAGTAACTCGAATGATGAGACAGTAGTTAACAGTGAAAAAGGCCGCTTCAACGCAAACGCACTTAATGTGGTGAGACAAGCTTGTTCTGAAGGTCTAGGTATCACACTGATGCCAGACGTGATGATTCGCGAATACATTGAAGATGGTAGCCTAGTACAAGTACTGGAAGACTGGAGCGCTAACCCACGTGACATCTACATGCTTTATAACCACAAAGACCATCTACCTGAGAAAGTTAGATTGTTTATTGATTTTGTGATCGCTTACCACATTCACTAGGTTAATCCCCTACTTCAAAAACAAAAAAACCAGAGCCGATGCTCTGGTTTTTTATATTCTTGCCACTAACGAAAACTAAGCGCCTTCGTTGTGTAACTCTAGGTTCGCCAGATCTTGTTGGATCTCACGCTGAATCTTAGAATCGTCATTACGTAGAGAGTCTAGGAAATCTAGGTACGCTTGGTCGATATCACCCGTTACATACTCGCCATTAAACACAGAAGTATCGAAACGCGCGATGTCTTGGTTACCCATGCCTACCGCAGAAATCAAGTCTGGTAGCGTTTGGAAGATCAGAGCGTCTGCGCCAATCTGCTTACAGATCGTTTCATTGTCACGACCATGAGCAATTAGCTCTGTCGCGCTTGGCATATCGATACCGTAAACGTTAGGGAAGCGAACCTCAGGCGCCGCTGACACCATGAACACTTTGTTTGCGCCAGAGTCACGAGCCATCTCAATGATTTGCTCTGAAGTGGTACCGCGTACAATAGAGTCATCAACCAATAGAACGTTCTTACCTTTAAACTCAGAGCGAATTGCGTTGAGTTTGCGGCGAACTGACTTCTTACGCTGCTGCTGTCCAGGCATGATAAACGTACGACCAACGTAACGGTTTTTCACGAAACCTTGACGGTATGGCTTGTCGATAGCTTGAGCGATACGCAGTGCAATGTCGTTAGAGGTTTCTGGAATTGGGATAACCACGTCAATGTCTAAGTCTGAGTACTCTTCTTTAATACGCTTACCTAGTAATTCACCCATCTCAACACGTGCGCTGTACACTGAAATTTTATCGATGAATGAATCAGGGCGTGCAAAGTAAACAAACTCAAAGATACATGGGTTGAGCTGTGGGTTGTCTGCACATTGCTTAGTGAAAAGCTCGCCATCGAATGTTGCGTAGATAGCTTCACCAGGTGCCACATCGCGCATGAAATCGAAACCAACAGCATCCAGTGCTACCGATTCAGACGCCACCATGTACTCTGTTTTACCTTCGACTTCACGCTTACCTAAACACAGTGGACGAATACCGTGTGGGTCGCGGAATGCGATCATACCGTGGCCAATGATCATAGCTGTTACTGCGTAAGCGCCACGAATTGTGCGGTGCACGTTTGATACAGCGCGGAAAACATCATCAGAAGTCACGTTACCTTTAACCGTATCGATCTCGTGAGCCAACACGTTCAAAAGCACTTCTGAATCTGAAGTTGTATTCACATGACGGCGGTCTTTTTCGAACAACTTTTCACGAACTTCGTTCGCGTTCGTTAGGTTGCCGTTGTGAGCCAACGTGATGCCAAAAGGCGAGTTTACGTAGAAAGGCTGAGCTTCCGACGCGCTTGAGCTACCTGCAGTCGGGTAACGAACATGGCCAATACCAACGTTACCTTGGAGGCGTTGCATGTGTTTTGCTTCAAAAACATCTTTTACTAAACCGTTCGCCTTACGCAGACGGAAACGATTGCTTTCTATGGTACAAATACCAGCGGCATCTTGGCCACGATGCTGCAATACCGTTAAAGCGTCATAAATAGACTGGTTTACAGGTGTTGAACCCACGATTCCAACAATACCACACATGTCCTAATCCTCGATTTTTCGACATTAACTGGCGCTATAGCGCGCCAGATAAGAAACTAGATGTTGCTTGTAAATGCTCGAAGAACGGCGCAATGATTCGACTAAATTCCGGAACCAACTGCGAATTCTTCCACCACTCAGAACTTGGGAATGCAGTAAACGCATCCATGAAAAACAACACTGCAGAAACAATCAAAACACCACGTAAGCCACCAAAGACGACACCGAGGATTCTGTCTGTACCTGACAGGCCTGTTTTCTGAACTAGCTGCCCGATAACATAGTTAACTAAAGCACCGACAACTAACGTTGCAACAAACAATGCTGCTATCGCAGTTCCGTTTCGAAACATCTCATCTTCGATATTGGTGAAGTACACCGCTAATTTTGCGTAGTACTGGCTAGCAATAAAAAATGCTCCAAACCAAATAACGAGTGACAACGCTTCTTTAGCGAAACCACGAACTAAACTGATCACGGCAGAGAAGCCGATCACGCCTAAAATGACAAAATCTAACCAATTCATGAATTCTTCATCTTAAGTTGGCGCGCATTTTAACAGAAAAAATGCTGACGCAAACGTTTTCTTATGGATTTAACGGTTTAAATTTGAGCAATTGGCCTTTTGAACCCGTAATTTTTTCTAATTCCTTAATTTGTCGCTCAAGTTTGGATTTAGATACATCTGGGCCAATAATTACTCGCGTAAAAGTTTTTTCTTGCTTGGTGTGAGCCTGATAACCACGCTTTTGCAAATCCTTAACTACGCTTTTCGCGTTGTCAGCATTCTTCAAAGCCATCAATTGAATGATCCAAGCGCTGTCTTGGTACTCATTTTTTTCAGGTACTGGCTTAACCACAACCGCCACTTTATCCGCTTCTTTTTCAGAAGCCGATGCCGTTTGGGTTTCTGATGACCCACCGCTTTCGACCACTCGCTCTACTGGAGAATCCGGCAGTGCAATCTGATCTTCAACTGGGTCAAGCACCTCAAACACTTCCACATTGCTATCAAGTTCAGGCTTAATAGGAATGCTCGCAAACTCTTCTTTGTAGTGAAGCTTTTTACCATCAAGCACATCTGGCAATACAATCACGCCAATGGCCACTAAAATGATGGTGCCGACTAAGCGGCTCTGAAATTTACTTGCCATCTAGTTTCCTTTTTTCTGCCAATGCTCCAGCACTTCCCCTACTGTGTGGAAAGAACCGACCACCAACACGACATGGTCTTCACCTTTCGCTGATGCTAACGCCGCCTCAAACGCCGCAACCGGGTTTGTATGCTGCTCAACACCTTGAGGAAGGCTTTGACAAAGTTCAGCTGCCGTTGCTGCACGTGGCCCTTGTAGAGAAGCTGGATACCAGTGTGTTGCAATTGGCGCTAACACTTCTAATGTTGCTGGAATGTCTTTGTCATGAAGCATAGCGACTACAACGTGCAAGTTCTTGCCCGCATATTTTTTAGTAACTTGCTGTGCAAAGTATTCTGCTGAATGTGGGTTATGAGCCACATCGAGCACAATCACAGGCTGGTCACTAATTTGTTGCATGCGCCCAGGAAGCTGAGCGTTCTTCAAACCATTAACCACGTTCACATCGCTAATATCTAACTCTGATGTGCCCAGTGCCATCAATGCCGTTGCCGCGTTCGGGAGTGGCAATGTTGGGATAGGAAGCGACTCCAGTTGGAATGCACCGCTATGCCAGTTCCAAGTATCGCCATCAACGGCATAGGTATATTGAATACCGACCTGATAAAACTCAGCTTTGATATCATCGGCGTGCGCAGCAACCGTCGCTGGAGGCTTAGGTTGACCACAGATAGCCGGCTTACCGCTACGATAGATTCCCGCTTTCTCAAAACCAATCACATTGATGTCATCGCCAAGCCAATCAACATGGTCAACCGCCAAGCTCGTAATGACAGACACATCGTGATCAACGATATTAGTAGCGTCTAAGCGCCCACCGAGGCCCACTTCTAACAACACAACGTCGACCGCTTCCGTTTGAAAAGCACGTAACGCGGCCAAAGTACCGTATTCGAAGAAGCTCAGGCTGATTTCACCACGTTCTTTCTCAATAAAATCAAAAGACTGAACCATCTTTTCATCAGATAGATCTTGACCATTGATTCGAACACGTTCGTTGTAGCGAATTAAGTGAGGAGAGCTGTAGACACCAACAGAGTATCCCGCATCTAATAGAATGGCTTCCATCAGTGCGCACGTTGAGCCTTTGCCGTTGGTTCCGGCAACAGTAATTACGTGTCTAGCAGGTTTGGTAAGATTTGCCTTAGAGGCGACGGCCTGAACTCGGTCTAGTCCAAGATCAATAGCACTGGTGTGGATGTTTGATAAATAATCAAGCCACATCTCCAAAGATGATGTGGCTTGAGGAATAGGTTGTTGACTCATCTAACTCATAACCATAATAAAGTTGGTTTGTTAGAAGGTACTTTACCCTTTTTCTGGCGCTTCTGGTACTTCATAAGCAGCTTCATTCGGTGAATCGTTCACAGAAACTACTAATGGTGAAGGCTGATTGGTCATTTTTGCAACTAGGCTAGCTACGCGCTGACGCATTTCACGACGGTCAACGATCATGTCGATAGCACCGTGGTCTAGTAGGAACTCACTACGTTGGAAACCTTCAGGTAGGTCTTCACGTACTGTTTGCTCGATTACACGACGACCAGCAAAACCGATAAGTGCTTTTGGCTCACCGATGTTGATATCACCTAGCATTGCCAAACTTGCAGAAACACCGCCCATTGTTGGGTCAGTCATTACTGAAATAAACGGCAGGCCTTTCGCAGATAGACGCTCAAGTGCAGCACTGGTTTTTGCCATTTGCATTAGAGACATTAGTGCCTCTTGCATACGCGCACCACCACTTGCAGAGAAACAAACTAAACCACAGTTGTTTTCAATAGCAGCATCTACAGCACGAACAAAACGAGCACCTACTACAGAGCCCATTGAACCGCCCATGAATGAGAATTCAAACGCACACGCTACGATTGGTAGACCTAGTAGTTCACCTTTCATTGCTACAAGTGCGTCAGTTTCACCACTGTTCTTTTGAGCAGCAGAGATACGCTCTTTATAACGCTTAGAGTCTTTGAACTTCAGTTTGTCTTGCGGCTCAAGATCAGTACCAAGTTCAACACGCTCACCTTTGTCTAGGAATGTTTCCAGGCGGCGACGTGCTTTCATGCGCATGTGATGGTCACATTTTGGACATACTTCTAGGTTACGCTCTAGCTCAGCATGGTAAAGCACCTGCTCACAAGAAGTACATTTAGTCCAAACACCCTCAGGGATAGACGCTTTGCGAGATGTTACGATGTTGCTTTTTTCTAAAATCTTTTCAAGCCAACTCATGGAAGACCTTTTGTTTCGATTCTTCCGCTTGATTGCGAAAGAAATAAATTTGGGAATTATGCGAGGAGATTAAAGCACATAAAACAGCAAGTGTAGATAAAAAACTGGTTGTACCTATTTTCTTGAGCTATTTTACGCACGATTTCGCAATATTTTTTGAACCTAAGTCCCACATTTAGTTCAAATTATCTGGAAGAAACAGAGGACCAATTGGCTCTCTTGGAAGACCGAATTCTTCTGGATAATCCACATCAACTAAATAGAGACCTTCGGCTTTAGCAGTTGCTCCAGCCAACTTACGGTCTTTCGCTTCAAGTAACCACTTGATCCATTCTGGCTTCTGCTCACCTTTACCAACGGCAATTAGGCTACCCGTAATGTTTCTCACCATATGGTGCACAAACGCATTCGCCTTAATATCAATGACGATGTAATGGCCATGACGAGTCACGTTCAAATGAATCATATTTCGCCACGGGCTATGAGACTGGCAGTGCGTAGCTCTAAACGACGTAAAATCATTTTCACCCAGCAGGTACTGACCTGCCTCATGCATCTTTTTCTCGTCAAGGTGACCATGATAATGGCTCACACCTGAATTTAAGATTCCAGGGCGCAGTGCATGATTGAAAATGATATAGCGGTAGCGACGTGCCGTTGCAGAGAAGCGAGCATGAAAATCTTCATTCACTTCAGTTGCCCAACGAACAGCGATGTCTTTAGGCATGTTGGCATTTGCGCCCATTGTCCATGCCACCATTTTGCGGTCGACATTGGTTTCAAAGTGAACGACTTGTCCCGTACCGTGAACACCGGCATCCGTTCGTCCCGCACATTGAACTTCTACTGGGTGATTTGCGACAACCGAAAGAGCCTTTTCCAATTCTTCTTGGACACTTTTCACGTCTCGTTGGCGTTGCCAACCAAAGTAGTGGGTACCGTTATATTCAATACCTAAAGCAATTTTCATGTTCTTGTTCTCTTTGAAAATGGGCGAGAAGTATATACGGAAATGAGTGCTATCCCAAATAGGATGGGACTAAATCTATAATATTAAAAGCACGACCCACCCAAAATAAAGGGTAGCCAATGCTACCCTTTATATCTCGCTCAATTTATCGGCCGTTTAACGTATCGATAAGATTCTTAGCTTCTCGGCGAATATCGTCGCTTCCGTCGACTATCGCTTCTTCTAGAAGCTTAATCGCGCCTTGAGAGTCACTCATCTCAATGTAGATTTTAGCGAGATCAAGCTTACCAGCTGCTTCAGCGTTACTATCAACATCATAGTTTCCTATATCGCCAATCACATCAGGGAATTCGTTCAGACCAACATCCAGCTTCAGCTCTTCTTCGTCTGGATTAATAGCATCTTCCCCTTCTTGCTCAACTTGAGCCATCAACTCATCGATGGTCATGTATTGCTTATCACGGCTATTCGATGATTCGGTCAGGTTATCTTGCTGCGCCCAGTTCTCTTCTTTGATTTTAGGTTCAGCTTGCTGTTCTGCAGACGCCCAGATCTCTTGTTGATCATCCGGCACACCATCTTGCATGCTCGATTGCTGTTCTGGTGCAAGATTAAAACCTTTCCAATCTTCACCGCCCACTTCAAGCATTGCATCAATATCTAACCCAGCGATATCAATCGATGTTGCATCTAATGGCTTCTCGAACATGTTGTCGACTGTGTCTTGAACATCTTCTGAAAGCAATTCAGCCAAATTAGTTTCATCAAAGTTATCGAAGCCTTCTAACGGCTCGTCTTCAACTTCATTCACCTCAGTGCTAGATACTAAAGGTGCGCTTGTTGATTCGTTCGCTTCTGGGAATCCAGCTAAATCTGCTTCATTGACATCCGAGAAATCATCCGCACCAGCAAAACTTTGTGGGTTCGAGAACAGGTCATGCAGTGCGTCTTGCTCTTCTCCCTGCGGACTAAAGGCAGTTAATGGCGTGGGCTTTTCTGCAAATGCATCAGAGATCGCTTCATCTTCACCGTATTCAGGCAAATCGAACTCGTCAAACTGTACCCCTTGCTCTTCTGCCACAGGCTCAGCACTGCTCTGCTCAATATCGTCTAAAACAGAGTCCGCTTTAGCACTTTCTTCATCGTATTCTGGAAGGTCAAGATCATCGAACTCAAACTTCTCACTGCCATCCGATAAATCTTGCTCTAACTGAGCTTCATCAGGTTCACTCACAGCCTCTGCAAGTGCGTCTTCCTCACCAAACTCTGGTAGCTCAAAGTCGTCAAACGAGAACTCGTCTTCACTTGGTTGCTTTGTAGCTTCTGGTTGTGGTGCTGTTTCAGGTTGAGGCTCAGCTTGTGCTTCTGTGCTAACTTCTGCCTCAGCTTCCGCCAACGCGTCTTCTTCATTAAACTCTGGAAGCTCGAAATCATCAAACGAGAATTCGTCTTCGCTCTGTTGCTCCGCGGCTTCTGGCTGTGAGGCTACTTCAGGTTGAGGCTCAGCTTGCAGTTCAGTGGTAGTTTCAGCCTCAGCTTCCGCCAACGCGTCTTCTTCATTAAATTCTGGAAGCTCAAAATCATCAAACGAGAACTCGTCTTCGCTCTGTTGTTCTACAACTTCTGGCTGTGTTGCTGCTTCAGGTTGTGGCTCAGCTTGCGCTTCAACGATAGCCTCTGTCTCGGCTTCAGCTAGTGCATCTTCTTCACCAAACTCTGGAAGCTCGAAATCATCAAACGAGGATTCATCTTCGCTCTGTTGCTCTACTGATTCTGGCTGCAGGGCCGTTTCAGGTTGAGACTCTGGCGTTGGTTCTTTAGCAGTGTCAGCCACTGCTTCTGAGGTGTCTTCGTCAATCAGCCAATCGTCATCTTGTGGTACACCGAATTCATTTGGAATGATCTCTGGCATATTCGCAGCACGAACTGGCTCTGGCTCTGGCTCTGGCTCTGGCTCTGGCTCTGGCTCTGGCTCTGGCTCTGGCTCTGGCTCTGGCAAGGATTCAACAACATTATCGAACTCTTCGCTACCTTGAATCTTAGGTTCAAAATCAAAATCAGAGTCAATGTTCGATGGTGATTCTACATCGTTGATCGCTTCAGCTAGCCAGTCTTCAACTGTATCTTCATCATCGTCAGAAATGTCATCCAATGACGCAGGAGACGTAGCTTCACTCTCAAAGCTGGTTGCGATTTCTTCTGGGCTACCCAGTTCCGGTGAAGGCTCTAGCTCAGGATGTTCCTGCTCAAATTCATCAACGCTAGTATTTTCAGAGAGTAACGAGTCGATATCTAACTCATCGCTTTCGACCTCTGGTTTTGTATCTCCGACCGCGGGTTCAATCACGTCAGATTGAGCTTGTTGTTCAGAAGCTTCTTCAACCACTTGGTCAAGTTCTGGCGTCATTAGCTCATCGATAAGCGCTTCATCGGTGGTTTCCAATGCGTCATCCAACAAAGCATCCGTTGCAGGCGCGACACCAAACATATCATCAATAAAGTCATCACGATTAAATGCGGCAGCTTCATCCTTAAGCTCAGGCTCTGTGCTATTTTCTATCGCTTCTGTACTTGCTAGCTCGTCGTTAACTTCGATGTCGTCGACTTGTGGTGCAGGCTCTGCAACTACCGGCTCATCAAGTTCAGCTTCAGTAGGTTCAGGTGCAGCAGAAGGCTCAGAAAGTAACGACTCGATATCAGCCTCTGCAAGATTACTTACATCATCATTTGGTGTGTCGAAGTCGAATGCAGCTTCAAGCTCTTTATCAAAGGCTTGCTCTTCAGACTCAATCTCGTCTTCAATACCACTCGTCAGTAGCTCATCGAATGGATCCAGAGATTCAGTCGCTGACTGATCGTCTTCATCCGCCGACAGCTCGCTTCCTAGCAGCTCATCTAACGTTTCATCACTTTCGAGTGTGAACTTGGCATCATTAACGTCATCGTCAAGGAACTCATCTAAAAGGTCGGTGCTCTCAGCATCAATCTCAAAGTCATCGTCCGAGTCGCTAAGCAGCTCATCTAGCGTCTCTGTGCTGTCTTCAGAAATGTTCAGTTCATCATCGGTTGATAAGCCTGACAGTTCCTCCAATTCAGACAGAGCGTCAAAACCTAGAGATTCACCTTCAGAGTCCTCATCAGAGTCGCTTTCCAACATCTCATCAAGTAGGTCTGTCGAGTTACTTAAATCAACATCATCACCGGCTAATTGCTCGTCAAGCAGGTCAACACTCTGCTGCTCTTCTTCGCTTTCCAGAGTTTGGTCAAACTGAGCCAAAATGTTTTCGATATCGTCATCAGACGCCAAACCACTATTTAGGTCTTTGGCACTGTCATCGTCGCTATCTAGATTGAAAGGATCGTTCTGTTCATTCTGAGCAGCTACTTGCGCGAAGATGTCATCAATATCATCTTCAACACTTGTTGGCTCTGGCTGAGAAGTTTGCTGTTCAGAAATAAGTGCATCGATATCAAAATCATCGCTTGCAGTCTTGTCTGCGCTCGGCTTCGAATCACTTTGCTCTTCTGAGGTCAGAGCATCAATATCGAAACTGTCATCGTCTTCATCATCCAATGCAAACAGATCATCGAGCATAGACTGATCAAGTTCGTTGGAGCCAAGGTCTTCTGTCTGTGATTCTTGAGATAATAGCGCTTCAATGTCATCAGCAGACATTGAGTTGTCGTCCGACAAGTCAAAGTCACCATCATCAGAATCAAGTGCGCTTTCTGCCGTCTTATCAAGCGCACGCTCCATCTCTTCTAGACCAAGCGCTTTCTCTTCACCATTAACACTGATACCGTTGCTGCTGTCTAAATCTAGATCATCGAAGTTAGTGTCTAAATCGCCGTTCTCACCGATGCTGGCAAACGGATCATCGTCTTCACCATCAAGGTTGAAATCAAGGTCCGACTCGACTAGGCCTGCAAACACATCGTCTTCGTCAGCCAGTGCTTGGTCATCAAATAGCTTATTCGCATCATCTTCTGTACCAAACAGCTCATCATCGAGAGACAACTCATTGTCGAGGTCGTCTATCTCATCAGCCAGCATCATTGGGGCAGCGCTGCTTGGCTCAGGCTGAATAGGCTGGTCTTGCGTTGGTTGCTGCTGCTCTTCATTTTTAGAGCGGCGACCCAACAAAATCACAATGATAAGACCAAGTAGAAGACCTGGAATGATCGCAAGCGCAGCGACTAGCCAACCATTTGACAACAGCTGGTCCATTGCACTTGGTGCCATTTTTTCAATTTCAGCGTTCTTTCTGCGCTCTTCAGCAAGTAACTTTTCAACTTCACTGCGAATACGGTCTTCGTCGCTCAGCTCTGTCTTAAGCACATCCACTTCAGACTGCACATCCGATAGCATTAATCTAAGTTGGTGATTCTTCTCTTCCAGTGACAACAGCTCTGTTTCAGATAACTCTAACTGCTTCTCGAGTTTGTTCATGTCTTTAACAGGATAAGTAGCAGCCACTGATTTTTGTACTGTTTCAGCAGCAGGGGCTGGTTTACTAGCAACCGAACTTTTCGAACCTGCATTCGATTGATTGGAGGTTTGAGCTGCTTTTGGTTTAACTGCAGGCTTAGCGGCCGGATCATCCAGCTTGGCCAAGTGCGAGTTCATGATGTTGATGGCTTGCTGCGTAGAGCTTGCACGAGCTTGCTCTAAAGAAGGGACACGTAAATGACTAGCTGGCAGCAAGCTATGGATATTCTGGTTTTCAAACGCTTGTGGGTTCAGTCGGTAAATTGCCAACAAGGTTTGTTGGACGGAGACAGAGTTATCTGGACGCAATCTTGACGCGATAGACCATAGCGTTTCATTGCCACGAGTCGGACCATAGAAACGAGAAGGCTCTGCGCTATTCGATTGAGCTCTTTGAAGAGGTTCTGAAAACGTAGGCGCTGATTGTATCTGACCATTAGGCCCTACAACTCGAATGGAATCTGCACGAACAACGGAAATCTGAGTCGCAATGATAACGGCAAAAGGTATTAACCACTGCTTGAAAATTTGAAACATAAAAGGCTCAGCTAGGTGCTTAAATTCGGATAAAGTGATGATCTATTAAATATATCGGATAAATGACGTAAAACTATAGAGATGAAAACAAAAAATGTGTTGCAGCGACAATATTCGCAGCAATTTCACACAATTTGACTAACAATATTTTTAATCGATTAAAAAAGCCCCACTAAAGAGTGAGGCTTGTTTATCAAAGCGGTGAAGCTTAGAAGTAATCGCGAATCAGAACTTCAGCGATTTGTACTGCGTTTGTTGCAGCGCCCTTACGAACGTTATCCGCAACAACCCACATGTTGATGCCGCTGTGATGGCTGATGTCGTTACGAATACGACCCACCATTACATGGTCTTTACCACCAGCGTCACGTACTTGTGTTGGGAATTCCATACCATGGAAAACTTCAACACCTTCTGTGTTCTCTAGTAGTTGAACTACTTGCTCAGCACCGATTGGTGAGCGAGTTTCCACGTGTAGAGATTCTGCGTGTCCGTAGAATACCGGTACACGAACACACGTTGGGTTCACAGTGATTGAAGAGTCGTTAAAGATTTTTTGTGTTTCCCAAACCATCTTCATCTCTTCGCGCGTGTAGCCGTTTTCCGTAAACTCATCAATTTGAGGGATACAGTTGAACGCGATCTGCTGTGGGAATGCTGAGTTTTCAGCTGGCATACCATTCAGAAGCTTAGCGGTTTGACCAGCAAGCTCATCGATACCCGTTTTACCTGCACCAGAAACCGATTGGTAAGTCGACACGTTGATACGCTCTAGGCCTACTTCATCGTGAATTGGCTTAAGCGCAACCAGCATTTGAATCGTTGAACAATTCGGGTTCGCAATGATATTGCGGTTGCGGAACTCAGCAATTGCTTCTGGGTTCACTTCAGGCACAACCAGTGGAACATCGTATTCGTAACGGAACTTAGATGTGTTATCGATAACGACAACACCTTCATCCGCAGCAACTGGAGCCCATTGTTCAGAAAGGTCGCCACCAGCAGAGAAAAATGCGATATGAACTTGAGACCAATCGAAGTCTGCAACGTTCTGCACTTGTATCGTCTTACCATTAAAGCGGTAAGTTTTACCTTCACTACGTTCACTTGCTAGTAAGTGCAGTTCACCGATAGGGAATTTACGCTCTTTAAGTACTTCAAGAATGGTTTCACCAACCGCACCAGTCGCACCTAAAATAGCAATATTAAATTCTTGGCTCATTGTTTCTCTCTTTTATAAAGTTGGCTTTACCATAAAACCGAGTTTAGCTAACGGTGCTAGATTACAAGAATCATCACCTGTTAACTCGACTGCACTGTACTCTCTGCGGTCCCAATACTCTTTACGCATCTTGTCAAATGAACCTGGCGTAGCGATATTGCGACGGAATAAGGCATCGTCTTTGCGCACATCATAGATCAACTGAGTCAAATTGTGCAGTGTTGCTTCGTCCCAAGCTCTATCTAATTTCATTTGAGGCACAGGCGCTGTCGGCAATAGATCGCTCGCGTAAGCGCGTTGTTCACTGCCTAAGAACTCGCAATAGCTGTTAAAGATCATCGTCGTACCGCGTGCTTTGCCCTCTAGACCGTAGCCCGCTACGTGAGGTGTTGCAAAAGCGAGTAAAGGAAGCAGCTCCATGTCGACTTCAGGTTCAAACTCAAATACATCAAGGACAGCCGTGAAGCCATCAGCTTTTTGCAAGCGAGCTTTTAGCGCTTGGTTATCCACGACAGGGCCCCGAGCCGCATTTATCAGGATTTGATCAGCACGCAAGTTATTTAGCACTTGCTCATTGATCAAGTGATGCGTTGGGAACTCACCCGTTTTAGTGATTGGCGTATGCAGCGTGATAACGTCAGATTGCTTAAGCAGCGTTTCTAGTTCTGTAAACTCACGAGTGTCACCCTCTTGCTGTTTTAGAGGGTCGTTCAGTAGAACTTTAATACCAATACCTTCAAGGCATTTTGCTAAGTAGCTGCCCACTTGACCACAACCAATAATACCGACTGTTTTATCAAATACAGAAAAGCCTTGTTGCTGCGCAAGAACCATCATCGCACTGAACGCGTATTCAGCCACACCTACCTTGTTACAGCCCGGTGCCGCGGTAAAGAAAATGCCACGCTCTTTCATCAATTCTTGGTCGACGTGATCCATACCCGCCGTTGCAGTGCCGACAAACTTCAGTTTATTGGCTTTGCTGATTAATTCTTCGTTCACCTTGGTGACAGAGCGAATCATCAGTGCGTCTACGTCAACCAGATCGTCCGCAGTTAATGTGCGACCAGACTTCATTGTCACGTCACCTAGCTGGCTAAAAAGCGCTTCAGCATAAGGCATGTTTTCGTCGATTAAGATTTTCATTTGGCGAGTACTTTTGTTGGGGTCTATAGACCTAAATGTGGATTGAAATGATTGTGCAAAATTCCACACACGGTGTCGAGTAACAAATGGAATACATTATGAATAAAGGCTTGTTGAGATAAGGATTGATTGCCCTACGCAGCTTTTACTACTCAAGCCTAAAACGAAAAATGCCCGATTGAATTAACAATCGGGCAAACATCCAGAACAAAAGGATCCTATCTCGCTCTCCAGGAGACAGAGTCTGCGTCTGTTCGACCAGTACTGACCAAAGCCACTACTGATCAAGCTCTGGAAACCTTTCCGTTTCTAAACCTATGTTTAGAAAGCTTTGTTCTGTGGGTCATAGTTAATGGGTTACCTGTGCGTGTTGAAACGGCACTCGCGTCACCCGTTAACAATTAACCTTTATCTATCTAACTTAAGTCTAATTAAGCTTGGTATTTTTTGATTACTAGCGTTGCGTTTGTACCGCCGAAACCAAAGCTGTTAGACATAACTGTTGTTAGCTCTTGCTCACGAGCTTCAGTTACGATGTCTAGGCCAGCAGCTGCTTCGTCTAGGTTAGAAACGTTAATGCTTGGAGCGATGAAGCCGTTGTCTAGCATTAGCGTTGAGTAAATCGCTTCGTGTACGCCAGCTGCACCTAGAGCGTGACCTGTCATCGCTTTAGTTGCTGAGATTGCTGGGCTGTTGCCACCAAATACTTCTTGGATAGCACCTAGCTCTTTCACGTCACCAACTGGAGTTGAAGTACCGTGAGTGTTCACGTAGTCAACGCCATCAACGTTTTGCATTGCCATCTTCATACAACGAACCGCGCCTTCACCAGAAGGAGCAACCATGTCGTAGCCATCTGAAGTTGCGCCGTAGCCTACGATCTCACCGTAGATTTTCGCGCCACGAGCAACTGCGTGCTCAAGCTCTTCGATTACTAGCATGCCGCCGCCACCAGAGATAACGAAACCATCACGGTCTGCATCGTAAGTACGAGAAGCCAGCTCAGGAGTATCGTTGTACTTAGTAGAAAGTGCGCCCATTGCGTCGAACATCATAGTCAGAGACCAATCTAGTTCTTCACCGCCACCAGCGAATACTACGTCTTGCTTACCTAGTTGGATAAGCTCCATTGCGTGACCAATACAGTGTGCAGATGTTGCACATGCAGAACTCATAGAGTAGTTCACACCACGGATTTTGAAAGGAGTTGCTAGACAAGCAGAAACCGTTGAAGCCATTGTACGTGGAACCATGTATGGACCAACACGCTTCACGCCTTTCTCACGGATGATGTCTACTGCGTTTACTTGGTTAAGAGAAGAAGCACCACCTGAACCCGCAACGATACCTGTGCGGTCATTAGATACTTGCTCTTCTGTTAGGCCAGCGTCTGCAATTGCTTGCTCCATTGAAAGATAAGCGAATGCCGCTGCATCACCCATAAAGCGCATCTTTTTGCGGTCAATATGGTCAGCAGGGTTCATTTTTAGGTTACCCCAAACTTGAGAGCGTAAGCCGTTTTCCTTGAACTGCTCTGAAGCGGTAATACCAGATTTACCCTCTTTCAGTGATGCTAAAACTTCTTCGACGTTGTTACCGATACTTGAAACAATACCCATACCGGTGATTACGACTCGTTTCATGTGACATTCCTATAATTCTAAATTCAGCTAGATGATAACTAAGAAGCCTAACAAAAGTGGTCAGCTTTCCTAGAAATTCGTACAATCCCTACCAACATATCGCTTCAAATCACAAAATGATAGATTTTATGACTTCAATTACTAATGCTGAGCTGGAATGGAATGAGTCTGGCACGCCAGTTTCAGACCAATTTGACGATGTTTACTTCTCCAACGTAAATGGTTTGGAAGAGACTCGTTACGTTTTTTTAAAGCAAAACCACCTTCCAGAGCGTTGGCTTGAACATGATCAGCGCCGTTTTGTGATCGCTGAAACTGGCTTTGGTACAGGCCTCAACTTTCTTGCGGTTTGGCAGTGGTTCGATGCTTTCCTTAAAGATAACCCTCAAGCTATTACCAAAGAGTTACATTTCATCAGTTTTGAGAAATATCCTTTAAACAAAGAGGATCTCATCAAAGCACACCAAGCGTGGCCAGAATTAGCCGAGTATGCGACGCAACTCCAAGAACACTACCCTATCGCCCTGCCTGAATGTCACCGCATTGTATTGGGCGATGGCGCGATCACATTGGATTTATGGTTCGGCGACATCAAAGACTGTATGCCAAGCGTGCCTACGCCAAAGATAGGTTTGGTGGATGCATGGTTCCTAGATGGATTCGCCCCAAGCAAAAACCCAGAGATGTGGAACCAAAACCTATTCAATGGCATGGCAAAGCTAGCCAAACAAGATTGTAGCTGTGCGACTTTTACCGCGGCCGGTTTCGTGCGTCGTGGGTTAATTGAAGCTGGCTTTGAGATGAAGAAGGTCAAAGGCTTTGGTACTAAGCGCGAAATGATTGCAGGCCGACTTGGCGAAAAACATGCTCATACCAATATCAAACCTTGGTATGGCTTATCAGAGCACAGCGACTCACAAGACATCGCTATCATCGGTGGTGGTGTTGCCAGTGCTGCGTTGGCTAAAACACTGAGCCGCCGCGGTAAGAACATCACGCTTTATTGTGAACACCAGCAAGCTGCAGGTAACGCCTCTGGTAATAACCAAGGTGCGATTTACCCGCTATTGAGTGAAGCGACCTCAAACGTTTCGCGTATATTCGGCCCTGGATTGTTGTTTGCGCGTCAGTTCATCAATCAAGCCGCAACATCGATTGAATTCGACCATAACTGGTGTGGTGTGAACATTTTGATGTGGGATGAAGGTTCCACTAAGAAGCTCAATCGCATGTTGGCAGGTAATTTCCACACCGATTTGATTCAGCGTTTATCGCCAGAGCAAGCAAACGAAAAGATCGGTTTACCCGTTGATAAAGAGAGCGTCTACTTTCCTCTAGGTGGATGGTTAAGCCCACTTCAGCTTACTCAAGGCCTGATTGGTCAATTGGAACAAGTCAATAAAGTAAGTACACACTATCAACATCAAGTGACTCAACTAGAGTTGCTCGAAGCTGAACAACAATGGCTACTAACGATTGAGACACCACAAGGTCAGATTCAAACTAAGCATGACCAAGTAGTGGTTGCGAACGGGCATAAGTTCACTCAATTTGAGCAAACTCAACCTGTACCTCTTACTCCGGTTAAAGGTCAAGTGAGCCACATTCCAACCACGGAAAATCTTAGCAAACTCAAAACCGTGTTGTGCTTTGATGGCTACCTTACGCCACAAAACCCAAACAATGGACACCATTGCATTGGCGCGAACTACGACAAAACCAACATCGACCAAGAGTTTGATGCTGAAGTTCAACAGCACAATGGCGAGCGCCTTCATGGGTCATTGCCAGATCAAGCATGGACAAAAGAAGTCGATACCAGTGGCAACCTAGCGCGCCAAGGTATCCGTAGTGTAAGCCGCGATCATCTTCCGTTTGTCGGTAACGTTGGTAACTTTGAAGCCATTAAAGAGCAGTACCAAAATCTGCATAACTTTAACCCACAGCGTGACTCGGTTGACGATGTTGAAACTGTCACTAGCTTCCCTAACCTATTCTGCTTTATCGGTTTAGGCTCTCGCGGGTTAAGCTCTGCTCCCCTACTTGCAGAGGTTTTAGCATCACAAATTTGTGGCGATCCACTTCCTCTTCCTGCTGATGTACTGGAAGCCATTCACCCAAGCAGAATGTGGGTACGCAGACTACGTAAGGGTAAGGCATTAACAGCGGGATGGGTCGCAGATAAACAAGCGAAAGCCAATCAATAGCTGACGGACTACTCGTTCGTAAATTCAGAGTATTTGTAATGAAAAAGCCCGAGTGACGTTATGTCTCTCGGGCTTTTTGTATCTGATGACTTAAACTTTCAAACGACTTTACTGGGTTTAAGCACTAATAAGAATTAAAGCTTAGCGACGGCTTCTTTAATCTGCTGTGCGATCTCTTCGTTGCTGATAGAACCAGATTCAAAGTCGAAGTTATCGTAGAAGCTTGGTACAGAAACTGATGCCTTTACGTTACCGCCAAAGTAAGGTGCCGAGCTTGCCGCCGCGCCCAGTACTGTTTGTGCCCCACCAGGGCCAGGAGAAGTCGCTAGGTAAACCGCAGGCTTTTCGCCAAAGACTGAACGCTCAATGCGTGTCGCCCAATCAAACAGGTTTTTATACGCTGCAGGGTAATGTCCGTTGTGTTCTGCGAAAGAGATAACAAATGCGTCCGCTTCTGCTAGATCACGCAAAAATGCTTGCGCGCCTTCTGCTTGACCGATCTCTTTTTCAGTGTCTTCACTGAACATAGGAACGTTATAATCAGTGATGTTGAGAACTTTTACGTCAGCACCTTCAATCAAGCTAGCTGCGTAAGTTGCTAGTGTTTTGTTGATAGAGGTAGAGCTTGTGCTTGCGCCGAATGCGATAACTTTCATGATGTAACCCTTTCTGTAATCTCGTTAAGTGGGATTAGAGTAACGTAGTCAGAAAATGGCACCATAACAAGGATTGAACAGACTCATTCAAAAATTTCGAATGAGTCTCAAACTATTCACTGCTCAGCAAAATGGAAAGGAAGAGACTGAACAGATATCACCAAGAATTAAGCTTGGTTTTGTAGCTCAACCCAAAGGTCATTCACAATGGTGCGATCTGCTGGTGTAAGTTCAGAGCGAGCATCATCTAGGCTCTTCTCAATGCGCGCTTTTACTTCTGCTAAATCTTCAATGCCTTCTTCTTCACATGAAGCCACTGAAAGAGAAATATGACCACGTAAGTAACCACCCGCAAACAGTTCGTCATCTGATGCGTTTTCAATGCGAGCATCAATTACTTCAAGTAGTTTTTCTTCAAATTCGATAATCATAATATTCTCTTATTTCACAATAAACTGGCTAGCACACAGAGGTTCTACATCGTAGAAGTCGCGCAACGCTTCAGAAAGCATTTTGACTCTTGGTGGAAGACCAACTTCTAGGATACCCATGACTTCGTTGTGTACTTTATTCATAAAGGCCAAACGATCTGGCTCAAAATCGCCGTGTAGATTGTCACAGCTAACATTAAAAGGAAAGCCTGCACTGGTTGCAATGATCCATTCATACGCTTGCGGGCGGATTTCTACCTTTTCAAACTCAGCTTGAACCGCTTCTGTTCGACCATCTGGCTCATACCAATAACCAAAATCTTCCAATAAACGACGCTCAGGACCCGCTACACACCAGTGCGCGATCTCGTGCAGTGCAGAGGCATAAAACCCGCAAGCAAACACGATACGATGGTGAGGAACCTGCTCATCGGCTGGTAGATAAATAGGCTCATCTTCACCTAGTTCGAGTTTAGTATTGAAGCTATCGAAAAAGGTTTGGTTGAAAATATTGATAATATCTGGATATTGGTGCGTCATAGAATCAAATTAAAGTAAAAAGAACAGGCGCATTTTGCGTTTTTTTGCGCGCTCGGTAAAGCCCTATTAAGGGTAATGACATTCGCAATATCGTTGTCCTAGAGGTGGACAATCGATTGCAGCATCCAGATTACACCACTTTTAGGTGAATGATTAGTTTAGCTAATCTGAAATGCTCATTCACGGTACAAATATTCATTCGTCAATCACCTGTTTTACTACTACACTCGCGCTTCATTTTTATATCTCCAAGGCCTATAAGACTCCAATTTATAGACCTAAATAATAGAGCTACAGCAATGCTACTAAGTGTTTTGTATATCATTGGCATCACGGCAGAAGCCATGACCGGTGCTCTCAGTGCTGGTAAACAAAAAATGGATTGGTTTGGTGTAATGTTGGTTGCCAGCGCAACGGCGATTGGCGGTGGTACAGTGCGAGACATCTTGCTTGGTCACTACCCGTTAGGTTGGGTTGAGAACCCTGAATTTCTTGCGATTACTTGTGTGGCAGGCGTTGTCACAACAGGCCTAGCTAAGTGGGTTATTAAACTTAAAGGTTTGTTCATTCGCTTAGATGCGCTAGGTCTGATTGTATTCAGTATCATAGGCACTAAAGTGGCGATGAACATGGGCCTTCACCCAATGATCTGTATGGTATCAGCACTGGTTACTGGTGTATTTGGTGGTTTGCTGCGTGATCTTATCTGTCGTCAAACACCGCTGGTGCTGCATGAAGAGCTTTACGCCTCTATCGCACTGATTGCTTCAGGCTTATACCTAGGCTTACTCGAGTTTGGTATTAACGATGTCACTGCAACAATTGTAACGCTTGTGGTCGGCTACTTGCTGCGTATGGCAGCGGTGAGATTCAAGTGGCGCTTGCCTTCGTTCCAGCTTGATCCAGAAAGCTCTGTGCATTAATAGCAAATACCACTAGAAAACAAAAAGGGTTGCTCCAATAGGAAGCAACCCTTTTTCTCATTCACTCAAACGTTAGATTTGAGGAGTCTTCGTCGTTACGCCATGGTTCTGACCACGATGACGCAATAGGTGATCGAGTAGAACAATCGCTAGCATCGCTTCTGCAATTGGCACCGCACGAATACCAACACATGGATCATGACGACCTTTAGTGATTAGCTGCGTCGCCTCACCATCTTTAGTGATAGTGTCACCCGGTACCGTAATGCTTGATGTTGGCTTAAGCGCAATGCTTGCCACAATATCTTGGCCAGTAGAGATACCACCTAAAATACCGCCAGCATGGTTGCTAGTGAAGCCTTCTGGCGTTAATGGATCACGGTGTTCGCTACCGCGTTGATTAACCACATCAAAGCCATCACCAATCTCAACACCTTTCACAGCATTAATGCTCATTAGCGCGTGCGCGATATCAGCATCTAAGCGATCAAAGATCGGCTCACCAAGGCCTACAGGCACTTTAGTCGCGACCACTTGAATCTTCGCACCGATCGAGTTGCCTTCTTTTAGTAGGTCACGAATCAGTTGGTCAAACTCAGGTACTTTATCTGCATCTGGGCAGAAGAAAGCGTTGTTTTCAATCTCGTTCCAATCAACTTTATCAATTGAGATATCGCCCATTTGAGAAAGGTAAGCTTGGATTTCAACACCAAATTCTTGCTTTAGGTATTTCTTTGCAATCGCACCAGCCGCAACACGCATTGCTGTTTCACGAGCTGAAGAACGACCACCACCACGGTAATCACGCACACCGTACTTTTGATGGTACGTGTAATCAGCGTGGCCTGGGCGGAATTTGTCTTTAATTTCGGAATAGTCTTTAGAGCGTTGGTCTGTATTTTCAATCAATAGACCAATAGAAGTACCCGTAGTTTGGCCTTCAAATACACCTGATAAAATCTTTACTTCATCCGCTTCACGGCGAGCCGTTGTATAACGAGAAGTACCAGGGCGACGACGATCCAAATCTTTTTGAAGGTCTGCTTCGGTAATTTCTAATCCTGGTGGGCACCCATCTACGATACATCCTAGTGCGATACCGTGACTTTCTCCGAACGTGGTCACGCGGAAATGTTGTCCGATACTGTTTCCTGCCATTACTTCCTCTAAATCAGCCATCAGCAGAAGGTTTGATTCCTAAACCCACTGGTGAACAGCTTTACTTGTCTATTCTTCGTGAATTCATAGTGGCTTTATTACTAAATGATGTAAACCCCAAAAAAGGAACAATTTTAACTTTCTATTAGTAAGTTCCACGACGTCTTGAGATCTTAGCGACCAATGCAAAGAAAATAAAAAAGTTCCAACTCAATTTCATCGACCTTAAAATGTCTCTTTATTGATATTTTTTGTCTTAATTACAATAAAAAACCAGGAGTTTTAGCCATATAATTAGACCCATAATAGACAGGGTAAATGATTAACTACATCTAACAGGACAATTGTCAATGAAACATCAAAATATAAGAAACATTGCCATTGTTGCACATGTAGACCATGGAAAAACATCGATAGTTGATACGCTCTTACGTCAAACAAATTCATTATCTCGACAAGATGAAGGTAAGCACTTATTACTCGATTCAAATGACCAAGAACAAGAACGAGGCATTACCATTTTATCAAAGGTAACTGCCGTTGATTGGAAAGATCATCGTATCAATATAATCGATACACCCGGGCATTCAGACTTTAGTGGTGAAGTCGAGCGAGTCATCGATATGGCTGACGCAGCATTAGTTGTTGTTGATGCAGTCGAAGGGCCGATGCCTCAAACTCGTTTCGTGGCTGAAAAGGCAATCAAAAAAGGGCTAAAAATTTTAGTTGCCATTAATAAAATTGACCGCAGAGAGTCTAACGTATCAAGGTGTTTGGATAAATTATATGACCTACTCATTCAACTAGGTGCAACGTTGGAACAATTAGACTTCCCTATTGTATGTTGTAGCGCTCGCTTAAACTATGCCTATAAATATTTATCTAAACCGATAAAAACAGAAGGTATGGCCCCCTTATTAGACCTAATAATAAATAATGTTGAGGCTCCAAAAATTTTAGAAAGCTCAGAACCTTTAATGCAAATCCACCAACTTGATTATTCACCATATATCGGACTAATTGGCATTGGTCGTGTATTGGCAGGCGGATTTACAAAAGGTCAGAAAGTTATTATTACAAGTCAGGGGAAACCGGAAAGAAGTGCGACAGTAAAAGAAGTCTTTCGCTCTCATGGGCTTAATAGAGTTGCAATCCCAGAAGGAGATGTTGGAGATATTATTGCTATATCTGGTATTGATAACATATGTATTTCAGACATTATAACGACTAAAAATAACAAATTAAAACTAGGACAACTACAAATCGATAAACCAATGGTGTGTATCCAATTTAGCGTTAATGACTCTCCATTCGCAGGACAAGAAGGAAAAGTACTTCAGTCAAAAGCTCTTACAGAAAGGTTAAGGCTTGAAGCAACACATGATGTTGCTTTGAAAATAAAACCATCCAATGATGCTGGGTGTATCGACGTTTCCGGAAGAGGTGAATTACACCTTGGTGTTTTAATTGAAAAGCTGAGGAGAGAGGGCTCAGAATTTTGTATTTCAAGACCTAAAGTAATAAATAATGAAATGAATAAAAATCACCACGAACCATATAATAAGTGTTTTATCACCTGCTATAACAAAAATATCAGTGACATAATCTATGAGTTAACGAACAGAGAAGCCACTCTTATATCAAGTGAAACAGCAGGCGATGATCAAAGTAACTTAGTTTTTAGAGGGTCATTAAGAGGAATGCTTGGGTTGAGACATTGCCTGAATAACCTCTCAGGGGGTACTGCATCATTTCATTTTGAAGAGGACGGATTCGGCAATAAGAGTAGCGAGAACGTTGGGCAGAGGATCGGAAGCGTAATGGTTTCAAATGGAACAGGTAAGGCATTAAACCATGCGTTAGCTCACCTGCAGGATCGAGGTAGAATGATGATTACGCACGGTGAACAGGTATATAAAGGACAAATAATCGGTGCAGCCATAACACCATCAGACCTTTATGTTAATTGCAGACAGGGCAAACAACTAGCCAGAGTTTGGAGAACCACTGCAGATAAAAACTATGCGATGAAAGCCACTTTCGCAATGAGCTTAGAACAAGCAATGACTTGGATTAATGATGACGAATTAATCGAAGTCACACCTCTTAATATTAGACTAGCAAAACGCAATTAAACAATATGTAAGGATAGTTTTATGATGAGTTTTATTTTCTTATTACTATTAATATCGGTAATCAGTATATTTACACGTAAAAAGCAATTAGGTTATGTAATATTTACCATATCATTAATTATAAGTTTATATTGGTTTAACCACCATGCAACAGATACCCTATCTATTTTATTATAAGGGGCAATTCAATGAATAATAAAAAAATAACCATATTCAATATACTTGGTCTTCTCGGTATTACCGTCGTTTTACTCATGGGATCAATCTTACAATTATCTTTGAATGAATTACCTTGCCCACTTTGCTTGTTGCAACGTTTAGGTTTTGTAATGGTAATGTTTGGCTTTATGTTGAACGTAGTTTACGGTACTGAGCAACGACATTATGGCATTATTTTAATTGGTGCACTATTTGGTGCTGCTACGTCCCTTCGCCAAATATCATTACATGTTATCCCTGGTACACCTGGTTATGGTAGCGCAATATTTGGCATGCATTATTATACTTGGGCTTTTGTTATTTTCGGTATGACAATTTCCGGAGTAGCACTCTTACTTATGCTCTGGAATAATGATTGTAAAACAAAAGAACATCAAATGACCACATTTGGAAAAGGCATATGCATTATTGCAATTATTACAGTGCTGATAAATGTTATTTCAACTTTTTTAGAGTGTGGTCCATATGAATGCCCAGCAGACCCTATCAGTTATTGGTTTTCCGATCTCTTTAAATAACTGACTATTTTAAAACCGTCAGGTCAAGATAGCAAAATAAAGGCCCAATTGTTGATACAGTTGTGCCTTTTTGGAATGGAAAATAGTAATCAATTAACAAAGGTTAATGAACTCGGTTGAAATTGCCTCTATGTTTTAGCCCCAAATAATAAGGAGAAAGGTAATGATCGAGTGGAGAGTGAAAAAATTTGCAGAGCTATCGGTTGATGAGCTCTATGATTTCTTACGAGAAAGAGTCGATATTTTTATCGTAGACATGAAAACACCCTACAGCGACTTGGATGGTAAAGATAACCATCCCGAGACCTATCACGTCATGGGCTATGATAACGAACGTCTCGTGGCTTACAGTCGTATTATGGCTCCCAAACTTGGATACCCTTGTGATGTGCTCCCATTGATCAACGCGGATGCCGATGATGTATGTATCGGTCGTGTCATCGTCGCAAAAGAGTACAGAGGTAAGCAGGTAGGTAACCAACTCATGCAAGTAAGCTTCGATACGACTCGAAAAATTTACCCGGAAAGCTCTATTTTCATTTCAGCGCAAGCACACCTGAAAGACTACTATGGTAAATTCGGTTTCGATGTGGTGACGGACAGTTATTTAGAAGATGGATGTACTATGTTGGGCCTTAGATATATTCCAGAGGTCGTGATGGTTTAACAAAAGCAGAAAGTTTAACTCACCCTAAAATGCAAAAAACCCGACAACTCAGAGAGCTATCGGGTTTCTTTTAATAATGGCACGCCCTGTAGGATTCGAACCTACGACCACATCCTTAGAAGAGATGGGATGCCGAAATCAACATGAAACACAAAGAATCAAAATAAAACAATAAAACAATAAAAATCAAGAAATTATAATATGAAAAACATAAATATAAGTTTTATTATGTTTCACCAAGTTTCAAAGATATCACTCGTTACTTGACCATATACTTGACCACGGATCTAGGCAAGTGCTATTTTAAATCAACGAAGCTTGGAGAAAAACTTATGCTCACTGTTACACAAATTAACAGCCTAACGCCTAAAAAAAGTTCATTCTACGCTTGGGATAAAACAGGCGAGCGCGGAAAAGGACGATTAGGTGTTCAAGTAACGCCTGCCGGTTCAAAATCTTTTAAGTTTCGTTACTTCCAAAGTTCAAAAGCAATTTTGATTCCGATAGGCCGCTTACCAGGAGTTACGCTGGCCAAGGCAAGAAAAATCGCTGAATCGTACAGCGAATTACTGTCTCAAGGTATAGACCCGTTAGAATACCTTCAGGAAAAAGAAGCAGAGCAAGAATATCTCGAACAAGAGTCACTCAGGGCTGGTTCGTTTGAGCAGCTGATAGACCTCTATACATTAGACAAATGTAAGCGCGGAAAAAGAAATTACGAAGAAGATAAACAAAAAATCATCTGCAATATCTACCCTTACCTTGATAAAACACGCAAAGCAAAAAGCTTCGAACCAAGTGATTTTATGCAGGCTCTCAGTATCCCTATCCAAGAAGGTTACGCTCCAAAAAGTAATAAGCTTCGTTCTTACTTACATGCCGCCTTTGAGTTTGGACTTAAAAACGATAATGACCCAGCAAGTAATAACTCTAAAGTGAAGTTTGGGTTGAAATACAATCCTATTTCAGCCATTCCTAAGCAAACATACGCCGAAAAGGCAGGAGACCGTTTCTTAAACATTGATGAATTAGTACAACTCATCCATGACATGAGTTATCGTTATCACGACCTTAAGTTAGCAACATCAACGCGACGCTTTATCAAGCTTTGTTTCTATTTAGGAGGCCAGCGCCCCTATGAGATCGCCAATACTAAATGGAGCGATATTAACTTCCGCGATAAAACACTCACGATTCGCGCTGAAATTTTCAAAACCAACCACGCACATGTAGTACCTCTCACTCATACCGCAGTGGAGATCCTCAAGGAGTGCCTCAAAGATAACGAATTTAATAGTCCATTTGTGTTCCATAAAAAGACCAAGCCAACTGAACCAATGCCAAGCAACACTCTTGCTCAAGCACTGCTGTCCTACAAACGGAATACAGAAATTGATAACTTTATTGCGAGAGACTTTAGACGAACATTTAAAACGCTTGGCGGTCAATTCAAAATCAGTAAAGAAGTCCGTGATAGAATTCAGGGACATGCTATCAGTGATGTCTCAGGCAAACACTATGATAGGTATGAGTACCTGGACGAGAAAAGAGACGGACTAGAGCTATGGGAGGCAGTTCTAAATGAACGATTAATTGAGCGCTCAAAGTTTGGAGACATTTCGTAGATCACTCATTGAAACTATGGCCTATTCAAGACGCTCAACTTCAAAAAGTTCGTCAATTTGAACATCCAGATACAAACACAACTTACCAATGACATCTAGCTCTACCCTCTCCGCTTCATCGTAATACAAGCGTGTGATGGTGCCTCGATTAATCCCAGTATCCCTCGAAACAATTGAAATCTTTAACCGCTTTTCGCCCATAATCCTAGACAAATGACACTTTACTACGCTTTTTAAAAGCAAAATATAACCTCCTATAAGTCATAATAAGTTGCAAAGAAGTAACCATGTACTAATCTTAATCTATAGGAGATTAAAAATGCGCTCCTAAAGACCAATATGTATGACTAAAGAGTGTAATTTGTACAACTCTAGTTCGCTGTGACTCTGGTCTCATCTGTGGGAAGACCCCACGAAAGTTTCAAAGAATATGGAGTTGAAAATGAACATCACCCCTATAGAGATTCAAACTGCAGGAATATGCTTAGAGATTGCAGCTTTTGAGGAATTCCATCACTTAACCAGCGATGAAGTAAGAAGCTACCAGTCTTCAATACAAGATAAAATATGGGAACATGATTTCCATATAAATTGCCACCTAACTGAAAGTTATGTAGATCATTTATCCCAGCGAGCAATAGAAGTACTACTTAAGTGTCGACAAGGAGCTCAGCTCCATGATGCAAGTTGGATTATAAGGCAAATATCATCTTCAGAAAAACAAACCTATCTGCATTAGATTACATAAAAGTCCACCAGCATAGCTGGTGGACTTTTTATGTTAACTCTGGAAGAGCGAAATCAAGAACCTACGACTTGGTAAGCTACGTACACTACCTCTATTAGCCCTACCACCTGAATCTTGTGACAAAACGAAACTGAAAACAAGACACCTATTTCACGTTATAGAAACCGCAGTAGTTACCTCGAGGGCTATATTCTCAGGACACAATCACAATAACGCTGTTCCAATGTATTAAACTGCTCAAGTGTGAAGCATATAGCAAAAGAATTTAAGCGTTTTCCTTTCAGGGTTTCCAAGGGGAACGTAGCGGTAGAACAACTTATATCAGCCTCACCCCAAACAACACGTGACCGTCGCTCCTTTAGAGCGTTCATCTTGTTTGAGGACGTATCTGCCAGCCAAGGTGTCAATTACAAGTCCTAGAGGGAGAACGTTTACCTTTGCCAAGCGAACGATCACATCCCAAATCAGACACAGCATCTGCTCAGATTTGAAAATGATCTTTGGACAAAAGCGAGTTACGCACTTTGCTCTATTTTGGCTGGTAAGTATTATGAAAAGTAGGGATAACGCCGCCAACAGCGGCCGAGCGTAGCGAGGTACAGCGCACAGAGTGCGCGATGCTGCTTGGCCTTGTTCATTGCTGCATGTAGCCTTTAAATTCTTGCAGGCTATTTGCAATCTTAATGGCCGATTCTGGTGCTATACCAATGCTTGGAATGTAAAACACCTCTTCTGCATCATTCACAACCAAAAGCTCACCGCTACCATTGCCGCCGAATGTTAAAAAGCCAGAAGCGTACTCGGCGATCTGATAGTCGCGATTGAATTCTTCCAGTTCTTCAGGCTGCCACAAGACATACCATTCTGGCTCTACTGATAGTTCACCTTCTAGGTAGCCTTCCTCTAACCAAGATCTCAGAACTTGTTTGATAGCTTCGATATCCATGATTGCCATTTAATGCCGCCAGCAGAGGCGCAGCTATGCTGCGTCCTGCTGACTGGCCTTGTTAGCAATTGTTTGTTCAATCATTTTTTTGCGTTTTAGCCAAAATGTTATTGCCCCGATAGGTATTGTAAAAGTAAATATAAACGGAGCGAATTCGCTTGCAGCACCAGCACCAAAACCAAGGAGTTTTATTGTTGCTATTTTCGTGGCTATTTCGCCAGTAGTCCAATTCATTGCTATCGCACCGAGACCAACAAACGACAATAAGTACCAGCGCCATTTTTTCTCTATGGGGGTTCGGTAAACAAAAAAGCAAGTTACGATCATGAAGATTGGAGTAACTACTGTTAGTGCAAATATTAAAACCCTAGAAATACTTATTTCTGCATTACCAAAAGAGTTTAATACCTTTTGTGATTCATTGGTTCGATAAACATTAACTCCAGTCACCAAAATCTTTCCATCTTGCTTCATCATGGAAACACTTGATATTGACCAATCTACTTCAAATTTAGACTCAAACGAAAAATTCGCTGACCAAACATCATTGAATGTACGAACATTTGAACCCATTAATTCAGTATTTAAAGGCTCACCTTCTGGAAAAAATCCAGACAATTTATCCAGTTCTTCAACTGTTACTTTGGCAAGAAGCTCTGGATGCATTTGAGATTTTATGTACTCATAATTCTTTAATCGAAGTTGTTCTAAATAGCCCTTGGCAAAAGATGATTCTTCCTTTGGAACTATCGACTCTTTAATATCTTCGTACGAACACCCCACCACGAGTAATGAAAAAATGATGGCTATTATATACTTCACTTGTTTGATCTCTCGATAAGGTTGCTAACGCCTTACTAATGGGCGCATAAATGCTTGGCTAAAATTAGCGACGAAGGAGCGCAAGCCAAGCGTTTTGCGTCCTTTTGAGTAACTTGTTAGTTGCCGTTTTTGCAGAGGTATTTTAGTAACTCTGTGTAATTCGCTAATACTAAATTTACGGCTTCATCCATATTGTAAGATTCATCATCAATCATTTCAGCATCGTGATAAATCCGATACAATTTTCCATTAGCGCCATCATTTATGTTTATAAAATATGGATCACCGGAACCAAGTGAGCAACTAGCTACAGGTATGTATCCAAATTTCTTTACTGCGATTCCAGGATAAAACTCGTTAGCTTCGTTGAGGATTTGATTTTCATCGAGTAGTTTAAGGTTACCACCATCTAACTCAGATAGATCAGCGGACTCTGGAATTTCACAGTATTTCCCCACTAATTCATTTTTAATTATGAAAGCTTTCCAATACTCCGGAATCAAAGCCAATCTCCCTAGGCAACTAACGAATGACATGGATTCCCCCTACCGAGGATCTGCCACACTTATGTGGTACTTAATTGTACCGGAGGCACCATGTCTAATTATTCTTATTTCTGCGGTATCGACCTAGCCAAAAACCACTTTAGTCTTCATGCCGTAGACCAAAACGGTAAGGTCATACTTCATAAGTCAGTAACTCGCTCTAAACTGCTGACTACAATAGCAAATATGCCACTCATGCGTATAGGCGTTGAAGCGTGTGGTGGTGCACATTATTGGGCAAGAACACTCAATAAACTGGGTCACGACGCCCGTATTATGGCCGTTAAATACGTAGTTCCTTATCGAACTAAGGGAAAGAACGACCTTAATGATGCTGCTGCCATATGCGAAGCTGTTCAGCGCCCATCAACTCGCTTTGTGCCCGTAAAATCCCCCGAGCAACAAGCCATCCTATCGATACATAGAATGAGAGAACATTGGGTTCGTGAACGCACCGCGCTTATGAATCGCATGCGTGCCCTGCTTTCTGAATTCGGATTAATCATTCCTGTTGGTCGCTCTTCATTGATGAAACAGGTTCCCTTAATGCTCGAAGATGCAGAAAATGAACTGCCACACCTCGCAAGAACGGTGATAGCCGATGCTTATCATCACCTTGACGAACTCAATCAACGTATCGCCGATACTGAGCAAGTCTTCGATTCTTTTGCTAAGGTCAGCACTAATGTTCAACGAGTGATGAAGGTTCGGGGCATTGGTCCTCAGACCGCGACTGCGATACTCGCTTCGATAGGCAATGGCACTCAATTTGATAAAAGCCGTGATTTTTCTGCATGGCTAGGCTTAGTACCAAAGCAATATTCCACAGGAGGAAAGCCTCGTTTAGGCCGGATAACCAAACACGGCGACAAATATTTGCGAACACTATTAGTTCACGGGGCAAGGACCGTGATTGCCAACCTTGGCGACAAGCAAGATAAGTTAAGTCAGTGGTGTCGAGGCGTTCTAGAGCGCAGAGGAATGAATCGAGCGATAGTGGCACTTGCCGCGAAGAACGCACGAATTATATGGTCGCTTTTACACAATCAAACAGAATATGAAAACTATGCTGCTTAAGTAAAAACTTAAGCAGCATAAAGAGTTAAACCCACCGGGTCATTGCAGACGCTAATGATGGAGATAGGTTAAGACCACTTGCGGAGAGCCTGTTAATGCGGCGGACACACTAGATGTCATCTAACGAATAAGGCACCGCAGTCGCGCAAAGTCATCAGGGCCACGACGTATGCGAATCGTCGATAAGTAGGCCGAATGTAGAGCGGCAGTCCAAAACCCATCAACATAAGTTTAGCGGATGTTTGACAACCGGGGGAATCCATGTAGCCCTGTTAAGGGGTGAGCAACGCAATACAAAAGTTACCGCACACCATCCAATCACTTAAACCAACGCATAATGAAAATGCCACGCGTTGCGAATCCCTCTTGAACAGTTTGTATGGATAATAAGCACTCCAATCGGGTAAGGTGAGACCCAGACTTTAGCTGCAACTAAAGTTCTTCTATCTGGTAGTTCGATTAAACGATGGCTCCTCTATTGAGAGACCGGTAACAAGTACGAACGTCAGATAGAACTCCAAGCACCACACTCGAATAGTCTTCTGGGTCTCGAGCCCGCATTTGCAAGCAAGAGTTAGCTTATTATGAATACAAACACACTTCAAAACATTAATGTTGGCGTTGATACTGGTAAGTCACAATTAGACATCTATGTCCGTCCACTCGACATTTACTTCACCGTACCAAACACCGATAAAGGCATCAGCGATGCCATTAAAATCATTAAGAAACACAAACCTCAACGCGTCGTCATCGAGGCTACAGGTCGATTAGAAATGCCTTTCATACTCGCCTGCGATAAAGCCAAATTGCCTTATGTCGTAGCCAATCCACTACGTATTAAAAGGTTTGCTGAAGCCATTGGTCAACGAGCTAAGAACGACCGTTTAGATGCCGAACTCATCGCACATTATGCCGAACGAGTTCAGCCCGAACTTACCAAGCTAAAAAGCGAAAACATACGACTTATGAGTGACTTAGTCACGAGGCGGAACCAACTACTCACCATGCAAACCATGGAAAGAAACCGACTACAAATATTACCCAAAAACATCTCATCGACTATTACTCCGATTCTAACCGCTCTAAAAAATCAGCTTGAGAAAGTTGAGGCAAAGATAGAAAAGCTGATTGAGAGCTGCCCTGAGTATCAAGCTAAGAACACCATCCTTCAAAGCATGCCTGGCGTAGGAAAGATCCTAGCCGCCTCCCTAATTAGCAATGTACCCGAACTCGGTTTTATCACTAACAAGCAAGCCTCTTCTCTCATTGGCGTCGCACCTATAACAAGAGAGAGCGGACGCTTCAAAGGCAAACGGATGATAAAAGGAGGTCGACCTCAAGTTAGAACAGTCATGTACATGGCAATGATGTCGGCTATCCAATGCAACCCTGTATTTAAGGCTACTTATGAACGATTACTTGCGGCAGGAAAACCTAAAAAAGTAGCGATAGTTGCCTGCATGAGAAAGATGGTTGTGATACTCAATTCAATGTTAAGAGACGGCGCAATGTGGGATAAAGATAGCGTCAAAAATTAACTATTGACGCCATAGTCTCTTATATGGACTCCCCCGTTTCAACAAAAAGAACGATAGATATTCGCGTGCTTATATACGAGCTACTATTGAGGAGCTACCTCTGCTCAATGATAATTTCGGCTGTTAGGGTACAATGCTTGTTAGCGAGCTTTTCCTCTTTCGACTATTCTGTATCACCTAACTTTTATCTTACGCTTCATTTTGTCAAACTGTCAGAGCATAGATGCTCTATACTCCGTATCAGATTTAAGCATAGCAAAAGCGGTACGAACTGTTTTATTTGCCAGCGCTACCGCTGCACATTTTTTACCTCTACGTACTACTAATGCTTGTAGCCACTGTTCTTTCTTTGTTTTAGCATCGCGTTTTACGACTTGCTGAACCACAGACATTGCGCCAGTAATTAATAGGCTGCGCAACGTTGAGTTTTTCCGTTTATCAATATGTCCCAACTTCGCTTTACCACCAGAAGAATGTTGGAGTGGTGTTAAGCCAATACAAGCGGAAACATCTTTTCCCTTTTTAAACTGACCAAGTTCTCCTGATGCCAAAGCAATGTACAAATGAACTGCGTTTAACTTACCGATACCTTCAATCTTCATTAACTTTTGGCATTCTTGGATTGACCTTATCCATTGATCAAGGGAATGATCATAAGTATCAATGGCTTCGCACAAAACCAAATATAAGTCGAGTGACACTTTCAGCATATGCCTAAAATCAGCTGTTAGCTCATTGTCCGCGTCTTCCAAAATCAGCTCTATCGATTGAGTAAAGCCTTGATGGTTCCTCGAGACTGGAAGATTAAACTCCCTCATCAATCCTATTAATTGATTTTTTAATGCCGTCCGTTGTTTAACAGCTTGCTCTCGTAATTTCAGCATTGATTGCGCTTGCTGTTGGCTATTCGTCTTACCAGAAACGAAAGTTACTTCAGGTAACTGTGAGGCTTGAATGATCGCTAAAGCGTCATTCTTATCTGTTTTTTGATTCTGACGAACCGCTTTAACCAAACGAGAGGAAATTAACTTCGAAGTGTGGCCTAAAGATGTGGCAATTTGATTCCAATAATTAGAGCTTGCGCAAGCTTCAAACACCACCAGAGAGGGTGACAGATTACTGAGATAAGCGCTGAACTGTTTCGGTGTCATTTCTCGATTAGATTGCACCTTTTTATCTGCGTAAACGCAAACTTGAATAACCTTAGCGGCTAGATCAACGCCAATAATGAGATTTTTCATAATCAGACTCCCGTGTTGCTTCCTATTAAAAGATAGGCGGATTGGGGATGGGGAGTCCAATCATCTTGTTATAGCGCTTTGCCGTTTACAAGTGACCAATGATGAGGCATTAATTCTCGTATAGTTTTGAAAACCAATGCATTCTCTGGAGTTGTTATAGCTGCTTTGACATCCCCACCCCAGTGGACAAGACGCTCTTGGCAAACTCCGCATGGTGACAAGATTAGAAATTCATCGTTCTCGTTCTCACGACACAGACATAATGAGTGAGTCACTCGCTCATTGAGTTTGTGAGCCTCTAAATAAGCACCCACTTCCATGCATAGTGAAAGAGCATCGTTTTTAATATCAGGAGCAATACTTGTTAATATTTTTCCTGACTCTGTTCTAACAGCCGCAGCACCACCCCAACCAGAAGGATATCGCATATTTACTAGTTCTATTGCTGCTTGATACAGCTCTTTTTCGATATTTTCCATGACCATCCATATTCAATTTTATCGAGCGCTATAGACATAATGACCCCCACGAGGTGCTAGCCTCCAATTTCGTGGGTTAGCGTAAAGCCAGAGCCATAATTAGTGTGTTCAAACAACTAAATTTGGAGGCTAGCATGAATAACGATAGCATAATTTTCATTGGCTTAGATACGCATAAGTCATTTATCCAAGTCGCCGTCCTGCAAGAGCAACGCGGGGCTACACCTGAACATTTGGGGCGAATAAAGTCTAACAAGTCCGCCCTCATTAAACTCACACAACAACTGCAATCTAAATATCCCAAAGCCACCCTCCATTTTGTCTATGAGGCTGGACCATGTGGATACTGGACTCACCGCCTGCTCACAAGCCTTGGGCACTGCTGCTATGTCGTTGCTCCTTCACTTATCCCTAAAAAGCCTGGTGACCGTGTGAAGACCGATAAACGAGATGCCGCTAAGCTTGCCAAACTCTTCAAGGCTGAAGAGCTCACCCCTATCTATGTTCCAGAAGCCGAAGATGAAGCCATACGAGATCTCTCAAGAGCCCGAGAAACTGCTATGAAAGATCTCAAGGACGCTAAGTTCCAACTCAAAGGCTTTCTACTTCGCAATAATGTTCAAGCAACAGTGAATGACAACTGGTCTAAAAAGCATCTACGGTGGCTGACAGACCTCATTCTCCCTCACTATAGCCAACAGATCGTTCTGCAAGAGATGATCATGACTATCAGCGAGCGGATGCAAAGACTTCAGCGCCTCGATAATGAACTGCTCCATCAGGTAAAAAATTGGCGATACTATCCTGTCGTCAAAGCCATTCAAGCGATGCGCGGCGTCCGATTATTGGTCGCTCTTGGCACCATCGCCGAACTCGGTGATTTACGGCGGTTCGATCATCCTAGAAAACTAATGGCTTATCTGGGCCTCGTTCCAACCGAAAGCTCAAGTGGCGGTAAAACTCGACGCGGCAGCTTAACAAAGTGTGGCAACAGTCGAGCCAGACGGTTACTCGTTGAAGGCGCACACACCTATAAGCATAAAGCGAACATCTCTGTAGAGCTGCAACTAAGGCAAGAAGGGCTGCCTAAAGAGATAGTTGATATCGCTTGGCAAGCCCAGCAAAGGTTATGTCGTCGTTACCAACGACTACTACAAAAAGGTAAACACCGAAATGTCGTTGTGGTCGCCATCGCAAGAGAGATGATCGCTTACATCTGGGCCATTGCGCGTGAAGTTGTCATCAGCGATGTGGATCCTAGAACTCGAATCGCTCGTTTACCGGCATGAAGACAGAATTAGTGTTATCGCATTGGATAAAGCATCGGGAGTGGCACAAACACCGACGGCGTTAGGACGGCAATATAGCTTCGGCTGTATTGAACCACGAGCATAGACTGAAGACAGGTGCTACGACGGAACAAGTAAGGTAGGCTCTACTCATCAAACGATGAGCAATCCACGTATATCAGCATGAGAACCGACGACATTACTTGCTTCATCTATGCGGTAACACTATCCCAAAATGAACAAAGGCTCTGAAATGAGGGAGCAGAAACTTCTACGTTTTTAATTGACAGTGGGGGTCATATCAACGCCCAATTAAACTGTGAGTGAACGTGTGCCAAAATGGAGCGAAGCGAAATCGGCACGCGTTTGCGAATCAGACTTGAACGATTTGTTATAAATCTAGTAACGCTGAATTAACTCAATTTCTTCACCATCTGGACCACTATAAAACACAACTTTACTAATGTCTTTTTGACTATTCTTGCAACGTACAGTGAAAGGTCCACGTAATATACTTTGATTTTTATTACTCATATGAGAAATTGCGGAGTCAAGACATTCTACAGACAATGCGAAATGAGCAATACATCCTCTACCTTTAGAGTTGTACTGCTCAAACGGAAAAAGCTCTATATACGAGTATTCGCTTACTCTTAACTTAACATTCCCATTGTTACTGCCAAGTGTTCCGTCTACTTTGAAGCCAAATATATTTTCATAAAAATTGGTTGATTCTTCAATTGAAATACAACTGATTGCAATGTGACAAAGCTCGTTAATTTTCAAAAAAAATGCCTCACTGAATTAGATTTATAACGCCGCCTTCAGCCGCCGCCGAAGGCGGTCGGCTGGAAGGCTTTGTTATGTGGCGGTTGCAAATTTGCTGAGAGCAGAACCCTCGAACCTGAAATACTGCTTTTCTTTAACTTGATCTGCACCAATTGCAGCATAGAACTCACCAGCTACAGGGTTTGAACTTTCTGCTGTCCAATCTAGTCGATTGCAACCATTTTCAAGAGCGTAATTTGCAATGAATTGCATAAGCTGTTTTCCAACTCCTGTACCTCTTGATGATGCAGACGTAAAAAGATCTTTCATGTAGATTTGACCAGAAAGTCTTGGCGCAGGATATAAGACTGAGAATGTTGCTAAACCTACCGCTTGATCTGACTCATCTATAGCGAGAAGAACCTGAACCCCAGATATTTCGGAGAAAACTCTGCTCTGAAAATAATTCCTAATACTTTCAAGCGAAGCTGCTTTACCACCAAAGTAATATTCTTCCAGCTCCATAAAGATAGGCAATATCTGTTCAATATGTGTTTTATTAGCAAATATGATTTTCATGATTATTTTAATTGAGCCACATAACGCCAGCTTAAACCGCAAACAACGCACAAAACAAGCCGCCGCACTGCACCTTAAACACTAAATTTACCGCAAACTAAAAATGCCACGCGTTGTTTGTCGGTTTGAAGCTTTTGTTAGCTATCACTTCAAGGCAATACTTGAAACCGTGCAATTGGTAAACACCAACCCCGGACAATGTTGTTTTACAGCTGCACTATTGTAGTTCAACCAAACATTAGTATTAGTTGCTTTTGCTTGTAAGGAAGCAGATAAGAGGGCTTTATTGTTATTAGGAATCGCAATATAACCCGAATCACAACTGCTTGAAACAGCACTACTGACTTTGATGCAAGATGTACCTGGGTTAGCCGAGTCTGTACCGCCATTTACGGCAACAAAAACAACTTTTGTATTATCAGAGACTTTCATTTCCGCTGTAGCTGAAAATGAAATTAGAGCTGAAAACAAGAGAACGACAGATTTAACCAACATAAATATCCTTATTATCATTTACCACCCTAGCTATAGCTAACCTCGAAGATAGCTAACGCCTTGCTCACCTGCGGAGCGAACTGGCGGTTTTTGTGCGGCTCTTTGCACAAAAAGTGACAGTTTGCGGAGTCCGGTGCAGCAACTTGTTAGTTGCTTTACTCAAACTCTGGCTCCTGATGTGTTTCTCTTAACTCTTCAAGCTCCGCCTCAGCAGAATGAAGAACAACCTCTTTAGCCTCAACTTTTATATGAGTTAATTTGTAGTACCGAAGCTCATAGATTTCTTCGTTTACTTCATGTGTAGATTCCATAAGAAAATCATTATCATCGAAATTAGAGCCGAAGGTGGCTAGCTCTTCTCTAAAGGTGCCAACAGTTTTCTCTCTGAGATAAGGCTCTCTATCCCCTAGCATCACACCAGGTATATTTCTTTGTACCTGCCCCACAGCACCTATTCTAGATTTTATTCCTGCACTTGCTACAACACAGGTCATTTGAGCCTCTTCATGCGCAAATTTAAGTTCATCCAATATACTTTCTATATTCATAACTCGAAACTTTTATGGCAACTAACATTCTTAATAACAGGCCGGCTCGTTTCCCCTCCAACCTAACTTACAATCAATCTAACATAAACCATTAAAAAATAAAGAATATACATAAATTTTATTATTTTACCTTCACATAAAAACGAGCCGGCCTGTTATCACTTTTTACGTGGCATGTTATCTTGGGGAGTTCTTGCTTCAACTTACCTATTAACAACGACTTACTAATTGCTCTGCCGACAAAATGAGCCACTACTCCTGATAAAACAAGCCGTTTTTCATACTCAAACTCCTTCTAACACCAATAAACTGTATAAAAAAACAGTTTTGGGAGGTGGGAAATGGCAAGCAAATTCATTGAAGAAATCCGTAGACACATGCGAATGCGAGGCTATAGTCTCAAAACAGAAAAGGCCTATATATACTGGATAAAATACTTCATTCGCTTTAATATGCTAAAGCATCCTCAAGATATGGGAACGACTGAGGTAACAGCCTATCTGTCTTATCTTGCTAATGAACAACACGTCGCTATCAACACTCAAAAAGTCGCGCTTAATGCGATTGCGTTCCTTTACAACCAGTTTTTACAAAGACCGCTTGGTGATCTAGGTTTTACTTATGCTAAAAAGCAGCGCAAGGTTCCGTGCTCAGCATCAAGGATATCAACCACTCGATTTAAGAAGAGGTTCTTGATTTTTTCGTCTTCCAACTCCTTCTCAAGACGTTTTATTTTCTGTGCAGGCGATTCTTTAGGCTTAGGTGATTGGCTCATGACATTCATCCTTGGATTTTGCGCCCAATTCATCTTACCGTGCTTTCGAAGCCAGGTTAAAACGGTTGAACGGCCTTGGATACCATAAATGGTTTGGGCTTGTTTATAGGTCATATCGCCTCTTTCTACAGCGGCGACGACCTGTAATTTAAAGCCTAGTGTGTAATCACGCTGAGTGCGCTTAACGTAGGTATTATTTGAAGTAGTCATAATTCGTCCTCAATGTGTAAACACATTTCAGGACGAGACAAAATAAAAATAAAGAGCTCTCACATAATGTTGGGAGCTCTTTTTACTATGAATTCTGTCTAGCCCACTAACGGACGATTGAATTCATTCAATACAATAGTGGACCCCAATGGTTGGGCATAAGCTAACTTTCATTTAAATGGTTGTAGTATTTTATTGCCATGAAGATCTTCAATATCTAACTCATAACGAGTTAACTGAGTACGGCTGTTAGAATAAAAAGTATACGCTTTGTTGTTATAGAACACTGACGACTGTCCGCTTCGTGCGTCGCCTAGAACCGTGTATGGCGTGCTATGGAATGTTTGATATAGAGCGTAACCTAGTTTTGTTTTGGCAATGTTATGCTTTACATTAACGAAATCGCGACCATTTTCAAATTTATAGATTGCAACAGAGCCATCTTCGTTCTTTTCAATATTACCCGCATAGAACGATGCGTGATAAGAAGTGATACCTCTTGATCCCCAAGCCACTTCTGGACCAATGAGCACTTTCACTGGATCGTGTTCTTTCACTTTCTTAAAGCCGGGTACAAACTGAACTAAGATGATGAACTCATCAGGTCGATATATGAAAGATTCAGGCAATGTAATATTCTTGGTGTTCTCAAAGTGATATAAAATAGAGCTGGTGCCGCAACCGTCGATGCATGAGTATGACCAATCAAGTTTTTTTGCAATTTCTTGTATTCTGGCTTCGGTAAACTTTATAGCTACTTGTTCTGCATCTTCTGGTGTTTCGATTGTTTTTCCATCGTAGACACTCGGAAGCCATGCTTTGGCAGTTATTTCGTTGCTACCATCATTGTACTCACCGAGTAGTAGGCTTACAGCAGTAACAGCGAGTTGAACCTGACTAGCACTTGTCGAACCACTAAACGTAGTGCCTTGATGTATGTTCACAGCTGCACTCGATATCGCTCCTTCGGTGCCCGTGTTCATCTGTTTAATATAAACCTCAGAGCCTGTTATCTCTTTGATGATTTCAGCGCGATTGTCTTCTTCCATTAAAGGCTTTACGAGATAGCTCACCCTGTTAATCTCTTCTAGATGCTCTTTCTCATCCATTTTTACAGCTTCCGGACGATCTCTTACATCTTTTCTGAAATCGGTTTTAGCAGCACACCCACTTAGTAACGTTGCGAGTGTACATGTAAGAATAATTGTATTTTTTTTCATAGCTTAACAAGATTATTTTTAGTTCGAAATATGGAAAGTAGGATTACAAAGATGATAAAAAGTTGGTCAAATCACCTCACTCTGTTTTGTGGGGTTGAGAGCAGCTGGCAAGGAAAGGGGCAAAGACGTGTTTGCCGAGATCGGCATCAGCACGTCTTTGGACAAAACCTTCTTAGCTCGTCTTACCTAATGCCATCAGTTGAGATAAGAAAAAGTATCTTGAAACCTTAAATGCTTGTTATGTCCGCACTCTCGACATGATGACGATGTCTATAAGATCATCTTCAACAAGCACAGCCTTGCGTTTTGTACCCTCAACTTTAAAACCAAAGGATTTATAAAGTGCCAACGCAGCAACGTTGTTTGCATGCACCTCTAACTCTAAACGCGTCAAGTTTAGCTGCTCATCACAATACGACAGCAAGTATTCCATTAAGAAACGACCCACTCCCTTTCCTCGAGAAGTTTTGGCGACCGCAATACCAAAAGATGCAGAGTGCTTTAACGTCGGCTTAGGCGTTGAGTTAATAGCCAAATGGCCCAAGAGTTCTCCATCGCTTTCAACTGCGACAAAATTAAGCTGGCTGTCATTGAACATTGAGTCAAACTCTTCCCTTTTGATCTCAGGCAAGTAACGATTGTTGTTCACAACCTCTTTGTCGGTGTAAATATCATACAAAGCCGGCAAGTCAACTGAACTCATTTTTCTTATTTTCATAGAACCTCAAAAAACCGAAAGGACATAACGCCACATTAGCACTCTGACTACCAGTAATTTGACATGATTTCTTTTGACCACTCGGGCTGCTCGACGGTTGTTCTTGGTAAGAATTCACCCATTACTGGCTTAATGTCTACCACTGGCGTACCGTCTATTGCATCCAATCCTCTAACTTGTAGCACACTCCCACAAACAGCAATAACTTCACAAATTGTAGAACCTAAACGGTTCGGTCGGTTTTTACCTCTTTGGGCAAAAATACCAACTTTCGGCCAATCAGTGTTATTTCTTGGATGCCTTGCCCCCGTGATGATCTTTGATTTATCAACTTTGTTGAAATAAAAAGTCACTTCAACATGAGAAAAATCAGACAGTCCGATAAGAGCTTCCGCCCCGAACGCAGCATCAATAACTATAGAGGCGTTTTCTTTATCCCAATTATCATCAATCATCTCACTTCTGGTTGATTCAACTTTTCCTATAGAAACAAGCCTAATTTCTTCCATGATTATTTTTCTCCTCTGGGCACTAACAGCTATATTAGACAGAACAATTTTGTACTTAAATATAAAATTATCCTGTCTAGTATCTTAATGACGTAAACGATATATCTATTTTACTTTAAATAACAATAGTTTAATCTATATAGCTCTGTACCTACATCCCTCAATACAGATTTTTCTGTAAAACATAAATTGTCCAACAATCTGTTGCCCAAATAGTTCTCATGATAGCTTCATGCGCTCTAAACACACTTTGGGGCAGGCTTTTCAGAAGAAAAGCCTGTTTCAGCTCCTGTCAGCAGTCTGTTTTCTCAGACAACCTCAGAGCGTCTTCTAGCTCAACGCCAAGGTATCGAATTGTGTTATCTAGCTTCGAATGTCCAAGTAAAATCTGTACGGCCCTGATGTTTTTTGTTCTGGCATATATTAACGTGGCTTTGGTGCGGCGCATGGAATGAGTGCCGTAATAGTTAGCATTCAGTCCCAGTTTTGCAGCCCAGTTCCTGATAATTGAACGATAGAATGAGTAGCTGATAGGTTGCCCAAAGCGTCGGCTACTCGGGAATAGAAAACTGCTTGCCTCTAGCGATGCTGAAAAAATCCATCGGCTAATACTTTGCTGTGTTCTTGGAGTAATCTCATAGTGGACATCAGTGCCAGTTTTTTGCTGGATGCACTGAACCCTTTCATAGATAACTCCTTGCGAAGAAACATCGTAAACGTGTAGCTTTAGTAAATCACTTGCTCTTAACTTGCTATCTATAGCTAGGTTCAGTAGTGCGAGCTGCATCAGATCATTTTCAATCTCCAGCCTAGTTCTGATCCGCCAGATCTCTTCAAGCTTAAATGGCCTTTTGATGCCACTGCATTTTCCAGAAGATAACCTTCTCATGATGACCTCCTCTCTGTGTTTTTGGTCAACATGAAGTTTGGCAGTCACATTTAGTAGGGTTTAGGAAGCTCTGCAACGTCAGTGGACAAAAGTGAGTTTTGGCTTAGGTCAAAACACACTTAATTATGTTAGTGAACCTAACGCATCTCATTACTCAATATTATTTTGACCATGAGCAACATATCCCACAGAGTAAACTTCACCGCTACTATCATCAATACCTTCTGAGCTACTCAACCACGTTAAACCGAGCGTTTCCCACGAGATATAATCTAAGCCGTGTACATCTGTATGTTGGTTGACTTTATTATGAATACACGCAAGAGAATGGTGCGAATCAGGAACGTTTGGCTCGTCGTCAACGAACCAAATATCAACCTTTGGGCGACCGAATTGTTCGCAAAGAGCTTTGAATCCATCACTTTGGAGAAATAAGACCATTGCGTGATGATCTCTCCAAACATAAAACGGGGCGTAACTATTCATCTGATTTTCATAATTTTTCGCGTCTTTACGCGAATAAAGATAGGCTTTAAAAATTAAACCTGGGAACCCATCTAATAAGTGACCTTTTTCCTTGATACGAGCTTCTATTGTTTCCATAGGATAATCAGACGGGAGAACGATTTTATATTGCATTGCTATCATTGTATTATCTCAATTTCATCTTTCCATGACTGACCAGAGGAAAAAGACCAGTCTTCTGGGCCATTGAATTGAACAATGATCATGATATCTTCTTTACGAATGGGGGTTTGGGCCTGAAGTTGCTCACACAACGCTTTGTACAAGGCTCGCTTTTGTTCATGGTCACGTGATTTTCCAGCGAATATGTGAAACAAAATTCCAGATTCACTACGACTTTGAGCCAGATTTGGATAATTCGAATTAAAAACCTTTTGCTGTGGGGCATGAATGTCGAATATTTGAAAACAGTCTCCATTCGGTACTGCAAAATAAGCTTCTAAACATTGCTGGAGAATATGTGATATTTGATGCTTATAGTTTTCAAATAACTCATTACCTATAGAAATTCGTGTCATTGGCATTAGTCATTCCCCTCGTGGTCCATTTCATCTAACCGCTCAAGTGCAGAAGCCGTTACAGGCCAACCGGCATAAAAAGCAAGATGAGTCATTGTTGCGCTCAGTTCTTTTACTGTCAGTCCGTTACTTAATGCCCGAGCTAAATGACCCGGTAGTTGTTCCACACGATTTAAGACCACTAATGCGGTGATGGTTATCAGACTTCTATCACGAGTGCTCAGACTCTCATCACGCCATATCTGTCCAAATAAGATATCTTCCATAACTTTATGAAATTGTGGAGCAATTTCAGCAAACAGTTTCATTAAGTGTTGTTCTTTTGTATCCATATATTTCCCCTGTTTTTTCGTCTACTGGAAAAGAATAAGTTGATTTTTTAATATAAAAAATCAAAACTATTTTGATATACAGTTTTGATTTTCGGGATAGTTGAACATGCGGAGTCTGGATTTAGATGCCTTACGATGTTTTGTCTTAGGAATTGAGTTAGGAAGCTTTGCAACTGCAGCTGAACGACTTAATCGCTCACCCTCTGCGGCCAGTGCCCAGTTAAAAAAGCTCGAACAGCAGTGCAACACCTCATTAGTGACCAAAATCGGCCGCCATCTAGAGCCGACAGAAGCAGGTGAAATTATTCTGGCTTATGCCCGTCGCATGCTTCAGTTAAATGACGAAGCTCTAAACCAGTTAGTGGAAAATTCATTGACGGGGAAAGTGGTTTTTGGCCTACAAGAAGATTTTAGTGACGTACTATTGCCTCAGTTGCTAGGTGTATTCTCTCGTTCACATCCAAATTTACAATTGCAATCCATTGTTGGGCGCCATCAGGAGTTGATGGATGGCATTCAATCTGGTGAGTTAGACTTTTCATTGGGATGGAGAGGTGAAAAATCGGCGCCATATAGTGAACTTCTGGCAGAATTACCACTGTACTGGTATGGGCCAGCAAATAAATATCTTAAAGAATCCATTAATATTTCTAAACCTGTACCACTAGTCATGCTTGATGGTTCTTGCATTATCAGACAACAAGCCATAGCAGCATTAGATCGCGAGGGGATTCCATGGAAAATTACCTTTGTTGGCCGAAGTCTGAGTAACTTATGGAGCGCTGTTGATGCCGGCTTAGGAGTTACGGTTCGCTCTTCTTTCAGTCACCCGGATACTATTAGTAAGTTGGATGGTTTGCCGGTCCTTGGAAAACTTAGGTTGTGCCTCGATCGTAATCAATATAAGTTAGAAAAAGTACAGGAACAGTTGTATGACGAATTAAAACAACAGCTTACACTCTATATCAAAAAGTAAAGTGATTGAATTGCTGCCAGAATTGTGGACATAAAAGTCCACATTATGAGCAAGCCTGAGTCAGATTGAATCAATAGGTAAACTAATCCAAAATCACATTAATTCGATGTGAATGAGTATTTGCTCTAACAAGCTTTGGGGCGTGCGACGTGAAGTCGTATGAAGCGCTGTTCACCGCTTAATGTGTGAACCATCTGTATCACCAGATGAACCTAAGGCTCTGAATAAAGTAGCGAGCCTGACAATGTAACGAAGGTTGGTTATAGACCAATCGGGATCAAAATCGTGAGAGGACGATCCTCCTGATAACCACAATCGGGTGAGTGCTAGGTAGTCAGCATGATGAACATAAGTGAATCCGCATAAGGTGCGTTATGTTATGAAACAGCGGAAGTGGTTAATACGCTGTGGCCAAAAGGCACGAGAGTCGGAAAGGGATTGCCCCATGCTCTTTCGTGATCGTCGAACTCTCCGCACTATAGCGGGCATCTACACTGACACTGCGCAACATACGGAACACGGTAAGCCCGTATCACTCCCTCTGGGAAAGCCTAAGTGGCCGATAGTGATGCGGGTAGAGGAGGTTGGAAAAAGCGAATGCTGCATTGTAACGATGCAGATACAGACTTGTGTCTGGTCACGAAAGTGAGCCCACTTCCAACTGGTCTCTCGTTGCGAGAAAGTTTGAGGAACTTTATTAAGGAAGAAAAGCAAATGATGGTTTCGAATGAGATTAGTGCATCTTCTGACAGTGCACAGTGGCAATCCATTAACTGGAAGGCCGCAGAGGCGAACGTCTTAAAGCTTCAAATGCGTATCGCAAAGGCAACTAGAGACGGTAAGCACAGCAAAGCAAAAGCATTGCAGTGGATACTGACTCACTCTTTCTCAGCAAAACTTCTTGCTGTTAAGCGAGTCTCTCAAAATAAAGGCAGTAAAACGCCAGGAATAGACGGCGTTGTCTGGAACACAGACACGCGTCGGATGAAAGCAGTAAATCAACTGAGTCGGAAAGCTTATCAAGCGAAACCACTCAAGCGTATCTACATCCCCAAAAAGAACGGTAAGCTCAGACCACTGGGTATTCCACGTATGATTGACAGAGCCCAACAAGCTCTTCATCTTCTAGCATTAGAACCTGTGTCCGAAACGCTTGCCGACCCTAATAGTTATGGTTTTAGACCAAATCGCAGCACGGCTGACGCTGTCAGTCAATGTTTCAAATGTTTGGCCCTAAAGCGATCTGCTAAATGGGTTCTTGAAGGAGATATCAAAGCTTGCTTTGATAAAATCGGGCATCAGTGGCTGATGGATAACATCGCCATCGATAAACGGATGTTGGAGCAATGGCTTAAGTCAGGCTTTGTAGACAAAGGGCTGTTTTACGACACCGACGAAGGCACGCCTCAAGGCGGGATTATATCCCCCACCTTGATGTTGATGACGTTATCGGGTCTCGAACAGCGCATTAAGTCTACCGCGCTTAAGAAAGGCGCAAGAGCTAACTTTATTGGATATGCCGACGATTTCGTCGTCACCTGCGCTTCAAAGGAAGTGTTGGAGAACGATATCAAACCATTGATTGCTGACTTTTTAGCGGTACGAGGCTTAACGTTATCCGAAGAGAAAACGCACATTACTCACATCAACGACGGTTTTGACTTCCTTGGGTTCAACCATAGGAAGTACAAAGGAAAACTGCTCATCAAACCGAGCAAGGCCAACACGTTGACGTTCCTAAGTAACTTGCGCGGACTCATCAAAAAGCACGTTACCCTACCGGTGAACGACCTTATCAAATTGATTAACCCAAAGCTTAGAGGGTGGTCGAACTATTATCGCCACTGCGTAGCTAAACAGGTATTCAGTTATGTCGGTCACAAACTATTTCATGCGTTATGGCATTGGGCTAAAAGGCGACATCCAACAAAATCTAAAACTTGGGTCGCCTTAAAATACTTCATCAACCGAAGAGGCCAATGGCAGTTTCACGGTTGGCAGAAGATAAAGGATATGGATTGCCAGTTTAATCTTTTCCAAATAGCTAAAGTGCCGATAGAAAGACATGTGAAGATCCGAAGCGCAGCGACACCTTTCGACCCTCAATACCAAGAATACTTGGGAAAGAGGAAACACAAAAGGCCAGCTCGTAATTCTTGGATTGAACCTGCTCTATCTGCTTTATGAGTTGCTGGGTATCATTTGATGCCTTTGTAGAGGCTTGAGCCTAGTGCAGTGAAAGTTGCACGCTGGGTTCTAAGGGAGACGGCACTTGGTAACAAGTGTCGTCCACCCGACACTTTCGAGCTAGAAAGTGCCACAGGTAAAAATTCAACCTGTGAAGGTTTTGGACATTTCCAAGTTAGCGAACCTGCTAATTTAGCAAATTATGAATTACTTCATGTACGGCAAAGTTGGCTCTTAGATATTCAATATTAATAGTGAATCTTACTTAGACTGTTGAGCGTTACTTTTACGGTATTCACTTGGGGTCATTCCCACGACTCTTGAAAACTCACGATTAAAGTTAGACTTGGTCTGAAAACCAGAATTCATGAATATTTGCGTAATAGTATCTTGTGACAAATCCAAGGAGTGCTTGGCATGTTCTATGCGATACCCATTTATGATCTTAGAAATATTCTGTTCGTGTACCTGATTAACTGCAATTGAAATTTGTTTTGCTGGTATGCCTAACTTTCGTGTCAGTTTTGAAAGGGTTAGCTCAGGGTCTAAGTAAAGTCTGTCTTGTCGGATTTTGGAGTCTAACAGAGAAGTGATCTCGTGAGCCCTCTCACTGGTCATTACCTGGGAGCTGCTTGTCTCGTCATTGTGACTGATTTGTTTAGATTTTAACTCATCTGAAACAGGCGTATTAATACCCACGACAACTACAGCTATCGATAACACGGGTAGAAGAATCAAATGTGCTGCAGTAATGATGTACAGTGAAAATCCACCTTGATTAAAAGTAAAATCTAACGACATGAGCGTGTCTATACACGCTGAAAATATCAGCATCCATCCTGCAATATTCTCCGCTTTCTTTACTCCTTCCCAATTCCCTAACGAGACATTAATCAGTGCTGTTTCTCTTGACGAAAAGCGAATTAGTGCCACTCCATAGCAAGCGTAAATTAAAGTAAGTAGTACATCTAATGGAAGTGCCAACCAAGGTTGAGATACAGCGCTAATTACGACGAATAATGGCGCAACAAAATGCTTAATAGGCAAGGTGCCTAAATCACGATTGGCATGTGCAAACGCATACCACGCAGCAACAGGAATTATGGAGGCCAGAATAGGTTGCGCGATGCTGAAAATGCTAAATCCAAATGTCCAGCGTAAACCAACCATTGCGGTCGTCATAGCACATAATCCTAAAAACATGCTAGCGACTTTACCCTGCTGGGAAAGCTTGGCATAAAGTGATATCGCTAGTAGTCCAAGTAACATGGAAACAACGAACGGGACGGGTATCGCAAGCATAGCAAGTCCTAGATGGATAAATGAGTTCTCACTTTCAGTGAATATCAAGGATAACTCTATGAAATACAATTGAAAACGCAATATAGACCAGAACAGGTTTAAGAACGACCTAAAACCTGTTTTGAGACGTACACACCACTTGTTCCGAGGCAAAATATCACCATCAGTCAAATTTTGAGGTGGCATTTATGAAATACTATTTTTTAGCTTGGAAGCGAAGTTTAGACTTTTCTGGTTGTTCGTCCCGCAAAGAATGTTGGATGTTTCTTTTAGTACACACATTAGTAGCGATGGGATGCATTGCGGCAGATATTGCTATGAATATGACAACATGGTTCGACACGATTTATAGCGTTGTAAGTTTCATCCCTATGCTTTCAGTAATTGTTCGTAGACTGCACGATATCAACAAATCTAGTTATTGGGTACTGGTCTTTTTCACACCGATAGTAGGACCGTTTTGGTTAATATATTTGTTAGCTCAATCGACCAATACTAACTTCGACGTGGAGGCTTCAGCATGAAAAAAGTAGCCATTCTACATTTGTTTTTATCGGTCTTTGTTTCAACATATAGCTGGGCCGAAACTATATCTCCCACAGGTGGTTTTGGAACTCTGTCTGTCGACAACATGACTCAAGGACAACTCCTTTGGCTTAACGGTCGAATAGGAGATGCAATCTACTCATTTACTCTTCAAGATGGAAAGGAGTGCACTTTAAAGGTACCAGTTGCTGTCGGTCGTATCTCTGAGCCAGATTTTGGTATCAGTGAAACTGAAGGTCTAGCCATCGTCGTTATGAGCCAACGCCTCAATGACGCTCTTCTTCAAGGAAAGCGAATAAATAGTGAAGAATGGCTTTTCACCACTAAAGCGTATGATGAAAATATCGACGGGTTGATTATCAATGGAATTAGCTTTGAGGAGGGCTTCGTTTTAAACTCGAAGCGAAAATGGATTTCTTGGTTTCTAAGAGATGAGCAAAACGTTGTTTGTCATTCATCTAAATCGAGTGACTTAATAGGAGAGCCTTTCTCGAGTCAATGAAGGAAATGGGGTCATTGCCACACATTATTTTTTGTAAATCAAAACTAGCTAATTATCTGTGACGTGTTTGGAAGCGTAACAAACTTCGGGGCGTGCGACGTGAAGTCGTATGAAGCGCTGTTCACCGCTTAATGTGTGAACCATCTGTATCACCAGATGAACCTAAGGCTCTGAATAAAGTAGCGAGCCTGACAATGTAACGAAGGTTGGTTATAGACCAATCGGGATCAAAATCGTGAGAGGACGATCCTCCTGATAACCACAATCGGGTGAGTGCTAGGTAGTCAGCATGATGAACATAAGTGAATCCGCATAAGGTGCGTTATGTTATGAAACAGCGGAAGTGGTTAATACGCTGTGGCCAAAAGGCACGAGAGTCGGAAAGGGATTGCCCCATGCTCTTTCGTGATCGTCGAACTCTCCGCACTATAGCGGGCATCTACACTGACACTGCGCAACATACGGAACACGGTAAGCCCGTATCACTCCCTCTGGGAAAGCCTAAGTGGCCGATAGTGATGCGGGTAGAGGAGGTTGGAAAAAGCGAATGCTGCATTGTAACGATGCAGATACAGACTTGTGTCTGGTCACGAAAGTGAGCCCACTTCCAACTGGTCTCTCGTTGCGAGAAAGTTTGAGGAACTTTATTAAGGAAGAAAAGCAAATGATGGTTTCGAATGAGATTAGTGCATCTTCTGACAGTGCACAGTGGCAATCCATTAACTGGAAGGCCGCAGAGGCGAACGTCTTAAAGCTTCAAATGCGTATCGCAAAGGCAACTAGAGACGGTAAGCACAGCAAAGCAAAAGCATTGCAGTGGATACTGACTCACTCTTTCTCAGCAAAACTTCTTGCTGTTAAGCGAGTCTCTCAAAATAAAGGCAGTAAAACGCCAGGAATAGACGGCGTTGTCTGGAACACAGACACGCGTCGGATGAAAGCAGTAAATCAACTGAGTCGGAAAGCTTATCAAGCGAAACCACTCAAGCGTATCTACATCCCCAAAAAGAACGGTAAGCTCAGACCACTGGGTATTCCACGTATGATTGACAGAGCCCAACAAGCTCTTCATCTTCTAGCATTAGAACCTGTGTCCGAAACGCTTGCCGACCCTAATAGTTATGGTTTTAGACCAAATCGCAGCACGGCTGACGCTGTCAGTCAATGTTTCAAATGTTTGGCCCTAAAGCGATCTGCTAAATGGGTTCTTGAAGGAGATATCAAAGCTTGCTTTGATAAAATCGGGCATCAGTGGCTGATGGATAACATCGCCATCGATAAACGGATGTTGGAGCAATGGCTTAAGTCAGGCTTTGTAGACAAAGGGCTGTTTTACGACACCGACGAAGGCACGCCTCAAGGCGGGATTATATCCCCCACCTTGATGTTGATGACGTTATCGGGTCTCGAACAGCGCATTAAGTCTACCGCGCTTAAGAAAGGCGCAAGAGCTAACTTTATTGGATATGCCGACGATTTCGTCGTCACCTGCGCTTCAAAGGAAGTGTTGGAGAACGATATCAAACCATTGATTGCTGACTTTTTAGCGGTACGAGGCTTAACGTTATCCGAAGAGAAAACGCACATTACTCACATCAACGACGGTTTTGACTTCCTTGGGTTCAACCATAGGAAGTACAAAGGAAAACTGCTCATCAAACCGAGCAAGGCCAACACGTTGACGTTCCTAAGTAACTTGCGCGGACTCATCAAAAAGCACGTTACCCTACCGGTGAACGACCTTATCAAATTGATTAACCCAAAGCTTAGAGGGTGGTCGAACTATTATCGCCACTGCGTAGCTAAACAGGTATTCAGTTATGTCGGTCACAAACTATTTCATGCGTTATGGCATTGGGCTAAAAGGCGACATCCAACAAAATTTAAAACTTGGGTCGCCTTAAAATACTTCATCAACCGAAGAGGCCAATGGCAGTTTCACGGTTGGCAGAAGATAAAGGATATGGATTGCCAGTTTAATCTTTTCCAAATAGCTAAAGTGCCGATAGAAAGACATGTGAAGATCCGAAGCGCAGCGACACCTTTCGACCCTCAATACCAAGAATACTTGGGAAAGAGGAAACACAAAAGGCCAGCTCGTAATTCTTGGATTGAACCTGCTCTATCTGCTTTATGAGTTGCTGGGTATCATTTGATGCCTTTATAGAGGCTTGAGCCTAGTGCAGTGAAAGTTGCACGCTGGGTTCTAAGGGAGACGGCACTTGGTAACAAGTGTCGTCCACCCGACATAAACGCTCTAGCAGTGATCGTGCTGGCATTGTGATCACCAAGCGACTTTGTCGTTACACTAACTACCGAGGGAAAATGACGGGACTAAATTAGCGTTCTTTTTAAAGTATTTGAACAATCTTTAAAGGGTGCTAAGGATGTTCTACATGGATTCAAAGTCACAGTTTACTGTCGATATCATTAGCAAAGTCATTGATGGCTAAAGGCTTCTTGTACTTAAAACAAACCTATCTGCACTAGTATATTTACATCCACCAGCATTGCTGGTGGATTTATCCCCATTTAGAGACAATAATAATTACTCTCTCATGAACGAAATCTGTTTTTTATGGCGTTGTTGATCAAATCAGCTTGAAGATCAACGACACCATATGTAGCTAGCCGTTAGCTTCTAACGGGCATACCTAGTCCTATGACTTTGTTAATTGCTTTGACATTCGCCATGATTTCACCCACTTGAGCGTTGTAACATCTCAAGCTCAATTTACAGCTTGTTAGTCCTTTATATCGGGACATAGCAGTCTCAGATATTGAACGATATTGATAACCAGACTCTGTTTTCCATTCCGATATTGTTCCATCTCTCAGAGCCATTACCGCTTTGTTTCTGGGATGACCGTCTTCCCAAAGAGCTGCATTCTTTCGAGGCGGTATTAACGGAGTACAGCCTTTTTTTTCAGAGTCTCGTAGCAATTTTTTGTGTCATATGCTCCATCGGCGGATACGGCAGCGACCTTTCTACGTAGTGGGTTGAGTAACGTCGGTAGCACTTCACTATCGCCTACATTTACAAGACTGACTTCCGCACTCATCACTTCGTGAGTATCCACATCTACAGCTAAATGCCGTTTACGCCATGTCCTACGTTTTTCTGCACCATGCTTTTTCACTTTCCACTCACCTCTCCAAAGACTTTAGGGCCAGTAGAATCAATGGCTATATGGCGAATAGCCCCTCTCGATTTATTGCGATATTTGACCTGAACTGTCTTCGAGCGTCCCCTGATACAGGTGTAGTCAGGGGACGTTAGTGGAACATCTAATAGGTCAAAAATAGAGTCGATCAAGCCTTGAAGAGCACGTAAAGGAAGAGAGAAGATGCCCTTAATCATCAAGGCGGTTTCAATCGCTGTATCAGAGTACTGAAAGCCTCTCCCACGCTTACCATGACGGGTTTTGCATCGCCATGCATCTACGGCTGAATCATCTATCCAGAATGTAACCGAACCGCGTTTACAAAGGGCCTTATTGTACTCTGCCCAGTTAGTTATCTTATTGTTTGATTTACCCATATCACCGCCATTCCAATCGTTTCAAATGATCAGATCGCAGGACTTGGAAAAGGTTCAACTAATTTAGGCAACAACGCCGTTTTTTATACTAAATAGTCATTAATTTACGGTGCGATACTCTTCGTGCATTCCCTATTATTACCATCCTCCAAACTATCTTTTTCACTTCCTTCATAAGCATCCAACTTTTTGGTCAACTCTATATTTTTATCATATTCAACACCTAATTTAATCTGCAAAGCTCTTTCTGTCGGGTTACTAGATCTAATTACTTCTCTATATTCCTTTCTCAGTTCTATCAGTTCACCTTCAATCACAGTTAATTCATTTTCCATTCTGGATCTTTCTAACTTCTTATTATAAACAATCTCACTCTCTAATTTTTTATTTAATTCATTTTCATTTATTTCACGATTTATTTTATTTAGGTATTCTTTTGACTTAACAATATCTTCTTTAGCGACCATTACTTCTTCTTTTAGTGAAACTAACCTACATTCTTCTTTTCTAAATTTAGACTCTTGAACTATTATTTTTAACTCTATGTCTGAAAGCTCAGTTTGTTTAACACTTAACTCTTTTTCAACTTGGCTATAAGAAGCATCAAGAGACTCTAAGTCCATCTTCTTTCGTTCAACAAGGGCCTCTAAATACTCTAATTTTTCCTTATGTTCAGCACTGGTGAACTCCTTGGATTTACCACGGACAAACCCTAACTGAAAAAATGCTCTACCTGTAAGGTCCTGAAGCTCCATCATATTTCCCTTACCCATTAGGCGAAAAGGGTGAACCAACTTTTCGAAATCAAAATTAAAGAAGGTCATATGCACGTGAAAATTTTCAATGAACTCTTCGGATTTAAAATGGCCCTCATCAACATGAAGATCAATCGCCATTGGAAAAAGCCCAAATTTCTTATGAATAAAGTTTGCCAATTTCTTACAGCAATCTATAATTTTCTCTTTCCAATTGAATGGATATTTTGACTTTACAACCAGAACTTGGTCTCGAGAAAGAACAACAACATTATCAACGAAGGCATTGGAATTTTTAGAGAATTCAATATTGCAAGTACGCTTTCCTGCAGATTCCTTCAATTTTTTCATTCTCTTCTCGCAATTAGCGAACGAAACAACCTCTTGAATATGAACATTTCCACAACTCAACTCCGGATAGACATTCTTGTCATCTACAATAGTTCTTACGTGATGTTTTCTAAGACCACGAAATTGAGTTTTTTTAAATCCCTTCATCTGACTAGACACATAATTATTCATAATTAAACCTGTTTTTTTATTTACATTAACAAATAATTTCACATTGTGTAAACACCGAAGAAATCACACTAAACAAGAAAATTTAAAAATATCTAATCATATTAAGTCACGATGTTTCAATATATTTAATGGTAGTTCTAATTTATTTTAAATTAATTGGAACTAATTTTTGATAGCGTAGCTGCTTTGTTGCGTAATTTAATGGATCTAAATCCTGAACCTACTATCTGCTCACTTCCGTCCACTCCCTCTCGTAGCCCAATACCTCAACTTCGTGACAAAACAACCAGGAAGCAATACAACCAATCATTAACCGTGGTTCTCTGACCTTTTGGCTTGATGACGAAGCGATATATGGGGGAGCACAAAGAAAATGGAATAAGCGTGAGAGGCCTCATCGATTCAGAGATTTAGTTATAACGACAACGCTCAGGGTGAAGCGAGTTTTTTCTATGCCACTGAGAGCGCTACAAAGATTTATCGACTCGATATTTAGACTTGCCTGCATTTCATTAAGTTGCCCACGTTACACTTACATCAATCGTAGATCTAAGCAAATTGAGGCCTCTTTTTAGACTAAAACAAGAGGAAGAATCCAGCACCTAGCCCTTTAATGCTATTAGTCTTAAGGTTTATGGCGAAGGTGAACAGAAAACCAAAAAGCACGGGACATGTGGTTAGGAATGCCTGAAACTTGTCGTATTGACTAAATGCCCTTACAAGCCCCACCGCCTAGCCCACTTTGCAGTGAAAATCTAGTAAATGAAAGACTAAGAAAGGCACAGTTGCAATACCTATTGGCGCACTAATACTGCCTATTGGTGCACTAGTACTGCCTATTGGCGCACTAGTACTGCCTGTTGGTGCACTAGTACTGCCTATTGGCGCACTAGCACTGCCTATTGGCGCAGTAGTACTGCCTATTGGCGCAGTAGTACTGCCTGTTGGTGCACTTGTACTGCCTATTGGCACACTAGTACTGCCTATTGGCGCACTAGCACTGCCTATTGGCGCACTAGTACTGCCTATTGGCGCAGATGTACCACCTATTCACAGGAAAAGAGGACAATATCTTGATGAAAAAAAAGTGTAAAAAGGCGTGAAAATCATGGGAATTTTAGTATCAGCATTCAGAAGCAAAAAAGAGCTTATTAATTCCAACTCAGCGCTTCAAGGTAGGGCATCATGATATTAGTCATTCGGTAATACTTGGCATATTCCCAGAGCTTATCGTGATTGAGCTTATTAGCTCGTTTTGCTTCCACAAATGCTTCAATCGCAACGTCAATCCCGATTTTATTACGGAACTTAAAACAATCAACAATAGTCCGTTCAATATCAGTCACCAAAATAGGAACACCATCAACTTGTCTTGAGACAACTCCAAAATTGGCCATGTCTCTGGTGCGAACAATTCGTATGTTTGGGTAGTCAATACTAGGCGCTCTATCGTTTTTACTAATGCAGATCCACACCTGAAATGGCGCTTGGGTGGTGAGGTCGTGGTATCTAAGAGCCGACAAAAGGCAAATAACGCTATTTTTCGCTCTAGCACTAACCTCCGCATAAGATTGCATTTCTGACTCTTCTCGCCCTACATATCCATAAAGCCCTCTCTGAAGTTTTTCTAAATGGCCTTTTTCCACGGCGCGAGAAAGCGCTGCACGAGTGATGTTGAATTTCGCGGCATCTGAGGTAGTAAACATTGATAACTTTTTAAGTTTATCTAGTTGTGAGGGGTTCATTTTAAATGATACGCTTTGTATAACATTACAAACATTGTACAACAAAACGTATCACCATTCCTGCTATAGCGCAGAACATATCAGAGGTGTTACAGGCATCGTTTCAAAGCAATCAGGCTAAATATGACCAGCACAGGTTATATGGCTAGGAGGAACACCATCGCTTACCCATCTCTGATCATACTATGCCAAATCGTTTACTGGAGTATGCGTACTGCTGAATTCTACTGCATAGTGACAAGCCAACATATCCAATCGGAGCACTGCGCCGATTGTTAACATTCAAGATTTTAATACACAAACAGAGTGCAATTCCCGAAATATATAACAAAGCTAATCTACTCACTGTAGACCCCCCGCAGCCGCTATTGATTGCCGCGCCAACACCAAATAGAAAGCCACCAAACAGTAAGAACAAACTCGGCCAAAAAGCCGTAGACAGCTGGCGCCCCTCAATCACTGCACCTAACCCCATTGATACCCAAGCCAACGATCCACTAAACACAATCGCAAAGATGAACATTGGTGCTCCTTTCGTCGCCTCTTTTACTCCTCTCACCATACAAAGACCTGTGGTTTGGGCGCGATACTTCTAGGTAAGAATATGAGCCACACACTGATTAACTGGCATAAACACAAGCAACCCGGCAATTTGGGTAGCAACGTAACGAATGAGCTTTCTAATACCGAATTACAGCGTTTAATGGTTCAAAGGCCTATCAAGAACAGTTTCCAACCCCGCCACTCGTGCACGACCTTAGTATAAAATGATATCGACTTACTGATCATTTTGCGCCAAAGTCTACGAAAGGCACTCCAAACGAATACTTGTCGCTGCTGCACAAGTATAACAGCGACCACGTAGATGGCTTCAACTTGAAAGATCTTGGCTTTGCTGACTCTATTTTCCTTTCAGTCCCAAATAGGCAGATTGCCACTATGATCGTTCGTAGACTTCTACAAGCAGCACGAGAAAGGCGCAGAGTTGATATTGAGTATGTTTCGATGGATAACCCTGAAGTGCGAGGTCGAAACATCATTCCACACACCATCGTATTTGATGGGTTCCGTTGGTATGTACGAGCATATTTTGAATAGAGAACAATGTTCTTAGATTTCGTGTTCATCCGATTTAGAGGAGAGCCAGAGCTGCTCAATGAATCAGATATTTGCATTGAAGCCGTTCAGATTGGACAACAGAAGAAACAAATGAAATCACTCCAAACTCACATCTATCACCACAGCACAGCAACACATAGTAAAAGCCGATTACGGAATGCATGATTCTCCACTCACAATTAGTTGCCGACGAGCACTGATTAAATATTTACTCAAACGCTTAGATGTTTGCGTGGATAACAAGCAGCTCTCTTCGACTTCCAAGAAATATCAACTAGCACTAGTTAACTCCGCAAGCATAAAGCGCTGCCTTCTTTAATAACAGACCGGGGACACAAAAAGAGAGAGCTAACGCTTTATAGTATATAGGTATGCGATTGGAATGAGCTCGCTAGTAGAGAAGTAAATATCTGAAGCTTGCCCTATACTCTGAATACCGATTACAAGCTAGCGTCCTTGCTAACTACAAAACAGACTATGCCGCCTCAACATTAATCTATCTACTAGCTTCATACCACATATATACCTCTTGCTCGCTCCAACGGGGAGAGCGTTTAGAAACCATGATCGGTTTTGGGAACGTGTCATCCTGCCTCATTCTCCAAAAGGTAGTTCGACTAATATCAAAGGTGTAAATAATATCTTCAATCGTGAGTAGTTTGCTCATTCATATTTTACCTCTCATAACCTACTGATACCGACTCCAGGATGGATCTGTACCAAATACTGGCTATGTTTCGCTATTTGAAATAAAAATACAGCACAAAAAACGATCAGTCAATATAAAAACTTTTAATAAACATGTAGTTATCTATAATAAATGTATACACCATGCAGGTGTAATGATCGATAACTTGAGTCGGATTGACTTAAATGGCTGCGAATGCGGGATGCATTAGTAGAACTTAAAAAAATACATCGAGGCAAAGGGAGAAGATAGGAAAGCCTATAGCCGGGAGTAACTTTGAATGTGTTTCATGCCGTATCAGGTCGTAGCCTGCAGGTTCATCGTTACTTGACCATATACTTGACCACAAATGATAAAAACGAAAAAGGGCGTAGCAAGTACTAACCTGCTACGCCCCGTAAATAATGGCACGCCCTGTAGGATTCGAACCTACGACCACATCCTTAGAAGGGACGTGCTCTATCCAGCTGAGCTAAGGGCGCGCTACAGGAATGGATTATACGAATTCGAATCATGAAAGCAACGGCTTTATGTAACATTCTGATCTAAGTGAGTAAAAAAAGGTCAACAAACTTATAAGTGTTGAAAAACAGAGCAAAGCAATCGTTTGCCTTGTGGTAATCAAAAAGATTTTCTGGAATAATGCGCCAAAAACATCAGCCACTAACTTGAATATCAATACTAAGGAAATTCATGACTGCTCAAAATATTGATGGAAAGCTAATTTCTCAAACGGTTCGCTCCGAAGTAGCTGCACGTGTAAAAGCTCGTACTGAAGCTGGATTACGCGCTCCGGGCCTAGCGGTTATTTTAGTGGGTGAAGACCCTGCTTCTCAGGTTTACGTTGGTAGTAAGCGTAAAGCGTGTGAAGAAGTTGGCTTCGTATCTAAATCTTACGATTTGCCAGCTACTGCAACAGAAGATGAACTGTTAAACCTAGTCGACCAACTGAACCTAGATCCAGAGATCGACGGTATTCTGGTTCAACTGCCTCTACCTGCTGGCATCGATAGCACTCACGTTCTTGAGCGCATCACACCAGAAAAAGACGTTGATGGCTTCCACCCATACAATGTCGGCCGTTTGGCTCAGCGTATGCCAAAGCTTCGCTCTTGTACGCCAAAAGGTATCATCACCCTGCTTGACCGTTACAACATCGATTTACGTGGCAAGCACGCTGTTGTTGTTGGCGCTTCAAACATCGTAGGTCGTCCAATGACCCTAGAACTGCTTCTAGCAGGTTGTACAACGACTACATGTCACCGTTTCACTAAAGACCTTGAAGGCCACGTACGTCAAGCAGACGTTGTTGTGGTTGCTGTAGGTAAGCCTAACTTCATTCCTGGTGCTTGGATTAAGAAAGGTGCAGTTGTGGTCGATGTTGGTATCAACCGTTTGGATTCTGGCAAGCTAGTCGGTGACGTTGAATACGATGTCGCGAAAGAGAGCGCAAGCTTTATCACACCAGTACCGGGTGGTGTAGGTCCAATGACAGTAGCAAGCCTGATTGAGAACACAATGATCGCTTGTGAGCAATTTCACTCGAAGTAATCTATCAGCGCAGTATAAATAGAATTAGAAAGCCGCAACGTGATATACGCTGCGGCTTTTTTGCGAAAGACCACTTACTACTTATCTGGAGTCTCGACCGGCTCTGAAGGCGGCAGTAAACTGATGATCTCACATTCTGTCGATATCAGCTTTTCTAAGTCAGCCCCTTGAGTAATTAAACGGAAGTCTCCGTCATTGATGACTCCAAGCAAAATCGCTTTAGGATAAAGCGCGTTAAACTCATTCAGAACAAATGCCTCTGTCAGCCCTGTACTCTTGATTTGGCTACCTTGTGCCATTAATGAGTTGAGCTTGGAGTAAGTGACGCCTTCCTCAAATAGACTTCGGTTGCCATCTCGACTCACTTGATGCCTTTCATGCTTACTCTCTGGTGACTCAAGCTCAAAAACCTTATTGGCACCAAACTCGTCTTGATAATGCATGCTGACTAACGGGTTAGTTTGACGATAAGGCGAAACAATCATCGCTCGCCCTATCCCATCCAATTCCAAATTATTTTCGGCGTGACTGGAAGCTGGGTTGCCAAAGTAAACATTCAAGTTATCCATGCGCGCCAACCGAATGCTCTCCCAGTTGGTATCCGCAAGTACACTATTGATGTTGTGAGTCGCGAGCACCTTGGCAAACTGCCTTGCAAAGTGGGTGGCACCAAAGAAGATAACCCCCTGCGCTTTCTCTTGAGTGACACCTAGCCTTCTCGCCCACCAGCTCGCGGTTAAGCTCTGAATAACAACCGTCCCTATGATGACCAAGAACACCATAGGGACCAACAGGTCTGCGCCCTCGATCAATTGCTTCTCTTGAAGTTTGATCGCAAACAGAGAAGAAACCGCTGCCGCCACGATCCCGCGCGGTGCCATCCAACTTAAAAACCATTTATCTGCTGAGCTAAGATCCGTACCGATCCCGCTGATCCACACACTTAATGGGCGAGCCACCAGCATAACCACTGCTAATAACCCTATACCACCCCAACCTATCGACAAAAACGCGCCTGAATCGAGCCGACTGGCTAACAAAATAAACAACGCAGAAATGAGTAATACAGTCAGGGTTTCTTTGAATTCGATGATGTCTTCGATATCCAAGCCTTTCACATTGGCAAGCCAGATCCCCATGATGGTCACGGTTAACAAGCCAGATTCTTCACTCAGGTCGTTAGAGAACGAAAACGCTGCCAACATTAATGTCAGCACTGCTACATTACGCAGATAATGTGGCACCCAATGTCCTTGCAGCATCTTGGCAATCAAATAGCCACCGATGATCCCCAAGCCTAAACCAATAGCCAGAGTCAGCCCAAGCGCTGACAACACATGACCGGTAGGATCGGCTGAAGAGACAATGTATTCATAAACCAGAACGGCAAACAGAGCGCCTATTGGGTCAATAACAATACCTTCCCATCGCAAAATGCTACCAAGAGAGGCTTTAGGCTGAATACTACGCAGCATAGGCACAATTACTGTCGGGCCTGTCACCACCACCAAAGCACCGAATAACGCCGCTAATGGCCAACTAAAGTTAACAAAGTAGTAAGCACCGACAACAATGCACGCCCATGTAATCAGCATGCCTACACTCACTAGATGAGTCACCATGCGACCATGACCTCTGATCTCCTTAAAGTTAAGCGTCAATGCGCCTTCGAATAGAATGATGGCAACACCTAATGAAATCAGCGGAAACAGAACATCACCGAAAATGACATCTGGGTTAAGGACATTTAAGCCGGGGCCCAACAACAGGCCGACAATGAGAAGAGGGAGAATCGCGGGGAGACGCAATCGCCAGCCGAGCAACTGACAAGCTAAAGACAAGAGCCCAATTAGCGCCAAAGAAGAAGTAATCGACAAATCCATTTATGCCCCTAAATAATTGGTGCCACACCCTGCGGTCCAAATCTATTTACTGAAACAAGAAAGCCTACGTCATTAAACTATAGGCTCTCTTTTTCATACTAACCGAATATTATTGTGATTAATCAGTCACTTTACTATAGGGGAAATAAAATGACTGACTCGTTCACTCGGTACTTATCATCTAGCTAGAGTGAAAGTACCACGCCAGCAATCGCAGCACTCATTAAGTTAGCAAACACACCAGCACAAATCGCTTTAAAGCCGTATTGTGAGATGAAAGAGCGACGCTCTGGTACCAAGCTACCTAGGCCACCAATCAAAATCGCCATTGTTGAGATGTTGGCAAAGCCACACAGTGCGAAGGTTACAATCGCTTGTGAATGCTCGCTAAGAACCTCTTTCGCATCCATTAACTGAATGAAAGCGACAAATTCGTTCACAACAATCTTGTTACCGATCAGTGAACCTGCAACGATAGCCTCAGACCACGGCACACCGATCAGCCATGCAACGGGTGCGAACACATAGCCTAGGATAAGCTCGAAGCTTAGGTTTACGCCAAACCATCCCCCAACAATACCTAGCAAGCCATTCAGCATTGCAATCACACTGATAAAGGCAAGAAGTGTCGCACCCACCGCAACGGCAATACGAAGTCCAGACATAGCCCCATCTGCCATTGCCTCAACTACGTTTGTTGCTCGTGGAATTTCAACATCTGACTCAATGTTTTCTTGAACATCGTCAGCATTACCTGGTACTAAGATTTTAGCCATCAACAAACCTGCAGGTGCAGACATGAATGCCGCTGCGATCAGATAGTTTAGGTCAACACCAAGCGATGCATAACCAACAAGCGTACCACCAGCAACAGATGCCAAACCACATACCATCACTGCGAACAGTTGTGAATCCGTCATGTGTTTCAGGTAAGGCTTAACCACCAACGGTGCTTCAATCATGCCAACGAAGATATTTGCTGTCGCAGACAGGGATTCTGCACGGCCTGTGCCCAAGAACTTCTGCAGCGCGCCACCGATAAGGTTGATCACTTTTGGCATAAAACCTATGTGGTACAAACCAGAGATAAGCGCAGAGAAAAAGATAATAATGCCCAGAACGTTAATCGCGAAAACGAAACCGTTGTTCGTAAGGCCACCAAATAGGAAGTTAATCCCTTCTTGACCGTAGTTGATCAAGCTAGATACCGCACCAGTGGCTGCATTCAACGCTTCTTTACCCATTGGAACATATAGAACCAATAGCGCGAATGAGATTTGTAGTAAGAAAGCCAGAGAGACTGTTCTTAGTGGAATATTTTTTCTGTCCGTAGATAGTAACCAAGCGGCAACTAAAATAGTAATAATTCCAAGTAGCGAAGCCATGTGCGTCAACCTAAAAGTTGTAGTTAGGAAAGGCGACGCATTCTATAGAGGAAATCGTTTGCGGCAAGCGGCGGTTGTTAATGTGATGTTGGGGTAATCACTCTTGAGTAATGATTTTAATTAAGCTATTGAATTTTAATAATTAAATTTGATTAAAAAGCGTACTTTTTCCATATGGAAATTATATTTATAGATTTGGAAACAGTTAACGATGCAGTTCGACGCACGTTTTTAGGTTTTCATCCCAGTACGTCGGCGATCCAATATGATCTTTTATGAACTCAATCACCGCAGAAAGCTTCTTCGGCATGTTCTTTCGACTCGGATACACAGCATAGAATGGCATCAGCTGACTCGCTCTCCATTCCGGCAAGACTTGGATTAATTTGCCCGTTCTGAACTCTTCCTTCACTAAGTAAGTGGCCAAGTAAGCCACGCCCCACCCGGATACCGCTGCGTCTCGAACTGCCTCAGCTAAATCCACCGAGTAATCCCCGGCCACTTTAACACTAAGGTTCTCTTGTCCGTTATCAAACGCCCACGATGTGTAGTCTCGCTCTCGGCTGCGATAGATAAGACAGTTGTGGTCAATCAAATCAGACGGTACGTGTGGTGTCCCGGCTTTAATCAGGTAATCGGGCGATGCTGCTACCACAAACTGGCTATCAGCTAATCGCTGCGCAATGTACCCTTCTGGCAGGTCTTCATTATTGGTGATCCAAAGATCTAAACGCTCTTCAATCATGTCCACTTTGTAATCGAACAGGTGGACTTCGATTCTCAACTGAGGATAAAGCTGTCTGAGCTCATCAATCGCAGGAATAATATGTAAGGTGCCAAATGACTGCGACAGCCCAACACGCAGTATTCCTGAGATATCATCACGCTGGCTGTCCATATCCATTTGAGCCGCTTTTACCGTGTTAAACAGTTGCTCACAGTGCTGATAGAAGACTTCCCCCGCTTCCGTTAGCGTTAGGCTACGTGTGGTTCTTTGTACTAGCTTGATTCCAATGGAGTCTTCGAGCAAAGCAACTTGCTTACTGATATGAGACACCGAAACGTTCAAGCTTTTTGCAGCACTGGTAAAGCCATCGTGCTTAATTAATGCATGGAATATCACCATCTGTGCAGCTCTATCTGTTAGCACAAGACCACCTTCTTAAAACTCAAAAATATAAAATCAAAAAGGACTCCGAAGAGTCCTTTAGTTCGTTCTGCCTATGGTAGGCCAAATGCTATCAGAGCAAGTCATAACGATTAATACAATTAGGTCTACTAATCAAACTTGATTCTGTCTGCTAGATGGCTAACCGCCAAAGCAAAGTAGTAAGAACGATTCCACTTCATTAACACATTGTAGTTGTTGTAAACGAGGTAAGAGCGACCCGCTTCGTCATCTGGCATGATTAACCAAGCTTTAATGTCTTCATCAAGGTTAGGCAATGGGCGATCGTCGTACCGCTTAATACCAAGTTCAGACCACTCTTTTAGGTATTTCGCTTTGTCTTCAGAACGACCTTGCAAATCAATAGACACCGTTGATGGTACATGAACCTGACGACCCCAAGTGTACTTATCATCCCAACCGGATTGGCTCAGATAATTCGCCGCCGAAGCAAACACATCTTCTTCAGTGCCCCAAATGTCTTTCTTGCCGTCGCCATTACCATCAGCGGCATACGCTAAGAACGAGCTAGGCATAAACTGAGGTTGGCCCATAGCACCAGCCCAAGAGCCTTTCATCTCTTTCGGGGTGATATGGCCTTGGTCAAGAATAGTCAACGCCGCCATCGCTTCACTGCGGAAAAACGCTTCTCTACGCCCTTCGTAAGCCATAGTTGTTAAGGCATCGATAACGCTGTAATTACCCGTGAATTTACCGAAGTTACTCTCAACACCCCACAAAGCGACAATGAATCGCGGCTGAACGCCATATTCATCACCAATGCGCTTTAACGCTTTGTAATGCTCCTTATACAGTGATCTTGCTTGCTTCACTTTCCAATCTGGCACTGCTCGTGGAATATACTCATCCAGAGTCAGTTTCTTTTCAGGTTGGTTTTTATCCGCTTTGACCGCTCTTGGCTTAAACGTTACACCATCAAAGGCTTCATCAATGATCGCTTCAGAAATGCCTTCTTCACGGCCTTGTTGCTTTAGTTTTTCTACATATTGCTCAAAGCTCTGTTCTTGAGCCTGTACTGAGCCAATGGTCAGGCTATTACCTAAAAGTAATGCCGACACCGCCAATATGCTTTTCGAAAATTTACTCAACGATCACTCCTCCCTGAATTGAGATAGCTATCACTCTTCGTCTTGATTGTTTTGCTGAGCTTTGCGCTCTTTGTACAGCTCAAGTTCGTTTACTGGTGGAGGCGGAACTTGCAAAAAGAAACCATCGGTGTTCAGTGATTCTCTCACCTTATCGATGTTCACTTGAGCCAGTTTGCGACCGTCCATTTTAATTACCATTACAAAACTAGGTTTACCAAACATTTGCATCAATGCGTCAGGAACTTGTGAAAAATCATCCTTCTTCGGGATATAAAGGTATGTTCCTTCTTTCTTTGAGCTTTTATATATAGAACACAGCATGACAAACCTTTTTAATTGATTATGACTACAAAACTCTCACATGCGAGATCAATAGTTTATGTTAGGGAAATATTGGGAACAAAACGTCCATTTGACAACAAGATTACTTGCTGTGCTTGATTTGGGAATATAACATGATAAACCTAGTTTCAGGCAATGCCCTTTATTTTATTAATAAAGAAATTGTACCAATTCGCTATTGAGGTCCTGTAGTTTTTCGATGTCTAGTAACCCAGATCTAAAAGGTAGCAGCTTTACGCTATCTGTTTTGCACTTATCCGATGATCAAGTCGAAAATGCAGTCTCTTTTCTTCAAGAGAAGGTAGACCAAGCACCCACTTTTTTTGCTGCCGCACCTGTGGTTATCAACATCAGCAAAGTGGCTGGCGATATCGACTTCGTAAAGCTAAAAGATGGTATCTCTCAAGCGGGTATGATTCCGGTTGGCGTCGCTGGCTGTTCTGACAAACGCATGCAGAACCTTGCTAGAGAAGCTGGCTTTGCGGTCATGACGGCTAGTAAATCACCATCGCAAGCACCTGCAAAAATGGCGCCTATTAAAGTAATTAGAACCCCGATTCGTTCTGGGCAGCAGGTATACGCAAAAGATGGCGACCTATTAATCCTAAGCCACGTAAGTGCAGGTGCAGAAGTGATTGCCGACGGCAGCATCCATATTCATGGCACATTACGCGGCCGTGCGATTGCCGGTGCAAGTGGTCAAACTGAAGCAAAAATAATTTGTAATGATTTACAAGCCGAGCTGGTTTCTATTGCAGGAAATTACTGGCTCAGCGATCAAATTGAAAGCGAGTACTGGCAGAAGAAAACCATGTTTAGTATGGCAAACGATGTATTACACGTTGACGTCCTCGCAATATAAGAGAAATAAAAGGAAAAAATAATGGCACGCATTATCGTTGTAACGTCAGGTAAAGGCGGGGTAGGAAAAACGACCTCTAGTGCAGCTATTGCCTCTGGTCTGGCTCTAAAAGGAAAGAAAACCGCAGTTATCGACTTTGATATCGGTCTGCGTAACCTTGATTTAATCATGGGTTGTGAGCGTCGTGTTGTTTACGACTTCGTTAACGTTATCAATGGTGAAGCAACGCTTAACCAAGCGATGATCAAAGATAAACGCACAGAAAACCTATTCATTCTCCCTGCTTCTCAAACTCGTGATAAAGATGCACTAACCAAAGACGGTGTTCGTCGCGTATTTGATGAACTGGATGAGATGGGCTTTGATTTCATCATCTGTGATTCTCCAGCGGGTATCGAGCAAGGTGCTCTGATGGCGCTGTACTTTGCTGATGAAGCGATTGTAACGACTAACCCTGAAGTCTCTTCAGTACGCGACTCAGACCGTATTCTAGGTATTCTTGACTCTAAATCTCGTCGTTCAGAGGACGGCTTGGAGCCTGTGAAAACTCACCTTCTACTGACTCGCTACAACCCTGCTCGCGTAAATCAAGGCGAGATGCTGAGTGTGGAAGATGTTGAAGAGATCCTACACATTTCTCTACTGGGCGTAATCCCTGAGAGCCAAGCGGTACTGAACGCATCGAACAAAGGTGTTCCAGTGATCTTTGACGAAGCAACCGACGCAGGTATGGCTTACAATGATACTGTAGAACGACTACTAGGTAGCCAAGTTGACTTCCGCTTCTTAACGGAACAGAAGAAAGGCATCTTCAAACGACTGTTCGGGGGCTAATGCGCAATGTCATTACTAGAGTTTTTCAGACCACAGAAGAAGACCACTGCAAACCTAGCCAAAGAACGTTTGCAGATCATTGTTGCTGAACGCCGTAGCCATGACGACCCAGCGCCGTCTTACCTGCCGCAACTAAAAGAAGACATCTTGAAGTGTATTGCTAAGTACGTAGAAGTGGATCCATCAATGGTTGACCTTACGTTCGAACACAAAGATGACGATATCTCAGTATTAGAGCTGAACGTTAAACTGCCCGAAGACGATAAGTAATCATCACTATCTCGTCAGCAGATTGAATAAAAAAGAGAGCCTAGGCTCTCTTTTTTGTGTCTGCGTTTTGTTCTTAAACAGTTTGGCTATTTGATTGCTTTATTCAGCCTCTCGCCAACCAGCTCTATACGCCAACCTTGCATCACATCCGGCAGTTTTTCTGGATTACGATCGTGCTTCCAAACCCAACTCAACATTTGGTTTAGTTGCTTCTTCGATGCCAAAAATTCAGTCACTAGGCCACTGTGTTGCGAAGCGGTTTTCACTTGATCTTTCAACACTTTAAAGACTTGCTTATAGCCCGGGTAGTCCATCAAGCGTTCAACTGGTGCTGGGTACTCTTCTTCTGGCGTGTGTTCCGCTAACTTAACGATTGAGCTGATCTTCGCGCCATGACGACGTACAGAGCGGAAATCAAAACCTTCCTCTTCCATACGCTTCGGATTCTTAATCGCAAAACGCGCGACAGCCCAAAGATCTTGTTCTTTAAAGATAAAGTTCAATGCGAGATCGCGCTTAATCGCTTCTTTCAAACGCCATGTTGCAAGTGGTCTCAAGATAGCAAGTTGCTGTGGCTTAAGTTGCCATGCACCTTTGATATCAAGGTAAGCCGTATCTGGATTTACTTTACGGATACGCTTCGCCACCTGTAGATCAGACTCTTGTTGCGCCGCTTCCCACCAGCCTGCTTCCATCACTTTCTCAAGAAGCTTATTGTACATAGGCATTAAGTAATGAACGTCTGCTGCCGCGTAGTCGAGTTGCTTTTGAGAAAGCGGACGCGCCAGCCAATCAGTGCGAGATTCACTCTTATCTAAATCCACACCAACAAACTCTGAAACCAAAGCAGCAAAGCCCGTTGATAAGCCATGTCCTAAGAACGCCGCCATGATTTGAGTATCGACCATTGGGGTTGGTGTACAATCAAATGCGTTCTGGAATACTTCTAAATCTTCACCGCATGCGTGTAGCACTTTCAGTACTGAAGCGTCTTTCAATAACCCAACGAACGGTGTCATTTCATCAAGAGCAATAGGGTCAATCAGAGACAGCGTTTCACCGTCAAATAACTGAATCAAGCCTAATTGAGGGTAATAGGTTCTTGTACGAACAAACTCCGTATCAAGCATAACGACATCGGCTTCACGTGCTTGTTGGCAAACTCGCTCAAGGTCTTTCAATTGGGTAATGATTTGATAATCCACAAAAACTCTCACTGGTTTCTATTTGATCGCCGGATACAAAAATGCCGACATTAACTGTCGGCATTCTAACACCATTTTACCACGCCCGCTTAGATTAAGCGTTTCAATGATTTCAGGCGAAACTGTGCTTGTTACTCACTTGCGCGTTTAGCAAGTTCTGCATCGTTCTCTTCACGTAATACGCGACGTAAGATCTTACCTACGTTGGTCTTTGGAAGATCTTCTCTAAACTCAACCAGTTTAGGCACTTTGTAACCCGTTAGGTGTTCACGACAGTGCGCGATAATGTCTTCTTTGGTTAGGCTAGGATCACGCTTAACCACATAGATCTTAACCAGTTCACCAGACACTTCGTGAGGTTGACCAATCGCTGCTACTTCTAGCACTTGACCATGCAGTGCAACGACATCTTCAATCTCATTCGGGTAAACGTTAAAGCCAGACACAAGAATCATGTCTTTCTTACGGTCAACAATGTGCAGTAAACCTTCGTCATCAAACTTAACAATGTCACCCGTCGATAACCAACCGTCTTGGTCAATCACTTCTTTGGTCGCTTCTGGACGTTGCCAGTAACCTTGCATCACTTGAGGACCACGAACTTGCAGCTCACCCACTTGATCATTAGCAACCACGTTACCTTCATCATCAATGATACGAACATCGGTTGAAGGTACCGGTAAACCGATAGCACCCGTGTAATCTTTTAGGTCATATGGGTTACCCGTTACCAGCGGTGAACACTCGGTTAAACCATAACCTTCTAACAGGTGGATACCTGTCACTTTCTTCCATTGTTCAGCAACAGCGCGTTGAACCGCCATACCACCACCAACAGATAGGCGTAGGTTACTGAAGTCTAATTCGTGGAAATCTTCGTTGTTTACTAACGCATTGAACAGTGTGTTTACACCAGTAATTGCGGTAAACGGAACCTTTTGCAGCTCTTTGATGAAACCAGGAATATCACGAGGGTTAGTGATAAGAAGGTTACGACCACCCATTTCTACGAACAGCAAGCAGTTTACTGTCAGTGCAAATACGTGATACAGCGGCAATGCTGTTACCACTAGCTCTCGGCCTTCATGCAGAACCGGACCATACGCCCCTTTCGCTTGAAGTACGTTCGCGATCATATTGCGATGCGTTAGGATTGCACCCTTCGCAACACCCGTAGTACCACCAGTGTACTGAAGGAATGCAATATCATCCCCAGTCATAAATGGTTTTACATACTGAAGGCGACGACCTTTATGCAGCGCTTTTCTGAACGAGATAGCACCCGGTAGATCATACTTAGGCACCATACCTTTCACGTATTTCACGACGAAATCGACAATAGTACCTTTTGCACGAGGTAGCATTTGACCAAGACTAGTCAGTACTACGTGCTTCACAGGAGTGTTGTCGACCACTTTCTCAAGCGTACTCGCGAAATTCGAAACGATAACAATCGCCTTTGCACCTGAATCGTTCAGTTGGTGCTCTAGCTCACGAGGTGTGTACAGTGGGTTGACGTTCACTGCAATCATACCAGCGCGCAATACACCAAAGAGTGCAATTGGGTATTGCAGCAAGTTTGGCATCATCAGTGCAACGCGATCACCCTTCTTGAGCTTCAAATCATTCTGCAGGTAAGCAGCAAAAGCACGACTGCGCTCTTCAAGCTTACGGAATGTCATTACTGAGCCCATGTTCTCAAAAGCAGGTTGGTCTGCGTATTTCTGTACAGACTGCTCGAACATTTCGATAAGAGATGGGTATTGATCTGGGTTGATCGTTTCTGGTACGTCACTTGGATAACGTGAAAGCCAAGGTTTATCCACTATGTTACTCCTCGTTTATCAGCTGACGACTGCTTCGCCGCTTTTATCATTACGGTATTACAGCACAGCTTTAGTGCATGAGCACTAAAAGGCTCAAACACTTGTTTAAATTTTGTTAACTAAACCAAGAATTAGCTCTGAAACTAGCTCTGGGCTCTCTAAATGACAATGATGTCCGCCGGGAACAGTCTCGATTTTTAGAGGACTATGGGCTGATTTGTAGCGATTATGCTGCAAATGTCTAAATCCATCATTGCCTAATATTATGAGTTGAGGGCATTCAATAGCCGCCATAATCGCTTCTGCGTGCGCCTGTGACATTCGATATAAAGAGTCACATTTTAGATTAGGGTCGCATCGCCATTGCCAGGAGTCGTCTAACTCGGCAATCCCTCGTTCTACAATAGGAGCAATGAGTTCGGCATTGATTTGATTGGCGTGTGCTCTCAGCTTAATAGCATCCTCTAGGCTTGCTAAAGGACGTGAAGGCTTTCTCCGCTGTCGAAGACGACTGAGTACCCCATCTCTTAGACGAGAGACCGTTTCTTGGGGAGCTTCAGAAAGAGGTCCGTGACCTTCAATTTGAATTAATCCTGACACCTTTTCAGGAAAGGCGGCACTATAGCAACTTGCTATCAATGCACCAAGTGAATGTCCTACTAGCACCAGTCTGTTTGGCGATAATTTAGTCACAATCTGATGTAAATCATCGATATAGTCATGAAATGGGTAGTAACTTCCCGACTTATGCGACGAAAGACCATGACCAAAGAGGTCAATCGCAATCAGATGACAATCAGGTAGTCTGGTTTGTAGGTTGGCAATAACAGAAGAAAAACTCGCAGAATTATCTAACCACCCATGAATAAAAACGACCGTCGTAACGGTCGTTTCTGAATTGCCCATCTGCTGTGTGGCAAGCGTCCCGCTCGCAAGGGAGTATGACTTTTCAATCATCAAACATCTCATTCCATCTGACTGTACAATCTAGGCCTAGCAAAGTGAGCTACTCTACGTCCTGTATAACTCGACCGTGCCTTGGCATAGTTTGGAAGCTACGGCAATGTAGGCTTCTGCACGAATAGTAGGTTGGTGCGAAATCGTTAACAACGACACGTTCCGTAATGTTCCACAGTCGTTGGTTATCTACCTTCATCACTGGGAAGGTGTAAGGGTACTCGCCGATTTTACCATCTTCACTACCGTCTGATTGACCAACTAGCGTAATCAAACGGCCTTCAGCAAAGCTTAACGGCTCAACGTATCCTTCAATATAACCAACAAAGCGCCCACTCGGTTCGGCATCGAGATCTGGCTTACCATTGCTTGAAATTGGCATGTTAGCAACTTCAATTCGAGTTCTGTCTTTTAAGTTTGTCACTTTAGAAATGACGCCGCCTAACCGAACACTTTTCGCATCCGGCAGTTGGTCGACCCATTGCTGGTAGTCGCTGATAACAGGCTCTGATTTTGCTTCAAGCTCACTAGGAAGTGATGAACACCCTGCAAGCACCAAGATACCAATAGAAAGGGCAATTAAGCGTATTTTAGATAAGTAATTAGACATGGTTCTGGTCCTTCAACAGGCATTAATAAAACGCTTTAGATGTAAATATCGACACCGATGAGCTTTGCAAGTTCTTCTTTTTTCGCCTGGTTCATTACATCCATGTATTCTTCCATAGCCTTACGTCCTCGGCCTTCTGGAAGATCATACTGGATTTGAGCCTTGTGTAGCTCAGACTCTTTAACTTGACGAATAGAATGAGAGACAGCATTGGCCACTTTGGTTGGTTGCCCAACCGCAGTGCTAGCATCAGATTTTTTTGCCTGCTCCTTCTTTTTAACTCGATTCGGCTTAGACGTATTGCCTATCGAAGAAGGAGGTAAGTTATTAATTGATACCATGACTAAATATCTGCCCTCTCAAATCTAAATAATACGCATTTAGATCTAACTTGCATCAGAACCTTGTAAAAAATTACTCGCGACCTGGCAGCTTCTTCCACGTCACTTTATCACGCAGATAAACTGGCTCAGACTCTTCCGCAGCAACCGCTTTACCCTCTGCATAAGCGAATTGAGCTAGGAACGCCATATCTTGAGCTTCTGGGAATAGCACTTCACACGCTTTGGTGTTGATCGCGAGTGTATCCATATGCTCGGCGTAAGCTTCCCAACCAGTACCCACTTTTGCCCATGTTTCAGAGTCAGCTTCAAGCTGCGCAGCCAATTCACTTGGCGGTGTAACACACTCAGCATCAACCGCAGTCCAACGACCGTCTTGTTCACGGCTGTAACGAGCCCAGTAAACTTCACTCATACGCGCATCAATAGCGGTTGCTACATGAGTTTCACCAAATTTACGGTAGCTGCCTTGCGCCATCGCTGCCAATGTAGAGACACCGATCATTGGTAAATCTGCACCAAAAGCCAAGCCTTGAGCAATACCAATACCAATACGTACGCCCGTGAAACTGCCTGGGCCTTGACCAAACGCGATAGCATCAATATCGGTTAAAGCGATATTCGCTTCTTTCAGTACTTCATCAACCATAGGTAGAATTTTTTTCGTATGGTCTCGAGGTGCCTCTTCGCTACGAGCGAACACCTGGTCACCAATTACTAATGCAACTGAACAGTTTTCAGTTGCGGTATCTACTGCAAGAATTTTCGCGCTCATTTGTGTCTCAAATATTCGTTATCTAATCTAAAAATAATGGCTAAGCTCAACAATGCCAGTTACTCGGCAGCGGTTGAATGGTCTTTAGCTAAGAATTCTTTAATGACCCCTAAGTCACGTGTACGAGGGATAGGCGGTAAACTCGCCAAAAAAATGCCACCGTAATCGCGAGTCACCAATCGGTTATCGCAAATAATCAAAGCACCATTATCACGCTTATCACGTATCAATCGGCCGACACCTTGTTTCAAGGTAATCACAGCGTCTGGCAACTGTACTTGTGCAAAAGGATCACCCCCTTTTAACTTACAGTCCTCAATGCGAGCCTTAAGTAAAGGGTCATCAGGGGCTGTAAAGGGTAATTTATCGATGATAACACAGCTTAATGCATCGCCCCTAACATCTATCCCCTCCCAGAAAGCGCCTGTCGCCACCAGCAAGGCATTACCCAATTCCATGAACTCGGCTAAGGTTTTTTGCTTACTTGTCTCACCTTGCAATAGAACTGGAACCGTCAGGGTTTCTCGGAATCGCTCGCCCAACTCTTTCATCATGCTGTGTGAGGTGCACAGAAAGAAACAGCGGCCTTGGTTTTGCTCAATTACCGGTGTCAGCATACGAACCAGTTTATCGGCTAAGCCCGGGCTATTCGGTTCTGGAAGATAACGAGGCACACATAAACGTGCTTGATTCGGATAATCGAATGGGCTCGGCAGTGAAAACTGAGCCGAGGGCTTTAAGCCTAGTCGCGAAGTGAAGTGGTCGAAATCGTCCGATACCGCCAAGGTTGCTGAGGTAAACACCCAAGCGCCCGGCTTCAGCTCAATCTGCTCGTGAAATTTGTCAGCAACTGAAAGCGGCGTAATGTGCAAAGCAAAATGGCGCGGTGTTGTGTCATACCAATACGAATAACCCGTAATCGACACATCACATACACGTTCAATACGTGACTTAATCATGTTTGCACGCTCGAAAGCGGTATCCAATAGTTGGCTTCGCCCGAGTGCTAATTTCAATACATCTACAGCCAGTTGCAATGCATCTTGCAGGCGAACAAGTTCTCGTGCAATTGACTCAGATTTTAAGGCCTCACGCCAATTACCACGAAACCCCGTATCACCGAGCGCGATTCTTAAATCAGATGAGGACTGAACCAGCCTGTCACCGACCTTTTGTAACTGACGCATGTCTTTCGCTTCGGTGCGATAGCCAATCTCAATGTCTTTGGCGAGCTCGTGAATTTGTCTACTCGATACAGACTGACCAAAATATTGGCTTGCAATGTCAGGAAGTTGATGCGCTTCATCGAAGATAAACACACCTGCCTCTGGGATAAGCTCACCGAATCCGGTCTCTTTAATCGCGAGATCGGCTAGGAAAAGGTGATGGTTTACTACGACCACATCGGAATCCATCGCTTTTTTACGCGCTTTAAGTACAAAGCAATCAGTATAACTTGGACACTCTTTGCCTAAACAATTGTCGTTGGTCGAGGTAATCGTTGGGATTACTGGGCTATCTTCAGCAATATCATCACAATCACCCAAATCACCGGTTTGCGTGGATGACGACCAGCTACGAACTTTGACTAACTGAGCGAGTAGCGTTGGATCTGTATGAGTGCCATGACTTTCGATCATTTGGCGGCTCAACCTATCCAAACATAAATAGTTTGAACGGCCCTTGAGCAGGGCAACTTGACCATGAAAACCAAGGGCATCGGTCATCAAAGGCAGATCACGGTGGAACAGCTGTTCCTGAAGGTTTTTAGACCCCGTACTAATAATGGTTTTCTTGCCACTAAGCAGTGCCGGTACAAGATAAGCAAATGTCTTACCGGTACCCGTCCCTGCTTCTACCACCAATTGGCTCTGTTGCTGAATGGCCTGTGAAACTGCTTCAGCCATGTCTAACTGAGCTTGTCTTGGTTGAAAGCCTGGGATTGCTTTACCCAGTGCGCCATCAGCAGAAAACGTTTTAGATATCATAGAGTACGAAGTTTAGAAAAAGTGAAGGCGAATTATGGCAGGTTTAGTGAGCCGGCGCGAATCAAGAATGACTTCGCACCGGAGGTGTCTGGGTTGTTTCAAATGATTTAGAGAACAGAAATGAAAATCGAGATTGCTATTTTAGCTTAAAGGTTAATTGCTTATTTTCGATTGAGATAACGAGATAGCCAAGGAGCACCCTCAAATTCATTATCATTTGGCTGTATCGCTTTTACTGCATCGCTTGGCGGGGTTTTGCTTTCCCACATTTCATCGAGAACATTTCCATCTAGCTCTGTGCTGCCAGCCAATGAACTCACGCGTTTGCAGTACAGTTTTTTTGCTAGTAACTCTTTATCCATAAGTATCACCTCTATTTTTGGCCAAGGCGAAAATGCCCCGGTTGAAGCTCAAATGCGTACTACGGTCAAAACTTTAAAAATGAAGCTTCTGCCTGTTTTGCTATCTGAAAACTGATATTTCGACATCAAACAATTTATCAAAGCGATAAATGAGCAGCAGAATTTGTTGAAACCAAATTGATAATAGATTAATTATAACGGTGATATTGCAGCTCAGTTCACCGTTCGACGGCCTGTATTTAATTTGAAGAATAAAAAATATTTCATGGAAGTAAGATGCAAATGGAAAGAAAAACATTACTAACACATTGTACTGATGCCCCAGGCCTCATCTCAAAGATCACCAACATTTGTTACAAGCACCAACTCAATATTGTTCACAATAACGAGTTCGTAGATAACACTAGTGGACACTTCTTTATGCGCACAGAGCTTGAAGGGTATTTCAATGATGAAACCTTTCTAGCAGACCTAGACCAAGCCCTGCCAGAAAACGCGAAACGTAAGCTCGTTGGCTCTTCTCGAAAACGTGTGGTTATTCTCGTGACGAAAGAAGCACACTGCCTTGGCGACATTCTAATGAAGAACTTCGATGGTAGCTTAGACGTTGAAATCGCAGCGGTTGTCGGTAACTACGATATTTTACAAAGCCTAACCGAGCGCTTTGATATTCCTTACCACCATGTTTCACACGAAGGTCTGAACCGTGAAGAACATGAGCAAAAAATGCTAGAAGTGATTGACCAATACGAGGCTGATTACCTTGTTTTGGCTAAGTACATGCGAGTGCTTACTCCGGGATTTGTTGAAAAGTACAACCACAAGATCATCAATATTCACCACAGCTTCTTGCCTGCATTTATCGGTGCGAAACCCTACCAACAAGCGTATGAGCGCGGCGTAAAGATCATTGGTGCAACGGCGCACTTCGTGACTAACGATTTGGATGAAGGCCCAATCATTAAGCAAGACGTTATTCCTGTTGATCATAACTTCAGTGCGAAAGACATGGCGCAAGCGGGGCGTGACGTAGAGAAGAATGTTCTAAGTAAGGCGCTAAACAAGGTGATCAATGATCACGTGTTTGTTTACGGCAACAAGACTGTCATTCTGTAGGTTCAACAACGATTAGAACCCAATAAAAAACGCGTAATAGGATTGCCCCATTACGCGTTTTTTGTATCTGATAATCAGACCAGCTTTATGAGATTCCCGACTACGCTCCTTCGTCGCTATCGGGAATGACGGTGTTCTCTTGCTAGTAAAAACGATGACTCAGAAGAGATACAGTCAAACCGAATGATAGTAAGGCACAACCACTGCACACATCCGCGCTCTATCTGAAAATTTTAATATCAAATCAAGCATTCACTACAGTTGATAGACCAACACATCCACTAACCGGCAACCTCGTCGTTCCGATGAGCCTAGGTGAGATCAGGAATCTCGCCCCTTTAAACTATCGACTAAAACTAAGCTTGCTCTGATTCTACAATCTTCTTCAACGAATGTGGGTGCAGCTTGATACAGATCCCTTGATGCTTAAATGCAACGGTTGGGTTGTTCAAACGCTCACACTCACCTTTCGGGCTAGACAGCTTGATCTTAATACCTTGCTCAGCCAGCGTTTCAAAGTTAGCAGCGAACTGCGGGTAAGTGTCTTTCAGATCCGCTAAGTACTCGTCAGCCGTGTGAGCATGAGACGGAATTACGAACTCAACGTGTTCCCAATCTTGGCTCGGGTAAATCTTGCCTTCTGCGGGGTATGGTAACTCTAAACACTCAATGCTCCAGCCACGGCTTTGCAAAGGCTGATCAAAAGCAATTACAACAATTGGACGACCATTGATCATCGCTTGTGAAATCGTAGAGCCGAATTCAGACCATGCTTGATGCGCCGCTTTCGCTAATTCCGTTTCATTGATTCTTAGCGCGATATGATCCGCTTGAGCAAAACTCAGATCCAAACCCAGTACGTTACCTAGGTTCTCAATTTTCGCCATAAACGTATCAAGGCGGGCGATCATTTGTTGCGGTTCTAATTCAGCTTGCTTGAGGCTCATTGTCATTGTCTGCGTTCTCCAAATAATGGCTGCATGGTATCAGTTTTACCTTGTTCAACAAGCACTGCGTATATAAAAAGACAGCCGATAAGCACGTTGGCTCACATTCCTAAATACACAAACGCGGCATGGCGAAAATTGAATGTCAAAAACCCCTTAGGAAATGTTAATTTTCTATCAATTCGACCTATAAGAAACCGCACAAAATTGGTATGATTACTGCCATTTTTGTGAACTTAAACAGTGTCTGTTGTTCATTTCGGCATTAAATCGTTAACTAGACGCATAATTAACCAAATTTAATGACCTCGAAATAACGGCCACTCTTATCATCCTTGAATTGAAGGAAACGCGTGTGAATATCCAAGCACTTATTAATGACAAAGTATCTCAGGCTCTAGAAGCCGCTGGCGCACCTGCAGGCTCTCCTGCTGCTGTTCGCCAATCTGCAAAACCACAATTTGGTGACTACCAAGCAAACGGCGTAATGGGCGTTGCTAAGCGACTAGGCACTAACCCGCGAGAATTTGCTCAGAAAGTATTGGACGTTCTAAACCTAGACGGTATCGCTTCTAAAGTTGAGATCGCAGGTCCAGGTTTCCTTAACATCTTCCTAGATGAGGCTTTCCTAGCAAAACAAGCAGACGCAGCACTTGCTGACTCTCGCCTTGGTGTTGCGGCAGCTGAAGCACAAACCATTGTTGCTGACTACTCAGCGCCAAACGTTGCAAAAGAAATGCACGTTGGTCACCTGCGTTCAACAATCATCGGTGATGCCGTTGTTCGTACACTGGAATTCCTAGGCCACAAAGTTATCCGTGCTAACCACATCGGTGATTGGGGCACTCAATTCGGTATGCTTATCGCAAACCTTGAGCGCGTTCAGGCTGAATCAGGTGAAGTTTCAATGGAACTTGCTGACCTTGAAGGCTTCTACCGTGAATCTAAAAAGCTTTACGACGAAGACGAAGAGTTCGCAGTTAAAGCACGTGGCTACGTAGTGAAACTGCAAAGCGGCGACGAGTTCTGTGCAGAGATGTGGAAGAAGCTTGTTGACGTAACAATGATTCAAAACCAACGCAACTACGATCGTCTAAACGTTTCACTAACGCGTGATGACGTAATGGGCGAAAGCATGTACAACCACATGCTTCCAGGCATCGTTGCTGATCTTAAAGAGCAAGGTCTTGCTAAAGAAGATGACGGCGCACAAGTTGTATTCCTAGACGAATACAAAAACAAAGATGGTGACCCAATGGGCGTTATCATCCAGAAGCGCGACGGCGGTTTCCTTTACACAACAACTGATATTGCCTGTGCAAAATACCGTTTTGAAGAGCTAGGCGCAGACCGCGTTCTTTACTTCATCGACTCTCGTCAGCACCAACACCTAATGCAAGCTTGGACTATCGTTCGTAAAGCAGGTTACATCCCAGAATCGGTTTCTCTTGAGCACCACGCGTTCGGCATGATGCTAGGTAAAGACGGTAAGCCATTCAAGACTCGTGCAGGCGGTACGGTTCGTCTAGCTGACCTTCTTGATGAAGCAGAAGTTCGTGCAGCACAACTGATCGAATCTAAGAACCCAGAACTAGCAGAAGACGAGAAGAAAGCGATCGCTAACACAGTTGCAATGGCAGCGGTTAAGTACGCAGACCTTTCTAAGCACCGTACTACTGACTACGTGTTCGATTGGGACAACATGCTTGCGTTCGAAGGTAACACAGCACCTTACATGCAATACGCATACACTCGTGTTGCTTCTGTATTTGCTAAAGCTGGCGTTTCTATGGACTCTCTTGAAGGTGAAATCAAAATCACTGAAGAGAAAGAGAAAGCACTTATCGCGAAACTTCTACAATTTGAAGAAGCGGTTCAATCTGTTGCTCGTGAAGGTCAACCACACATCATGTGTAGCTACCTGTTCGAACTAGCAGGTCAGTTCTCTAGCTTCTACGAAGCGTGCCCTATATTAGTAGCAGAAGACGAAGCGGTTAAACAGAGCCGTCTGAAGCTTGCTGCCCTAACAGCGAAGACAATCAAACAAGGTCTGTCGCTTCTAGGCATCGAGACTCTAGAACGCATGTAAGCGATTCGAGATTCGAGATTCGAGATTCGAGATAATTAGAAAGGTTGACGTGAAAACGTCAACCTTTTGTTTTATTTGGAGGTTATATTTACTTAACTATCCGCAAACTTCCGTTGCAAGAGATCTCCTACTACGCTCCTTCGTCGCTCTAGGAGATGACGGCAATGAATGCCGTAAGTCCGAGACAGGATCAATGGCGCGTTCCCACTATCCTTCCCCCGCCATCCCCTTCATTGATGAGAGAGCGTGCTAGGACATCTGCTTATTGAGGTCGTAAGCGCTAGCCACATTCTCTTTCCAACCTTATACTCAACTAAAACAATTAATTGGAAAGATCATGAGCTTCGAACTTCATCCTCAATTGGCAAAAGACACCACAGTTATTGGCGAATTCCCGCTTAGCCTTGCATTACTACACAAAGACAACGCCGTGCCTTGGGTTATTCTGGTCCCAAAACGTGCCAACCTCAAAGAGTTGCATCACTTACCAATGAAAGAGCAACAGCAGTTCTTACATGAATCTCAAGCAGTAAGCCAAGCACTAGAAGCTACATTCCAACCGGATAAGCTCAACCTAGGCGCACTAGGTAACATGGTGCCACAACTGCACATCCACCATATCGCACGTTTCAAAAATGATGTGGCGTGGCCTGGCCCAGTGTGGGGCAACACCACAGGTGAACAGCGCAGTGAAGAAGAGCAAGCAGCTATCCTAACTCGTATTCAAAATGTTCTGTCACTAAGCTCTATCTTTAAGAAAGCTTAACCTTGTGACACAGGTGATGCCTCTTGCTAGGCATCACGATTATTACCAATGTGTAATAATAATTCACAAAAACGCCCCATTATCACAACACAAACTCCTGCGTATACTCTCTTGCACACAACATAGAGAGAGCATCATGAAACAAACCTTCAACTTATTTCGTCATATCAGCTGGATCGCCATCATCTGTTCTATGCTTGCTTCCCTACTCTTATTCTTTATGGGAGCAACCAAAACTTACTCTGCTTTTGCGATCTTCATGCTCAATCAGGTACCACCAGAATCGCTCGCGCATTTAGACACAACAGATATTGCGATCTCGTACTTGATTAAGTCTCTGGATACGTTCTTGATTGCGTTTGTACTCTTCATCTTTTCTCACGGAGTGTTCACTCTGTTCATTTCGGATAAGAGCAATGCTGCAAAAAGCGACCAACAAGTCAATAAAAGCAAAGTACTTAGTTGGATAAAAACCCCCAATATTGGTCACCTGAAAAACATTTTGGCTGAAGTGATTATCATCATTCTCTTCGTGAAGTTTTTGGAGCTTGTGCTCGTCAATTTCGACAGTATTGGATGGGATATTTTGGTTCTTCCAGTATCCATATTGTTACTGAGTATCGGCCTTAAAGTGCTTGGGTTAGGTGAAACCAAAGAGTCTTAAGTCGATAAACACAAACAAAAAAACCGCAGCTCATAGGCTGCGGTTTTTTGTTAGATATTGACCAAACTACATCATCACATTCAGCGACAGACCATCTTGTTTGCTGATGGTGTAGCGAACACGCGTTGTATGACCATGTTTGTTGGTGTCAACCAAGCGAGATACTTTGCCTTTCTTGACCCACACGCTCAACATCGCATCCACGCCGTCTTCACTCATACCAAATTTCGCTGCAATCTCTTTACGAGCTGCGACACCTTGGCTGTCAATGTACTGATGAAGTTCAGTTAAAATCATACGACTTGCACCTCTAATGCTTTTTGCTTGCTGCCAACTTTCTTAAATACACGGTAGGTAATCACAAAGCCACCAGCAATCGCGACCATCCACACTGCACTTGTCACAGGGTGTGCTGCAAAGTTTGCCGCTTGGTAGTAGAAAGTTGCACCAAAGTAGCCAAGCGCCATAGTCCAGACCGCAATAAAGCGTGCAAACATTTGACCAAATTCACGAACGTAAGCACCCATTGCAGCCACACAAGGTGTGTAAAGCAAGATAAGGATTAAGTAAGCAAACGCAGCGTGACCAGAAACAAATTTGTCTTTCAGGTTACCAAAGATAGACGAGTCAACCTCTTGCTCTTCGGCAACTGCACCAGAATCGCTTAAGTCACCCACTTCAATGCCTAGAGGATCCGAGTAGCTCAGACCGGCTAGATTCTCAGGGATCGTCATCACCGCTTCTTCTAAGCTCGCCGCCAAATCAAACTCAGCCGCTTCTTCATCAGAAGGCGTTGTGTAAAGGCTGTTCAAGGTACCTACTACCGCTTCTTTCGCGAAGATACCAGTAATGATACCTACCGTTGCTGGCCAGTTTTCTTCTGTAATGCCAATTGGTTGGAACACAGGAGTCACAACTTGCGCTGCCTTAGAAAGTACTGAATTTTCGCTGTCTTCGTTACCGAAACTCCCGTCCATACCCAGAGAGTTCAAGAAGCTTAAGATTGCTACCACAACCACAATCGTTTTACCTGCACCAAGTACGAATCGCTTCAGTTTCTGCCACGTTTTCAACATCACGTTTTGTACAGTTGGCAGCTCGTAGTCAGGCATTTCCATTACTAAGCTATCGCTGCTACCTGGGTAGACAGTGTTTTTAAGGAACAAACCAGTAAATACAGAAGCAAGGATACCCATGATGTACAGAGCAAATACCACGTTTTGACCAGCACCAGGGAAGAACGCCGCTGCAAAAAGTGCGTATACCGGTAGACGAGCACCACATGACATAAATGGTGCCATAGATGCAGCTAGTTTACGCTCACGCTCTTGATCAAGAGTACGAGTAGCCATGATAGACGGTACGTTACAGCCGAAGCCAAGCACTAACGGTACAAACGCCTTACCCGGCAGACCAATCTTTTGCATCACTTTATCAAGTACAAACGCAGCACGCGCCATGTAGCCTGAACTTTCAAGTACCGCTAAGAACAAGTAAAGCGCCGCGATAACCGGAATAAAGGTTGCGACAGTTTGAATACCGCCACCGATACCATCTGCAAGAATAGTAACCAGCCAAACTGGTAGGTGTCCGTCTAATAAATGGTGTCCACCATCAACCAAAATTGCACCAACACCAATATCAAAGAAGTCGATGAACGCGCTACCGATATTGATAGAGAACATGAACATTAAGTACATGATGACAAAGAAGAAAGGGATACCGACCCATTTGTTCAGAATGAATTGGTCAGCTTTCTCTGTGAAGTTACGGCTTAGTTTGCCTTCACTGCGGCGAACACGTTTACACAGATCGTGTAAGAAGGTGTACTTCGCGTCTGCTACCGCAAGGTCGATATCAAACTCGGCGCCAAGACGCACATTATCAATTTGAGTACGTGTTTGCGGAGCTAAACCGTTTAGCACCAAGTAATCATTTTCTAGAGCACGAATCGCAAGCGCTCGGTGAGAAACATCAGCATCATAAAAATGTGATTCAACAGAAGGAATAAGTGCTTCTAATGCTTCGTCATAGTTAATAGAGATAGGATCAAGGCTCACACCTTGAACAAGAAGCTTATGTAGGCGCTCTTTGAAACGAGCCACTTGGCCTTTATCGTTCGCAGACAAGCTAAGAACCGGGCAACCTAGCTCTTTCTCTAGCGCTTTCAGGTTAATCACCTGACGCTCGCGCTTTAATACATCCATTTTGTTCAATACAACGATCATTGGACGACCCAACTCTCGCAATTGCAATGTCATGTATAAGCTTCGTTCTAAGCAGCTTGCATCAACAACATTAATGATCACGTCAGCAGGGTGAGTCAGAACAGCTCGCGACGCGATAGACTCATCAATACTATTCGCATCATTACCACTATCTAGTGCGTAGATACCAGGCAAGTCGGTTAGCTGAAATTGGTCACCCGCATGTGAATAGACACCCGTTTTCTTTTCTACGGTTACGCCTACCCAGTTACCAACATGCTGCTTCGCACCGGTTAGTGCATTGAATAACGTTGTTTTACCACTATTCGGGTTACCAACGGTAAGAACTTGATAATCCATTTAGATAACCTCGATTTGTTCTGCGATGCTTTCACGAATGGCGATAGAGACTCCTCTCACCTCCACTTGAAGCGGATCCCCCATCGGCGCGCGACGGATTAGTGTAACTTCAGTGTTTGGTAACATACCCATGACCATTAGCTTTTTTCTAACTTCTGGTGTTAAGCCGGTTAAGGCAACTATAGAAGCCGCTTTTCCTTGCTCTAGTTGTGAGAGTTTCATAAATACCCAATTCGTGATTGATAATGAGAAAGATTGTTATTAACAGCATAATACACATACATGACCACAATTCTATTGTGTGAAATCAATGTTTTCGAAAATATATACTCGTAAGTTTCGTTAAAAACGTTTACGTCAAAACCGTCACTTTCAACAACTAGTGAGAACTACCTCACTAGTACACCACAAGCAAACACATAACAAACCATAAAATATCAATAGTTTATGAAAATGTCGCTTTTCTCATAGCCTTCTGTCGTTAATTTTATAAGTAAAATAAGTCACTAATCGTATAGTTACTCCATCGAAGAGAAACTCCTTCTCTTTAATTTAATTCCAGAGGTGATGTGGCTTGCCATATCACTCCGGCAGCAAGCGAAGGTGTCATTGGCACCCGTGGTATAGTCCCCCCGGCTATACCACGATATTTTTTTTCTTATCTTGTTTAATCCCTGCAAAACAATCTTCAAAAAACTAACCCAAACATCTCGTATCTCGTATCTCGTATCTCGTATCTCGTATCTCGTATCTCGTATCTCGTATCTCGTATCTCGTATCTCGTATCTCGTATCTCGTATCTCGTAGAAGCATAAAAAAGCCCCAACACGAATGTCGAGGCTTCAATGAAACTATCTGTCGTTAGCGTAAGACTGGCTGGTTAATATTGTTCGCTCTAGTCTTCACTGTTTTCAGCAAACTTAGATGGAGACACACCAAAGTGATGTTTGAACCTTTGGCTGAAATAAGACGGGTCATTAAAGCCAGAGTCAAAAGCAACGTCTGATATCTTCTCTCCCGCGAGTAACCGCTCACACGCATGCTCCAAGCGAACCTCATTCAAATGTTCTTTAAAGGTCTTGTTATAAGCCATCTTAAAGCGCCTTTGTAAGCTTCTCTCAGACATAAATAGATACTTAGCAGCAGTAGCGGTACCAAACTCAGCATCAGCGTAGTGCTCACTAACAAGCTGAGACACTCGGTTCTTCCACTCTTGCTCTGCACTAAGCTTTAACTGCTCAGGTGAGGTATTAGCGAGCTTAATAGTCTCAATCTGCTCTATTGTACTGGTTTCGAGACTATCTAATACCTGATAGTCGATTGGCCAAGTAAGCTGAACCTTATTTTGGGAATCCGACACAAAGGCATTGATTTCACCACCACTCTGATTCATCAGCAATGGCAACTTTTCTATGTTTAAGTCGGTCGACTTACCACTGTTGTCACTAATACTGGAAGTTAACTTAGGGAAAGGCATGCCATGATCTAAAATGGTAACGACCAAGTGTTCTTTCAGCTCCTCCACCATGACCACCATACTCTGCGACTTAAAGTTACGCTTGATGATGCTCGCGATCAGGCTATTGAAGATGATGTCTAGATTAAAATACAGCAAAGAGACATGTCTATGTTTCGTCTCTACTTTTATCTCTAGCTCAATACCGGCTTTAGCTAAGTCTTCTTGCCACGCCTTAAGCACCGACTCCAAGATTAAGATCATATCGTAACCAACGGCACCACTACCTTGCCGGCGATTACTCAATTGAGCCAAACCATTCTTTAACGCAAGAATCGGCGATTTACCTTGTTCATCACTCCAATTAGGGAGCATGGCTGCAACTTGGTTAACCTCTGAAGAGAGTTCGTCGGCTGTATGAGACACAAGCGCATTCTTAACCGATAACTGCTTCTTAAGTTGCAGATTAGTCGTCAGTAGTATCCGACTTTGGTGCCTCAACTGATCAGTTTTCAAAGCTACTTGTGCTTTAAGATGTCTGTTGGCAAAAGTGACGTAACGCGAACGCCAAAAAACCAAAATGGTGACCACACAAATCAGTAAGATAAGAGAGCTCGCAGCAGCCCAATTACTGAGATACCAAGGTTCCGCTATAGAGAAGCTTTGATTGGTGGAGACAAAACGATAGTGTGAATCCTTTACTGGCTTCACTTCGAGCGTATAATCTCCCGGAAGCAAGTGGTCGAGTGTTAATAAGCCACCTTCAAACTCACTCCAAGGTTCATCATCATTGAGTCGATACTCCATCGCAGGGGCAAATGTAGCAGGCAAAGTGCCTAGCTTAAAGCCAATCGATGAACCATAAGGGATCTCGGCTAAATCCGCGGCCTTCCCACCCAATGATACGGTCTTTTGGTTAACACTTATCTTACTCAGCAATGCTCGGCTATGAGGCGTGGTAGATACCAACAACTCATTAGACAATGCACTCACCACACCATACTTAGAACCTAAAACTAACCGTGAGGATTGATTCTCCTCACTATAAAAGAGTTCACATGCACCGGCCGCCAATTCATTGGTGATCAAGCCAAATGGTGAACCTATGTGCTTTTGCAGTTGACCATCCAGTCCATAATAGCTAAGTCCTTTTGAAGACCCCAACCACACACCATTCTCATCGCTAATCAGACAACTCGGACTGATATTCTCTTCAACCAAGGCTATCTCTTCTATCATCGAACCATCGTAAGGGATCCGATAAACGCCATAACTACCCGCAAACCACTGAGAGCCATCATTAGCTTTTTCTATATCAACCACTTTGCCAAATCGTTCGCTGGAACGACTAAAACTGATCCGTTTATCAACAAAGGAATAGAAGCCATGGTCGGTGCCGATGTAGACGCGACCTTGTAAACCAATATTTAGATCTGTAATTTTTGCTGGCAGGAACTTATCCACCAACCAATCCATTCCGTAGCCCGTAAGCTCCATATGGTCGATCGATAATGAATAGAGGCTTTGACCAGAGGTCATCCAAAGGGTGTTATCACCTTGAAGAGCAAAATTCTCGATGTGGACGCCTTCAATGGCTCTTGGCAAATTCAGCGCTTCAAACTCCAACGTCTCGGTATTGAAGCTTATAATCCCTTCTTCGGTCGCCAACCAAATTGACCTACCAAAAACCTGAAAGTCCTGTACTGGTTTGGGATATACGCGCCTAGGCCTCTCTTCAGTTTCAGAATCAACGAGGTAGAGGCCCATCGAAGATGCCACCCAAGATAGATGCTCACCGATTGGCTCAACTTTATTGATCACCATACTGCTGGAGTGCATGCCCATTCCGGTGAGTGGCGTTCTTGAGAATGTCTTACTAAACAAAGAAAAATACCGAATACCGTTGTTGGTCGCGACCCACATCCCACCAGCATGATCGTTAATTAGTGAGTAAATTTTCTCGCCCGGTAACGAAAAGTCTTGGTTAGCAGCTTGTTCAAAACGAGTGATTTCGCCGGTAATAAAGTTGTAGCTAATCAAGCCGTGCTCAGTACCAATCCAATATTGATTCGTGGTTTCAGCAACAGAGAGCACATGCGAGCCATTGATCTTGGTCTCTTTCTCAGAATTAGCCAAATCAACAATCACAACACCATTTAATGTACCAATCAGTAATTCACGTCGCGCATTCGAAAAGTACACGGTCTCGATGTAGTGTTTATCGGAGGCTGCAACATGAGTAAATTCTTGATTTTCGGATAGGTAAGTGCCGGAACTGGTTGCCAATACCCATTTTGATAATACCCACTCAGCATCATTAATCGTAATGTCGCTGCTGTTGTTGTATCGGTACAGTTTGAGAAGTGAATAGGTATTAAATTCTAACGACTGAGTATTATAGGTGTAGAAATTATTGCCGTCGGTCACCCAGATATAATTGTCAGAGGCACCAATATTGGTTATCTCTGAACCAGGGCTAAGGCTAAATGCAAGCTCGTTACCAAGCCCAGGAGTATGTCGATATACCTCATTATCAAAAAACGTCCAAAACTCATCGTTCAGGAAAGCAACGCGTTCCGATGAGAACTGTAGCAGGCTGCCTTTTCGTGGTAGCAAAGCTCGACCATCGTAAAACAGGACTTTTCCATGCACATCATGGATCCAAAGCCCACCACCTGCGCCTAGATAGAGATTTTTAGCCGCGAGAAAATTCCCTTGCGCTTGAACAGGCAAAGGATAAAAGACAGACGGTGATGTATTTAACGCAAGAGCGCTAAATGAAATGCTCATTAGCATGAACATTCGGAAGACAATTCGATACAACTTCTAATCCTGAACAGCAACAACGTATGAAGTTTCGGCTACCGCAATGTCTTAACCTGCTCGACCAGAAACTGAGTTTTTTTGTGCTTATTATTATCTTTCCATTTTAGCGGAAATCTACGAAGGAGAAAGAAGGTTTATTGTTTGTTGAAAGGTTTTATCTTAGCGGTCACGAAAATGCCGCAAAAAGCGGCATTATTCATAATCATATAGAGAGCAAAGTAGAGTAAAAGTTACTTACTATTGATTACTTTGCACTTAGACAGCTTGCGTAGCTATCGGTAAGTTGCTGAAGAAAATCGAAATAACTTCCACTCTTCACTTCAACTGTAGAACCAATTGGGTCTAATTGACCTTGTTTCGCATTGCTTCCTCGAGTCACCGAGTCAATTACAGCCGGTGTAAATTGAGGCTCAGAAAACACACATTGAACGTTTTCACGTACTATTGTCTTCTTAATCGCAATCAAGCTTTTTGCACCCGGTTTACGCTCTGGGCTTACTGTAAAATGACCTAAGTTATTTAGGCCAAATTCTTCTTCATAGTAACCATACGCATCGTGGAAAACGTAGTAGCCTTTGTTTTTCACTGGAGCCAGTTGCTCGCGAATAGACTGCTGTTTCTCTTTCAATGCAATCAGGAATGAATCTAGATTCTCTTGATACGCCATTGCATTATCTGGGTCAGTTTCAATTAGCTTATCTGAAATGTACTTAGCAGCTACTTCCACTTGATCGATGCCTAACCAAAAGTGTGGGTCATGGCTGCCATGATGGTGCCCTTCATGTGCACCGTGATCATGCTCTTCATGACCAAACTCTCGTAAGTTGATACCAGGGATTTTACCGATTTCGATAACGTTATCATTCGATTCAATCACCTTAGTCAGAAACGCTTCTAAGTCAGGGCCAAACCAAACAACCATGTCTGCACTGTGAACTTTTTTGACATCAGACGGTTTAAGCGCATAATCGTGCGGCGAAGCATTGCTGTTCATCAACACATCCGGTTCACTAACGCCTTGCGTTAATTCTGTCACAATCATTTGAATTGGTTTGAAGCTTGTTAGAATGGTATTAGCACTTGCAACACTTGGCGCTAAAAGCAAAGTAGCAAGTATATAAGATGAACGTGACATAATTCCTCGATAATAGAAAAGTAGCTTAGGCTTGAGGTAAATGTTACATTATAACATTAGCGAATTGCAAATGAGTTCTATTCATGGATAACTTAATCCAACTAGATTCTGTGAGCGTCGAGTTTGACGGTCGAAAAGTCCTAGACAATATCTCTCTAAATTTAGAGCGTGGCAGAATCACTACCCTAATTGGGCCAAACGGTGCGGGAAAATCAACCCTAGTAAAAGTACTACTTGGGCTCCAACACAAATACTCTGGAAAGATTACCAAATCAAAAAAACTAAAAATTGGTTATGTTCCTCAAAAGCTAAAGCTGAATGATTCTCTGCCTCTCAATGTAGAGCGTTTCCTTAAGCTCACCGGTAGATTCAGTAAACAAGAGATCTTGGAAGCTCTAAAACTCGTTGGCGCTGAGCATCTGATGAAAAGCAACATGCATCAGCTATCAGGTGGTGAAAACCAACGCGTACTAATTGCTCGTTCTCTCTTGAGAAGGCCAGACCTATTGGTTCTTGATGAACCTGCACAAGGCGTAGATGTACAAGGTCAAATCGATCTCTACGAACTGATTGATTCTATTCGTCACCGCTTTGGCTGTGCAGTCTTTATGGTTTCACACGACTTACATTTAGTGATGGCAAAAACAGACGACGTGATCTGTTTACACCACCACATCTGTTGTTCAGGTGCGCCTGCAGATATCAAGCATCACCCTTCTTACATCGCCCTATTCGGTACCGCGGTGCAAGAGAGCTTGGCGTTCTACCATCACCAACATGACCACCATCACCATGACTTAGCAGGCCAGCCTGTATCTGGAGATGTACATGACTGCTCTAACCATAAACACGGACATCACCACTAATGCTTGAGTTTCTTTTACCTTCTATTCTCGCTGGCCTAGGCATTGCGCTTATTGCAGGTCCACTCGGGTCGTTCGTAGTGTGGCGTAAGATGGCGTACTTTGGTGACACATTGGCTCACGCATCGTTAATGGGTTTAGCGCTTGGTTTCCTATTCAATATTAATCTTTATTTCGCGCTGCTGATTTGCTGCTTGATGTTGGCTGTACTCCTAGTAACACTCCAAAAACAGAAGCTTGTTGCCACCGACACCCTACTCGGCATTCTTGCACACAGTGCGCTATCACTAGGCTTAGTCGCAGTTAGCTTTCTCGATAACGTTCGTGTCGACCTGATGAGCTACCTATTTGGTGACCTGCTTGCCGTTTCCCCGACAGATTTAATGTTCATTTATGCAGGTGCGGCTGTCATTGGACTGGTGTTAACTATCTTTTGGCGACCGCTGTTATCGACAACGGTAAACGAAGATCTTGCAGCGGTTGATGGTATCAACATTGATTTAATGCGTCTGATTCTAATGTTACTGGTCGGCATCGTGATTGCTGTTGGTATGAAGTTTGTTGGTGCGTTAATCATGACATCATTACTGATTATCCCTGCAGCAACAGCAAGAAAGTTCTCAAGTACACCTGAGCAGATGGCATTCTTTGCTTCAATTATTGGCTCAGTCGCAGTATGTGGTGGGTTGAGCCTATCTTGGTTCTACGACACACCAGCAGGCCCATCTGTAGTGATTAGTGCTGCTACGATGTTTATGTTGTCTCAGATGGTTAAGAGCCGAGCTTAACGTTACGCTCTCGCATCGCGCATCTAAAAAAACATACAAAAAAGGCTTGGTCATCGACCAAGCCTTTTTATTATTTATCGCTTAAAGCACTGATTACCAACCAGTAATCTCACGTAGACCTTTACCGATGTCAGCAAGAGACTTAACTGTCTTAACGCCTGCTGCTTCTAGTGCTGCGAATTTGTCTTCAGCAGTACCTTTACCGCCAGAGATGATTGCGCCAGCGTGGCCCATACGTTTACCTGGAGGAGCAGTAACACCTGCGATGTAAGAAACAACTGGCTTAGTTACGTTCTCTTTGATGAACGCCGCCGCTTCTTCTTCCGCGGTACCACCGATCTCACCAATCATTACGATTGCTTCAGTCTCAGGGTCTTCTTGGAACAGTTTTAGGATATCAATGAAGTTTGAGCCTGGGATTGGGTCACCACCGATACCAACACATGTAGACTGACCGAAGCCTTCGTCTGTTGTTTGCTTAACTGCTTCGTAAGTAAGAGTTCCTGAACGAGATACGATACCTACTTTACCTTTCTTGTGAATGTGACCAGGCATGATACCAATCTTACACTCGTCTGGAGTGATAAGACCTGGACAGTTAGGACCGATCATGCGAACGCCAGTTTCTTCTAGCTTCACTTTAACGTCGATCATATCTGTCGTTGGGATACCTTCAGTGATCGTTACGATCAGCTCGATACCTGCGTCGATCGCTTCAAGGATTGCATCTTTACAGAAAGGTGCTGGTACGTAGATAACTGTTGCCGTTGCGCCAGTCACTTCTACTGCTTCACGTACTGTGTTGAATACAGGAAGACCAAGGTGAGTTTGACCACCTTTACCTGGAGATACACCACCAACCATTTGCGTACCGTATGCGATAGCTTGCTCTGAGTGGAATGTACCTTGACCGCCAGTGAAACCCTGACAGATTACTTTAGTGTCTTTGTTAATTAGTACAGACATTATTTCGCCTCCGCAGCAGCAACAACTTTCTGAGCAGCATCTGTTAGAGATTCAGCTGCAATGATATCAACATCAGAATTAGCAAGTACTTCACGACCTAGGTCTGCGTTAGTACCTTCTAGACGAACAACTACAGGAACTGTTACGCCTACTTCTTTAACCGCACCGATAATACCTTCAGCGATCATGTCACAACGTACGATGCCACCGAAGATGTTTACTAGTACTGCGCTAACATTGTCATCAGAAAGGATGATCTTGAATGCTTCAGCTACACGCTCTTTAGTTGCGCCGCCGCCTACATCAAGGAAGTTTGCTGGTTTGCCGCCGTGTAGGTTAACGATATCCATCGTACCCATTGCTAGACCTGCACCGTTAACCATACAGCCAACATTACCATCTAATGCTACGTAGTTTAGTTCCCACTGTGCTGCGTGTGCTTCGCGCTCATCTTCTTGAGATGGATCGTGCATTTCACGTAGTTTAGGCTGACGGTACATCGCGTTTGAGTCGATGTTGATCTTGCCATCTAGACAAAGAAGGTTGCCTTCACCAGTGATTACTAGTGGGTTGATTTCCAGTAGAGCTAGGTCGTACTGAGCGAACATTTCACCAAGACCCATGAAGATCTTAACGAACTGTTTGATTTGATCGCCAACTAGACCAAGTTTGAACGCCAGTTCACGGCCTTGGTAAGCTTGAGGACCTACTAGAGGATCGATCGCAGATTGGTGAATCAACTCTGGAGTTTCTTCAGCGATTTTCTCGATGTCCACACCGCCTTCAGTTGACGCCATGAATACAATTTTACGAGTTGCGCGGTCAACAACAGCGCCTAGGTAAAGTTCGTTAGCGATGTTAGACGCTTCTTCAACTAGGATCTTAGTTACAGGCTGACCATTTGCGTCTGTTTGGTAAGTCACTAGGTTTTTACCTAGCCACTTTTGTGCAAACTCTTTAACGCCTTCTTTTGTGTCGTGTAGCTCTACGCCGCCCGCTTTACCACGGCCACCAGCGTGTACTTGACACTTAACAACTTTTTTCTCAGTTGAGATACGACCAGCAGCCTCGAAAGCTTCTTGTGCTGTATCACATGCGAAGCCTTCTGGTACAGGCAAACCGAATTCTGCAAACAGCTGTTTGGCTTGGTATTCATGCAAATTCATTTTGATATTCCGTTTATTTTCCCTTAAGGGATTATTATTTCCATAACGACACAGTTACCTGTGTTACGTCTGTAGGGTCTTCTCAAATCAACTGCTGTCCATTTTGTAATGGCTTAACAGCTCAAGTGAAGGCCAGGTGTTGAGCAGCCTAGCCTTTGAAACTTTTAACGTCTAGCTAACTGGGTTAACTAGACGTTTTAGCGATACTAAACGTCTAATAGCAGACGTGCAGGATCTTCTAGAAGCTCTTTGATGGTCACTAGGAAGCCAACTGATTCACGGCCATCGATTAGACGGTGGTCGTAAGAAAGCGCTAGGTACATCATTGGTAGAATTTCTACTTTGCCGTCAACAGCCATTGGACGTTCTTGGATTTTGTGCATACCCAGGATTGCCGCTTGAGGCGGGTTGATGATTGGCGTAGACATTAGAGAGCCAAATACACCACCGTTTGTGATAGTGAAGTTACCACCCATTAGCTCATCAACAGTTAGCTTGCCATCACGGCCTTTGATCGCTAGCTCTTTGATGCCTTTTTCGATGTCAGCGAAACCTAGTGTGTCACAGTCTTTTAGAACTGGAGTCACTAGACCACGTGGCGTAGATACTGCCATGCTGATATCGAAGTAGTTATGGTAAACGATATCATCACCGTCGATAGATGCGTTTACTTCTGGGTAACGCTTAAGCGCTTCAGTTACCGCTTTCACGTAGAAAGACATGAAACCAAGACGCGTGTCGTGACGCTTCTCGAATTGGTCTTTGTACTGCTTACGAAGGTCCATGATTGGCTTCATGTTTACTTCGTTGAAAGTCGTTAGCATTGCAGTGCTGTTCTTCGCTTCTAGAAGACGGTTTGCTACTGTCTTACGTAGGCGAGTCATAGGCACGCGCTTCTGGCTACGAGCTGCCGCTGGCGCTTCAACCGCTGGTGCAGCTGCTGCCGGCGCCGCTTTCGCTGCCGCTAGGTGTGCGTCAATGTCTTCACGAGTAATACGACCACCAACACCAGTGCCTTTAACGTCAGCTGGTTGTAGGTTGTGTTCAGCTAGAAGGCGACGTACAGCTGGGCTTAGTGCGTCATTGCTCTCTTCTGTTAGCGCCGCTTTGTGACGCTTATCAGGAGATGCTTCTGTTTCTTCTGTTGTATCAGTCGTTGGCTCACCTGCAACCGCGCCAGGCTTCAACTTAGCAATAAGCTGCTTAGAAAGTACCGTAGCACCTTCGTCTTCAATAATCGCTTCCAGAACACCCGCTTCAGGAGCTGGTACTTCTAGAACTACTTTATCTGTTTCGATATCTACAATGACTTCATCACGTGCAACCGCTTCGCCTGGTTTTTTGTGCCAAGTAGCAACTGTTGCATCAGCCACAGATTCAGGTAAATCTGGAACCAGAATTTCAATTGTCATGTCTGTATTTTCCTTTTACTTCTAGTTCTTTGGTAGGGTCAGAGCGTCATCTACTAACGCTTTTTGTTGTTTCAAGTGTACCGACATATAGCCTACAGCTGGTGATGCTGATGCAGGACGACCTGCGTATTGAATATCAGCGCCTACTGGGATAGCAGCTCGGAAGTTATGTTGGCTGCTGTACCAAGCACCTTGGTTCTGAGGCTCTTCTTGACACCAAACGTAATCAACGACATTTGTGTATTGTGCAATTGCAGCGCGAACATCCTCGTAAGGGAATGGGTATAGCTGCTCAATACGAACAATAGCAACGTCGTCTTGCTCGTTCTTACGTCTTTGGTCAAGTAGGTCGAAGTAAACCTTACCTGAACAGAATACGACGCGTTTTACGTTCTCAGGAGCGATATCGTCAATCTCTGCGATAGCTGGTTGGAACGTACCGTCTGCTAGATCTTCTAGAGAAGACGTACACAGCGGGTGACGAAGCAATGACTTAGGTGACATTACAATCAGTGGACGACGCATTGGTCGAACAACCTGACGGCGAATCATGTGGTAAACCTGTGCTGGTGTTGAAGGAACAACAACCTGCATATTTTGTTCAGCACATAATTGAAGGTAACGCTCAAGACGTGCAGAAGAGTGCTCTGGACCTTGGCCTTCATAACCGTGAGGAAGCAGCATAGTCAAGCCACATAGACGTGCCCACTTTTGCTCACCTGACGAAATAAATTGGTCAATAACAACTTGTGCACCGTTTGCGAAGTCACCAAATTGCGCTTCCCAAAGGGTTAGACCGCTTGGCTCTGCTGTTGCGTAGCCATACTCGAACGCTAGCACTGCTTCTTCAGACAATACTGAGTCAAATACTTGGAATGGACCCTGCTTATCATGAATGTTCGCAAGAGGAACATACGTGCTTGCGTCTGATTGGTTGTGCAGTACTGAGTGACGGTGGAAGAAAGTACCACGGCCTGAATCTTGGCCAGAGATACGAATACGCTTGCCATCGTCAACAAGTGTTGCGTAAGCCAAAGTTTCAGCCATACCCCAATCGACTTGTTTCTCACCATTCACCATGGCAGTACGATCGTTGTACAGTTTATTAACTCGGCTTTGTAGCTTGTGGCTTTCTGGATATTGACAGATCTTAGTACCAAGCTCTTTTAGACGCTCGATATCAACCTTGTTATCCCAGTCAATATTCCAGTCGTGACCTAGATAAGGAGACCAGTCTACAGAGTGAAGTGCCATTGGGCGCCACTCTTTAACCACAACTTCACCGTGATCAAGTGCGTCACGATATTCGTTAACCAGTTGAGTTGCCGTATCAATACCAAACTCACCGCGCTCCATTAGCACGTCAGCGTAAAGCTTACGTGGTGTTGGGTGCTTCTTGATTTTTTGATACATCAAAGGCTGAGTTGCGTTCGGCTCATCGGCTTCGTTGTGACCGTGGCGACGGTAACAAACTAGGTCGATAACAACATCACGTTTGAAAGTATTACGGTAATCCAGTGCTAAGCGAGCAACAAAAGCAACCGCTTCTGGATCATCAGCATTAACGTGGAAAATCGGAGCCTGTACCATCTTAGCGATATCGGTACAGTACATCGTAGAGCGTGTGTCGCGAGGGTTAGACGTTGTAAAACCAACTTGGTTATTTACAACGATACGAACCGTACCACCTACGCAGAAACCACGAGCTTGAGACATGTTAAACGTCTCTTGCACAACACCCTGACCAGCGATTGCTGAGTCACCGTGAATCGTGATTGGCAGTACACGGCTACCATCAGTATCACCCAGGCGATCTTGACGTGCACGTACTGAACCGATAACCACTGGGTTTACGATTTCTAAGTGTGATGGGTTAAATGCTAGTGCTAAGTGAACGTTGCCACCTGGTGTCGCGAAATCCGCAGAGAAACCTTGGTGGTATTTAACATCACCAGTACCCCACGTTTCGTCGTGCTTACCCGCGAACTCGTCAAACAGGTCTTGCGGCTTTTTACCAAGCACGTTAACCAACATGTTTAGACGACCACGGTGAGCCATACCAACAACGACTTCACGCATGCCTTGTCCACCAGCATGACGAATGATCTCTTTCGTCATTGGGATAAGTGCATCACCACCTTCCAACGAGAAACGTTTCGCGCCTGGGAATTTCGCACCAAGATAGCGCTCAAGACCTTCAGCAGCGGTTAGCTCTTCTAGGAAAGCTTGCTTTTCTTCTTTGTTGAAAGAGGGTTGACCAGACACAGACTCTAAACGTTGTTGAATCCAACGTTTTTGCTCTGTATTAGTCATGTGCATGTATTCAGCACCAATTGAACCACAATAGGTTTGCTTTAGAGATTTGTGTAAATCTTTAAGCACCATCGTCTCTTGGCCAATCGCGTAAGAGCCGACGTTAAACGTCTCATTGAGGTCTTCTTCGGTAAGAGTGTGGAAAGAAGGGTCCAGTTCATCAACTGTCGCTCTCTTCCATAAACCTAGGGGGTCTAGATTTGCTGCTTGATGCCCTCGGAATCGATAAGCATTAATCAGTTGCAGAACTTTTACTTGTTTCGCATCGACATCTGGATCACTAACTTGGACACTGTAATGCTTTGTTTCTTGAGCGAGTCGACGGAAGTATTCACGAACACGAGAGTGTGGTTGTTCCACCGCTTCTGAAGCTTGCACAGGCAATTCTTCAAAAACACTTCTCCATTCGTCACTTACCGAATCGGGGTCACTTAGATACAGTTCATAGAGTTCTTCTACGTACGTTGCATTGGCGCCAGCCAAGTGTGAAGACTCGAGCCATGCCTTCATCACGCCGTTGTGCATATTTTCCCTTAACCAGTAGTTTTCACGTTTGCTGCGGTCTATGCCGAGCTATTAAAAGGCCGCCCCAAAACTTCTAGGGCGGCAATTTTTTTTATAACTTAAACCGAACGATTCACTAACATGGTCTTGATGTGACCAATCGCTTTCGTCGGATTTAATCCCTTAGGACAAACACTTACACAATTCATGATGCCATGGCAACGAAAAACGCTAAATGCATCATCAAGATCAGACAAACGTTCATCTGTTGCAGTATCTCGGCTGTCAATTAGCCAACGGTACGCGGCAAGTAGGCCTGCTGGTCCGATGAACTTGTCAGGGTTCCACCAGAACGATGGGCATGACGTTGTACAACATGCACACATGATACATTCGTACAGTCCATCTAAATGAGCACGCTCATCAGGGCTTTGTAAGTTTTCACGTGCCGGTGGTGTGTTACCATCAGACACTAAGAATGGTTTTACTTTTTCGTAGTTATCATAGAACTGAGTCATATCAACAATCAGGTCACGAATAACAGGTAGACCCGGCAGTGGGCGAACAATAATTTTATCCTTGCTACTAAGAGTTGACAGTGGCGTGATACACGCAAGGCCGTTTTTACCGTTCATATTTAGGCCGTCTGAACCACATACACCTTCGCGGCATGAGCGACGGAAAGCGATGGTCGGATCCTGCTCTTTCAATAGAATGAGCGCATCCAGAAGCATCATGTCTGAGCCTTCTTCCACCTCTAGTGTGTAATCCTGCATGTAAGGCTTCGAATCGACGTCTGGATTGTAACGATACAAAGAGAAAGTCAATTTCATGGTCATGTCTCCTTAGTACGTGCGTGCTTTTGGTGGGAATGCTTCACGATGGATAGGCTCCATGTTTACACCTCGTTTGCTCATACTCTCTGACTCAGGGTTGTAGAGAGAGTGGCACAGCCACTGTTCATCATCACGATCGGGGAAGTCAAAACGAGCATGTGCACCACGACTTTCTGTGCGGTAATTAGCCGCAAATGCTGTTGCAAAAGCCGTTTCCATCAAGTTATCAAGCTCAAGACATTCGACGCGCTGGGTATTGAACTCCGTAGACTTATCAGACAAATGTGCATTTTTCAGACGCTCACGAATCGCTTTAAGCTCTTCTAAGCCCTCAGCCATTGCTTTGCCTTCACGGAATACAGAGAAGTTGTTCTGCATACATTGCTGTAGGTCTTTACGGATTTGCGCTGGATCTTCACCGTCTGTGCTGTTTTCCCAACGGTTGTAGCGCTCTAGAGAACGAGCGATATCTTCTTCCGTTGCTGGCTTCGCATCCGCTTGCTTCTTCAGTGTCTCACCTAGGTGTAGACCTGTCGCACGACCGAATACAACCAAGTCAAGCAGTGAGTTACCACCTAAACGGTTAGCACCGTGTACGGATACTGAAGCAATCTCACCACAAGCGAATAGACCTTGTACCTCTACATCGCTACCATCTGTACCCTGCTTAATCGCTTGGCCGGAAACTTGTGTTGGTACACCACCCATCATGTAATGACATGTTGGGATCACTGGGATCGGCTCTTTTACTGGATCAACGTGTGCGAATGTACGAGACAGTTCACATACACCAGGTAGACGAGACTCCAGTGTTTCTTTACCTAGGTGGTCCAGTTTCAGTTTAATGTGTGGACCCCAAGGGCCGTCACAACCACGGCCTTCACGGATTTCTACCATCATTGAACGAGCAACAACGTCACGACCCGCTAAGTCTTTCGCGTTTGGAGCGTAACGCTCCATAAAACGTTCGCCATCTTTGTTAAGGAGATAGCCGCCTTCACCACGGCAACCCTCTGTTACAAGCGTCCCCGCACCGGCAATACCCGTTGGGTGGAACTGCCACATTTCGATGTCTTGCATAGGCACGCCGGCACGAATCGCCATACCCACACCGTCACCAGTATTGATGTGTGCGTTAGTTGTTGATGCGTAGATACGACCAGCACCACCAGTTGCTAGGACTGTTGCTTTTGCTTTAAAGTAGCATACTTCGCCTGTTTCCATGCAAAGTGCTGTTGTACCAAGAATGGCACCGTCTTCATTCTTCACAAGATCAAGCGCGTACCACTCAGAGAACACGGTTGTTTTGTGTTTGATGTTTTGTTGGTAAAGCGTGTGTAGCAATGCGTGACCAGTACGGTCAGCTGCTGCAGCGGTACGAGCCGCTTGCTCACCACCAAAGTTTTTCGATTGGCCACCAAAAGGACGTTGGTAAATGGTGCCGTTGTCGAAACGAGAAAATGGAAGACCCATTTTTTCTAGTTCAATAACTGATTCTGGGCCATTTTTACACATGTATTCGATAGCATCTTGGTCACCGATGTAATCAGAACCTTTTACTGTGTCGTACATGTGTTGTTCCCAGTGATCTTCGTGCGCATTACCTAGCGCAACCGTAATACCACCTTGAGCAGATACGGTATGAGAACGAGTTGGGAAAACTTTAGAAAGCAATGCACATGATAGGCCTTGCTCTGAAATTTGCAGTGCGGCACGCATACCAGCACCACCAGCGCCGATAACTACGGCATCAAACTCACGAACAGGAATAGTCACTTACGCACCCCACAAAATAAATAGACCAGAGAAGAAATATCCAAGAAGAACCGCAACTACACCTACTTGAAGGCCAACACGCAGTTTAGCGCACTTGATGTAGTCGGTTAGCACTTGCCACAAACCGATCCAAGCGTGAACAAGAACCGAAGTAAGCGCTAACATGGTAAATACTTTAGTGAAGGTTCCACCAAAGAACTGAGTCCATGATACGTAAGAGATATCGGTGAAGGCACAAAAGCTCACCAAATAAATTGTATATAGCGTCATAATGATTGCAGTTGCACGAATCAATAAGAAATCGTGAACGCCATTACGGCCAAATGTCGAAACGTTGTTTACCATACTAAGATCCCCGCTAGTAGAGACAATACCGCTGTCGCTGCGAATGCAACCTTAGCGCTCTTCGCGCCAGATTCCAGCTCTTCAAAGTGACCTAAGTCCATAAGAAGGTGACGAATACCACCAGCAATGTGGTAAGCCAAAGCGGTTAAAATGCCCCACAGAATAAACTTCACGAAGAAACCGTCGACAATGTCGCTAGCTTCCATAAAGCCTACTGGGGATGAGAGGGAAATGGATAGTAACCAAAGCAAAATTCCAATCGCAACAAAAGTAATCACCCCAGACACACGGTGTAGGATGGAAGCTATTGCAGTGATCGGAAAGTGGATGGTCTGTAAATCTAAATTAACAGGTCTTGTCTTTCTTTCTTTCACGGGCTTGCTCACTCAGCTCCATTGAGCATTATGGTCATTAAATAACCTTATGATATTGTTATGGACAAAATTTGATCGCAAACCTTCAAAATTTAACATTAACTTAACAAATAACTGAAGTTGAGCCTTAGATAATTGTAAAAAAATTGTTAACGGCACGGTTAAGATAGACACCTCACATTTCTTCTTAGCCTTGCATTTATAAGCTTTTAACCAAATTTTTCATCGCCACTATACGGCTCGCAACATTCTAATACAATTGACGCAACAAATAATGCTACACAGACCAGATTTTTAACGAATTTAATGTGAAAAATACTAACAAGTGCACACAAAGCTGCAGAAAAATTGACTTTCCCACGTAAGACCAGTAAAAAAATGGCTCATAAACATCCTGGACGGATTAAATAATAAACAAAGGAGATTGTTATGGCGGATAAGAAAGCTACCCTTCACATTGAAGGTCAAGCGCCAATCGAGCTGCCGATTACAGAAGGTGTACTAGGTACTCCAGTGATCGATGTTCGTACACTAGGATCTAATGGTTTTTTCACTTTTGACCCTGGTTTTCTTGCCACTGCATCTTGTGAGTCTCAAATCACTTTTATTGACGGTGGTAAAGGTATCCTTTTACACCGTGGTTATCCAATTGACCAACTTGCCAATAACGCTGATTACTTAGAAGTATGTTACATACTTCTTTACGGTGAAGCCCCATCTCGAGCTGAATACGAAAAGTTCAAGACTACCGTGACACGTCACACTATGGTACACGAGCAAATTGCTAGTTTCTTCCACGGCTTCCGTCGTGATGCTCACCCCATGGCTGTAATGTGTGGTGTAGTAGGCGCTCTAGCAGCGTTCTACCACGACTCACTTGATATCAACAACGATACACACCGTGAAATTGCGGCTTACCGTCTAATTTCAAAAATGCCAACACTGGCAGCAATGTGTTACAAATATTCTATTGGTCAGCCGTTTATCTACCCACGCAACGACCTAAGCTACGCTGAAAACTTCCTACACATGATGTTTGCAAACCCATGTGAAGAGTACGAAGTAAACCCTATCGTAGCTCGTGCAATGGATAAGATTTTCACCCTACACGCAGACCACGAACAAAACGCTTCTACATCTACAGTACGTTTATCTGGTTCATCTGGTGCTAACCCGTTTGCTTGTATCGCAGCAGGTATCGCGTCACTTTGGGGCCCAGCTCACGGTGGTGCAAACGAAGCATGTCTACGTATGCTTGAAGAGATCGGTAGCGTAGATAACATTGAAGAGTATGTTGCAAAAGCGAAAGACAAAGATGACCCATTCCGTTTGATGGGCTTCGGTCACCGCGTTTACAAGAACTACGATCCACGTGCAACAGTAATGCGCGAAGCGTGTCACGAAGTACTTAAAGAGCTAAACATCCAAGATCCACTACTTGACGTAGCAATGGAACTTGAGCGTATCGCTCTTTCTGATGAATACTTTGTGTCTAAGAAGCTATACCCGAACGTAGACTTCTACTCAGGTATCATTCTGAAAGCTATCGGCATTCCAGTGTCTATGTTTACAGTAATCTTCGCGATGTCTCGTACTATCGGTTGGATTGCACACTGGAACGAAATGCACAGCGACCCAACAAACCGTATCGGTCGTCCTCGTCAACTATACACTGGTGAAGAGCAACGTGACTTTAAAGCACTTCACGAACGTGAATAATTGCGATTAAAGTACAATTGTTAAAAGGGTTGATGTGAAAGCATCAACCCTTTTCTTTTATATGCTCGCAACTCTGTCATCCTCAAGAACGAGGAACGTATATGGACTCCCCTAGTATTGCAAGGAAACGAGTAAAGGTATGCAAGTGCACGTATATTCGGTTTCTGTATGGGGAGCTACCCCGAACCTCTATGGCTTAATCCACTCAGCAAAAGTTCTTATCGAGCGTGTGGTGTATTATCACCTTCGTCCCTCTCAGAGTTTCTTTTGCTTGCTATGCTTACTCTTTACCATAATTTACTTGCTTACATGGGGGGATTGATGTCTCCCTTAACCTTATAAAATCAACTGTTAAGCGATTAACGTCTCATTATAAGATTGATTGCTTTTCAGCATGGCACAAGCCATTCTGATCGTTTTGTTCGCAAGGGCGACAACCACTTGGTTAAACGACTTTCTTTCTAATAAGTTTCGTATCCAGCAACTTAAGCGATCTTCTTTATCTCGGATATTCGCTACCACCGCTCTTGCTCCATGAACGACAAGAGAGCGTAAGGTTTTATCACCTGATTTACTTATTCCGTGGTTTTTGTTCTTACCACCACTGCCAGTATGAGCCGGAACTAAACCTAAGCTCGCACTAGCTCCTCGACCATTTCTATAGGCCGAAGCGTCACCCAGACGGGAAAAAATGGCACTTGCAATCACCCAACGTACACCTCGTAAAGTGATTAATAACTGGCAAGCGGGTATTTGCTTTGCAAAGTCTATAAGTTGCGATTCAACTCTCTCGATAGGCTCATCAAGATTTAGTAGCTGAGCATGTAATTCTCGGAGAACGAATCGAGTTGTCGGTGTTAATTCATTCTCCATATCTTCGATAACGAAAGGGAGTAGTTCTCGCAGTTTATTGGCTCCTTGTGGGAAGGTAATGCCACATTCCGCTGCATAGCCACGGATACGTAGACTTACTGCCGTGCGTTGTTTTATATAGCTTTGTCTTAAACTCAGCAGCATTGCGATATCTTGCTGCTCCGGTGTTTTTACAGGTACAGCATGAATATCGGAGCGTAAGGAAGCTTCGTAAATCGCGATAGCATCATTAGCATCGTTCTTATTACCACTGCGATACGGCTTCACTTTTTGGGGAGGTATCATTTTGACGGTATGACCACGGCTTTGAAACGTTCGTCCCCAATAATGAGATGCTGCACAGGCCTCTATGCAAATGGTTGCGTCAGGGTGTTGGCTGATGACCGTTAGCATTTTCTTTTTAGACATAGCTTGGTTCAACTTACGCTTGCCATGGCGGTTAAATACCGCGACTTGAAAGACGGATTTGGCTAAATCAATCGAGATTGTGTTAAATTTATTCATGGTATGGGCTCCTGTTTTTGGTTCGCACCTGTAACTTTAGCTGACGCTGTCAGTTGAGGTGGGGAGTCCATACCATTGAGCGAGTTGAGGATCTCATTCAACGAGTAGATAGCCCAAAGAGATTCCCTACTCCCTCCTTCGTCAGTCTAGGGAATGACGAATGCTATTTACTCGTCCCCCTCATATCGCATCTGCTCTTATACCGGATTATCAATATCGATAAACTCGACATCCAAGCCGTGCTCTTTTGCTAACCATTCACCTAGTGCTTTAACACCGTAGCGTTCTGTCGCATGGTGACCTGCAGCAAAATAATGGATGTCTTGCTCGCGAGCCGAGTAAGTTGTGCGCTCAGAAATTTCACCAGAGATAAATGCGTCGATACCTTGAGAGGCTGCAAGTTCAATGTAATCTTGACCGCCGCCAGTACACCAACCTACCGTTTCAATCATTTTATCTGCGTTTTCAGGAGCAATATGTAGCGGCTTACGATTCAGTACTTGATCAATTTTTGCTGCGAACTCAGCACCAGTCATCGGTGTCTTTAATCTACCAAATATAGCGACTGACTGAGGGTGCCCTTCCAAACCACCTTCAACATCGATCTCAAGTAACTCAGCCAATTTTGCGTTGTTACCAAGCTCAGGGTGAATATCAAGAGGAAGGTGGTAGCCTAATAGGTTGATATCGTTTTTAATCAAGGTACGAATACGCTTACCTTTCATGCCGCGAATCGCTTCCGGCTCACCTTTCCAAAAGAAACCATGGTGAACTAACAAAGCGTCAGCCTTTAGCTCAACCGCTTTATTGATCAAAGCTTGTGAAGCCGTTACACCAGTAACGATACGCTTTACCTCAGCAGTGCCTTCTACTTGAAGACCGTTTGGGCAGTAATCTTTAATCTGCTGTGGCTGCAGTTTTTCGTTAAGTAGCTTTTCTAATTGTAAGTTATTCATTTTTATTTCCAGCTTACCTTTATAATAACGTCGTTATATCAATTTACGGGTAAAATGTCGAAAGCCCTTCCACTCTGTTTCTAGAGAACAGATGACTGAAGTTTATGAGGAACCGATGACCGAACTGCAACGCTTTTACCAATGGGTGATTAGCTCGCCACCGCTACTAGAAATCAAACCGCCCATTTCTGATCTCACTGTGTTCTCAAACCACCAAAAGCTTGACGATGCACATACTTATGATGGAAACCCTAGATTAGGCTTCCTCTATCAACACCTATGTGAACAAGTCATCACCACTTCGGATAGTTATTCAATCAAGCACGATGAGATCCAGATTAATGTTGAGGGACGAACACTCGGCGCAATCGACTTTATCCTGGAAGACACAAGTAGCGAAAAATTAGAACACTGGGAAGTGGCAATTAAGTTTTACCTACTTCACGAGCAAACATGGTTTGGTCCAAACTCTCATGACCAATTAGACAAAAAGCTCGATAGAATGCTCAGCCACCAGCTTGGTATGTCATCTTCAGCCGCCTTTGTTGAACAGTACCCGGAGATCGATGTCGACTCAAAACACCTTTTGATGCAAGGTCGCCTCTATACCAACCCATTTCTAGAACAAAACGTACCTACGGAGTGTCTGGGGTACGACATTAACCCAAGCCAGGTAAACGGATTTTGGTGCTATCAAAATCAGGCTCACCAGATCACCGATACACTCTATCCTTTAACCAAAGAACAATGGGCCGCAGGAACGGATGATTTCAGCGGTGAACCTATCACCGAATTTGGTGACCGCTTCGTTCATGGACAAACTAAGTCGGGTCAATTCTGGTTTGTGATGCCACAAAGTTGGCCACATGGTTAGACGCTCTCGTTTATCCTTCCTTTCTTATTCACAATGCGACCAACTAAAAAGGGCTGATGCTTTCACATCAACCCTTCCATTATTTGCTTTATAACTCTATGAATCGTATTCGATTATAGACCTGCAGCAGCAAAGACTTGGTTAACAATCTCTTGAGCTTCTGCTTCAATCGCTTTTAGGTGTTCTTCACCTTTAAAGCTCTCACAGTAGATTTTGTAGATGTCTTCCGTGCCCGATGGACGAGCAGCAAACCAACCATTCTCAGTTGTCACTTTAAGGCCACCAATTGCAGCGCCATTACCTGGAGCATGCGTCAAGCGAGCAGTAATCGCATCACCAGCAAGTGTTTCAGCAGATACCATCTCTGGAGATAGCTTCTTGAGCACATCTTTTTGTGCACCATTTGCTACCGCTTGAATACGGTTGTACTTAGATTCGCCGTGTTTTGCCGCTAGCTCTTCGTAGTACTCTTGTGGGTTCTTACCTGTCACCGCAGTGATCTCAGCCGCCAATAGGCAAAGAATTAGGCCGTCTTTATCTGTTGACCAAGGCGTTCCGTCTTTACGTAAGAAAGATGCACCCGCACTCTCTTCGCCACCGAAACCAAACTGACCGTTGTATAAGCCATCAACAAACCATTTGAAACCAACTGGCACTTCACAAAGTTCACGACCTAGATCAGCAACAACACGGTCAATCAATGCACTTGATACCAAAGTTTTACCAACAGCAACCTCTTTACCCCAACCTTCACGGTTACGGTATAGGTAGTCGATACAAACCGCTAGGAAGTGGTTAGGGTTCATTAGGCCTTTAGGCGTAACAATACCGTGACGATCGTAATCTGGGTCGTTACCAAACGCTAGTGCGTACTCATCTTTAAGCGCTAGCAAGCCTGCCATTGCGTATGGTGAAGAACAGTCCATACGAACCACGCCATCTTTATCTAGAGACATGAATTGGAAAGAAGGGTCAACCGCTTCACTTACCAAAGTAAGGTCTAAGTTGTACGCTTTACCAATTTGACGCCAGTAATCGATGCCGCTTCCGCCCAGAGGATCAACACCAATTTTGATGTTCGCTTTCTGGATAGCTTCCATATCAACCACATTAACCAAATCAGCAACGTATGGCGCAACAAGATCGACTTCTTTCACTAACTCAGACTGTTTAGCCTGTGCGATAGGAGTGCGTTTAACACCTTGCATTTGCTCAGCAATGATCACGTTCGCACGGTCTTCAATCGCTAGAGTCAATTCAGCTTCAGCAGGACCACCGTGTGTCGGGTTGTATTTGATACCGCCATCTTGAGGTGGGTTGTGTGAAGGTGTGATAACGATGCCGTCGGCTTTTTTGTCATTCACTAGGTTGTGCGTAAGAATCGCATACGAGATACCCGGTGTTGGAGTAAAGCCGTTGTTTTCTTGAATAATAACTTCAACACCGTTCGCTACAAGTACTTCGATTACCGTAGAAAATGCAGGTTCAGATAGCGCGTGCGTATCTTTACCTAAGAAAAGCGGGCCTGTTGTACCCTGCTCAGCACGCACCTCAGCCACTGCTTGTGCAATCGCTAAAATGTGGTTTTCGTTAAATGTTGATTTGTCTGCTGTACCGCGGTGACCTGAAGTACCGAATAGTACCTTGTGATCTGGGTTAGTCGCATCCGGTTGCTGTAAGAAATAGTTAGCCACTAAAGCCGGAATATTATGAAGATCTTCCTGCTGAGCTTTTTGCCCAGCACGAGGGTGCATAGCCATTTTTCGACATCCTTATATATATAAAATTTAAAAACAAAAAAACCTCATAATATCTTCTTATCCATGGATATTATGAGGTTTAAATCAGATTTCGTTAAATTGAACCTGTTACTTTTTCAATCAATTCTGCTTGGAAATTCATGCGGCTCATAAGCTGCTCAACCATCTGTCTTTTACGGCTAGTATTATTATTTGTAATAACCCAAAAAGGACTTTGTGGAATGGCTTTAGGCTTCGTCGTGTTACCGTTTGCTAGTAACGTCGCTTCGTTGTCTGCAAAGTAAACACGCTTGCGGCCTTTTACTTGAGTTGCTTCTGAAAAGCTTAAAGGGTCGATTTTATGCAGTGTTGATAACACTAGCATGAAACGATCAATGGCTTTCTTTAATGACGCAAACTCATCTGATATTAGTAGTGAGCGCATTTCTTTAACGCCATCGAACTTCTCTGGAGTAAAGCCTACCTCTTTGCTAACAACGATACCTTTCGGCTCTACGATCTCTTCGATCGGAGCCATGCCTTGGCTATCAACCTGTAACAAGCGGCGCAGAATATCTGAAGCGCTTTCGCCAATACGTTCTGTCTGACCCGCAATAAAACGGTATAGGTCCTCATCAACCTCAATTGTTTTCATTCGCTTTTCACAATCTCAATGTTTAAACTCAGGGGGATTATAGCGAGATCCGCGCGGATACTCTACGTCAAACCCACCATGAATAAGATAAAAATGTCAGTACAGCTCAACTATAAAATCGAAGGTGAGGGTCACACCATAGTTTTGATCCATGGATTATTCGGTAATCTGGACAACCTAGGCTTGCTAGCCAGGGATCTAAAAACCGATCATCAGGTACTGAGTATCGATCTTCGTAACCACGGACAATCCTTCCACAGTGATACCCATAATTACCAAACGATGGCACAAGATGTCGCTCAACTGTTGAAAGATCTCGAGCTGAATGACGTCACTGTCATAGGTCACTCGATGGGCGGAAAAGTTGCTATGGCGCTTACCCAACACCTAGAGCTACGTAAACTGATTGTATTGGACATGGCACCAGTCGCTTACACCCAAAGCCGTCACGACAACGTATTCGCAGGCCTTCAAGCGGTCATTGAAGAAAAGCCAGGATCTCGTGCCGAAGCACTTAAAGTGCTCGCCAAACATATCGAAATAGACGGTGTTCGCCAATTCTTAACAAAATCACTGTTCAAGTCAGAAGAAGGCATTATGGAGTGGCGCTTTAACGTCGCTTCGTTAATGAGCAACTACCCACACATTATTGGTTGGGAACCGATCGACAAAACCTCAGTCAAAACCTTACTAATAAAAGGTGGGGATTCTGACTACCTCACGGCTGAGCACCAAACTGCGGTCCAACAGCAATTTTCTAACGCAAAGGCGCACGTTATTGCGAATACCGGCCACTGGCTACACGCAGAAAAGCCAGCTGAAGTGCTGAGAGCAATTCGAAAATTCATCGCTTAAGTGCGCTTTTTCATGCAGATAAATGAGAGCTGAGTAATCACTGCACATTAACTTTATCTCGCAACAGTGATATAGTGCGCCCAAGCAAAATTGGTATATAAGGTTCCCATGCTTTACGACTACATGAACATCATTGAATCTGTTGGTTTAGATCTCCTATTTGCCGCGATTTTCTTTTTGATCGGTATGGCAATTAAGGACGTTCTCAAGCAAGGAAATGTTCCTCCATTTGGTCGTCGCATTGTGTGGTTAGTACTTTTCCTTGGCTGTGCAGGTTTTATCGCCAAAGGGATAATCCAACTAAGCTGGGAAGGAGCTGGGATCTAACGATTCCCCTCCGAACTTTATTACACCGACAACAGACAAAATGAAAGGTAATGATTCTATGGCAAGTGTAGGTCTCTTCTTTGGTAGCGATACAGGTAACACTGAAGCTGTTGCTAAGATGATTCAAAAGCAATTGAGCAAACAGCTCGTTCACGTTCAAGACATTGCAAAAAGCAGCAAAGAAGATATCGATAACTTCGATCTACTGCTGCTTGGTATCCCTACGTGGTACTACGGCGAAGCACAATGTGATTGGGATGATTTCTTCCCAGAGCTAGAAGCTATTGATTTCTCAACTAAGCTTGTTGCTATCTTTGGTTGTGGTGACCAAGAAGATTACGCAGAATACTTCTGTGATGCTATGGGTACTATCCGTGACATCGTTGAAGCGAAAGGCGGTACTATCCTAGGTTACACTTCTACTGAAGGCTACGAGTTCGAAGCATCTAAAGGTCTAGTTGAAGGCGATGACAGCCAATTCGTTGGTCTATGTATCGACGAAGACCGTCAACCAGAGCTAACTGATGAGCGTGTATCTAACTGGGTTAAACAAATCCACGAAGAGATGTGCCTAGCAGAGCTTGAAGACTAATTCTCTGGTAGTTGTCCATTGTTACAATTAGTGACAACTCTCTAGATATGTAAAAACCTCCTAATTGGAGGTTTTTTTCTATTTGTCTATATAGGTTAAATTAGCACTCTGCTTCTAGTGCTTCGTCATCATCTCTGAATTGTGGCTTCTTTCTGACATAAAGTGTACGCTGAATTTCTGAAACCACATTACCCTGTTTATCTTTGACATAAATAATAAACTCAGGAAAACACTTCTCACCAAGTTGAGTCTGACGGTAAATTTCGTCAAGCTGACCTTGGCTTATTTCAAAGTCTGCATACAAATCTGACTGACCAGGTTTGATGAAGTTAATGCTCGCCTCTTTGTCCCACACATAATACCTTTCACCTAAAATTCCCATTAACATCAATGAGTAAACAGGATCCGTGAGGGAAAATATGCTACCGCCATACTGAGTACGATTGGCATTTTTGTTCCACCAACGCAACTTAAGCACTGTTTTTACTACCCTAAAATCCGAACTAATATGGGCTATCTTTATCCCTGCTCCCCAAAATGGAGGCCAAATATTAAGAGCGAATTTTACGATGTTTGGTTTGTATATTTTTGCAAGTTGCTTATTCATAACAACATTCTGTGTCCATATTAGAATTACCGCCATCCTGACTGGTCGTACCTCCACTATAAGTGAGATACTTCCAATTTACAAAACAGATTGTGATGTTGATTAGTAACCCTTTGAAGTTCGTGGTTTATTGTTATGCCTGACTAAACTATAATGGTATTAATATTGAATTCTGTTAATTGCTGCAGATCATCAACAGGAAAGTATATGTCAGACAATAATCAAGCGCTAAAAGATGCTGGTCTTAAAGTGACCCTCCCAAGGCTCAAAATTTTAGAAGTATTACAACAACCAGACTGCCAACATATTAGTGCTGAAGATTTATATAAAAAGCTGATCGACTTAGGTGAAGAGATCGGGCTTGCGACCGTTTATCGAGTATTAAACCAATTCGATGATGCTGGCATTGTAACTCGCCACCACTTCGAAGGCGGTAAGTCTGTATTTGAACTTTCAACACAGCACCACCACGATCATCTAGTATGTCTAGATTGTGGCGAAGTTATCGAGTTCTCTGATGACATCATCGAAGAGAGACAAAAAGAGATAGCGAAGCGCTATAACGTTCAGCTAACGAACCACAGTTTATACCTTTACGGTAAAAGCATGACGGGTGATTGCAAAGGCAACCCAGACGCGCACAAACCGAAAAATTAAACAAACGCTGACTTCGGTCAGCGTTTTTTATATAGGACTGAAAGTCCGCTAGATTGTTCTTTAGATCCACGCATTATTCAGATACAAAAAAACCGGCACTAAGCCGGTTTTTTATTAGACAACTTGTTAGCGTTAGCAATTATGCTTCAGCTTTACCCCAAGTATCACGTAGGCCAACCGTGCGGTTGAATACTAGCGCATCTGCTTTAGAGTCTTTTGAATCAACACAGAAATAACCTGTACGCTCAAACTGGAAACCTTGCTCTGCAGCGGCTTCCGCTAGGCTAGGCTCAACAAAACCGTTCAACTTAACCAGAGACTCTGGGTTGATCGTTGCAGCGAAATCATCCGCAGCAGCTGGGTTTGCAACAGTGAATAGACGATCGTATAGACGAATCTCAGCTGGCAGGGCTTTATCAGCAGATACCCAGTGGATAACACCCCTCACTTTGCGGCCATCTGCCGGGTTCTTACCTAGCGTTTCGTCATCGTAAGAACAGAAGATAGTTGTAATGTTGCCTTCTGCATCTTTCTCGATACGCTCTGCTTTAATTACGTAAGCACCACGTAGACGAACTTCTTTACCTAGAACCAAACGCTTGTACTTCTTGTTTGCTTCTTCACGGAAGTCATCACGCTCGATCCAAACTTCACGAGTAAACGGTACTTCACGAGTACCCATTTCAGGTTTGTTCGGGTGGTTAGCAACTGTTAGTGTTTCTACCTTGTCTGCATCGTAGTTTTCAATCACGATCTTAACCGGGTCTAGAACAGCCATTGCACGTGGTGCATTTTCGTTCAAGTCATCACGGATACAAGACTCAAGTGAACCGAACTCAATCATGTTCTCTTGTTTAGTCACACCGATACGCTTACAGAACTCACGAATAGACGCAGAAGTGAAACCACGACGACGTAAACCAGAGATAGTCGGCATACGTGGGTCATCCCAACCTTGAACTAGGTTTTCAACCACAAGTTGGTTTAGTTTACGCTTAGACATCACCGTGTATTCAAGATTCAGACGGCTAAACTCGTACTGACGAGGTTGGCAATCGATCGTAATGTTATCTAGAACCCAGTCGTACAAACGACGGTTATCTTGGAACTCAAGAGTACAGATTGAGTGCGTAATACCTTCCAGCGCATCAGAGATACAGTGAGTGAAATCGTACATTGGGTAAATGCACCATTTGTCACCGGTCTGATGGTGGTGAGCAAAACGAACACGATAGATAACAGGATCACGCATTACCATGAATGACGAGCTCATGTCGATCTTGGCACGCAGACACGCTTTACCTTCTTCAAAGCCACCGTCACGCATTTTTTCAAATAACGCTAGGTTCTCTTCAGGGCTGCGGTCGCGGTATGGGCTTGCTTTACCTGGCTCTTTTAGCGTGCCACGGTATTCGCGGATCTGCTCAGGACTTAGCTCGTCAACGTACGCTAAGCCTTTATTAATTAATTCCACAGCATAAGCGTAAAGCGTATCGAAGTAGTTTGATGAGTAACAAATGTCACCAGACCATTCGAAGCCTAACCAGCTTACATCATTCTTAATTGACTCAACGTATTCAACGTCTTCTTTTTCAGGGTTTGTATCATCGAAACGAAGATTACATTGTCCCTGGTAGTCCTGAGCAATACCAAAATTCAAGCAAATAGATTTAGCGTGACCGATGTGCAGGTAACCATTTGGCTCCGGCGGGAAACGAGTATGCACGCTACTGTGTGTACCATCCGCTAAATCTTTATCAATAATTTGGCGAATGAAATTCGATGGACGAGCCTCAGCTTCACTCATCTATAGCACCTCTATGTATTTAGTATTGTCAGAGAAAGTTATCTTTTATCTCCTAGCCAAGCGCCACTTTTAGCGTCAGCTCTAGATAGAAAGATCATTGTTGCTAATCATCCACAATTCTTCGCCTTTGCACAATAAGAACCGTCCGTTAATTACGATTATTTCTGCTATTCGATGAAGAATAGAACGAACCGTATCCCAAAGCCTTAAACTACAGATACAAAAAAGCCTCCCTTATGGGCTGTCTCTTGATCACAAGTCTGGTTAATCAAGAGACTTGGCGAGTTCATACCCTTCAAGGATGGTTTGTAACCTAAGCCATCCTTGCCATAACGTCTTTATAGAAGCGCGACCTGTTCGCTTGGTATTCTTCCAACCACCTAACCGAGCAATACCGTTGTAAGCCCATGATATATTAGGCGCTTCTTTCGGTAGTTTTTTGCTCTCCAACTTGAGCCACATTAACTTCCACGCTTTGCCTTTTAATATCTGCTCACAACTGCTCTTAGATAACTCGTCTGATTCATTCATAAACCTCAACTGGAGTAACCGAGTCGCGATAAAAGCCAAAACGACGCTGAGCCTTTCTAAGTTATCCTTACTTTGCATTCTCAGTTGCTCAACTTCAGTCCCTTCACTTTTCCAGACTTTATGAAAATCTTCTATCAGCCAGCGCCGCTCATAATAACTGACGATTTTGAGTGCCTCTTCCTTGCTCGTTATCGGCTCTGAAGTCAGTAAGTGCCATGCGAGCTTATTACCACTCTCTCCTTGTTCTATACATCCCACGTAGTAAAGCGGAATGTTATCGAACTCTTTCTTGTTAGCAGGAGACTTGAGTGTCACGGGGGCATATTTGATATCTAAATGAGCCTTGCGAGCTTTACGACCGCCTTTTTGCGGTATTTCGAGCACTTTCTCTCCGGCTGATAACAGGGTAGAAGCATAGCTATAAAGACGATTATCGTGCTCTTCAATACAGCGGCTTTGCATTGAGCGAACGAGGAACCTTTGTTGTTGCTCTCGCTTGTAAGTGAGGTATTCAAATAGGTCGGCTTCTCTATCGCACACAGAAATGACATCCGAAATTTTATCGCCAAGTCGCTCAGCGACATGGCGAGAGGCTTGTTCCCACTTATAACTTTCTTTCTCTTTGTATGGTCGAGTCGCATGCTGGTGCCTTTGACCTCGCTTTTCTATATCACGAGTCCAGCGCTGTTGTTCAATTAAACCAATAACAGATTGAGTGTCGGGAGCAAAAAGTAAGGTTGAGTGTACAAACATGGCGCGATGTCGATTGCCTTGATTAGAGTGCCCGAGTTCATCTCGAATGCTGCGATGGGAGTAACTGAGAGAAGTGGTGTCTTCTAAGGCAAGAAGTGTTTGTTGCTCTAATGCTTCTTGTGCGGTGACATAAAAACCCGCTTCTGCGATATCTTCTGCTTTGATTTGCTCATTACGGATGAAGCGATAAGCCCCTTCCATTTCAGCAGGGGATATAATGAGTTTCGAGACGGGTACGCCAGGCTGCTCGGCCAGTGAGGCTGCGAGAGCAACGAGTCTTTGAGTGCGTCTAGGGTCATTAAGGTGGGCTTGACCGAACTGTTTTTGTGCCCAAAGGGTTGGCTCTATATAGGTCATGATAATCATCCTTGTCATTGCTTAGATGATCAGATCATGAAACCTAAAAATAGTTCAAAAAAATCCCCAAGCGTGGCTTAGGGATTTGTGTATAAGAGACAGCCCTTATGGGAGGCTTTCAATTTGACACTTACTTGAGAGTATTTATTGCTGCTCAGTTAAGTACTTCCTTACTATGGAAGTTTTACATCAGATAGGTCTTCACCTGCACCGATAGCTTTCATTTCGCCAGCTACGATTTCAGCAAGAGGGCCTAGGATAACTTGTAGGTTGTTTTCACCTAGCTTAACAACACCTTTAGCACCTAGTTTCTTAAGAACTGCTTCGTCAGCAACAGAGCGGTCTTTAAGAGTTAGACGTAGACGTGTGATACAAGCGTCGATTGAAGTTAGGTTCTCGTGACCACCTAGAGCTTTCAGGTATTGACGTGCAAGGTCGCCTTTTGGAGCCTCGCCAGCTGGAGTCGCTGCAGCTTCATCATCTTCACGACCAGGCGATTTCAGGTTGAAAGCGCGGATTGCGAAAGAGAAAGTGAAGAAGTATAGAGCACCGAAACCAAGGCCGATTGCTAGAAGTACTAGAGGTTTAGTTGCTAGACCCCAGTTCAATACGAAGTCGATAAGACCAGCAGAGAAACCGAAACCGTGCAGAGTACCAAACATGTTAGCAACAACTAGAGACAGACCAGTGAACACAGCGTGCATTGCGTATAGAGCAGGAGCTAGGAATACGAACATGAATTCTAGCGGCTCTGTGATACCTGTTAGGAATGAACAGAATGCTACTGAGAATAGTGCACCACCAACTTGGCTACGTTTTTCAGCAGGAGCTGCTAGGTACATTGCAAGTGCAGCACCTGGTAGACCGAACATCATCACTGGGAAGAAACCGTTCATGAATACGCCAGCGCCTTTATCGCCACCGAAGAAACGGTGTAGGTCGCCTGATTTAACAGTGTCAGTTACTTCTTTAACAACAGTAGTGATTTCTGGAGTTACAGAGTTAGCGAATGTAAATGTATGCTCTTGGCCAACAACTAGAGTTTTAGCTAGTGATGGGTCAACACAAAGTTGAGTGATGTTAGCGAATGCGCCTTGACCAGCAACGATGATTTCTTGACATGTACCCATACCGAACCAGAAGTATGAGTTCAATACGTGGTGTAGACCTACAGGGATAAGTGCACGGTTAAGAGTACCGTAAACGAATTGACCGATAGCGCCAGACGTTGATACTGCGTGAGCCAGTGCGTCTAGACCAGATTGAACACCAGGCCAAACCACACCAGACACAGCACCTGCAACAAGTGCAAATAGACCAGCCATGATTGGTACTAAACGTTTACCAGCGAAGAATGCCAGCCACTCAGGAAGGCGTGTAGCATGGAAAGCGTTGTAAGAGTGACCTGCGATGATACCTGCGAAGATACCGCCGAAGAAAGACATGTTAACGTCAGCGTTAATTGTTGTTGCTGTCGCCGTTAGAACGAAGTAAGCAACTGCACCAGCAAGACCTGCTGCGCCGTTACCGTCTTTAGAAAGACCAATAGCGATACCTAGACCAAATAGCAATGGTAGGTTACTGAAGATAGCACCACCGGCTTGCGCCATAAATGGAATATCAAGTAGATCGCCTTGACCTAAACGTAATAGAAGCGCCGCAATCGGAAGCGTTGCGATAGGTAGCATTAACGCCTTACCTAGCTTCTGTGCATATCCTAGAATATTCACCAGTTGTTTCCCCCTATAGGATTTTTTAGAATTCGTTTGAGAAACTTATTTTAGTCGCTCAATTTAGTCCTACTCAGTGTATTCAATTAATTTTGCTCCGCAAATTAAAACCTTATCATTTGTGATCGTAATCACCAGTTTTCACCAAATCCAGAGGTTTTTGCTAGCGAGATCATAAAACTTATTTTATCATTCAAAAAAATGAACATTTATAGATAAAATCCAAATATAACTAATGGGTCAAAAGTGAGTTATTTTCGGCATTAAAAGCTAGCTAACTTACTGATATTTTAACCCAAACTCATAAAAACAATGAATTGTTCACATGTTTTTCAAACACTTAAAATCGCTTCCCACTTTGAAGCCGTTTGCCCATAAAAGTTAAATCGTTACGTAAATGATGTTCGCAAACTAAGTCAACATTTAGGTAACGAACGAATTTAAAAGATCTGACGATATAAGGATTAGCTGACTATGTACGCGCTAAGTAACTGTAAAATTTACACTGGTAGTGATGTTCTAACCGATCATGCTGTAGTAATCGAAAACGAACTGATCAAAAAAGTCTGCCCTATCTCTGAATTACCAGAAGGTATCGAGGTTCGTGACCTAGACGGTGCAAACCTAAGCCCGGGTTTCATTGACCTACAACTGAATGGTTGTGGTGGCGTGATGCTGAACGATGAAATCACTGCAGAAACAATGCAGATCATGCACAAAGCAAACCTAAAATCAGGCTGTACTAGCTTCTTGCCTACTCTGATTACTTCTTCAGATGAAGACATGCGTGCAGTTATCACAGCAGCTCGTGAATACCATAACCAATACCAGAACCAATCTTTAGGTCTTCACCTTGAAGGTCCATACCTAAACGTTGCAAAAAAAGGCATTCACAGCGTTGATCATATTCGTAAGTCTGACAGCGAGATGATTGAGCTTATCTGTGAGAACAGCGACCTTGTTGCGAAAGTAACACTGGCTCCTGAGCTGAACGACCCAGAGCATATCGAGCGTCTGCACAAAGCTGGTGTTGTTGTTTCTATCGGTCACACCAACGCAACTTATGCAGAAGCACGCCAAGGTTTCGAATCTGGTATCACATTCGCAACGCACCTATTCAATGCAATGACACCTATGGTTGGTCGTGAACCTGGTGTGGTTGGCGCTATCTACGATACACCGGAGGTGTACGCCGGCATCATCGCCGACGGTTTCCACGTTGATTACGCAAACATCAGAATTGCGCATAAAGTCAAGGGAGAAAAGTTAGTATTAGTGACGGATGCCACAGCTCCTGCAGGTGCTGACATGGAATACTTTATTTTTGTCGGTAAGAAAGTATATTACCGAGATGGTAAGTGTGTTGATGAAAACGGCACACTGGGCGGCTCAGCTCTGACTATGATTGAAGCAGTTCAGAACACAGTTGAGCACGCTGGTATCGCTTTAGACGAAGCTCTTCGCATGGCTACACTATACCCAGCTACAGCTATCGGTGTAGAAAGCAAGCTAGGTCGAATCAAGAAAGGCATGGTTGCAAACCTAGCTGTATTTGACCGAGACTTTAACGTTAAAGCGACTGTTGTTAATGGACAATACGAGCACAATTAAGTATGAATGGCGGACAAATAGGTAACGTAGACTTAGTTAAACAACTAAACAGTGCGGCGGTATACCGACTGATAGACCAACAAGGGCCTATCAGTCGTATACAAGTGGCTGATGTAAGCCAACTCGCACCGGCAAGTGTTACAAAAATTACCCGCCAACTATTAGAGCGCGGCCTAATTAAAGAGGTCGCACAGCAAGCGTCTACTGGCGGTAGACGCGCTATCTCTCTAACCACAGAAGTAGAGCCTTTTCACTCTATCGCTGTGCGCTTAGGGCGAGACTACATTCAAGTTAGCCTTCACGACCTTGGTGGCCGTGAATTGGCTTTCCAACAGCAAGACCTTAACTATTCAGATCAGTCAGACCTTACTCAAGGCTTGGTCAATACGCTTAAGACCTTCATCGCTGAACACCAGCCGAAAATCGATCAGCTGATTGCGATTGGCGTGACCCTTCCAGGCTTAGTGAACCCGACGACGGGTGTCGTTGAGTACATGCCAAATACAGACATCGATAATCTTGCATTAAGCGACATTATTCGCGACACATTCCATGTCGCTTGTTTTGTTGGTAACGATGTTCGCGGAATGGCACTAGCTGAACACTACTTTGGCGCGAGCCAAGACAGCCAAGACTCTATCTTAGTGAGTGTTCACCGCGGTACTGGTGCAGGTATTATCGTTAACGGTCAGGTTTTCTTAGGTCATAACCGTAACGTCGGTGAAATCGGTCATATCCAAATCGATCCACTTGGTGAACAGTGCCAATGTGGTAACTTTGGTTGTCTTGAAACGGTAGCGGCAAACCCTGCAATCGTTGAGCGCGTGCAAAAACTGATTAAACAAGGCTATGAGTCTTCTTTAACCGAGCTTGAGCGTATTACTATTCAAGACGTTTGCGACCACGCAATGAATGGCGACGAATTAGCTAAGCAGAGCTTGGTTCGAGTAGGAAACCAGTTAGGTAAAGCGATCGCGATGACGATCAACCTATTTAACCCTCAAAAAGTGATCATCGCTGGTGATATTACTAAGGCACAAGAGATTGTTTTCCCTGCAATTAAGCGCAATGTAGAGAATCAGTCGCTAACGACTTTCCATAGCGGCCTGCCTATTGTAGCATCACAGATCGATAAACATCCTACGATGGGAGCTTTTGCTATGATCAAGCGCGCCATGCTCAATGGTGTGTTACTGCAGAAGCTACTTGAAGATTAAAGAACAATAATTCTGATTTTCCGCGGGCCGTGTTTGTATAAACACGGCCCGTTTTTTTAAGCTAGGGAACTACAACAACAAGTTATGGAACTTATATTAATATCCACTGCGTTTATCGCAGGATTTATTGCTTTAAAGTGTCACCTTCCCCCATTAGTTGGTTTTTTGGTTGCAGGCTTTGGGCTTTTTGCCTTTGGTTTTGAAACCAATGACACCATCATTACTTTAGCTGACCTTGGTGTTACGCTGCTTCTATTTACTATCGGCTTAAAGCTCGACATCAAAACCCTGCTCTCTAAAGAGATCTGGGCTGGCGCGACAATCCACAACCTTTTGTCCACTCTGTTTTTCGCTGTCGCCCTATTTGGTTTTAAGTTCTTAGGTATTTCATCACTAGCTGCCATGTCGGTAGAACAGATCGTTCTGCTCGGTTTTGCTCTTTCATTCTCTAGTACGGTATTTGCGGTTAAGACTCTGCAAGAGAAAGGTGAAATGAATGCGACTTACGGAACGTTGGCGATTGGTATCTTGGTCATGCAGGATATCTTCGCGGTAGTATTCCTAACGGCTTCTACGGGTAAAATACCTGAGTGGTATGCGATTGCTCTGTTTGCCCTCCCCTTGTTACGTCCACTTTTCTACAAAGTGCTCGATTGGGTTGGTCACGGTGAGATGTTGGTTCTATCCGGCATCTTCTTCGCATTAGTCGTCGGTGCTGGTTTATTCCATTTGGTTGGTGTTAAGCCAGACCTGGGCGCTCTGGTTCTAGGTATGTTACTTGCTGGTCACCGAAAAGCTTCAGAGCTATCAAAATCGCTGTTTAACCTTAAAGAGCTTTTCCTTGTCTGTTTCTTCTTGAACATTGGTTTGTCAGAGCAACCAACCATTCAAGGCTTTATGCTTGCAATCTTGTTCTTACTGATGCTGCCAGTGAAAGGTGTTCTCTACTTCTTGGTGCTCAACCGTTTCAAGTTCCGTGTTCGAACGTCTCTACTTGCCTCTTTATCACTGTTTAACTACAGCGAATTTGGCCTCATCGTTGGTGGCCTCGCCTTCAAAATGGGTTGGATGTCTGGCGATATATTAGTTGCCGTCGCGATTGCGGTTTCACTGTCGTTCTTAATCGCTGCACCTTTAAACCGAGCTGGTCACAAGCTTTATCAGCAGTCAGGTAAATGGCTGAAAGAGCATGCGTCAGAAAAGCTTCACCGACGTGATAAGCGAATTGACCCAGGCCGAGCACAAGTGCTTATTCTTGGTATGGGCCGAATTGGTACTGGTGCTTATGACGAATTACGCTCTCGCTATGGCAAGGTAAGTTTAGGTGTCGAAGTTCGTGAAGAAGCAGCACACAACCACAGAAGCCACGGTAGAAACGTGATTTCTGGCGACGCGACCGACCCAGACTTCTGGGAGCGCATCTTAGATACTGCGAATGTAAAGCTGGTTATCTTAGCCATGCCACACCACCAAGGTAACCAGACCGCTTTAGATCAACTAAAGTCACGTAACTTTAAAGGACAGATCGCAGCTATCGCAGAATACCCTGATCAAGTCGAAACCTTGAAAGAGAATGGTGTTGATGCCGCATTCAATATCTACAGCGAAGCCGGTAGTGGTTTTGCTCGCCATGTTTGTGAACAATTAAACCCAAACATCAACAAAATCTAGCCTAAATCCCTCTCAGAAAAACCTCTCAAGACTGTGAATTTTCGCACTTTTGAGAGGTTTTTGTATAAAAAACCAACCACATTTAGATACCAAACACCAAAACAACAAAATAATTAAATAATTTCTAATATAACACCCTTTATATTATTTTTTTGCTCACATCCGGTTGCTTTTTTTAGCCAGAATGGCAAATTGAATACAGTTGATTTAGAAATTATTTAAAAGGAAGTTCTATGTGTTCAGTATTTGGCATTCTCGACATAAAAAGTGATGCCGCAGCACTTCGCCCTATCGCTTTAGAAATGTCCAAAAAGCTTCGTCACCGTGGACCAGATTGGTCTGGTATCTATGCAAGTGACAAAGCAATCCTTGCTCACGAGCGTTTAGCTATCGTTGGTCTAAATAGTGGTGCTCAACCGCTATACAGCCAAGACAAGAAACACATTCTTGCGGTAAACGGCGAAATCTATAACCACAAAGAACTTCGTGCTCGCTATGAAGATAAGTACCAGTTCCAGACCGACTCTGACTGTGAAGTTATCCTAGCGTTATACCAAGAAATGGGCGCAGACCTGCTAGAAGAACTAAACGGTATCTTCGCATTCGTTTTATACGATGAAGAAAAAGACGAATACCTAGTAGGCCGCGACCACATCGGTATCATCCCGCTTTACCAAGGCTACGATGAACACGGTAACTACTATGTTGCTTCTGAAATGAAAGCTCTGGTTCCTGTATGTAAGACCATCAGCGAGTTCCCTCCAGGTAGCTTCTACTCTTCGAAAGATGCAGAGCCACAACGTTACTATATTCGTGATTGGAACGAATACGCTGCAGTACAAGGCAACAGCACAAGCAAAGAAGATCTAACGGAAGCACTAGAAGCAGCGGTGAAGCGTCAACTAATGACTGACGTACCTTACGGTGTACTTCTTTCTGGTGGTTTAGATTCATCTATCACTTCAGCAGTCGCTAAACGCTTTGCGGCAATGCGTATTGAAGATGACGAACAGTCTGAAGCTTGGTGGCCACAACTGCACTCATTTGCGGTTGGCCTAGAAGGTGCTCCTGATCTTATCGCTGCTCGTGAAGTGGCAGACAAGATCGGTACCGTTCACCACGAGATGACATACACCATTCAAGAAGGTTTGGATGCAATCCGTGACGTGATCTATCACATCGAAACCTACGACGTAACGACAATTCGCGCGTCTACGCCAATGTACCTACTTGCTCGTAAGATCAAAGCAATGGGTATCAAAATGGTACTGTCTGGCGAAGGTGCTGATGAGATCTTTGGTGGTTACTTGTACTTCCACAAAGCGCCAAACGCAAAAGAGTTCCATGAAGAAACAGTACGTAAACTACTGGCTCTGAACATGTTTGACTGTGCTCGTGCGAACAAATCACTAGCAGCATGGGGCGTAGAAGGCCGCGTACCATTCTTGGACAAAGAGTTCATCGATGTAGCAATGCGCTTAAACCCAGAAGACAAAATGTGTGGCAACGGTAAGATGGAGAAACACATCCTACGTGAGTGTTTCGAAGATTATCTACCAGACTCAATTGCATGGCGTCAAAAAGAGCAATTCTCTGATGGGGTTGGTTACGACTGGATCGATACGTTGAAAGCTACCGCTGAAGCGAAAGTAACGGACAAGCAAATGGAAACTGCGCAGTTCCGCTTCCCATACAACACGCCAACGACTAAAGAAGGCTACGCTTACCGCGAAATCTTTGAAGAGTTGTTCCCTCTAGAATCTGCAGCAGAGTGTGTACCAGGTGGTCCATCTGTCGCTTGTTCATCAGCAAAAGCTATCGAATGGGATGAGTCGTTCCAAAACTGTGTTGACCCATCAGGCCGTGCAGTACAAGCCGTTCACAACGATGCTTACAACGCTTAAGGCGATTGGTAAATTCTAAGTACTAAAAAAGGCGCATCATGCGCCTTTTTATTTTTAAGCCGATTTTTTTATTGTTGCATTTATGCGTGAGCTTGTAGTGCTTCGTTCTCAATACTGATAGGAACCACTTGGCTGATCATTTTTACGAGCATAATAGAGCGAGCTTCACCATCTTTCTGATGGAAAATCGCTTCAATACCAGCGAACTGGCCACTCTTAATCTTAACCACCTGCCCAGACTCAAACTCAACACAACAATCTTCAGTTTCGTTACTGCAACACTTCTCAAACTCTTTAAGTTCAAAAACTAAGTCACCTTGGACTTCATGCGGTCTTGCGCCGAACTTAATAAAGTCCACTACGCCGCGCGTTGAACGAACAGTAGTAAAACTCGGCCCTTGTTCATAATCAAATCGAACAAAGACGTATGAAGGAAATAGCGGTTCTTTGACCACCTTTTCTTTCCCTCTAACCACCTTTTCGACTTCTATTTGTGGGTAAAAGCACTCTACCCCTTGATTCTCTAAATGCTGCTGAGCGCGTTTTTGATCGCCACGCTTACAGTAGAGTAAATACCAACGTTTCATTTAACTAGCCATTTTCTATTTTGGGGACATTTTACCACAAGCCTAAAACGGTTTAATTGCTATTAACTAAATGAATCTTGATAGACACAAAATTATGCGTAGCAAAGCAATTTATCAACAAAAAATTATAAATATAAAAGTAATTAAGCATTGTACAGAGTTCTATTGTCGTTCAAAAGGTGCGCTACTGTGACTGCATATGCAGTCAAAAAAATAAAACACAGCGTTCCCTTTAGTGGTAATAGGATACATAAAATTAATGACTAGCGCTTTTATTATTCAGAAATATTTTCAATAAGATCATTTAACAACCAGCTCAAATCTGAAAAATTAGTTTGCAGCACATATTTTAAGGGCGGCATTGACAACAAAACACTTAATTTTCATAAACTTACAAAGTGTAGATTATCGTTACCATAAAATACATCTATTGCAGATGTTTATCGCACTCTGTATACATAAGTGACTATAAAATCTTTTAATAACTAAAATTAGTAAAACTTATGCCAAGCAATCACAACATCTTTGGCCACCCTAGAGGCCTATTTCTACTTTTCAGCACAGAGCTATGGGAACGTTTCTCCTACTACGCTATGCGTGCGATTCTTGTTTTGTTCTTAACAGACACAACGATTAACGGCGGATTGGGCTGGTCGACAAAAGACGCGCTTGACCTTTACGGTATCTACACAGGTTTAGTTTACATCACGCCTTTGATCGGTGGTTGGATTGCCGACAACTACCTAGGGCAACGTAAGTCGATTCTTATTGGTGGCGTGTTAATGGCACTTGGCCAGTTTACACTAGCTCTACCAAACGGCTTTATGGGCCTAGACCAAGTAAGTGCACTTTACCTAGGTTTAGCGCTGCTTATCAGTGGTAACGGTATGTTTAAGCCAAACATCTCAACGATGGTTGGTGACCTTTACCAAGAAGGTGATAACCGTCGTGATGGCGCATTTACTATTTTCTACATGGGAATCAACTTAGGTGCACTATTAGGTGGTCTTATCTCTGGTGCTGCGGCTGAGTCGTATGGCTGGAAAGCAGGTTTCCTAGCGGCTGGTATCGGTATGGTTATTAGCTTAATCATGCAAATGACCATGGCTCAATCATGGCTAGGTAATATCGGTTCGGTTCCAGCAGCTGCACGCGCAAAAGCTCTGAGTAAGTCGAAAGAGAAAGCACCGCTAACGAAAGAAGAGTTCGATCGACTAAAAGTTATTCTGATCATGGGTCTGTTCGTGATTATTTTCTGGGCGGGCTTTGAACAAGCTGGCGGCCTAATGAACATCTACACTCAACAATATACAGACCGTATGATTGGTGATTTTGAAGTTCCGGCTGCGTGGTTCCAATCTCTAAACCCATTCTTCATCATTACACTTGCACCAATCATTGCTGCATTTTGGGTGAAGTTAGGTAAGCGTGAACCGAACTCACCGGTTAAATTTGCGTTGGCTCTGTTCTTCTTAGCGCTTGGCTTCGTCTGCATGATGGGCGCGGTAATGGAGCAAGGTGGTGACCTTACAGTTAAAACCTCTATGCTGTGGTTAGTAGGTGCATTCTTCTTCCACACACTTGGTGAGCTTTGCCTATCTCCTATCGGTCTGTCGTTAGTGACTAAGCTGGCACCACTACGTTTAGCATCACTAATGATGGGGGCATGGTTTGGTTTCAACGCTATTGCAAACTACGTAGCTGGCCTTGTGGGGTCTCATGTAGGTGAGCTAGGCGCGATGGCAATCTTCAGTGGTATTGCGATCACAGCAACAATCAGCGGCATCTTACTGCTTCTTTGTGCTGGTAAGCTTGTGTCATGGATGCACGGCGTAGAGAGCAACATGACGCTAGAGTCTGAACCAAAAGAAGAGCGCACTGCAGAGACTTCTATTGCTTAATAGCTAATATCATTCGATGTCTAAAAGACGCTAGAACACATTCAAAAAAGGGCTGCTTAATGAGCAGCCCTTTTAGTATTTATATAGCTAGGAGCCTGTAATTTAAATTGTGTATCTGCTTATAATTAAGCCAGTCATGGCTAAGGATAAGCAATATGGATAAGAAAGCTTTAGAAGCCTTCGCTCGCGAAGCCGCTAAGTCAATTAAGACTCCTTCGGATCTTGATGACTTCAGGAAAATGTTAACCAAGGTGACGGTTGAGACAGCTTTAAATGCTGAACTTGATGATCACCTTGGCTACGAAAAACACTCACCGACCAACGATAGTAACAGTCGAAATGGCTACTCATCTAAACGCCTAATTACTGACGATGGTGAGATCCAACTAGAAATCCCTCGTGACCGTGACGCGTCCTTTGAACCCAAGCTCGTTCGTAAGCATCAAACTCGATTCCAATCGATGGACGACAAGATCTTAAGCTTGTATGCCAAAGGAATGACTACCCGAGAAATCGTCGCAACCTTCAAAGAAATGTACGATGCTGATATCTCCGCCAGTCTAATATCTAAAGTCACTGATGCTGTTTTAGAACAAGTTGTTGAGTGGCAAGCCCGCCCTCTTGATTCGGTTTATCCCGTCGTTTACCTAGACTGCATTGTTGTGAAGGTGCGCCAAAATAAGCAAGTCATCAACAAAGCCATTTACCTTGCTCTCGGTGTCAATATGGAAGGTCAGAAAGAACTTCTTGGGATGTGGATGTCCGAAACTGAAGGGGCGAAGTTCTGGCTCAGTGTACTTACCGAACTTCAAAATCGTGGTGTAAATGATATCCTCATCGCTTGTGTTGATGGCCTCAAGGGCTTTCCTGATGCCATCAATGCCGTTTATCCAAAAACTCAAATCCAGCTCTGTATCGTACACATGGTACGAAACTCAATGAAATACGTTCCGTGGAAAGATTACAAGACTATTACCGCAGACTTAAAGGAAATCTATCAAGCTACGACTGAAGATGAAGCTCTGTTGGCGCTAGAGCACTTTGGTGATAAATGGGATGAAAAGTACCCTCAAATCAGCCGCTCGTGGACGGCTCATTGGGATAACCTCAACACTCTGTTCAGCTATCCTCAAGATATCCGCAGAGCTATCTACACGACCAATGCGATAGAATCACTAAATAGCGTCATCAGGAAAGCGACCAAGAAACGTAAGCTGTTCCCGACAGATGAATCCGCCAAAAAGGTGGTGTACCTGGCGATTATGGATGCTTCCAAGAGGTGGACAATGCCAATTCATCACTGGAAGCAAGCGCTAAACCGTTTTATGATTATGTTCGAAGATCGATTAACTGAATACTTGTAACCAAGAGCAGTTACACAGAATTATTTACAGGGTCATAGCTAGTGTTATCGGTGAATCTCTACTAATTCAGCCATCATGTCGATATGCGAATCTCTGTCGTTAAGACACATGATATAGCTAAACTCAGAACCACCAGCGTCAATGAAGGTTTCCTTACACTGATCTGAAATCTCTTCCAGCGTTTCTAAACAGTCCACCGAGAAAGCAGGAGCCATGATATCGATCTTCTTGATCCCTTTGTTTGGCAATGATTCAAGCGTCTCATCGGTATATGGCTTTAACCACTCTTCTCGACCAAATCGAGACTGGTAAGTCATGGTGATATCGTCTGCAGATAAACCAAGCTCCTCAGCTAGTAGCTTAGTTGTCGCCTCACAGTGTTGAGGGTAAATATCACCTTCATCTGCTAATCGCTTCGGAATGCCGTGGAAAGAACAAACCAAATGATCCGCTCGGCCATTTTTCTCCCAGTGGCTACGAACACTCTCAGCCAATGCTTTGGTGTAACTAGGGTGTGCGTAGTAATCACGGATAAAGCGGTAACTAGGAATAACAGGCATCTGTTTAAAGGCTTTGGTTAAACCATCAGAAACCGCAGCTGTGGTGGTGCCTGAATACTGAGGATACAGAGGCAGTACGATGATCTCTTCAACGCCCTGCTCCATCAGCTGCTCAACGCCCGTCTTCAGGCTTGGATTACCATAAGTCATACCCAGCGCTACAGGCATCTCTAACTTCTTCTGAAGCTTTTCTGCTTGTCTTTGTGAATACACAAGAAGCGGTGAGCCGTCGTCCATCCAAACCGACTGATAAAGCTTGGCTACTTTAGGTGAACGAATCGGTAAAATCACTCCGTGCAATATCGGGCACCATAGCCAGCGTGTTAGATTAACGACTCGCTTATCGTGCAAAAATTCACTCAAAAATCGACGAACGCCAGCTGGGGTCGCAGAATCTGGTGTACCTAAGTTCACCAGTAAAACGCCCTGCTTTTTATTATTTTCCATAGATACCTGGGACCAATATGTAATTTTGTAGAGAGTAATATACTAATCTGCTGAAGTTTAAGATCATTGCTTGTCGCTAAATGTTGAGATAATCATTTGGCGTGACATATAACCAACATCAACTTTCGATTATGAGCGAACTTTTCAAAGCTAATGTGCGTTGAATCGAGGGCCCCTAATTATCTTAGATTGGTATCGTACTAAAAATTGAGACAAAAAAAGCGACCTTTAAGGTCGCTTCCAATATATCAAATTCTAAAACTGGCTGTTAGCCAATTATGCTAGTGCTTTCTCAAGTTCTGCACTAACTTCAGCAACTTGCTTAGTACCGTCAAACTTAAGGTAATGAGTGTTACCAGCTTCTGCTTCTTTACCGTAGTAAGAGATTAGTGGAGCTGTTTGCTCATGGTACACGCCTAGACGAGCACGAACTGTTTCTTCTTTGTCGTCATCACGTACAACTAGCTCTTCGCCAGTTACGTCATCTTTACCTTCTTCTTTTGGTGGGTTGTACACAGTGTGGTATGTACGACCTGAAGGAAGGTGAGCACGACGACCAGCCATACGCTCAACAATCACATCATCAGCTACGTCGAATTCAACAACGTAATCTACAGCGATACCCATCTCTTTTAGGCCATCAGCTTGTGGGATTGTGCGTGGGAAACCGTCTAGTAGGAAACCTTTCTCACAGTCATCTTGAGCGATACGCTCTTTGATAAGACCAAGGATAATTTCATCAGAAACTAGCTGACCAGCGTCGATTACTGATTTTGCTTGCTTACCAAGCTCAGTACCCGCTTTGATAGCAGCACGTAGCATGTCACCAGTTGAAATTTGAGGGATACCAAATTTGTTCATGATGAAGTTAGCTTGAGTGCCTTTACCCGCGCCAGGAGCACCTAGAAGAATGATGCGCATGTTTAATCCTCTTATAAAATTATGATTTATACCGAAGCTCACTATCCCAACTTCCTAGCTCATCGTTTAGATGAACAGAAATCGTTAGGTAACCGTTGAGGTTAAGCAAAACTGCAAATAGAAGCAAAACGGTAAGTTTCGGTATAACGTTTAAAAATCATACAACTGGAACAAGTTGGATCCTAGTACCAGCTGATTAGGTCGAGCATTCTATCACATTAATATTCAATTTGGCTGAATTTACGACTAAAGAATGCATCGCCTCATTTTGTTGTGACGATAACGGTGACGTTGACCACGTTTAACATGTTTTCAACGACGTTCATTAAAAAAGCCCGCATTTGCGAGCTTTTAATTACAATTCGTGGTTTAGCCCAAAGTCGAAAGACTAACGCTTTGTTAGTAGCTCGTTGATTGCACCCAAGAATTGTGACGGATCTTCCATAGAGCCTTTCTCAGCCAGCATCGCTTGACCAAGTAGTAGCTCAACCCAACGACCAAACGCTTGCTCATCGGCTTCGTCAGCCATTTGTTTAACAAGTGCGTGCTCTGGGTTAATTTCAAAGATGTACTTAACTTCAGGTGCAGCTTGGCCCGCCGCTTCAAGAAGCTTAGCCATTTGCGTACCCATCTCGAAGTCATCCGTTACAACAACTGCAGGTGTCGTTGCGAGTTTAAACGTAGTACGAACTTCTTTAACGCGATCACCCAGGTAAGATTGAGTGCGCTCAACAACAGACTTAAACTCTTCTTCAGTCTCTTTCTGCTTCTCTTTCTCTTCTTCACCTTCAAACTTGCTTAAATCTAAGCCCGCTTTTGTGATCGATTGGAATTGTTTGCCGTCAAAGTCTGTTAGGTAGTTCATTACGTACTCATCGATGCGATCGTACATTAGCACTACTTCAATACCTTTCGCTTTAAACTGCTCCAAGTGTGGGCTGTTTTTAGCTGCTGCGTAGCTATCTGCTGTCAGGTAGTAAATCTTATCTTGGCCTTCTTTCATACGCTCAACATAAGACGCTAGGCTGATAGTTTGATCTGCAGAATCAACTTCTGTAGACGCAAAACGAAGAAGACCTGCGATCTTCTCTTTATTTGCCATGTCTTCCGCTGGGCCTTCTTTCATTACAAGACCGAACTCTTTCCAGAATTCTAGGTACTTCTCATTGTCATTTTTCGCCATGCGTTCAAGCATAGTAAGTACACGCTTAGTACATGCACCACGAAGAGACTGAGTTACCTTGTTATCTTGCAGGATTTCACGAGATACGTTCAGTGGTAGGTCGTTTGAGTCAATCAGGCCGCGTACGAAACGCATGTAAGATGGCATGAACTGTTCAGCATCATCCATGATAAATACACGTTGTACATAAAGCTTTAAGCCGCTCTTGTGGTCACGGTTCATCATGTCCCAAGGTGCTTTAGCTGGGATATAAAGCAGGCTTGTATAGTCGTTCTTACCTTCAACCTTGTTGTGGCTCCAGGTTAGTGGATCAGCAAAGTCGTGAGATACGTGCTTGTAAAACTCTTGGTACTCTTCTTTCTCGATGTCTGATTTGTTACGAGTCCAAAGCGCTTGAGCTTTGTTGATTTGTTCCCAGTGCTTCTCTTCGGTGTCTTTACCTTCGTCATCTTTAACCGCAGTTAAGATAGAAACTGGGATACCGATGTGGTCAGAGTATTTACCAATTACTTCACGTAGACGCCATTCATTCAAGAACTCTTTACCGTCTTCACGCATATGAAGAATGATGTCTGTACCACGAGACTCTTTAGTGATGTCTTCAATGGTGTAATCGCCTTCGCCCGCAGAGTGCCATTGTACTGCTTCATTGCTTGCAAGACCTGCGGCACGTGTACGAACGGTTACTGCGTCCGCAACGATGAATGCTGAGTAGAAGCCAACACCAAATTGTCCGATCAACTGAGAGTCTTTGCTTTGGTCTTCAGATAACTTAGAGAAAAAGTCTGCAGTACCTGATTTCGCGATGGTACCTAAATGTTCAATAACGTTGTCGCGGCTCATGCCGATACCGTTATCAGAAATGGTTAACGTATTCGCCTCAGCGTTAAATGACAGTTTTACACCTAGATCTGCATCGCCTTGGTAAAGTTCAGCATTTGATAGCGCTTGAAAACGTAGCTTGTCCGCTGCGTCAGATGCGTTAGAGATCAGCTCACGTAAGAAGATTTCTTTATTTGAATACAGTGAGTGAATCATTAGATGAAGTAGTTGTTTTACTTCAGATTGAAAGCCACGAGTCTCTTTATTTTGCGTTGCCGTTTCGCTCATTTTTACTCCAAAACATCTATACTTTGTGTTGAAAACTATAGGGGCGGAACACGTAATGCCGCTCTGATGTTCATTAACATGAGGATGACAATTGTAAATTCAAGGTCAAAAATCATAAAAACACTGTTTTTTTGATCTGTTTTTATTATCCTTAAGCCTCATAAATATAAAAGAACATAAAAAAAGTCATGATTTGGTGAAGATTTGAATAAATTTCACCTCAGATTTGTCTATTCCGCACTCAAAATAACCCAAAGTAGAAGAATTCAATGAGCAATATCGGCACAAAGTTTATTCTCGCACAGCGGTTCGTATTCGATCCAAACAGCAACTCACTTGTTGACCAAACGAGCGACGGCGAAGTCGTGCGTCTTGGCAGCAATGAAAGCCGCATTCTCCTTATGCTGTCAGAAAGACCCAATGAAGTTATCACTCGTAACGAATTACACGAATATGTTTGGCGTGACCAAGGTTTTGAGGTTGATGACTCAAGCCTAACTCAAGCCGTTTCAACACTACGAAAGATGCTGAAAGATTCAACGAAATCTCCAGAATTCGTTAAAACTGTGCCTAAACGCGGCTACCAATTTATCGCAACCGTTGAGCGCTCAGCCCCACTTTCGTCAAATGACCAACCTGCTGCAGTTGAAATTGCCGAAAATGACGTAGAACCAAGCCTAACGTTTGCAACAACACCTGTCGCAGAAGAAGTCGTTTCTGAGACAAGCGCACCTGAGCCTATCTCTAAACTTCAGGAGGCCAATACTGAGGTTGAGCTAACTAAAGTACCTGCAACAACTGAAGCTAAAAACAGCAACAAGTGGTTAATTCTAGGGTTGCTATTTGCCGCAGTTATGATGCCGATTTTGGTAATTACCTTTACTAACCCTGCTGAATCTACATTTCGTACATTAGCAGAAGTTGATGGTGTAAAGGTTCAATCACCAATCAATCATCCGGGTTTAACAAATTGGCTACCTGCGATTGAAAAATGTGTGTTGAGCTATAACACTAACCACACTGGTATACTAAAGCCAACCGAAGTGATAGCAACTGGCGGACAGGCCAACAACATAGTTCTTAACTATATTCATCCGCAAGAACACTCTAGCGAAAATATTACTCTCAGAATTTACGCAAACCAGTCGGATGTAGACGACATTTGTAAAGGTGGCCAGTAGCATGAAATTAAAAGTATCTGTTTTCTTACTGGCCCTATCTGCTTTTCTAAGTGGTTGGTTACATTGGGGGAGCGACGCAAAAGTAGCACGCCTACTTACCTCACATGAATGGCAATCAAAGATGGTTTCGCTTATCAGTGCAGAAAAACAAGCCGATTCAATCGGTCCACTCCGTAAAGTTGAGCTCTCCTCAAATGCTAAGTACCTACCAAACGGTACATATCTGAGAATGTCGGTGGTCAGGCTATACGGCACACAAACCGCACCAGCTAACGTCATCAACATTTCAGAGACGGGTCAGTGGGAAATTAACGACAACTACCTACTGGTTTCGCCAACTGAGTTTAAAGATGTTACATCGGCTCAGCGCCAAGACTTCTCTCAAGAGCAACTAGAGCTGATTACTCAAGTAATCAAGATGGATGCAGAGCAAAGTCGTCGCATCGACATTGTTAACCCGAAGGCACTGCTACTGACTAGCTTAAATCATGGTTCTACCGTCTTGTTTTCGAACTAACATTGAAAAGCTATTTGCGGCATATCGATGGATGAATACCATTCACGATAAACCTAAAAAAGGGGCATGAGGCCCCTTTTTGTTATCTTAAACTCAAAGATAAAACTCTATGGATTGGATAAACTCACTCGCTCTATTCTTTGGCTCATTAATCGCCAACACGCTTGCCTCTTTATCAGGCGGCGGTGCTGGGCTTCTACAGTTCCCGTTACTCATCTTTCTAGGATTGCCCTTTTCAGTTGCACTGGCTACCCACAAAGTCGCTAGCGTTGCTCTCGGCTTAGGTGCTGCATATACCCATATCAAGGGTGGCACGTTAAGCTGGAAAATTTGTCTCTACCTAATTATCGTCGGCAGCATTGGAGTGGTCGTTGGCGCGAATATCGTACTCATGATCCCAGATGCCATTGCACAGAAACTGCTTGGCGCAATGATCTTAGCACTGGGCGTTTACTCACGACTAAAGAAACAATTGGGTCAAGAAGAGCAGCTTAAAAACCGAGACATAAAAGGTTGGATAATCGGTGGGGTTGGGCTGGCACTCATAGGCATCATCAACGGTTCACTCACTGCCGGATCAGGCCTGTTAGTTACCCTATTTCTAGTTCGTTGGTTTGGTTTTACTTATAAACAAGCCGTCGCGTTAACCATGATATGCGTCGGTTTGTTCTGGAATGGCATTGGAGGTATTGCCATTGTTCAAGCGGGTGCGCCAATATACTGGGTATGGTTACCCATATTACTGTTAAGTTCGTTTGTTGGCGGAAGCCTAGGGGCATTCCTCGCAAACCGTTCAAGCAATCAGCTCGTCAAAACGGCTTTCGAAATATTGACGTTTGCGGTTGGCATCAAGCTATTGCTATAGAATTTTAAAGGTTATCTATGAATACAGAGTCGAATCAACACAGCCCAGCAGTGCTGAAAGCCACAATAGCAATACACTATTGCCGCCAATGTAATTGGATGCTTCGCTCAAGTTGGTTGTGCCAGGAACTGCTTCATACCTTCAGTGAAGAGATTGAACAAGTCAGCCTGCATCCAGATACCGGTGGACGATTTGAGATCTTTTGTAATGGAGTACAGATTTGGGAACGAAAGGCGGACGGCGGCTTTCCTGAAGCGAAAGTTCTGAAGCAAAGAGTGAGAAACATCATTGCTCCAGACAGAGACCTCGGACACGTGGATTCAAAATAAACCCATGACGGCGAATTCTATGATTTAAAGCTGGCCGCTAACCAGTACATCGCCGTCAAGGCTGATCACTTTGAAGTTACAATTCTCGTAGATACCATAGCTTGCTGCATGCCCTTCCCGTGGGAACGTCACCGAGCTAGGGTTAAAAATGAAGATGTCATTTTGGTACTCAGCAACTGGGATATGGGTATGGCCATGAGCAATGATATCACCCGCTTTCAGTGCTGGCCGTTTCGTTGTGTTATATAGGTGACCGTGAGTTAAGAAGATACGTTGGCCTGATTCTAGTAACACCCATGAGTAATCCATCATCATTGGGAAAGAGAGCAACATCTGATCGACTTCGCTGTCGCAGTTCCCACGGACAGCAATGATCTCTTGGGAGAACTCGTTCAGCTTGTCTGCAACAGCAGGCGGGTTGTAACCCTCTGGAATCGGATTTCTAGGGCCATGATTCAGAATGTCACCCAGTAGGATTAAATATTGGGCACCCGAAGCTTGGTATAGCTCTAATACCTTTTCTGTTGCTGGTAGCGAACCGTGTAGGTCTGAAGCAAAAAATAATTTCACACGTACTTCTCCATAAAATTTATGGGCCTATTGTACGTACCTAACGGCTAAACGTCATCTCCCACCATACCGTTGATAACAATATTATTGTAACTAACCATACCGACAATCTTATTATCACGGACCACAGGAGCGCGGCTAATACCAAAGCGTTCAAACAAGCGTGCACAATACTTCACATTCATTTCGGCAGACACGCTTAACGCGGGCTTAGTCATGATTTCATAAATATTAGTACGTTCAGGGGAGCGATTTTTGGCCAATACTTTTTTGGCAATGTCGTTCATCAACACAATCCCATATTCATCATCTACATGACGCTTATCCACGATGATCGCTTTTACTTTGTGCTTTTTCGCCATTTCTATCGCTGCTAACACTGTGGTTAAGCCATCGATAATCACATAGGTATTGGCCATTACATCGCTGACTCGGATTTTGTCACTGGTATTCATAGCTCGTCCTCTACGACTTTAGTTAATGTTTCGACTTGATGTGCAACCCCAACCGCATCTTCAACATCGATTTGTACTGCTATTCCTTGCCCTGATTCTTGGTCGAACTCGCCAACTTTGCCGATGGTCTCTAAAATGTGTCGTGCTAAGTGCTCTTCAACGACAAACAGCAGCACATCTTTTTGTACCTCAAGCGTCAAACCAAAGAAGGTACGTTTTTGGTTTAGCCCTTGCCCTCTAGCATTATTGATCACGGTAGCCCCCGTTGCGCCCGCATCACGCGCCGCATCGAGTACGATGTCAGTCTTGCTCTCTTCCACAAACGCTAAGATCAATTTAAAGCGCATCTTTGCTCTCCTTAGAGGTGTGTAAACGGTTTAACCATTGCGTTATTTGGGCATAGCCCATTACTGAAATAATCGGAAACAAGCTAGCAAAGGCGATTAACCCAAAACCATCGATCACCGGGTTTCTCCCAGGTACGGTAGAGGCAAGTCCAAGCCCCAATGCTGTCACCAATGGCACTGTCACCGTCGATGTGGTGACACCGCCCGAGTCATAGGCCAAAGGCACTATAAGTTTGGGCGCGTAAAACGTTTGGATCACCACAACCACGTAACCAACAATGATGTAGTAATGAATAGGATCACCAGCCACGATCCGATAGCTGCCCAGCGAAATACCGATTGCAACACCGAGTGCAACGGCAATCCGGAGCCCATTGACGCTAATACTGCCACCGGAAACTTGATTCGCTTTAATCGCAACCGCTATCAATGAGGGCTCGGCGATCGTGGTACTGAATCCGATACAGAACGCAAAAAGATAGACCCAGTAATAATCAAACCACGTTAGGGCTAAGCCAGAACTGATTTTAAATTCAGTCAGAAAAGACGGCTCCGTTAACTGCATCGCCATCGTCTCTCCTAAAGGAAATAAGGCCAGTTCTAGCCCCATCAAGAAAAGAGACAAGCCAAGAATGACGTAAAAGAACCCTATCAATACTTTGGGCAGGTTGTTGACTGGCCTGCGTAGCACCGCCAATTGAAAGCCAAATATGATCACCGCAATCGGAATCACATCCATCACGGTGCCAAGAAAGGTATCGATAAACTGTTGAACACTGATCATGTCACCACCATTCCATAGACCATGACAAACATCATCGGCAGCAGTGAAGCGAATGCGATCAATCCAAAACCGTCGATCATCGGATTACGCCCTTTAATCGCTGAAGCCAAGCCCACGCCTAATGCCGTCACCAACGGAACGGTGATGGTTGATGTGGTGACGCCGCCAGAATCATACGCTATGCCAATGATATTTTCGGGGGCAAAAGCAGTGAGCACCACCACACCAATATAGCCACCGATGATCATGTATTGAATTGGCCAACCTTTTAGGATCCGAAGTACCCCAAGTAATATTGCGATACCTACCGACAATGCAACGGTGAAACGCAGGCCGTCGGCGTATTCTTCCATTTCATCATTAGAATTAGGTATTACACCGCCCTCGGCTGCCACTTCTGCTGCTTCTGCCGCCACCGCAGTTAAAGCAGGCTCCGCTATGGTTGTTCCAAAGCCCAGGCAAAAAGCAAAAGTCAGTAACCAGAACACACTTCCTTTGCGGGCAAAAGCTTGAGCCATAGATTCGCCAATCGGGAACAGCCCCATTTCAAGCCCGAAGATAAAGAATGTGAGCCCAAAGACCACCAGCACTAAACCCGCCAAAATAGACAACAGATGCGGAAGCGGCTCTTGCAAAACAGCAAGCTGGAAAAAAGCGATCACCGCAACAATAGGCAATAGATCACGAAGGCTACCTAACATAGTTCGAAACAAAGCTAGCACTGCCGTCATCGCAACTCCCTATAGCCAATAATTACGTTTGATTATCTATCCGTAGTAATCATGGCAAATCCTTATTATTTCTAATGTGATAAACATTACGCAGTTGGTAACATATGCGAGTAAAATCTCTTAACTGTGATAACGATACACATATCTAAACTAATGAATTAAATTTCACTGTTTAACCAATTGTTGGTGCGGCAATTTAGGTATCACACGATCGAAACCAACTGATCGTTATAGTGATTTTTTCGTATTGGTTGGCGACTAAAAACAAGCCATGTCTATAATTATGTTTAATAAGGAGATTGGTATGAAGATATTGTTAACTGGTGGTACTGGATTTATTGGCTCTGAATTGATCAAGAGCTTGAACACTGACGACGTCACATTGCTCACGCGAAACCCTGAAAAAGCGAGACAATGCCTAAGCCACCTGAACCAAAACAACCTTCATTACATCCAATCCCTTGATGAGCTGAATGACCTCAACGATTTTGATGCGGTGATTAACCTCGCAGGTGAACCAATAGCGGACAAACGCTGGAGTGATGAGCAAAAAGAGAGAATCTGTAGCAGCCGCTGGCTGATCACAGAGAAGATCGTCGAACTCATTCAAGCAAGCACAACACCACCTGAAGTCTTTATCAGCGGATCTGCCGTCGGCTACTATGGCGACCAGCAACAACACCCATTTGATGAATCACTGCAAGTCGAAGATGAGAGCTTCCCTCATAAAGTTTGTGCTCACTGGGAAGAAATTGCTAAACGAGCCGAATCAGAGAACACTCGCGTTATCCTATTAAGAACAGGGATTGTTTTGGGTGAAAACGGTGGCGCACTCAAAAAGATGCTGATGCCTTACAAGCTTGGTGTTGGTGGTCCATTAGGGTCAGGTAAACAGTACATGCCCTGGATTCACATGCTCGACATGGTCAGAGCCATCAATCACTTGTTGTCACTCCCCCACGCTCAAGGTGAATTCAACATGTGCGCTCCGCACCCTGTGACCAACAAGCAGTTCAGTAGCACCCTCGCGAAACAATTGCGTCGCCCACATTTCTTATTCACCCCCAAATGGGCGATGTCGCTACTAATGGGCGAGTCGTCCTGCCTACTGTTCGATAGCATTCGTTCCAAGCCTAAGAAGTTAACTGAGATGGGCTTTATATTCAGTTACTCAAGAATCGAGCCTGCATTAAAAAACTTGTTACAACATCAAGACTAATTCTTTACTCTAAGAGCAAAGAAGCTCTTACAAAGGATTAAGTGTGAACAAGTCGATTCTCATCACTGGTTGCTCAACTGGCATTGGCTACACCTGTGCTCACGCACTTCACAAACGCGGTTTTCATGTCATCGCATCTTGCCGCGACCCACAAGATGTTCAACGTCTTCAAGAAGAAGGACTCACCTGTATTCAGTTGGACCTTGCCAACAAGGAAAGTATTGAAAGCGGAGCGAAACAAGCCATCAAGCTAGCACCAAATGGATTGTATGGCCTGTTCAACAACGGGGCTTATGGTCAGGCTGGTGCTTTAGAAGATCTACCGACGCAAGGGCTCAGAGAACAGTTCGAAACCAACTTCTTTGGTTGGCACCACCTCGTTTGCCAGATCCTGCCTCATATGCGAGAGCGTGGCGAAGGGCGTATTGTCCAAAACAGTTCGGTACTCGGCTTTGCTGCCATGAAATATCGTGGTGCGTATAACGCATCAAAGTTCGCAATTGAAGGTTGGACAGATACTCTGCGTTTAGAGCTGCATGGCAGTGGTATACACATTTCATTACTCCAACCCGGTCCAATCGAAACCCAGTTTCGAACCAACGCCTTAAAAGCTTTCAATAAGTGGATCAACATAGAAGGTAGTGTTCATCAAAATGCTTACCAACAACAAAAAGACCGACTTGAAAAAGAGTCATCGAATAACGCGTTTGTTTTGCCTGCCGAAAGTTGTATCGAACCTGTTTATCACGCGCTCACCGCCGATAAACCCAAGCTAAGGTACAGAGTCACAACTCCCACTAAAGTGTTCGCTGTATTGAAAAGATTACTGCCGAGCCGTTTGCTAGACCCTATTCTCAGAAAAGCCGCATAAATTACTAACTTTGAATGAACAGTCGCAAACTTTAATGTAACGATGTAATTTATTCGTAACAATAAGATGTCATGATTTAGCCTATCTCATCAGTTATCCCCAATTGATGGACTAGCCCTTTGGATACTTCATGACTTTAAACCGCCTTAATTTGGTAGGTCTGAGTCTGGCAATTACGTTGTTTATTCTGTTTTGAGTATCTTACGTAATACCTCACTGACCACCTCACCGATAACGCTGTGTCTTCCATGTCGAGTTAACAACTCTCTCAACATTGAAGCATAGCGTTTTTCTATTTTTGCGTCTTTTTATCCGAGATTACCCAGTTAGATCTTGAAGTTACCCGCTTATCCCCCCATATTTGCAACGTATCCCAAAACAAATCTCAAGGAACGTAAATGCAATCTCCGCATATTGTTGAACTTAATGAGCAGAACTTTCGTCAAGTACTAGAAGGTTCGATGCAGACCCCTGTCCTCATCCATTTTTGGGCACCAATGAGCCAAGAGAGTGCTCAAGTCATTCCTGAACTACAAACCTTAACTCAGCAATACAATGGTGCATTCACGCTCGCGCTATTAAATTGCGAACAAGAGCAAGCCATTGCTAGCCAATTTGGTGTTCAAGCACTGCCGACTATTGCACTGTTTGTTAACGGTCAACCTGTCGATGGCCTAGGTGGTCCGCAACGCATAGAAGCAATTGTGGAAATGCTTGGCAAACACCTTCCAAGCCAAGATGAATTGGCACTACGCCAAGCACTTGAGCAGATGCAAGCCGGTGAGCACACTCAAGCTTTAGCGGCTATGCAGCAGCTTCCAGCAGAACTAACGAGCAAAGGTGAAGTTAAACTGGCAATTGCAGAGTGTTTACTAGAAACCCAACAATTTGACCTTGCTGAGGCTCAGCTGGTAACAATTCCACTCGAGTACCAAGACAACTACTACAAAGGCTTAGTCGCCAAGCTTGAACTTCATAAGCAAGCTGCCGATAGTCCAGAGATCCAAGCATTAGAAGCGGCGCTGCAGCAAAACCCAAGCGATGCGAAAACCGCGTCAGAATTGGCACTGCAATACCATCAAGTAAACCGTAGTGAAGAAGCAATGGACCTACTGTGGTCTTTTCTAGTCAAAGACCTCAATGCTCTTGATGGAGACATGAAAAAAGAGTTCATGGATATCCTAAGTGCACTTGGGCAAGGCAATCCTGTTGCTAGTAAGTACCGCCGTCAACTTTACTCTCTGCTTTACTAATTAGGCTCCTTGATTCCTAAACAGTAAGTAGTCAAATACAAAATCGACAAAGCAACTCATAAGCTTTTTTGAATGAAAAACTCGTAATGGGCCATAAAATCAATGTTTTATGGCCCATTTCTCATTTATAAATTTACTCCCACTTTAAATATGCGCCAGTATGAGTAATAAATAATTTGAAACTTAAACTTGCAAAGGACTTTGTATGCCTATCGATACTTTTATTACTATTGGCGTCTTTACTGTCGTCGCACTGCTCTTTATTTTCGCTGGTGTAAAAACCGTACCACAGGGTAATAACTGGACGGTAGAGCGCTTCGGCCGCTACACACACACACTAAAACCAGGCCTTAACTTAATCATTCCGTTCATTGATAAAATCGGTCAACGAATCAATATGATGGAGCGAGTTCTTGATATCCCCGCGCAAGAAGTTATCTCTAAAGACAATGCCAATGTGGTTATTGATGCGGTCTGTTTCGTACAAGTGATTGATGCACCGCGAGCAGCGTATGAAGTCAATGACCTCGAGCACGCGATTCGTAACCTAACTTTGACTAACATTCGTACGGTACTGGGTTCAATGGAACTTGATGAGATGCTAAGTCAACGTGACATGATCAACACCAAGCTTCTTAACATCGTGGATGAAGCCACCAACCCGTGGGGCGTAAAGGTTACCCGTATCGAAATTAAAGACGTACAGCCACCAGCAGACCTGACGGCTGCGATGAATGCTCAGATGAAAGCGGAACGTAACAAGCGTGCCGATATCTTAGAAGCAGAAGGTGTAAGACAAGCTGAGATCCTTAAGGCTGAAGGTCACAAACAATCAGAGATCCTAAAAGCTGAAGGTGAAAAGCAAGCCGCAATACTTCAAGCAGAAGCACGTGAACGTGCGGCAGAAGCAGAAGCGAAAGCAACAGAAATGGTATCAACCGCAATTGCACAGGGTGACATGCAAGCCGTGAACTACTTTATTGCACAAGGCTATACCGAGGCATTGAAGTCAATTGGACAAGCAGAAAACGGTAAGATCATCATGCTACCACTTGAAGCGACTGGCCTAATGGGCTCTGTTGCTGGTATCGCAGAAATGTTCACACACAAGAATGATACAATTAGTAAGGACTAACTTATGGTCGAATTACTAGAACAAGTAAACCACTGGCATTGGCTGGCGTTTGGTCTAGCGTTGCTTGCACTTGAACTGGTTGGAACCGCTGGTTACTTTTTGTGGATAGGCATCTCAGCCATGTTGGTCGGTGCTCTTTTGGGTGCTCTACCAATTGGTTGGCAGATGCAATGGCTATCCTTTGCTAGCTTCTCCCTAATCACCACTTGGTTGTGGTGGAGAAGGCAACTATCTAGTGATAAGCGGTCAGATTCAAATAGAGAACTCAACCAAAGAGAAAAGCAGCTGGTAGGTCAAACAACTCGAATCGATAGTGACATTCGAAAAGGCAAGTGTCGTATCCGTCTAGGTGATACTACGTGGTCAGCGGTTACTGCTCACGACTTAGAAGCAGGCACAGAGGTGATCGTCATTGCTGTAGATGGCATAGTATTAACGATTATTCCAACTAAAGAGTAATTCAAGCACTCCTTATCAAATCATTTTTTACTAAAGCCATAAGTAACACACTTACGGCTTTTTCTCTACAAGTGAATCAATGATCGGGCAATGGCTATTTGAGTCTCCGGGGCATCGTTCAACCCACCCTTTCAATGTCTTCTGAATTGCCAATAGATCTTCAATTTTTTTGTTTACTTCTTCCAATTTACTAAGCGCTTTTGCTTTAACGTCGGCACTTTCCCGGCATGGATTATCAGCTAATTCAACAAGCGCACGGCACTCATCAAGTGAAAATCCGGCGCTCCTCGCCTTCGCAACGATGCCTAGCTGTTTTATCTGCTTATCACTATAGGTTCTGTAGCCATTTTCAGACCGAATAGGAGACGATATTACGCCTTTATCTTCATAAAGACGAATAGACTTAGCTGATAGGTTGGTGATTTTTGCTGCTTCACTTATATTCATGATATTACTCTAATAACCAGATATGCATGCGCGTTCTTGAGCCCTTATTACTTTTGATATAATAGCGAATAACACACTTAGATTCCCTCTATGAGTTCGTAAATATAATTAAAGAAAATAAAGTCTATCATTTATAGTAGTTTTTCTTTCATTAACGTACATAGCCATCATATTTTAAAGTTTACAATAACTGAGAATCAAAAACTTACTGATATGTCTAATAAAATAAGTCACTGTTATTTTTAATGGAAAATTTTTATATAACTTTGACGTTTCATAATTCATGAGCATACTTTGGTATTGAGCATGCCAATTGCGTGCCCATCATATTTTTGGTAAGTACGAAAGGAAATCAGATATGAAATTTATAACGATTGTGATAGCTAGCATTTTCATTTTTGCCACTCCAATCTCTATGGCAAAAAATAGTGCGGGGAAAGTATTTGGGGCAGGTGTGCCTTGTACATTTAGCGACGGGGTCGTTAAACAACTTCCCCGAGAACTGTGCAAAGCCTATGGGGGTTCTCATCAATAGAGTAATGTGAGTTAGGTAGGAAAATATATGAGCTTCTACCTAACTCGGTAAAAATCAGCACCGATAAATGCATCCCACCCTCTCTGCCACTCAGCTTTTATCATTATTTCTTGAGGCATACCCAAGCATTGATCCGTGTATCGTGTTCCTTTTACACCTTTCTCAAATGCTTTGTAGGGGTCACAATACTCTGATTTACCTTTTTCATAACCCGCAAGGTAAGCAGATTCATCAAACTCAACCTTTTCTTTAATATCTGCCAACGAGTCATTATCTATCGTATACCCGCGAGAACCAAAACGCTCACCTTGACCATACCAAAACTCAGACGCTGTTTTCGGTGAAGAAGTACATGCTACCAAGCTAAAAGCAATTAATGTTACGGTTACAATACGTTTCATAAATATCTCCTAAAAAGCAAAAAGCTGGGCAAATGCCCAGCTTTATCTATTTCTTATCTAACTTACTTAACTCCGAAAGGAATTGTTAGTGCTAGTTTGAAATCGGTCTCATCATTGAATCCGTTAGAATAAACAGCCCAGTCATTTGCGTTAGTGTCATTGTAGTAATTAGTGTAGTAGAAACTAATGTTAGCATCTTTCAGTGCTCCAGCTTGTATCGCATAGTTTGCAAATAAGCTATATGCATACTCAACTAATTCATCGTAACCGTCAGCTTTCGCACCCGCACCATAAGCACCACTTACACCAGCACTGAAGCCTGTACCACCAATATCAGAGAAATCACGAGATGAAGATAAGAAGAACGCATATTCGCCATCGTGGTTAAAGTCAGAACGGTTGTTCCACCAAATATCATAAGCGCCATTAGAGCCACCATAGGCCTCTGTTAAGCGGTATGACATATTACCAACATTGCCACGAGTATCTTCAGAATCAGCTACTGTGTATGTAGCTTCTGCTCGGAAGCTGTATTGACCCATAGACATAGATGTCAATAGTGCAGTTTGGAATGCAGTGCTATCAAACTGGTTATCATCATCGACTACGTACAATTGAGGAGACCAGTATAGCCCACCATCGGTTGTACCTTTAACTTTGACATGGAAGTTCTTACGGTCACCATCTGTCAAAGCACCGTAACCAACATCAAAAGAAATACCGTTATCTAACGCATAGCGAGCACCTAATGAGTATACTTCACCCGCATCATTACCTGCGCCATCTTGGAATTCGTAAGTTTCTTTGAACCAAGGAGCTTTGTAGTTATCTGCCACAACAAGACCAAGTGAAAGATTACCAAAGCTAGCTCCAACTTCACCACCGCGGTATGTACCAGGAGCGAATGACCAGTTAACACCTAATGAACTTGGTACAGAAGGTTGGAAATAACCAAGTTGTGCATTTACACTCTCGCCAAACTTAAACTTCATCGATGCTTTTGCAAATGAAACACCATTGTCAGTGTTATCACCACGACCATCTTCCCAGCAATCTGTAGAGTAGACTGAATCACATTGGAAGAAGTTCATTTCATGACCGCCACCCCATTTGCCTGCCTCTTGCCACATATCGAATGTGCTGTATACAACAGCATCAACACCAACGACGTCAGCTACATAGCCAGAATGGAAACCTAAATTAGCAAAAATAGAGCCGTGGTCTAAGTTAGCTGTTTTTGCTGTATCATTACCGTTTGCATCTTTACCAGCTCGGTCACGAGCACGCATGAAGAAGTTTAGGTTACCGCTAATTGTAGACTCGGAGAAAAACTCAGACGCCTGGCTTGCATATTCAGGACCAATTGGATCTTCAGCCATAGCTGGAGCAGCAGAAAGTGCACCTACCATTGCTGCTGTAATCGCAGATACTTTAAAAAATTTGTTTTCCATGGAATAAAACTCCTAAAAATGGATATAGCTGTTTGAATATTCCCCACCTAAAGTTGGCCGCCGTAGAGAGAAATACCTTTTCTTGTTTGAGAATCCTTAACGCTGAATTCTCTATTTCCTTTCTGGGTATACACATCGTGCATCCATGGCATTAAGACTAACTTCGCCCTCAAAAAGATCAATGAGAACTTAATTTTCATCTAAAAAAATATGAGTTGGTGCAAATTTACCATGTACTTAGTGATCCAGATCGATAAATTTGAAAGGTCACACACAATAACACCTAAAGCCATATAAAACAGCAATTTAAGTAAGATCGCCTTTTATAAAAATAGATATGACTCGCATTTCTGATACAACTAGAACGCTATTTCATTAATGTTGAGCGCCGTCACTGTCCTGATTTTGTTGTTCGTATAGGAACAAAATTCTCAACAATTAAAAAGCCACCATTTTTATAACAGACACAAAAAAGGCACTCTCTTGAAAGGAGTGCCTTTGAGCTTTTTTTACCTGAATTTACTTACGAAAGAAGAGCAATTAGATCTTCTTCGGTTCTTATTTCGATACCTAAATCTTGTGCTTTGGTTAATTTAGAACCTGCTGCTTCTCCGGCAAATAGGATATCGGTTTTCTTAGATACGCTACCCGTTACTTTGGCACCTAACGCTTGAAGTGCAGCTTTCGCTTCACTTCGGCCCAATTGAGACAATGAACCCGTTAGCACAACCACTTTTCCTTCTAGAGGCAATTCTTGGTCATCTGGCGCATCTTCAATCACAGGCCAGTTCACGCCTAGTTCGATAAGCTGTTCAACGACCGCTCGGTTTTTCTCTTGTGAGAAGAAAGCCGTAATATGACTAGCAACGATGTCGCCAATATCGGACACTTCAACAAGCTGTTCATGAGTTGCCGCTTGAACGAGCTCTAATGTCTTGAAATGCTGTGCTAAGTTCATCGCAGTCGCTTCACCGACTTCACGAATACCGAGTGAATAAAGGAAACGCGCTAACGTCGTATCTTTCGCTTTGTTCAGCGCACTCACCACGTTCTGTGCCGATTTCGGCCCCATACGGTCAAGCACCGTAATCACGCCAGCGCTAAGTTTAAACAGATCAGCTGGTGTTTCGACCATTTCACGATCAACAAGCTGCTCTATTACTTTCACGCCCAGACCATCAACATCAAGCGCCTTTCGAGATACAAAGTGCTTAAGCGCTTCTTTACGCTGAGCCTGACACACCAAACCGCCAGTACAACGCGCTACAGCTTCCCCCTCGACACGCTCAACCGTAGAGCTACATACAGGGCATGCATCAGGGAAAACGATGTCTTTAGCCGTCTCAGGGCGACGGTCTTGTACAACCGCGACAATCTGTGGAATCACATCACCAGCACGGCGGATAATAACGCTATCACCTACCTTAACACCTAGACGAGCAATCTCATCAGCGTTGTGTAGCGTTGCATTACTCACCGTCACACCACCCACAAAGATAGGCTCCAGTTTAGCTACAGGCGTAATAGCACCGGTACGGCCTACCTGAAACTCAACATCGTTAAGCAGGGTAATCTCTTCTTGAGCCGGGAACTTGTAAGCAATCGCCCAACGAGGGGCTCTAGCAACAAAGCCAAGCACTTCTTGCGCCGCAATATCATCGACTTTAATCACCACGCCATCGATCTCATAAGCCAGAGCATCGCGACGCGTCATGATATCTTGGTAATACGCTTTTACATCCTCAAGTGCGCTAAGCTGCTTAGTCTCAGGACACATAGGTAAACCCCAGCCTTTCAGCTGCAAGAAGCGTTGGTAGTGGCTAGTTGAGAGCTCTGCACCTTCAACCACACCCACGCTGTAAGCATAGAAAGCTAATGGGCGTTTTGCGGTAATACGGGAATCCAGCTGACGCAAACTACCGGCTGCTGCATTACGCGGGTTAACAAAGACTTTCTCGCCTTTCTTCAGCGCCATTTCGTTCAGTTTATCGAAGCCGGCTTTTGGCATGAACACTTCGCCACGCACTTCAATACGTTCTGGCCAACCTTCGCCTTGTAGCTTAAGTGGAATCGAGCTGATGGTACGTACGTTTTCAGTGATGTTCTCACCCGTTGCGCCATCACCACGAGTCGCCGCTTGAACTAATGTCCCGTTCACGTAAAGCAAGCTCACAGCAAGGCCATCGAGTTTAGGCTCACAACAGAAAGTCTTAAGGTTCGCGGTTGGCGCCCTATCGGACATACGCTTATTGAACGCATCCAAATCTTCATCAGAGAATGCATTATCCAGAGAAAGCATTGGGATCTCGTGAGTCACTTGTGTGAAGCCATCTAGTGGCTGACCACCAACACGTTGGCTCGGTGAGTCAACAGTTACTAGCTCTGGGTTCTCTTCTTCGATCTTTAGCAACTGTTGCATTAATCGATCGTACTCAACATCAGGGATCTCTGGGCTATCTTCTACGTAATAACGAACGGCATGATAGTGCAGAGTTTCTCTTAACTGCTCTAAGGTCACTTGAATCGATTCTTTCATATCATTCTCTGTCGTGATTGAAATATCAAAAAGGGCTCCCTTAGGAGCCCTTTTCTATAAATATAGATTATTTACTAGGCTAAACAATATGGCTAAACATTCGCTGCCGACATGAAGTCTCTAATCTGTTTGCGATAGTCTGATAAACGGTTTGGTGTCATCAAGTTACGCGATTCATCCAAGACGTTTCCACCCATATCATCAGCAATCTTCTGTGCTGCACTCAACATCACATTGAAGTTTTGATCTGCTTGACCATAGCATGGCAACGTCATGAAGAACGAAATACCCTTAGTCGTAAAGTCAGCTGGATCATCATGCTCTAAAGTTCCTGGCTGCATCATGTTCGCGACACTGAAGATAACTTTAGGCTCATCAGCTGATTGTGCAAAACAGTGGTAAATAGACATCTCACCGTAGGTTAAGCCATTGTTCTCCATGCTGCGGAAAAGTTCAGTACCAACAAATGGGATTTCTCCAGCACAGTGAACATTAAGGACAATCACCTCTAAGCCTAACTCTTCATCTTGCTTTGTTTCTTCAACAGGAGCAGCTTGTGGGGCAACACTCTCTTTAGCTACGAATGGTTCACTTGCAGTAAAAGTTTGTTGTGAAGCCATTGGCTCACTTGATACTACAGGCTCAGCAACTTGTTCTGCTTCAACTTCTTCAAAAGAGCCGTACTGCTCTTTAAAACCTGCATGGCTCTCTTTTTGCTCATCGGTCAGTTCGAAGCTAGGAACCTCTGGTTCTACTGCTTGTTCAACATCTTCCGGTTCGCTATCAACCTTAATAGGGTCTTCAACACTGAAAGAAGGCAAATCATTCAACTCGATATCGTCTTGTTGCTCTTCTTTTGATTGTGGTGCTGTAAGCGGATCTGAATCGATCAGCGGATCAGCCGCAGATGGCGATACCGCAAAATCCGGCTCTTTACGCTCTTTTCGGATTATTTCAAAATCATCTTCTGGGGCGAATGAACGGTTTGGGATGGTTTCAGCATCGTCTAAGCTATCATTATCTAGCTTGCCAAGTGGCTTATCTCCAAACTTTGCTTTCCCTTCTTTTTTACTCGTCCACAAACCGTGGAACAATAATGCGGCGATAGCTAGTGCGCCAACAATAATGAGTACAAATCGCAATTCCTGCATTTTTCGCTCTCAGCTTTCTTAGTCAACTAGCGGCAAAACGCTGTCACTAAGTTGGGTTAATTTGACCAATCTCACTACTCTATCAAAAGTAGCCACTGTTTTAGAACAACTTAATACAATTAGTTCTTTAGATGGTGTGATTTTCACCACGCTTTTTTTCTTAATTTCGGTCGAGTACACTAGACGTGTTTGCTATTTAACCAAATTCACATGTGACCTTAATTAAATATGACTATTGAATCTGTTCCCCGCTCCGGCTTTGGCTATTTTGTTTTCGGAATAAAAATCGCGTTGTCACCGAGCATTCGTAAATTTGTGCTACTTCCTCTGATCGCTAACGTCCTGCTGGTTGGCGGTGCGTTGTTTTATATCTTCTCTAACTTAAACACTTGGATTGAAGGCTGGATGGAAGGTTTACCAAGCTTCTTGTCATGGTTGTCCTATATCTTATGGCCACTATTGGTGTTAACTGTCTTAGCAACGTTTTCATATTTCTTTAGCACCCTTGCCAATTTCATTGCAGCTCCTTTTAACGGTTTGCTCTCTGAAAAAGTCGAAGAGCTACTTAGCGGCAAGAAAGTCAATGATGATGGCCTACTTGATGTTCTTAAAGATACACCGCGTATTTTAGCAAGAGAATGGCGCAAGCTTGTCTACGTTCTGCCAAAAGCGATCGGTTTATTCCTACTTTTGTTAATTCCAGCACTAGGACAAACCGTTGCACCGTTTTTATGGTTCATCTTCACCGCGTGGATGTTAGCGATTCAATACGCCGACTACCCATTCGATAACCATAAAATCAAATTTGATGACATGAGAAATAGTTTGAAACAAAAACAAGGTAAGAGCTATAGCTTCGGCGCGCTTGTTTCCGTGTTCACTACTATTCCAATTTTGAACCTGATTGTAATGCCCGTAGCCGTATGTGGTGCAACCGCGATGTGGGTTGCTGAATTTAAAGACCAAGCTCTACGCTCTCGCTAATTCTCCCCTCTGTATTAGCCTATCTATTTGAAGTTCTGACTTCACTGTAGATAGGCGTCAATTCTGCTACATATCTATATGATATAACTTTTTAATCCTTTTACCTTTTTTTCAACTTGTTTAATCTAAATTCAAGCTAAACAAACATCGAAAGACACTAGACGGTAAAGTGATTGATATACATACGTTTAGTGCTGTCATTAAATGAAGGAATATCGCATGAGCAAGATCTACGAAGACAACACCCTAACGATTGGTAATACACCTCTAGTCCGCCTAAACAAAGTAAGCAAAGGTAACGTCCTAGCTAAGATCGAAGCTCGTAACCCTAGCTTCAGTGTTAAGTGTCGTATCGGTTCTAACATGATCTGGGAAGCAGAAAAAGCAGGTACCCTTAAGCCAGGTATCGAGCTTGTTGAACCAACCAGTGGTAATACAGGTGTTGCACTGGCGTTCGTAGCAGCAGCGCGTGGTTACAAACTTACACTAACTATGCCTGAGTCAATGAGCTTAGAGCGTCGTAAGCTGCTTAAAGCGCTTGGCGCAAACCTAGTACTGACTGAAGCACCAAAAGGCATGAATGGCGCGATTGCTAAAGCAGAAGAGATTGTTGCTTCAGATCCAGACAAATACCTACTACTACAACAGTTCAACAACCCAGCTAACCCACAGATTCACGAACAAACAACAGGTCCTGAGATCTGGGAAGCAACAGACGGCGAGATTGACGTGTTTGTAGCTGGCGTAGGCACAGGCGGTACTATCACTGGTACAAGTCGTTACATTAAAGGTGAAAAAGGCAAAGCCATCACTTCTGTCGCGGTAGAACCAGCAGAATCTCCAGTAATCGCACAGGCACTTGCAGGTCAGGAAATCAAACCAGCTCCGCACAAAATCCAAGGTATCGGTGCCGGTTTCATCCCTGGAAACTTAGATTTAGAACTTATCGACCGCGTAGAGTCAGTAACTTCTGAAGAAGCAATTGAAATGGCTCAACGACTAATGAAAGAAGAAGGTATTCTTGCAGGTATCTCTTCAGGTGCAGCAGTAGTAGCCGCGAACAGAATCTCTGAGCTACCTGAATTTGCAGGAAAAACCATTGTCACTGTACTTCCAAGCTCTGGTGAGCGTTACCTAAGTACAGCGCTATTTGCAGGTATCTTTACGGAAAAAGAGAACCAACAATAATATGTGGTCAAATCAATTTTTCGTCCAAAAAAGCCCCGTTTAGGGGCTTTTTTGTTGATCCCTGCCCCACCTTTGGTAATATCGGGTCTGTTTTATTTTTCGCTTCAAAATAAAAGAAGCAATAAACAGATTCTGAAGGTCGTGAGTCCTCAACAAAAGATGACCATGGCTGGATAAAAATTTATAACCAGTCTAAGTTCTAACACGAACATGGCGTACTAGCCTCTAGCGCATTTGAGCTAAAGCAGTTAAGCTAAACTGGTTACAAACTTACAAAAAATAAATTAATTGGGGTATATAAAATGTACGAGAAGCAAGTAGAAATCACAGCAGAAAACGGTCTTCACACTCGTCCAGCTGCACAGTTCGTTAAAGAAGCAAAATCTTTCGACGCTGACATCACAGTGACTTCTAACGGCAAAAGCGCTAGCGCGAAAAGCCTGTTCAAACTACAAACTTTAGGCCTAGTAAAAGGTACTAACGTAACTATTTCAGCTGAAGGTCCTCAAGCTCAGCAAGCAGTTGACCACCTAGTTGCTCTTATGGATCAACTACACTAATACGGTCTCCTTCTTTCAAAGCCATTTTGCATAGCAAAGTGGCTTTGTTCGAAATAGATAGGAATAAGCGCGACATTAGTCGACGACTTAAAGTCACACACTCTCCCGTTTACAGTTGAACAACTAAGGTAAGGCTATGATTTCAGGCATCCTAGCATCTCCTGGTATTGCTTTCGGTAAAGCACTACTACTTCAAGAAGATGAAATTGTCCTAAACACTCAATCTATCTCTGACGACCAAGTTGAAGCAGAAGTACAGCGTTTCTTTGACGCTCGTAACAAATCTTCTCAACAACTTGAAGTTGTTAAGCAAAAAGCACTTGAAACTTTTGGCGAAGAAAAAGAAGCAATCTTTGAAGGCCACATCATGCTGCTTGAAGATGAAGAGCTAGAAGAAGAGATTTTAGCACTCATCAAGAAAGAAAAAATGCACGCAGACAACGCGATCCACACTGTGATCGAAGAGCAAGCTTGTGCGCTTGAATCTCTTGATGATGAGTACCTAAAAGAACGTGCAACTGATATCCGCGATATCGGTACTCGTTTCGTTAAAAATGCTCTAGGCATCAACATTGTGTCTCTATCAGACATCAGTGAAGAGGTTATCCTAGTAGCTTACGACCTAACGCCATCTGAAACTGCACAAATCAACCTAGACTACGTTCTTGGTTTCGCTTGTGACATCGGCGGTCGTACATCTCATACTTCAATCATGGCACGTTCTCTTGAGCTTCCAGCTATCGTTGGTACTAACGATATCACTAAGCAAGTTAAGAACGGCGACATGCTTGTGCTAGACGCGATGAACAACAAGATCATCATCAACCCTTCTGAAGCTGAACTAGCAGAAGCTAAGAAAATCAAAGCAGATTTCGAAGCAGAAGCGGCTGAACTAGCAAAACTAAAAGATTTGCATGCTGAAACTCTAGACGGTCACCGTGTAGAAGTTTGCGGCAACATCGGTACAGTAAAAGACTGTGACGGTATCCTGCGTAATGGCGGTGAAGGCGTTGGTCTGTACCGTACTGAATTCCTATTTATGGACCGTGACGCGCTTCCTACTGAAGAAGAGCAATACGTTGCTTACAAAGAAGTAGCTGAAGCAATGAACGGTGAGTCAGTGATCATCCGTACTATGGATATCGGTGGCGATAAAGATCTACCATACATGGATCTTCCACAAGAGATGAACCCGTTCCTAGGCTGGCGTGCAGTACGTATCAGCTTGGATCGTCGTGAAATCCTACGTGACCAACTACGTGGTATCCTACGTGCATCTGCACACGGTAAACTACGCATCATGTTCCCAATGATCATTTCTGTTGAAGAGATCCGTGAACTGAAGAAAGCAATCGAAGAGTACAAAGCTGAACTTCGCGCTGAAGGCCTAGCTTTCGATGAAAACATCGAAATCGGCGTAATGGTTGAGACTCCAGCAGCAGCTGCAATCGCACACCACCTAGCGAAAGAAGTATCTTTCTTCTCTATCGGTACTAACGACCTAACGCAATACACTCTTGCGGTAGACCGTGGTAACGAAATGATTTCTCACCTATACAACCCGCTATCTCCTGCTGTTCTTACAGTAATCAAGCAAGTGATCGACGCATCACACGCTGAAGGTAAGTGGACTGGTATGTGTGGTGAGCTTGCTGGTGATGAGCGTGCAACACTTCTTCTTCTTGGTATGGGCCTAGATGAGTTCTCTATGAGCGGCATCTCTATCCCTAAAGTTAAGAAAGTAATCCGTAACTCTAACTTCGCTGAAGTTAAAGCTATGGCTGACGAAGCACTATCTCTACCTACAGCTGCTGAAATTGAAGCTTGCGTAGAAAAATTCATCGCTGAGAAATCTCAGTAATCGCCAAATTCTTAATAGAGTTAGACGGCTAAAAATAGTCGTCTAATTTGTTAGATTGGTATAGTATATTCTACAGAATAAAACTAAACGTTAGGAGCATGACACAATGGGTCTGTTTGACAAACTGAAAAAGCTTGTATCTGATGACAGCGCTGATGCTGGTGCAATCGAAATCATCGCACCTCTTTCTGGTGAAATCGTAAACATCGAAGATGTGCCAGATGTAGTTTTCGCTGAGAAAATCGTTGGTGACGGCATCGCGATCAAACCAGCTGGCGACAAAATGGTAGCTCCAGTTAACGGTACTATCGGTAAGATCTTCGAAACTAACCACGCATTCTCTATCGAGTCTGACGACGGTGTTGAGCTTTTCGTTCACTTCGGTATCGATACTGTTGAACTTAAAGGCGAAGGCTTCACTCGTGTAGCTGAAGAAGGTCAATCTGTTAAAGCTGGTGACACTATCATCACTTTCGACCTAGCGCTTCTAGAAGAGAAAGCGAAATCTACGCTTACTCCAGTTGTTATCTCTAACATGGACGAAATCAAAGAGCTGAACAAGCTTTCTGGTTCTGTAACTGTTGGTGAAACTCCAGTTCTTAAAGTAACTAAGTAATCTCGATTACTTATATGCTTTAATAAAAACGCTACCTAAGGGTGGCGTTTTTTATTACCTGAAACTTTTGTTCCTGAGCGATGTTCATCGCTGTAAGTCATTTAACTGAGCAAGCCAAGTGCCGAGCTCGGGCTCTGTTTCGCTTGGGCTAACAATGCGGTAGTCGCATCTTGCAGCACTTGTGAGCGCACCATCTCCGTCGACTCACGCGCAAAATCCGTATCGCGTATCCGCCCTTTAGATTCAGTCACACTTCGGTTCACCGTATTAAGGTTCTCTATCGTGCCACTAACCCGGTTTTGGAAGCCACCTATTTCACTTCGATGCGAATCAACATACTTAATTGCCGCGTCAATGACTCCAATTGAAAGCTGCGCCCCGCCAACAGTCGACATATCGATGTTGTCCATTGTGACTAACGCACCAGCACTAACATCAAGCTCATCCGCTAAACTGCCCTCTAACGTTACACCTTCAGGTGCATTCAGCTTCGAGGCAAAGAATTGCAGTTCATTGTTTTCAGTCACTGAGGCACTCACTATCGATTGCTGCGCATTGATATAAGTAGCAACTTGCTCGATGCGATCTCCTAGCTTGAGCCGAATAGATTCTGTTTGGGTTTGCCCTTTACTGTCTTGGTATTCAAATTTAAGGGTTTGACTATCTTTAGTGACTCGCCAATCTTTATCGACCGCATCACCAACATAATGCTGCCCTCCCATCTCCGGAATGTGACTGCGCATATTTCGCAGTGTCAGAGAGATAGAGTTGGCATTTGCACCAATATGGAAGCTTTGCGAGCCGTAAGAACCATCAAACAGGTTTTTATCTGCAAATGTCGTCGTGATCGCGACACGATCAAGCTCATCTTGCAGCGCTACGACCTCGTATTGAATACTTTGCCGATCACTTGAGTCATTACTGCCGTTTGCCGCTTGAAGCCCCAGAGAGCGCAAGCGTTGCAATATATCACTGCTCTCATGCAAAGCTCCTTCTGCAGTTTGTGCCACCGAATACGCATCTTGTGCATTTCTCAAGGCGACATCAAGCCCTCTAGTTTGAACGTTAAGAGTATTGGAGATTTGCAGACCTGCAGCATCGTCACTGGCGGAGTTAATCCGATAACCTGAGGTGAGGTTTCGCTGAGACTCTATGTTTTGCTCGGCCGCATGACTGAGGTGTCGCTGCGTCATCATCGCAGTGACATTGGTATTTAAAGAGACCATCTAATCGATACTAACTCTTTATCATCTGCCCTATTCGGTGTAGATAATACGTGATTTGCATAAACAAAAAGCCAGGGGGGAGCCTGGCTTTTGTATCGCGTCGTATTAGGTTAATTAACCTAGTAGGCTAAGTGCCGAGTTCGGCGCTTGCTTCGCTTGAGCAAGAATCGAGCTTGAAGCTTGAGAAAGGATCTGAGACTTAGTCATCTGAGTCGTTTCTTTCGCGAAGTCGGTATCTTTAATACGGCTCTTAGATGCGTTAACGTTCTCGTTAATGTTGTCTAAGTTGCTGATTGCGTGGTCGAAACGGTTTTGGAAAGCACCCAACTCTGCACGGTGGCTATCTACGTACTTAAGTGCCGCATCGATGATTGCTACAGACTCTTGAGCACCGCCAACAGACGTTACGTCGATAGTATCAACCGTCACTTCTTTAGAAGCTTGAATGCCTAGCTCACCAGCAAGACCACCAGAGAAAGACACATCGCCGCTTACTTTATTGTTGCCCGCGAACATTTGTAGCTTGCCGTCTTCAGTTACAGACGCTTTAACAGAATCTTGCTGACCGTTGATGTATGTCGCTAGCTCTTCGATGTCGTCACCGGCTTTTGCGCTGATGTCGATTTCTTGAGCTTGACCAAAGTTATCTGTGAACGATAGTTTTAGGTCGTTTGAACCCGCTTGTACGTTCCAGTCTTTGTCTTTAGCGTTCTCAGTTTGGTAGCTCTTACCACCCATCTGAGCGTTATCAGAGCGCATATCTTTCAGGTTCAGCATTACCGCTTCGCCGTTATCTGCACCGATTTGGAATGATTGTGTACCGTAAGTACCGTTAAGTAGCTTGTTACCACCAAAAGACGTCGTTTCCGCGATACGGTTTAGCTCGTCGTTCAGTGCTGTTACTTCTTCTTGAATCGCTACGCGCTCTGCTTTTGAGTTTGAGCCGTTTGAAGATTGTAGAGAAAGATCACGCATACGTTGCAGGATGTTAGTTGTCTCGTTCATTGCACCTTCAGCAGTTTGTGCAATAGAGATACCGTCGTTCGCGTTACGAACAGCAACGTCTAGGCCGCGGCTTTGAACGTTCAAACGGTTAGAGATTTGTAGGCCCGCAGCGTCATCTTTTGCGCTGTTGATTTTAGAGCCAGAAGCTAAACGCTCCATTGATGTTTGTTGTGCGCTGTTTGCGTTGTTTAGGTAACGTTGCGCAGTCATCGCTGAAACGTTGGTATTTACATTCACTGCCATGGTGATTTCTCCAATTGATTTTCCGGTATTGCGGTTTCCGACGTCTCGGAAAACCAAGTAGTTCTCTCAAAGTTACTTTTAATAACGGCGTAATTGGCGAAACCTTTAGGAAAAAAACCATAAAATTAAAGAAATAGCGATAAAGGAGAAGAAAGCGTGACTGGTAATAAATTTATCAAAAAAAAGATAAGAAAAACGCTAAAGTTGTCGAGAAGTCCGTCGAGCGAGGTTTTGTGTTTTTATTAACCAAAGAAGCCAAATAAACTGAAATGGTGTTATGAGATTTAAAGTAATTGATTAACCTAACAAGGTTAAGGCAAGGTTAGGTGCTTGCTTCGCTTGAGCCAGAATAGTGGTGCTAACTTGCTGCAGAATTTGCTGCTTTAGCATCTGAGTCGTTTCCTTGGCGTAATCGGTATCTTTGATTCGACTGTTTGAGGTCGCCAAGTTTTCATGAACATTTTCAAGGTTGTTAATGGCGTGGTCGAAGCGGTTTTGCATTGCGCCTAATTCAGAGCGATGGCTATCCACGTACTTCATCGCGGTATCTAAAATAGAAACAGCACGCTGCGCACCACCCACATCCGTCACATTGATGTCATTCACCGACTCATAGTAACCCGCCGACATCGACAGTTCACTCGCGAGTGAACCAGAGAAAGAGATAGTGCCAGAGGTATCTTCACCAGACATGTAGATTTGAAGCTGCCCATCATCATTAACCGAAGCTGAGACCAGATCCGTTTGACCATTTATGTAGGTCGCCAACTCTTCAATGTCATCGCCGACTTTCGCATTAATGATGATCTCTTGAGGCTGGCCAAAACGATCGGTAAACGACATCGTCATATCATTCTGATTTGATTTCACTGCCCACGAGTCATTGGCCATGCCATTAGCGACATAACTAAAACCACCCATGTTGATGTCATCGGTACGCATACTTTTGAGGCCGATTTGTACCGCCTCGCCAGAGCTACCACCAATCTGAAATGACGTACTACCAAAGTTACCATTGAGAAGTTTTTTGCCACCAAAAGAAGTGGTCTCTGCAATACGATTCAGCTCATCGTTTAAGGCGGTAATCTCTTCTTGAATCGCCGTTCTTTCGGACTGGCTATTTGAACCGTTGCTTGCTTGTAGAGACAAGTCGCGCATGCGCTGCATGATATTGGTGGTTTCATTCATCGCACCTTCAGCGGTTTGCATGATAGATATACCATCATTCGCATTACGCACAGCGACATCAATACCACTCATCTGCGCTTCCAAGCGGTTGGAGATTTGTAGGCCAGCAGCGTCGTCTTTAGCGCTGTTAATACGACTCCCTGAAGCCAAGCGCTCCAAAGATTGGTTCAGCATGTTATTGGCATTAGAGAGGTTTCTCTGGGCCACCAGCGCTGAGACATTGGTATTAACAGTTATAGCCATAGACCTTCGCTTACAAAAAGAGGAATAAAACTCACGATTGCTCTCATATCGACCAATTCATATAAAGCTTTAATAAAAAAGGAGCCCTGAGGCTCCCTTTGTTTATTCTTTTTGAGACGACTTACTTAATCGTTAATGCACTCAACATCTCAGTTGAAGGAGCAAAGTAATACGCGCCAGTCACCGCTTTAGTAAAGCGAAGCAGTTGGTCTGTTTTACCATCAGTTACGCCGTACATGCTCTCTAGCATCGCGTCGAAGTTATGGCGCACGTTACAGTAAGCAATAAACAGTAGGCCGTGATCACCCGTTGCTGTGCCGTAAGGTAAGCTGTGACGAACGATCTTAAGGCCTTTGCCTTCTTCTTTAATATCTACACGACCAACGTGAGACGCTGCTGGAACATCATCGAGCTCGATTGAATCAGGCTTAGTACGACCAACCACTTTTTCCTGCGCCGATACATTCAATCGGTTCCAAGCTGGAAGGTTATGAACAAAGCGCTGCACCATCACGTAGCTACCACCCGCAAATTCACCTTCAGGAACAATCGCGACTTCAGCGCGTTGTGCGTCTTTCGGGTTTTCAGTACCATCAACGAAGTCCGTCATGTCACGAGAGTCTAGGAAGCGGTAACCGTAAGTTTCATCAACCACTTCAACGTCTGCTGCTACTTCAGATAGCAATTTACGTAAGATGAAGAAGTGCAGATCGTGTCGGTTTGAATGGCAGTGAATCAACACATCTGCTGGCGTGCTAGGTGCTGTAACATCACCTTCACCAAGCGCAGGGAAATCAATTAGATCAGAGGGAGCTGCCTGCTCGAACTTATCCCAAAACGCTTTAGAGAATGCAACCGAAGCCGTTAGGTTTGCATCTAGCTGAGTCTGATTCAGCTCTTCGATTAGCGCTGGAATCTTTTGAATTTCAGCTAGTACATTAGCAGTGTTAGCATTCACTTTAAGTTGAACGTAAAGAGCGAAAGGCCCAGCTTCAGGCAAAATAGCACTTTGAACGTTAGGCTGCTCATTTGAGACATTAAGCATAGATTATTCCTTCCAGTTTTAGCTTCTAAGTATAATGGTGAATGGGACAAATGTTTTGATGAGAATCAGTCTTCGTGCTCAACCACTTTAAAGCAATCCCGTGCTGTATGGCTATTGGTTAGATAAAGCGCAAACCACAGCAGCAACAATAGGGTGAGACCATTTGACCAACGGAACCAACCGTTATCCAAATAGATTAAATAAATTGTATGGGAACCCTGCCCCACAATAGCAGCCATGGTGGCCCAACGCCCCCAAGACACCACTTTATTGAGGCGCTTTCTATCTGGAGATCTTAGCCCAAATAACCACATCAGTATCAAGCTAGGGACACTCAAAGCGATCCCTACATAAAACATATGATGATCTGGGTAGATGATCTCGAGAATATCAGTTCCCGATTCTCTACTTGCACCTGCAACGATGAAAACGACGAGAGCTTTCGCAAGAAACAGCCAACCTAACCATAATAAGATGGGTGCTTTTAAGAAGCCGTGCTTGTCGTATTGTTCTATGGAGTACCGCACAAATCTCACTTTCACTTGTTTTCAAACCAACACTTTAACGCAAATCATTCATACTTAACTAGGTTTGCGTTATCTTATTAGCTAATCCGTTTTAATTATCGAACTCAGCATGAAAAAGAAAACTAATACACCCTCTGTTGAATCACAACAAGAAGCACTGAAGATAGCCAAAGCGACTCAAAAGCCAGCCCAAACCAAAGAACAAACCAAATTAATTGCCCAAGGTATTGAGAAAGGCATCGCGCTTTACAAGAAGCAGCAAAAGGAACGCAACCGTCAAGCTGATAAAGCCAAAAAACGTGTACAAAAAGAGAAGCAAACTCAACAAGCGGCGATAGAACAAGAGCGCAATGCAACATCGAGTGTTGAAGCGACATCAAATCACTCAAGTAAGTTACCGTGGATACTATTGTTCGCGAGCTGGGTAGGTTTTGCGATTTATTTGATGCAATAACAGGATAGACGTATGAAAAAGGAATGGATGGCATTAGCCGTGAGCGGCATGTTGTTGGGGTGTACCACACCGACTTCAGTACCTCACAATGAAGCCAACAGTGTGAGAATGGATTTTCACGGCATGACTGATATTGAACAGTGTGAGTACAAAGGGGAAGTCACTGGTAGCGAAGGCCATTGGTACAGCTACCTCTTCTACCCGAATGACACCTTGATTCAGGGTGCGATGAACGAACTCAAAACCAATACCATTGAGCTTGGTGCAAACACAGTCATCTTTACCTTACCTCAAGATTTTGCCACTTCGGTTACCATGCTTGGTACCGCTTATCTTTGCGAGTAGCCAACAGCTCTACTTAGCAGCATACAAAAAAGAAAGCCAGCTTTCGCTGGCTTATGCACTAAATCCAAGACTTGTTGCTATATCGCCTTTACGTTCTAGAACCCACTGACTGTCAAATGGTCCCCAATCGGATAACTGGTAATAACCATCATTATGACGTCGCCCATCTTGAACAAACATAAGTTCGATACCGATCCCCGGTAACGCCTTGAGTACATCTTGAATAGTACGACGAGGCCAACCCGTTTTTTCGATGAGTTTAGGCACATTTGGCCTATCAAGGCTTTCAACTAACAATGCTAAATATAGCCGCCTTGCAAAAACAGGACTCAACTCCATTGACACCTCCTATATATGTGCAACTCAATTATTTCTTTTTTCGCTGACAACATGTTGAGGCTGATCAATAAGTCTCCAATAGTGACATTTTCTTACTGTTTTTTTTCGCTCAATGAAATATTCCTCACTCTATTTTGTCTGAATTGCCGCTTCCTGATAGGATTCAACTCATAACAATGAAAGAAAATCACCCAGAGGAACAATAATGACTATCACAATGTTTGGTATCCCAAATTGCGACACGATTAAAAAAGCAAAGAAATGGCTCGAAGCTGAAGGTATCGAGTTCGAATTTCACGATTATCGCAAACAAGGCATCACTGAAGAGTTAGTAACAAACTTCTGTTCAGAGCTTGGCTGGGAGCTTGTACTAAACAAACGTGGCACGACTTATCGTCAGCTTTCTCAAGAGCAAAAAGACACGTTAACAGAGCAAACGGCAATCACTCTGCTTGTTGAACAGCCAGCGATGATCAAGCGCCCTATTTTTAAAGTCGATGGCAAACTTCACATTGGCTTTAAAGCTGACCAATACGCGGCTATTTTTGCGTAATCAGTCACTTTTATAATCAATAACTTGCGCAATAAGCAATATTAGAACAGATAACAAGGCGTTGAACGTGCTCTGTTCAACGCCTGAAATTAATGACTCGACGTTTTATTTAAACAAGGAATTCAAGGATGACAGATAGCCCAACTTTGGCTCTGGCAAAAGACCTCATTAGCCGTCAATCGGTAACCCCTGAAGACGCAGGCTGCCAAGAGCTGATGATTAATCGATTAAAATCACTCGGATTTGAAATCGAAGTGATGGTATTTGAAGATACGACGAACTTCTGGGCTCGTCGTGGTACCGAAGCACCTCTATTTGCTTTCGCAGGTCACACCGACGTGGTTCCAGCTGGCCCAATCGAACAATGGAACACCAAACCATTTGAACCAACGATCGTTGATGGCTACTTACACGGCCGTGGTGCGGCAGACATGAAAGGTTCTCTGGCTTCAATGATTGTTGCCGTAGAGCAATTTATTGAAAAGTACCCAGACCACTCTGGTTCAATCGGCTTCCTTATCACCTCTGATGAAGAAGGCCCTTTCATCAACGGTACAGTACGTGTTGTTGAAGCTCTGATGGCACGTGGTGAGAACATTGACATGTGTATTGTTGGTGAGCCATCAAGCACTGAGTTTGTGGGCGATGTGGTAAAGAACGGCCGTCGCGGCTCTATCACAGGCGATCTAACCATTAAAGGTACACAAGGTCATGTTGCCTACCCTCACCTAGCAAATAACCCGGTACACAGCTCTCTGCTGGCAATTCACGAGCTAGCGACGACTGAATGGGACCAAGGTAATGACTACTTCCCACCAACCAGTTTCCAGATCCCGAATGTGAGTGCAGGTACTGGCGCGTCTAACGTGATTCCAGGTGAGTTTAATGTTCAGTTTAACCTGCGTTTTAGTACTGAATTAAGCAATGACGTTATCGTTGAGCGCGTGACAACAACGCTCGATAAATACGATTTCGAATACGATCTTAAGTGGACCTTCAACGGCGACCCGTTCCTAACAGACGCAGGCTCACTGCTTGATGCGATTGTTGATGCTGTTGGTCACGTCAATGATGTGAAACCAGCGCTGCTGACAACTGGCGGTACATCTGATGGTCGCTTCATTGCACGTATGGGCGGACAGGTGGTTGAACTTGGCCCAGTAAACGCGACCATTCACAAGGTTAACGAATGCGTGAAAGTGGCGGATTTAGAGAAGCTAACTGACATGTACGAAAGAACGTTGGTGAACTTGTTCGCTAAATAGATCTTTCCTAGCGAAGTATCACTTCCAAACATTAGAGACGCGTTATGACACCAGAGCAGCTTACCGGACAATCAGATTCTCATCTGGCACCGACACTAATTGGTACTAAGACCTTCTTGGTACACAGTGACGTTATCGATGACCTAAACAGTTTGATTGAGGCTGCTCAGCTTGCTGGCTTTAAAATGGAGATCGCCAGTGGCTTTCGAGACTATGAAAGGCAATCTCTGATTTGGAATCGCAAGTTTTCTGGTGAAGCCCCAATCTTGGATTCAGATAGCCAACCACTTGATGCTTCAACACTGACTGAACATCAAAAGCTGTCGGCGATTCTGAGATGGTCTGCGCTTCCTGGAGCGAGTCGCCACCATTGGGGTTGTGACTTCGATGTCTTTGCTCGTAATCACCTCCCTGAAGACACACAGCTACAACTAGAGCCATGGGAATACCTTACCGGCCACCAGCAAGCGTTTTATCAATGGCTCTCTGCGAATGCTGCACAATTTGGGTTCTTTTTCCCGTATAGCCAAGACCTTGGCGGTGTGGCGATAGAACCTTGGCATATTAGCCATCGTAGCGTTTCGGAGCTGTGTTTATCACAGTTATCCCCGACTTTACTTGGCAAGCAACTCAAATCTAAGCCAATATTAGGGTATGAGATTATTATGGAGCAGCTAGATAAGATCTATGCGCGCTTCGTAGCGAACATTAGCCATTAGGAGCGCTTATGTTAGAGTGGCTTACAAACCCTTGGGTTATCATCATCATCGTGGTTAGCGTTGTGGTAGGTAACATCGCAGCTCTAAAACAGACCGCTAATATGGATCTCGGAAAAACAAGCCGTAGCAAACGAGAGAGCGACTTGGACAAGCTCAATAGTCTAGATAAGCAAAACCAAGAGAAAGCTCAGTCGAAAGAGACCAAAGGTAACTAATCTTACGGTCAAACGAACACAAAAAAAGAGGACACAATGTGTCCTCTTTTTATTTGTTTACACTGAAACATTGGCTGAACTAAAAGGGCCTATTTTCCGAGGCCCTTTAACCTATCAAGGTTTGCTTACTCAGCTTCCGCCGCTTTATCATCTTTGGTTTGGTCTGCAACGTGTGCTAGAACGGGAACCAGTGACTTAAGTAGCTCTTCTTCTACTGGCTTACCTGATGCATCCGTCACGTTAATTGACGTACGGTTACCAAGATCACCGAATAGGAAGTTGTATATACCTGGTGCTAAATCAACAGGTTGCAAGCCAACTTCTTCCCAGAACTCATCATCTGGCGCTGCGTACTTAGCTTTAACCGTACCCTGAGATTGGTTACGTTCTTCAAGCTCAAAGCCCATCGCCGGCAACAAGCTCGGCAGACGCTGCCAGAATACGTTGTATGGCGTACGAGCAATAATCACAGGGAAACCACTGCGGTCAGAGCCCATCGAGATAGGAATGCGCTTCACCAACTCTTGTGCTTTCAGAGCCGCTTCAGCACGAAGGTTTTCATCGTACTTAGCCATCACTAAATTGGTTAGGAAAGCGTTGTAACGCTCTTTGTTGGTTGCCGTAACTGGTTTCTCTTTGTTGCCTTCACGCCAATCGATAAGGTTAATCTTGAAGCCATGACGGTTATTCGCTTGGAAACGAGAGATAGAGTAGCGGCTGCCGATCTCTACGTCTTCGTCTTCAGAAACCCAAGTAACCCAATCGGTCTCAATCTCGTTCTCAGACTGTTCACGAATACCAATACCACGTTGAGCCAACATGTCGACAGCCGTTTGCCATACACGGTCTGCTTCTTCTGCACGAAGCAACCATAACGTTACTTCACCGTTTTGACGCTCAGCACGAGCACCAGGGATCAACTCAAGAACCTGTTGTGGTGGACGAATATCCACGGCAGGGCCGACACCACCAGTGAAGTCACCGCTCGGGATGTCAAAATTGGGGTAGAACTGAGGCTGAGCATCTTCAGGCAACTGCCATTGTGAAAACTCAGGTGTTTCTAAGTATTCGAAATCATCTTTGGCTTGACGACGTTGAGTCGGGCTGCCAGAACATGCTGTAAGAACGAAAACAGCCAGTGACCCAATCACTAGCTGGTGAGAATACTTCATTTATACTCCTAAATGCCGGAGGTTCGCTTCGGCATCACTTCATACGTTTTTAGTAAATACACGCTTCAGTCATTGCTTGAGCAACAACAGGTTGAGCTGGTTCCGACAGTTCAGTCAGAGGTAAGCGTAAGCCACCTTCAGCAATCAGACCCATTTTATGAACCGCCCATTTTACGGGAATAGGGTTAGACTCAACGAACAAATTCTTATGTAGAGGCATCAAGCGCTCATTGATCGCTTCTGCTTCTTCAAACTTACCTTCTTTCGCAAGTTTGAACATAGTAGCCATATCCGCCGCTGCAACGTTATTCGTTACAGAAATCACACCATCGCCACCACGCTTAACAAATTCTAGGCCTGTTAAGTCATCACCACTTAGTAAGATAAAATCTTCGCCACAAAGTTCACGGTGAATTGCAATTCTGTCGAGATCACCCGTCGCATCTTTAAGTGCAACGATGTTTTCGATTTCAGAAAGGCGAGCAACTGTCTCTGGTAATAGGTCTACAGCAGTACGACCCGGTACATTGTATAGAATTTGAGGAACGTCACTTACTTCAGCAATCGCTTTGTAGTGTTGGTACAAACCTTCTTGAGTCGGTTTGTTGTAGTAAGGCGTTACGCTCAGGCAACCCGCAATACCAGAACCGTTCAATAAACGACTGAATAGCACTGACTCGTGCGTAGCATTAGCGCCTGTACCTGCGATAACTGGGATACGACCATCAGCAAACTCAACGATCTTATTGACGACTTTGACATGCTCTTCAATTGTAAGTGTTGAAGACTCACCTGTTGTGCCAACCGCAACCAGACCATCACTACCTGCAGCAACATGGTGCTCAACTAACTTTTTAAGGCTGTCGAAATCCACTTCGCCATCTGCGTTAAATGGCGTAACTAGCGCAACGATACTTCCTGAAAACATGTCTATCTCCCTTAATTTATTCTTTTTGCATGTTACTGTAAGCCAATCAATAAACACAAGACATTAAAGTGGCTTAGCGGCAACATCGGTATGAAATATTGTCGTATGTTTGAGGTAAAACGGCTTATGACGCCGTTCAGCCTATAATTTGGATAACCTTAGCTCAATCTAACGGATAGGAACCCCGTCGATGTCAGTATCAGGTAAGCTGTGCAGCCACTCGACAAACTTGCGTTTCCGCGTTTTAGATATTCTTATCATTTGTTGCCAGTTAGACGCAAGATGAGTCATAAAAAGCCCCGCTCGCACGCTTATTCCTCCTGCTAACTGTGCTAACATGCATGAATCAATGGAATATATAGAGACGTGATTTTATGACTCAACATCTAGTAATCACAGCTGTGGGCACAGATCGCCCAGGTGTTTGTAACCAAGTGGTCCACTTGGTCACCCAATCAGGCTGTAACATTATTGATAGCCGTATCGCCCTGTTTGGCGAAGAATTTACGCTTATCATGCTACTGTCTGGTAAAGCAAACAACATCACCCGTGTTGAAACCACCCTGCCCTTGCTTGGCCAAGAGCATGACTTGATTACGATTATGAAGCGCACCTCTCCGCACGATGTGGTAGAGAACTCCTACACGCTAGAAGTGTTCGTTGAGTCAGATGACAAACTCGGCCTGACCGAGCAGTTCACACAGTTCTTTGCAGACCGAGACATCGGCCTCGACTCGCTGAGCGCACAAACGATCAATAAATCTAAGGTCCAGCTCGATAACGACCAATTCCATATCTCTATTACCGCTTCTGTGCAGTCAGAATGTAATTTGATGCAGCTACAAGAAGAATTCAACTCGCTGTGTCAGAGCCTATCAGTCCAAGGCTCGCTCAACTTTATTAAAAACAGTCTTTAAAAAGGAAATATCATGAATACGCTAACGGCTGGTGTTCCAGCACCTGCTTTTTCTCTTCCAGATCAAGATGGCAATATCGTATCTCTTGGTGACTTCAAAGGTAAAAAAGTACTTTTCTACTTCTACCCAAAAGCAATGACTCCGGGTTGTATCGTTCAAGCAGAAGGTCTGCGTGACATCAAAGCTGAGCTAGATGCACTGAACGTGGTTGTTCTGGGTGTTAGCATCGACCCAGTGAAACGCCTGCCTAACTTCATTGAGAAGAAATCTCTAAACTTCACACTACTATCTGACGAAGACCACAGTGTTGCTGAGCAATTTGGTGTTTGGGGCGAGAAGAAGTTCATGGGCAAAGTTTACGATGGCCTGCACCGCATTAGCTTCCTCATCGATGAAGAAGGTCAGATTGAACACGTCTTCAATAAATTCAAGACAAAGACTCACCACGAAGTGGTTCTAGAGTACTTCAACCAAGAAGCTTAATGTCTGTTGGGGTGAGCTAGACTCACTACCAACTGAGACAAATTAAAAAGGCGACTATCATCGATAGTCGCCTTTTTTGTCACTTATTTCGTTACTGATGGTGTACAGGGTCATCATCTAGCGCATGGCTCGGCAAGGCATTCCAAACCGCCTTCACTAAGGTTGCCAGTGGAATTGCGAAAAACACGCCCCAGAATCCCCAAAGCCCACCAAACACTAACACCGCCACCATCACTTAGGGTCAGGTCTTGCTTTTTGCCACGATCCTACTGATTCTCGAGTAGTGTAACCCAAAGAAATCACCTAGTTGCTTTTGGGTGTAACCACCACTAGCGAACGCGCTTGTTATTGCTTCATCTCGCGTACTCGCATTGATAGCATACTGTTGCAACGAAAGCGGCTTAGGACGACGCTGTTTAGCAGGGATTTCTGCAATATCGCCCTCTTCCACGTTTGAACTTTCCATATGGCTGTAGATGAAATCTTCACTACCCAAGAATACTTGTTGTTTTAGGTTGTTCCATAAAGGTTTGCCTATGCCTGAAAGTACAAAGTCATGATACTTTTGGCTCGCTATTGTTCGTTGGCTATCGAACAATAGCAGTGTTTGATTCACTGCCAACCACTCTGGAGCTTCGTCTTCACCCATGATGGCGTGCCAGCTGCTCCACTGATACTCTGCTGGACTGTCAACCATATGAGCGCGAATAGGGTTCAAGAGGATATACCGCCCTACTTCCAACAAGTATGACTCTTTATCAACCAAAATAGCTTTGTACCGACCTTGATATAAATGGCCAACTCGGCGATGTTTACGATTGAATCTTTGAGTATAAACACCATTTAACTGTCGCATGCCTTTACTCAAGTTTCCATCTGGAGTTTCTAACAACAAGTGGTAATGATTGGTCATCAAGCAGTAGCTATGAACGACCCAATTAAACCGTTCACACACTTTCGACAATACTTCCAAAAACAGGTCAAAGTCTTGCTCTTCTAAATATATGGGTTGCCTAGCGTTACCCCGAGAGGTCACATGATACAGCGCTCCCGCGAACTCTATCCGTAAAGGTCTACTCATTGCTTTCCCTACAAAAAATGGCCTAACTAAAAGCTAGACCATTTCCTTAAAATAGCAAAAGGCAAGACCTGACCCTATTTGTTCCACTATTGTTCGTTGGCTATCGAACAATAGCAGTGTTTGATTCACTGCCAACCACTCTGGAGCTTCGTCTTCACCCATGATGGCGTGCCAGCTGCTCCACTGATACTCTGCTGGACTATCAACCATATGGGCGCGAATAGGGTTCAAGAGGATATACCGCCCTACTTCCAACAAGTATGACTCTTTATCAACCAAAATAGCTTTGTACCGACCTTGATATAAATGACCAACTCGGCGATGTTTACGATTGAATCTTTGAGTATAAACACCATTTAACTGTCGCATTCCTTTACTCAAGTTGCCATCTGGAGTTTCTAACAACAAGTGGTAATGATTGGTCATCAAGCAGTAGCTATGAACTACCCAATTAAACCGTTCACACACTTTCGCCAATACTTCCAAAAACAGGTCAAAGTCTTGCTCTTCTAAATATATGGGTTGCCGAGCGTTACCCCGAGAGGTCACATGATACAGCGCTCCCGCGAACTCTATCCGTAAAGGTCTACTCATTGCTTTCCCTACAAAAAATGGCCTAACTAAAAGCTAGACCATTTCCTTAAAATAGCAAAAGGCAAGACCTGACCCTATTTGTTGACCCCTTTAATCTTACTTGTTAACTAAATAATTTCAGATGACACATAGAATATTATTGTGGGCACAACCGCCGTACATAAAATATACAGCCAGCCTATACTCTTTCTTGTTTTCCTTTTCACCCAAGATTTCTTGCATTTAACTATAATCAAATATGTCAGAAAAAATAAGGAAGTCATGTAAAACTCTAAATATTGAAAGAGGAATCCCACATAAAACCTAGCCCAATGAAAAGCCTCCCCAAAAAAATAAGAAAGCGCTACTATATATATAGTAATTGATGCAGAAAGGAATGCTGTAATCCTCCACTCAATATCAACAAGACCTCTATCTTGCATAATATCCTTTAGGGAATAATATATTAATGAGAAAAAACTGTTCAATCTTCGCCCCTCAATTCACCAAATGAACTTCTCCGAATTGCATTAAATGAGCTTCTCCGGATTGCACTTATCAAATTATAATCAAAATAAATATCTAATGCAGCATAAGTAAGTGAAACACTCAAACCAATTGGGCCAGTGAAAAATGGAACCATTGTAAACGTTATATCTAAGAATATATCTGCATATTTATCGAAGACTTCGGTGCTGCTTAGCGACTGTGCTACATCATCATCTGTAGTTGACATTCCTTTAATACTTAAAGCAACAGACCCAAACGCAGATAACTGCCCTAGTCTTGTTGCAATACGCATAGTTTTAGTTAGCTTGTTCGACAACTGACCAGAATAATTTTTGTCGAAAATATTTCCTAATCGGTCCCCTCGCCCAGTTTTACTATGTATCCTTTCCTCAGTGATTCCAGCAATGGCACCGATACCAAACACTGACGTTGATGGGAAGTTCTCAATATGTAAATCACTTACTGTTTCTTCTGACGTTATATTGTCGGGACGAGCATTTCCGTGATCATTCCCACCGCCATTTCCATGATCACTCCCTCCACCTAAGCCGCTGCCATTACTAGTTCCGCCTCCGAAGTTGTTATTCGGTCGGTCACTCTCTTCTGAATCACATGGTTTTGTTTCTACAGAATCTTCATCCCTATCAATAACTCCATCACCGTTACCATCTCCAGGCTCAACACACATAAACCCCTTAGGATCAACATATCTCGTAGGCTGATTCCACACATAAGTGTATCTGTTAAAACTAATAGTGGTATATGGCGCCTGTATTATCGGATCTGGGCTAATAAATCGACCCAATTCCTGATCGTAAACCCGGCCATTCATGTGCACTAAGCCCACTTCCACAATCTCTTCGTGGCCGGTGTAACCGCGGTTGGTGATCGCTTGTTGCACGACATCCAACGGGCCATCTTCACGCCATGCGACTTTACGCTGCTTACCCCACGTGTCATAACTGCGGCGCTCGACCACTATACCGTAGCCATCGGTGATCATATCGACCGAGTTGAGGGCATCATAGTGAAGGTAGCGTGTTTGCTTATCTTTCAGCGCTTGCTTGCCATCATCCGTTTGAGTATTTAGCGCGATTAACTTGCCATCAGCATAGATAAAGTGCTTGTGCTGCACGATGCCTGTTGCTGTATCGGTAACGCGCTCATAACTCTTACCGAAGTAGAAAGTTTCAACGCCGTCACTGTTCTTTTTCAGATAGCGGTTGTGGTTGGCATCGTAGAAAAACTCCACCGTTTTCCCGTTCCGCGTGATCTTGGTCGGCTTATTGAAATCGGACCACTCCAATTCCCGCTCCGAACCTTTCGCCCCTGCCGCCCAAGCACGCAGCATGTTGCCGTTTGCATCATACTGGTAATTAAGACCATTGGCTTTGGTCACCGCGTGTGGGCCAGCGTGTTGGTTACTGTATTCGTAGTCACCAACACCGGTCTTAAACTCTAGGTTGCCAAGCTTGTCATATTGATAGCTAAATGGGCCTGTTAAGTCCGGATTATTCAAGCCATGTTGCGCTTTGTTCGCTAATGCAATTCTGTTTTTGGTGACGCGATCGAGACCATCGTATTCCCACGTGTCGGTGATGCCCAGCTTTTCGTCATAGCGATACGTCACGTTGTTGTGATTATCATAACGGTAATGAATCAAACGCACGTTACGCCCTTTACGGGTGCTCCCTGACAAACGGGGATCAAACAACTGGCTCGCTTTGTGCGTCGCAATGTAGTTCGGCCTGCCCGTTCGCGCATCGTGGCTATACGTGTTGACTAGCCCATTCCCTAACGTTTCCGACAAGGTGTGATCATACGCATCCGTTTCACGGCGCTGCCAATAATAAATGTAAGCCGGGTTCCCTATCGATTCCGCCAATTGAGATTGAGTCAAGATCAAGTTGAGGTGATCCACTTGGCTCGACTGCTGCGTGTTCTTACAGCTACGGCGTTGATTCGCGGCTAAGTGATTCCCACCTAACTGATTGGCGAACTCGCAATACAAACCACTCAATTCAGCGACTTTTTCAGACAACGAGATCAGTTGGCTTGCCAAGTCGGTGTAGAACTTGTAACGCGACCCCGCGATACTGGCTGCCTGAGAGAGGTCATCTGCGGCAAACAATAACTCGTTGGTGGTGGCACTATCGGCCTTTGCAATGTACAGGTCTTTGTTACTCATGAGATCTTTCTGACCATTACTGTCGTAGTCGGTCAAAATGAAATCATGCGCAGGCTTAAGTGTTTGCGATGCAAACTCAGCCTGTGACACTCGGTGCACGCTGGCGTTATAGTTTCGAGTACCTTTCTTTGAGCTTTTCGCCAGTGAGGTCGATAAGCGATAGATGGCGCCCTCTAACGTAATGTCTAGCGGGATAGCCACATCATCATGCAACAGTACCCAAGTTGCTGGACGCAAATAACATTCACCTTGTGCGTTACACCATTGTTTATAACGGTATCCATTGCCGAGCAACGCCTGTGAGGAGCGATCCAGGTTATGAACATTCACCGTTTTGCGATTGTACTCTGCGGCTTTGTTCGCAAAGAAATGTTCTTGAGTTGAATAACGCTCTGCTTTATTCAAGTACACTTGCGCTTGTGCTATCGCTTCTTTCAACAACTGCTTGATGTCTGCTCGGAAGCTCGCACTGGTGAACGCTTTATCAGCGTAGGTTTTCGGGCTGCGCACCGCCGAGACATAACCATGCGGGTTGTACACGTACTCAACCGCTAGCTTGTCTTCGCTGTTTTTCTTGTTTAGCTGTTTGGCTGCGCCCGCTAACGTAGTGTCGACGCCATTCGGACGAACTTCACGCGCCACTCTTTCAAAATTGTCGTAGAAATAGTGTGTGCTGAACTTTTCTTTGTTGACTTTAACGGCCACCTCTTCGGTTAAACCCGCAGCGTTGTAATAGTAGTTGGTCTCGCTGCCATTACCCGCAAAGCCAGACAAGGTGCCAAGCGCACCGCGCTCATCGTAACGCCAAGTCGATACCTTCCCGTTTTCCGTTTGCTTCGTTTTTCGGCCCAAGCGGTCGTATTGAATGGTAGTGAGCGTACCTTTTGCATCGCGCTTTTCAATCAGCTCACCGGCCGTATTATAAATGTAAGACCACTTGCCCATATCTGGATCATCTAGGTAGCTTCGGTGACCCAAATTGTCATAACGCACCTGAGTACGATTGCCAGCGGAATCGGTGCTCGCTCTGAGCTTACCATCGGGGTAATACTGATAGGTTTGATACGCGCCATGTGGCTCGTCTTTGCGCAGAATATGGCCCATCACATTGGTGAGCGTACTGTGCTCATAACCACGCGCATCAGTAACACTGGTTTTGTACCCTTGATAGCTGGTGACAAACTTTGCGATGCCGCCATTACTTGCAGGCTCGCGCTTTGTGATTTCGCGATTCAGATCGTCATAAATAAACGTCACCACTGGTGCTACCGTTTTACTACCCACAAACTGCGGGCGAGTCACGCTGACTTTACGCCCATTACGGTCCCAACGCGTATCCACGACAACCAGCTGGCCGCTAAAACCAGTGTGCAGTTTACGTACTTCTCGACCAGCATAGTCGAAGAAGGTGGTGACCTGCCCTCCAGAGGCCGGTTTCGTTGTTATACAGCTGACAGTCGTTGAAGTGGTATGCTCGCCACATTGTGCGCCAAGTCGGTATTTCGTATTGTTAACATTGCCCAAGCCTGGCAAGCTTTCACTGGTCACACGACCAAAAGCATCATACCCAAAGCTGCTGGTGCGGCCTTTCAATGCACTGACCGCTTTTTTCAACAAGCCTTGCTCATTAAACTGAGTCGAAGAACGATGCCCTAATGCATTCGCTGTCGAAGTAACGTATAACCCTTGAGGGTCATATTGAGTCGTTGACGTGCGAGCAGCCAAGTCCGTTCCCTCAACGCTTTGTTCAATGACATTCCCCCACTGATCATAACGGTAACGATTGGTGATGGATTTGCCACCCGTTTCAATATCCGCCGTGGATTCATAATCTGAGCTGGTTGTGGTTGTTGAACCTAGGAAACCACGGCCCGTGTAATGAAACACATTGTTAGTGGTTCGCTTTAGGCGAGTCGTATTGTCTGTCAGCGTTGAGGTCGAAGAGGCCACGGCGCCGACTTTCCAAAAATTGTCGCCTGCATCATGAATAAATTGACCATGATTCAGGTTTGACGAGGTGAGTTCGAGGTTGCCATCGCCATCAAAATCCTTGGTGCTGACGTATCCACATGCCTTGGGCTTAGCGGCATTAAAGGTGGCTGCCGACACTTTCGATAGCTCCCCAGAATAAACCTTTAAACCACTTGAACCTTTTTTAACTTCGCCAGAAACTCGGTATTTAAAATAAGCATTATAACGCTGCAGAACTAATGGGATATCAATTTCACCGTGGATAAGCACCACGTTGTCATTCGCTTTAAAATACACATCCCCGTTGGCAGCGCAGTAGCGCCCTAACCCTGCTTTGAAAGAGCTAAACAGAGCCTTGATGTTGTTGACATTGCTCACCTTCGTAACATCGTACACATAATCGTTGGTCACGCCGTTTGAAAGGTAGTCAAGCTTGCGGCTGCTCGTAAAGGACCCAGCGCCTTTGACATCACTGGAAATCACAGAGGTTTCATTCACAACATTACCAAATCCATCGAGCGTACGATTGATGGCTTCCTGTCGCTGGATCACGCTGCTCTTCAAGTCGTACGTTTTTTTCACCACTTGATTGGCATAAACTTGGTAATACTTCGCCCCATAGCCTTGCTTAGTTAACTTTTTGTAATTGTAAGATGCCTCTGACACTTTTTTGTCATTTTTGAATACAGAAACCCGTTTAAGCTTGCCGACCTTTGCCAGATCCAACTGCTCAAATACGCTTTCTGTTCTGGTCGTTACATCGGCAGACTCTGTTTCGATAACTTTTTCAAACCCAAGGAAACCACCACCGTTGAGGTGCGTTTTAGCACCTGTATACTGATAGCTGTAGCTCGTTGGGTCATAGCCTTTCGGTGTTTTGGTTACTTTCGCCACTAAGTAACCCCTTGGCGTCACTACTTTAAATGGGTAGCTGCTAATGCCTGAAGGCGTATACACCGTCTTGTCTACTGACTTCCCATAGAACACCCGATAGTCAATACCGACTTCAGAAAAATGGTATATTTTGTCAATATTTCTTGGTGATGAGTAAAGGACATCTACTTTCGCGTCATCACTAATACGCGAAAAGATATCAACCCAACCATCGCCATTGATATCTTGAACGGAGTGTATTTTCGCATTATTCCCAGTACCCCGATATTTATCGATAGAAAACTGGTTATCTCGATTGTTTTTGTAGAAATATTGACCGTAGCCTAATTCTGGGTAGCCATCATTGTTTAGATCAGCAAAAAAGACACGATCTTCATGTGAAACTTGATGAGAGTTAATAGCAGATGGTGAGATAAATGATTTACCATTAAACAAATGGATGTAAAGCTTCCCCTCAGAGGTCGGTGACCCCATCACAGCATCAAGATAACCATCATTATTTATATCGGTAAACGCTTTTAAGACACGCCCACCGGCAGACGGAAGAGTTTGCCAATTCGAACCTGTTAGTCGATAACGGTAGCCGCCATTAGGGATATCAAAGTTGTGTAAATCAGCGACTCCATCGCCGTTAATGTCTGTTGTTGAGTATCCTTCTTGATAAGTTTCAACGCCATCACCATCAAAGTCGCCATAGTTGACACCATTAGAATTGTATTCACACGAACCATTAGAACAACTACTGAACCGACAATAGCCAGCCAATTGTCCGTTACCTTTATGGTATGAAGCTGCGGCACTAACCTTACACTGATTCAATTTAATCGAAGGCGATATCACACTACCGATCAAACCGAATGATTTAACATTGTTATGAGTTACTGAGTCCAGCCCCTTAATGGACATCGTGTTATCCGCGTTACGCTTGATCACTCCATAAGCCGTTTTGTGGCCATCGCCATTGGTGTCGAGGTAGCTTGGGCTATTGAAACCTGTGTTCTGAGGCGTGGGTCTACGATAACCACTTATTCCTCCTCCTCCATTCCAATTAAAATGAAGGGCCGATGAACATTGACCGCCAGCGCAATAATCAACTTGAGCAAGCAGGCTTCGAGATGTTGAATTAGACACCTTGTAGGATAGATTATAGCGGCCGATTTTGTTTCCACTGCTATCAAAGGTTTCTATCTGCTTCAAACGATCGGTTCGATTCAGTAATTGGCCACCTAGATATTTTGCAGTACGGTCTGGGCGCGCCTCATAACCTAACTTAACCTTACCGCCCACATAAGTGATGGTCGATAATTTGTGTTTGCCCGCTCTGTTATCTTCTGCATAAACAAAATTGATATGGTTGGCTTTGCTTGCATCGGTGATTTTACTCAGTGCCCACTTATAAACCTCAGGACGTGTTGGCAACTCAACACGAGAGCTGGCCGTGGTACCATACTGATACATAGACCCATCTTTACGCCACACTTTAAAACTCGCCGGCCCGTTGCCCGCTCGGCCAAAAGATACAATTTTGTCATAGCCATTATGCTCGACACGGTACTCCGTTAAGTTTTCTCCATCTTTACCCGTTATAGCGATAAGTCGCTTGCCATCCAAACAGTAGCGATCGTCACTATTAAATCGAACGCCTCCCCATTTGCCATCTTTGTTAAGGTTTTTTCCACAACGATAAACCGATGAAAGGCCCCCCAAGCTCCAACCCATACCTAACATGCCATTAGGTGAGTCACTGCGGTATTCAAGGCTTAATTCGGGTTGGTGGCCAGCACGCCCCGGAGATACGGATATAGGTAGCGTATAAGTCGCCTGACCACCCGAGACTGAAAAGTCACCAGAGAGCTCGATGCTTTTTCCTGCATCTGCGGTTAATGAGAGTGCTGGAGCAGGAAAAAATGCCGAGAGTATTGATACCGAGAGTAGCGCAACAAGTTGCTTCGATGACATGGGTTGGGTTTTAGCCACGATGGTTTATCCTAACGTTGGTAAAAATGCTACCCCGTTAAACTGGAGCAACGCACTATATTCTAATTATTTTGGGGTTGTGATTGATTGAAGCGTTTCTAGTCGCAACTTCAAACTCTTCAATTCTGGAGACTGTGGGTACGCCTCCTCAATATTGCTTTGTGAAAATTCAGAAAGCTCACCGCTCAATAAGGGGAGGTCATTCCTCTCAGCTTCTCTTAAGCCATGCGCTATCGTCTGCTGAAGCTGAATAACAGGAGTTGGAAACCCCGAGTCGGCACTCAAGATTAAAGGTTCAGGCTCATCTACAATATTTGATGAAGGCTCACTCATTGTATTTGAGGTAAATAACGACAGCGGCTTTAAGAGGATTAAAAAGAAACCGACTAACAATACAAATAACAACAGCCCCAGTTTTAGGGTTTTAGATAGGCTAAACACCCTACCTCCTTGTTTAATTATTTCTGTAGTTCTCTCTGGATAATGAAAAACTCACCCATGACCTACTCACTCGACTATGTGTATATATTGCCCTTTACACTCAGTATCATTGTCGTTCATGTGAAATCGAATCCTTTTCCCACTGGCTAATGCTGCCATTAATGTTGAATATACAATCTTATTATTCTCTTCCGTCTTCGCCCACTTCAGCCAAGTTCCTTTGGGGCATGTCGCATTACCACTATCCAACACAAACGTAATAGCACCGGGTAAATAAGTCGGCTCTAAAGTAGTTACTTTTCCAAGAAAACTTTCCAAAGCAGCAGCGTTCGCGCTTGCTAGTAACATAGAAATAATTAGCATCTTTCTCATGACAGGGCCCTTAATTCATAAAAAAATAAAACGTTTTAAGATCAAAAAACTCATAACGATAAAAAACAGGACGCATAAGATACACAAAAAACGAACAAATTCACATACATTTTGTAAATTTGTCATGAAAATGAAAGTGTTTTGCAAAATCGAACAGAGCGAGTAAGATACGCCCCAGGGTCAACAAGTTGCATTTAACACTGTCTTACAGTGAGGCTACTTCCTATCCCATGCGTACTACTAAATATCTATTAGTGAAACTAGAATGCGATGCACAGAACATCAATAGGATTACACTGGACGCATATTTGTACAGATATGATTGTAGTAATTCGATGTTACTTAATGTCACATTAATAGTTGCTGATTTATACTAATAACACATAGCTATTAGAAGTCAGAAACCTGTTTAAAGTACATTGATAATTAACAACAATAAGCATGAGTATTAATATGAAAAAACTAATCTTCTTTTTTACGTATTTAATTGCGACAACAACTTTTGCGCAGGATGTAATAAGAGACAACCTAACAATCAGTAAATGGCACCCTTCTTCATCAGCAAGGCTACATGCTCCAGAATACAATGGTCTCACTCGTGTCTACTTTACAGAAAAAGGACCTTGGGGTTCTACTTCATGTAGGAATGATGCAGCTGATATTCGTAGTGAAGATACACATATATTATCTGCAATGTTGGCTGCGTTTATGGCAAATAAAACTGTTAGTATTGAGGTAAACAGCGATCTTCCGGTTGTGAATAATGTCTGCAAAATGACCGCAGCGTTTATAAACAATTGATAAATAAACAAAATCAAGCAAGTTCAGTTTTGGAGTAGTTAAAAACATGAGCAAGGGAATGATTACAAAGCTAGTCACTTACGGTGGCTATAGAGCTGTCGCTGGAAGAGATAATGCCGATATTTTGGTGTGAATTTTAACTACATTACAAACATTTTCAACACTACCTGGCGTTGTTGATCAAATCAGCTTGAAGGTCAACGACGCCATATGTGACTCACCGTTAGCTTCGAACAGGCATGCCTAGTCCTATGACTTTGTTTATAGCTTTGACATTCGCCATGATTTCACCCACTTGAGCGTTGTAACACCTCAAGCTCAATTTACCGCTGGTTAGTCCTTTATATCGAGACATTGCGGTCTCAGATATTGAGCGATAGTGATAACCAGACTCGGATTTCCACTCCGCTATTGTTCCGTTTTTCAGAGCCTCTACAGCTTCATTTCTGGGATGCCCATCTTCCCAAAACGCTGCATTCTTTCGAGGTGGTATCAACGGAGTACAACCTTTATTCTTCAGAGTATTGTGGCAACTTTTTGTGTCATATGCTCCATCGGCAGATACAGCATCGATCTTTCTACGTAAAGGGTTGAGTAACGTTGGCAGCACTTCGCTATCACCAACATTTACCAGGCTGACCTCGGCACTAATGGCTTCATGGGTATCTACATCAACGGCTAAGTGCAGCTTGCGCCATGTTCTACGTTTTTCGGCACCGTACTTCTTCACCTTCCACTCCCCCTCGCCAAAGACTTTGAGACCAGTCGAGTCAATGGCTATATGACGAATAGCCCCTTTAGATTTATTACGGTATTTCACCTGGACTGTCTTCGAGCGTTTACTGATACAGGTGTAGTCTGGGGACGTCAGTGGAACATCCAATAACTCAAAGATAGAGTCGATAAAACCTTGAAGAGCACGCAAGGGTAATGAGAATACTCCTTTAATCATCAAGGCAGTTTCAATCGCTGTATCAGAGTACTGAAAGCCTCTACCACGCTTACCATGATGGGTTTTGCATCGCCATGCATCTACGGCTGTATCATCTATCCAGAACGTAACCGAGCCCCGTTTGCACAAAGCCTTATTGTACTCCGCCCAGTTAGTTATCTTCTTTTTCGCCTTACCCATGTTGTCACCGCTCTAACCATCATAAAGGATCAGATCGCAGGACTCGAAAAAGGTTCAACTGATTTAGGCAACAACGCCGTGACAATAGGACAATATCTGCTGGCTTTCCTTCCACTCGAATTTCAGAAATGGATGACATCTGACCATCACGAACATCAAGAACAATTGTTTCTGCAGGCGCTTTGGATAATTTAGAGTTCAAAGGAAATGAGTTTAACAAAATGAGGGGTTTCCCTCTTGTATCCAGTCTTTTGAAGGCGTTTATTGAATATCCATTTTTATTAGCTTTAGCAATTTTAATAGTATATTTATCAGAAAGAGATAAAACCTCTGCTTTATCCGCACCTAGGTTGCTTGATGAAGTGGTAACACTTGCCAATAATGAAAAAGGAAAAAGCATCAATAGTAAACTCAAGCATCGAAAGCATCGTTTAAAGTGGGTTAATATTCTTTTACAGTGGGATATTTTCATTTTCTTTTTATTAATCTCAAAATAATGAATAGATATAGTAATCAGCTGGATAAATAACCATTTCGATTATTTACTTTCATAAACTTATGATTACTCTCTGTGTTCATGATATATTTCAAATTCTTAGATTTTGTATTACATAACAATCCGCCCATTAAATCCTAACGAAAACATCAATATTTTTATCATAGATAATCTGTAAGGGCGTCCTCAAAGTATCAAGCTTAACCACCATCTAGATAGAATATTATCGCCAAATAAGGTTAATAGTAGAAAGATTAGGATTCGATAACTCATCACTACATCTTCATTTAGTTAAATGAGTAATGTAGCTATAAATGAAACATACCTGTGATTGACTCGACGATATGTATATATTGCCCTTTATACTCAGTATCACTGTCGTTCATGTGAAATCGAATCCATTTTCCACTGGCTAATGCTGCCATTAATGTTGAATATACAATCTTATTATTCTCTTCCGTCTTCGCCCATTTCAGCCAAGTTCCTTTGGGGCATGTCGCATTACCACTATCCAACATAAACGTAATAGCACCGGGTAAATAAGTCGGCTCTAAAGTAGTTACTTTTCCAAGAAAACTTTCCAAAGCAGCAGCGTTCGCGCTTGCTAGTAGCATAAAAGTGATGAGCACCTTTTTCATAAAATCACCTTTGATACATACAGAAAACAAACACTGCAAGAGTAAAACACCCATTACGATAGAAAACAGGATGCGCATGATACACAAAAAAACGAACAAATTCACATACATTTTGTAAATTTGTCATGATAGTGAAAATATTTTGTAAATTCCCGAAAACTAAGTATGATGCGCAAAGAAATAACTAATTTTTACTTAATCATGGCTTATTCAAAAGTAAAGGTCGAGGAAGAACTAGCTTCACCATCGCCAGAAATTAAAATCCATAACATGCAGTGTTATACTTTAATCAGTCTAATTAAAAGTCAAAGCAAGACTGCTTTTAGGTTGCTTAGCCACTCAACAAAAAAATATCCCAAGGATAAAGCTACAATTCAAAAAATAATCAAACCCACAACTATAATTTTAAAAACATCTCATAGGAATGATGTAAATGTATAAATATCTCTTTTTCATTCTAATCTCTATATCAACTTCAGCTTTTTCTACTACCGAGGATAACCTAAAAATCAAAGAAGTCGGTGCTTGGACACAAGGCAATAGCATATTATATATAAGATTCAATAGACCTATAGGTCCATCTAAGTGTAATAGCGAGTTTACTAAAGTTTATCTTGGTCAAGATTTAGACACTGAAAATAAGTTAAAGTCTAAAAGTTTGATTAGATCTCTAGCTATTACAGCTCTCACAGCCAACTTAGATGTTAAAGTACAAGTGCTTGATTCCTGTCTACACAATAGTCCGACTATAGATCGACTATATATCAAGAGATAGTCACCTTAAATAAATATAAATATAAATATAAATAAACTTAGACATTGAACAAATAAGTACTGTGGAAATGGTAAAAATGGGAATGAAAACACTTTTAATTGGCTTAATTACAACAATGCTTAGCGTTTCAGCTTTTGGGGCAGTTCAAAGCACAAAAAAAGGGACCATTAGGAAGCTATTTGCTTACGATGACTATGGTGCTGTCGCTGGAAGAGATGGTGCCGATATTACGGTGTGGATGGAAACAGGTATCCCTGGTTGTAATGATGGAGTTTGGGTTTCTCCTTCAGCGTCTGGGTATAAAATGATGGGTTCCTTTCTATTAACAGCCTATACAACAAAGCAACAGGTTAGGTTTCAAGTATATACCGATAAAATCTGGAAAGGCTCCTCTAAGTCAAAGCTTTGTCAAGTTGATGCAATCAGATTCGAGTAACCCTATAAAGAGACACTATGGATCAGTAGGTGAATATTGGTGCGAATCTTAAATACATTACAAACATTTTCAACACGTACCTTATCCTCATAACTAACTTCTCTTTGGAGAAGCTTGCAGAGTCAGCTTTGAGATCAAAGCGATATAAGTTAGTTGCGTCACTTAACAAATTTCAACAATAACAAAAGAGCTTATATGAAAGTTATTTTTCTTCTCATCATCACTTTATTCTCGGTTCATAGCTATGCCACAACTCTTTCTGTGGATTCAGGTAAGGTAGAACGAATTTTCGCATCAACGGAAGGCAGTATAGCAGTCAGCATTAATGGTGGTTTTCCGCAAGCTAATGCTGATAAGCAATGTCCGGGTAACAATGGCTGGGCTGGCATAGTTGTATCAGATGGTGTTATAAAATCAACGATCATCGCGGCAAAAGCTTCCGGGCAAACACTGACCGTCATTACAAATGGCTGTGAAGGCGACTGGCTTAAGATCAAACATCTATATTTAAATTAGCTGCCGTTAACAAATTTTAGCGCCTCAAGGTTTAACTACTGTCTATTTTTGGTGGCTAATTTTGAGATAGTATAAGAAAAACGTAACGGAGCGATGTACAAAATACCTTTAACATCGCTCCGTTAACCTTTAATTTCAAAAACACCCAGAAGGGCAAGTATTTCAATACCTATTACATTCTAATATTTGTCTAGTTTATAAATTGAAAATAGTAATCAAAAATAGTGGAAACCATAACTAATTTCACCTAGTACTAGTAGTATTTTTCAATAGCATCAGTATAACTATCAAGTCGATTTAGCCTCTCATATTGAGGCTAAGAACAAGATCCAACCACCAGAGAAGAGTATGACAATTTACAAAAATATAGCTTTATTATTTTATATCATGTCAAGTACAGTTTATGCAGGCTCTCAAACAGGTAAAGTTAGTACACTTTATGCGAGGGCTTCGGATAACTTACACCTTGTAATGTTAACTGGCGGGACAGACAAAGTTGACTCTCCATCATGTGCGACAAAAGGGTACTGGCTTATTCGGGATGAAAACTCAGTCGCAGGAAAATCACAATTTAGTCAACTATTAGCGGCAAAAATGGCAGGAAAAACGGTAACTATTTCTGGTTTAAATAGTTGCATCAGATGGTTTGATGGAGAAGATATAAACAAAATCGTGATAAAAGATTAGCTCAAGAAAAATAAATATTTAGCTGAGTTTTTTATTAATTAATGGTTCTGAAAATAGAGTTGGAAATATTTATTGTTCTGACATCTGACGACTAATAGATTACAAGACATTAACAGCATGAGTAATGTCGTGTGAAATGGTTATTCAAACTCTAACCTTAGTTAAATAACCAAAGACCCACCATATCATAGTTGTTCTTAGTGCAATCAGCATTGTCAGAAAATAGACGAATTTTTACAGGATTGTCTGCTACCAAACTACTCAAAGCGGTCGATACAACGGCATCAAATGCGGCATTTGTCGTGTTAATACTCGCTGACCCACCATTAGCTAGATTTAGCCATAAGTGGGCATCCGAGTCATGGACTTCATCACTCCCGATAAAATAACCTGTTATTTTAGTGTTACACTCAGTATATGCGTTTGCATTTCCCGCAATAAATAATAAAAATATTGGCAACATATATTTCATTTTAACAATCCCAACGGACTATGAGTTAAAAAAATATTATAGAACAAGAAATATGGAGAAGTGAAATATTATTTATGTTGATGGGTACATTAAACATTTTCTATCGCTCAACAATTCATAGCTTTACCCAGTGCAATAAAAACTCAATCTCATTCCCGGTACAAGTCAAGCCAAAGACACAACGAAACGAGAACGCGTCAAAAACAGTGGCACAGATATCCGCCAGTCATACGTCGCCCGTTCCCGGTAGTCAAACTCATGAGACCTGAGAGATTAAAGGCTCCGAAAAATACATAAGACCAACAACAAAAAAGGCGACTATCATCGATAGTCGCCTTTTTTGTCACTTATTTCGTTACTGATGGTGTACAGGGTCATCATCTAGCGCATGGCTCGGCAAGGCATTCCAAACCGCCTTCACTAAGGTCGCCAGTGGAATCGCGAAGAACACGCCCCAGAATCCCCAAAGTCCACCAAACACTAATACCGCCACAATAATCGCAACAGGGTGCAGATTCACTGCTTCTGAGAACAGAACAGGCACTAACACGTTACCATCTAGGGCTTGAATGATGCCGTAAGCCAATAGCAGCCAGTAGAATTGAGGCTCAAGCCCCCACTGGAACAAACCAACAATCGCAACCGGTACGGTTACCGCCGCTGCACCAATGTATGGAATCAATACCGAGAAACCGACAGCAACCGCTAACAGCACAGAGTAGCGAAGGTCTAAAATCGCGAAAGTTACATAGCTGACGCCACCCACGATTAAGATCTCTAGCACCTTGCCGCGGATGTAGTTCGAGATTTGTTCGTTCATCTCTTCCCATACTTTGGTCGCTAAGCGACGGTTGCGAGGAAGCACACCACTTGCCATTCTGATCATCTCTTCTTTGTCTTTCAGTAAGAAGAAGATAAGCAGTGGTACTAAGATAAGATAAACACCTAGCGTCGCTAAGCTAACCAAAGACGCCAATGAGCCTTTCACCACACTCTCACCCATTCCCAACGCCTTGTTCTTCGCATTAGACATGACAGACTCAACGATCTGTAAGTTAGCAAGCTCTGGGTAGCGCTCTGGAATCGTTGCAATGAACTTCTGTAAGCTACCGTACATGCTTGGAATATCATTGATTAGGTTACCAACTTGCTCCCAAATGGTTGGCACTAATCCGAATATCGCTAGTAGCATTAGGCTAAAGAACATCAAGATCACCAACATCACCGATGGCGTTCTTGGAATACCGAGTCGTTGAAGTTGAGTCACTGGCCACTCGAGCAAATAAGCCAAGACAATCGCCACCAACAGCGGTGCGATCAGGTGACCAAAGAAGTAGATAGTAATAAAGCCGAATAGAATGATGGCAACCAAACTGACAGCGTGTGGATCAGAGAAACGTCGTTTATACCAACGACTGACCATTTCAAGCATCTGACTGCGATTCCTTTTTAGTGACGAGGAGATGGTGGTAATTAGAACAAACCTCTGTCATGACAACATAAGCTTGCTTAGACAAAAACGTAACAATATCTTTCATCGAACTGCTATCTGATACATAAATTGACAAAGATTGCCCTACTTCTAACTTTACACTGTGACGCTTGGCTAATAATAACGCCATTGGGCAGCGCTCTTGGCGTAAATCTAGAATATTAGGTGTCATTCTTGGGCTCGATGCTTATTATAAGGGGCATATTGTAATCTGTTTTTGAAAACGTGCCATCATTGATTCATCTTCCTTCAGGATAGCGCACGCACTTAACAAAGGTTAAACCAGATAAAGAACCAATTTGCATTGCCCTTGTCTTACTGTCAGAAGAAACGGAGTATTACTGACTAATATGTTTAAACGCGCTCGTTCAATTGCTTGCTTATGCATCGCAGCCACATTAAGCACCCCAATGCTGGCTAACACCAACAGCTTGGATTTACCGGACATCGGCACGGCGGCTGGCGGCACGCTCACTATCGATCAAGAACTCATCTATGGTGATGCCTACATGCGCATCATCAGAAGCAGCCAGCCTGTCATCAACGATCCAGTTCTCAACCTTTATATCGATACACTAGGGCATCGCCTTGTCGCGAATGCCAATGACGTAAAGACACCTTTTCAGTTCTTTATGATCCGTGACCGCAACATCAACGCTTTTGCTTTCTTTGGTGGTTATGTTGCGCTGCACTCAGGTCTATTCCTGCACGCACAATCGGAAAGTGAACTTGCGTCAGTATTAGCGCACGAAATTGCACACGTTACGCAGCGTCACTTAGCGCGTAGTATGGAAGATCAAGCACGCCGTTCTCCTGCGACTATCGCAGCGCTTGCAGCGTCTGTGTTGCTGGCTATTGCCGCTCCTGAGGCGGGTATTGCAGCCTTAACCGCAACCACCGCGGGTAACATGCAGAGCCAAATTAACTACACCCGTAGTAATGAGAAAGAAGCCGACCGCTTTGGTATCAACACGCTAGCAAAAGCTGGATTTGACGTGAACGCAATGCCACGCTTCTTTGGCCGTTTAGCGGATGAATACCGCTATGCAAGCACACCACCTCCAATGTTGCTCACTCACCCGTTGCCTGAAGATCGTATTACCGATTCGCGCGCACGTGCTCGTAGCTACCCACCGCTGAAACTTGCGCCATCGCTGGATTACCACTTGGCAAGAGCTCGCATCGTGGCACGCTATGCCGGTATCAATAATGAGGCGTCACTCGATTGGTTCTCACGCCAATTGAAAAAGGCACCAAAAGAGATTGTTCCATCGTTAGAGTATGGACAAGCACTGGTTTACCTCGATTCGAAAAAGTTAGATAAAGCAGAACCGATTCTAACCAAACTGATTACCAGCGACCCGACTAACCTGTTCTACTTAGATGCGATTTCCGACCTTCACATTGAGCAGAAAAAGCCTGAGCTTGCCATTAAAGAGCTTAAATCGGCATTGGTTCGTCAGCCAAACAACCCGGTACTCACAATCAACTACGCAAATGCCTTGATTGAAAAAGAAGACTTTGCAGAGGCTGTTCGCGTATTACAACGTTATACGCATGACAATCCGAATGACACCAATGGCTGGCACCTGCTTTCAAAAGCGAATACTAGCCTTGGCAATAGTGATGAAGACCTTGCCGCACGAGCTGAAATTTTGGCATTGCAGGCCAACTGGAACAAAGCGATTCAGTACTACACGCAAGCAAGTCAAATCGCAGAGCTCGGTAGTTTGAAGCAAGCCCGCTACGATGCTCGAATTGATCAACTGATGATTCAGCGCGAGCGCTTCTTAGCACTGCAATAAGGCGTTCAATACTCGGCGAGTCGCCAAAAGAAAAAAGCTCAACGTATACAGTGAAGAGGCCAATTAGCTGGCCTCTGCTGACAATTAAATAAAAAATAATAATGAGGAAGAACCATGTCTGTCGTGATTTATCATAACCCACGCTGCTCAAAGAGCCGTCAAACGCTTGAATTACTTGAAACAAACGGTGTACAACCTGAAGTGATCAAGTACCTAGACACACATCTAACTGTTGAACAGCTAAAAGTACTGTTCACTCAGCTTGGTTTTAGCAGCGTTCGCGAAATGATGCGCACCAAAGAGGCAGACTACAAAGAAGCGAATCTTGGCGATGCTTCTGTATCTGATGAAGACCTATTTTCTGCAATGGCTGCTAATCCAAAATTGTTTGAACGCCCAGTGGTTGTTGCGAACAATAAAGCCAAGATTGGTCGTCCACCAGAGCAAGTGCTAGAGATTCTGTAAGCGGCTATGAGCATCAACATCCTTGTTCTCTACTACAGTCGTCACGGCAACACGCAAGCTCTAGCAAGGCAGATAGCACGAGGGGTGGAGTCCATTCCTGAGTGTGAAGCCATGCTAAGAACGGTTAACGATGTATATACAGTAGAAGAGCAGCCAGATTCTCGCTATCAACCCGCGGATCCAATTGCCACGCTTCAAGATCTCCGTTCTTGTGATGGCTTGGCGCTTGGAAGTCCGGTTTGGTTCGGCAACATGGCTGGGCCGATGAAGCACTTTTGGGATAGCACTACATCATTGTGGATCAATGGCGATCTTATCGATAAGCCAGCTTGTGTATTTACCTCTTCTTCATCACTGCATGGTGGGCAAGAGACTACGCAGCAGAGCATGATGTTGCCACTGCTTCACCATGGAATGTTAGTGGTCGGCATCCCCTACTCAGAGCCTGCACTGCATACCACTCAAACCGGTGGAACGCCCTATGGCGCAAGCAGCACAGGCGAGAGTGCTTCACTAAGCAAAGAAGAAATTGAGTTGGCGCAGAACCTAGGTAAACGCCTCGCGCGCATCGCGATAAATCAGAAGGGAATCTCTCAATGATGTACATGTCAGAGAAGGCGATGTCTCCTAAGACTAAGCTATTCCGCTATCTCGCATTAGCAGGCAACCTATTGCTGTTAGGTTGGGTTGTCGCTTGGCAGATGACGCTTTCACCGCATCCTCACCTAGATAATGTCACGCTCGCTATCGTTTGGGCTGTACCGCTACTGTTGCCATTACCTGGTATTTTAATCGGCAAGCCTTATACGCACGCTTGGGCGAATTTCATCTTAATGCTCTACTTCCTACACGCATTAACCATTCTATACGTAGATGGTGGTGAACGCTTATTGGCTGCTGTTGAGCTACTGCTGACCACGATTGGCTTCGCCGGAAATATCCTATTTACCCGTTTCCGCGCTAAAGAGTTAGGCATCAAGCTTAAACGCCTTTCTGAAGTAGAAAAGAAAGAGAAGGCGAAGTTCGAGCAATAAGATTGGATTCGACCATACCTAATCAGCTAGCTCAAACAATTAGCGAACAAACAAAAAGCCCTGCCAGATTTCTCTAGCAGGGCTTTCTTTTTATTTATCTTCGTCTACTTACTTTTCGTATAGACGATGAATGTCAGCAATTGCCTAACTACGATTCCACTCGTATACCAAGCTTGGCTTTGCATGCTGTGGAGCTGCGGCTTCTAGCGCTTCGCTACCCGCACCTTCTGAGTTAGCGTCCGAGCCAGTTAGCGTATCATCACCAACAACTTCATTACCTTTGATCACTTGAACATCAGTATCCGCGTCAGTAGCTGTTGCTTCAGTATCAACTACAGCCGTTGAATCATCACCTACAGACATAGTGTTGTCTTGTGTCTCAAATTCAGGGCTTACTTCTGGTTCGATGTAAGACTCTTCAACCTTCACAACTTGGCGAATGCTTGCCACTTCTTGCTCAAACTCTTGTTGAGTCGACAGCAAGTGAATACGGAACGTCACTTCGTTGTTTTGAATCTTAAGAATATCTAGACTAGCAACCGAGTTTAGACGCTTAAGTGCATTCTCTAGCTGGAAGAAGTCTTGAGCATTATTCAAGCTAATAAACTGAGTTAAAATCGACTCTGACGACTCACTCGCCACAGTCACCGCGCTTTTACCCGCGTAGTAGTTACTGATTTGGTCAACTAGCTTCTTCGAAGCCGTTGCACTATTACCCGACACTGAACCTGTGATTGGTGCCGTTGGCGCGCTAGTTAACTGACTTGGTTTTTGGTCGTACAGCGTCCAACGCAATCCTGAAGATTGAGCTTTAATCACTAACACTGCATCGACTGGGTAGCGTTGACTTGCTCTGCTAATTGGTGAAACAAAGCTGCCCCATAAATCTGAGGTCGCGATACCAGTGATATCGTCGAAGTCACCCACTGGCAGAGTCAGAGGTAAACCACGATCTTTTGCACTTGCTTGCATTTGAGCAGCAAGTGGTGAGTTCGAGTGCTCCCACACAATGTTCTTATCGAAGCTGTCTTCTTCCACCAGCCAAACCAAGATGTTTGAGCGAGTTTCAGGCCAGTACGGCAGTTGTGCTTGAGTCAGTAGAGAACGGATTTGGGCACCATTAAAACGCATACGCAATGTTGATTGGTCATTGCGCTCACCAAAACTCATTTGAGACATGTACTGCGCACTCTTACGCATCGCCTTTTGGATGGTCTCATTTGAAGCAACGTCAGTTTGACCAGTCGCACGTATCAATACCTGCTCCATACCGGTATTTCTTGCCACTTGTTCTGGTTGTTTGTCTTCGGCGTTAATCGCAACTTCAGCACTAAAGATATCGACTTTAGTTAAGGCGTAACTCGGGAAGGCTAATAGTCCCATCAACAACAATGCTATGTAGCGCATATTGATCCTAATATTCAATGCTTGTGCCTTGATGATAAGCAACTATGGATTGAGGGGCAAGGTCGTTAGCGCCCACTGTGTTTAATAACCACAAAATATCACCTGACCATGATAAAGCGCTAACTTATAAATCGAATTTTCGGACCTTGTTCGATATAAAACATCACTATGATAAATAAATTTGATCTATTTTGTGTAGCAATCGATTGCTAAGTGATAGAATCGCGCGAATTTTATTTTTCACTTTTCATATAACGACCAATCTAAGGACATATCATGAAAAATGCATTGCAAGGTGCACAAATGCTGTTTGTAGCTTTTGGTGCACTTGTACTCGTGCCGCTACTGACTGGACTTGATCCCAACGTTGCACTCTTTGGCGCAGGTATCGGTACCCTTTTATTCCAACTTATTACACGCCGTTCAGTGCCAATCTTCTTAGCGTCTTCTTTTGCATTCATCGCGCCTATCATGTTTGGCATCCAAACTTGGGGTATTGGTGCAACCATGGGTGGCCTAATGGCAGCAGGTGTTGTGTATGTATTGATGGGTGCTCTTATCAAAGTGAGAGGCGTTGGCTTTATTCATAAGCTGCTTCCACCTGTGGTTGTAGGCCCTGTGATCATGGTGATTGGTTTAGGCTTGGCACCAGTTGCGGTAAACATGGCTTTAGGTAAGACAGGTGACGGCGCTGTTCAACTGGTTGATGCAGACGCAGCACTTTGGATCTCATCGGTTTCACTGCTAGTTACCGTCATCATCAGCGTATTCTCGAAGGGTTTCCTAAAGCTATTACCTATCTTTGGAGGGATTATCGCAGGTTACATTACGAGTCTATTCTATGGAGCAGTCGACTTTGCACCGGTTGCTCAAGCATCGTGGTTGGCACTACCAAACTTCACCATGCCTGAATTCAACATCAACGCTATCTTCTTCATGGTGTTTGTTGCGATTGCACCTGCCGTTGAGCACGTAGGTGACATGCTGGCGATTTCCAACGTGACGGGTAAAGACTACCTTAAGAAGCCAGGCCTGCACCGCACAATCACAGGTGACGGTGTAGCGACCATTGCAGCTTCTATGCTGGGCGCTCCACCAAACACAACCTACAGTGAAGTAACTGGCGCGGTAATGCTAACAAAAGCATTTAACCCGGTGATCATGACTTGGGCTGCAGTAACAGCCATAGTTCTTGCATTAGTTGGTAAACTGGGTGCGCTTCTACAAACCATTCCGGTTCCAGTGATGGGCGGCATCATGATTCTTCTGTTTGGTTCTATTGCAACAGTCGGCTTGAACACGCTAATCAAGAACAACGTTGACCTGCACAAATCACGTAACCTTGTGATTGTGGGTATTACCCTAGTATTCGGTATTGGCGGCATGGCTTTTGGTATCGGCGACTTCAGCCTACAAGGCGTAAGCTTATGCGGTATCGTGGCTATTCTACTTAACCTAGTCCTTCCTGAAGAGCTAGGTGACAACACTGTGGTAGACAAGGCTCAAATCGACTAACAGTTAAGTCTGGCTAGATGCCGACAAACTGGAAGATCAAAAAAGGGAGAGCATCGAATGCTCTCCCTTTTTATTAATACGGATAATTAAGTGAATTCAGTAAATTAAAACAACGGAACCCACTTAATCTAAAAACCGAATTACTTAGTACCGAAGATCTTATCACCAGCATCGCCAAGACCAGGAACAATGTAGCCCTTGTCGTTTAGCTTCTCATCGATTGCAGCAGTGTAAAGCTCAACATCTGGGTGCGCTTTTTCTAGAGCCGCGATACCTTCTGGAGCCGCTACAAGCACAAGAATCTTAAAGTGCTTACAACCTTTCTCTTTCATTAGATCGATAGTCGCGATCATAGAACCACCTGTTGCAAGCATTGGGTCTACCACTAGAGCAATACGCTCATCGATGTTAGATGCAAGCTTGTTGAAGTATGGTACTGGCTCAAGTGTTTCTTCGTCACGGTAGATACCAACAACGCTGATACGCGCACTTGGGATGTGCTCTAGAACACCGTCCATCATGCCTAGACCAGCACGCAGGATTGGCACTACTGTTACTTTCTTACCTTTAATTTGGTCAACTTCAACTGGGCCGTCCCAACCATTAATAGTTACACGCTCAGTTTCAAAGTCTGATGTCGCTTCGTATGTTAGAAGGCTACCCACTTCTGTCGCTAGCTCACGAAAACGCTTAGTGCTAATCTCACCTTCACGCATCAGGCCAATTTTATGTTTTACTAGCGGGTGTTTCACTTCAACAACTTTCATTTCCAACTCCGGCAATATTTAAACAAACCTGTAGATTATACACGAACTCTGTGGTTATTTAAGAATCTTTATTCTAATAAAAAAAACCGCGCAAACGTTTGCTCTTCATATTCAAGCCCTGTTAGAATAGCGCCGTTTTCACATCCAACTTAAGTTCGAGGACTATCCCGTGAGTGGTAATACTTCTTCTCTAAGCTACAAAGACGCTGGTGTTGATATCGACGCAGGTAATGCACTAGTAGACCGTATTAAAGGTGCAGTAAAACGCACTCGTCGCCCTGAAGTAATGGGCGGTATTGGTGGCTTTGGCGCCCTATGTGAACTTCCAACGAAATACAAAGAGCCAGTACTTGTTTCAGGTACTGATGGTGTTGGTACTAAACTTCGCCTTGCTTTGGATCTGAAAAAACACGACACCATTGGTATCGACCTAGTGGCAATGTGTGTGAACGACCTAATCGTTCAAGGTGGTGAGCCTTTATTCTTCCTAGACTACTACGCAACAGGTAAGCTAGATGTAGACACAGCAGCAGACGTTGTTTCTGGCATCGCTGAAGGTTGTGTGCAAGCTGGTTGTGCACTTATCGGTGGTGAAACCGCTGAAATGCCGGGCATGTACGAAGGCGACGACTACGATGTTGCTGGCTTCTGTGTTGGCGTTGTAGAAAAAGCTGACATCATCGACGGTACTAAAGTAGCTGCAGGCGACGCACTTATCGCTGTTGGCTCAAGTGGTCCACACTCAAACGGTTATTCTCTAATTCGTAAAGTTCTAGAAGTTTCTGGTGCTGATAAGAATGAAGAGCTAGAAGGTCGCACTATCGGTGAACACCTACTAGAACCAACTAAGATTTACATCAAATCAGCACTTAAGATGATCGCTGAGCATGACATTCATGCTATCTCGCACATCACTGGTGGTGGTTTCTGGGAAAACATCCCACGCGTACTTCCTGAAGGTACTAAAGCAGTGATTGATGGTAAGAGCTGGGAATGGCCTGCTATCTTCAACTGGCTACAAGAGAAAGGCAACGTGGAAACATTTGAAATGTACCGCACTTTCAACTGTGGTGTAGGCCTTGTGGTTGCTCTACCTAAAGACCAAGCAAACGCTGCTGTTGAACTACTGAAAGCTGAAGGTGAAAACGCTTGGGTTATCGGTGAGATCGCGAACGCGGAAGCAGGCGAAGAGCAAGTTGAAATCAACTAAGTGAGCACTTCACTTAATTAGTTAATCAATGAGGACCTAATGGTCCTCATTTTGCTATTTGGCCCGCAGAAAACCTTAGTTTATGTAGGTAATATAGATACCAATCGTAGTAAGTAACTGGTCATCCTAGCTTGTTAAAACGCTCGATCACGTCGTTAGAAATTTTGATTGTAGGATAACTACTTATCTAAAATCTCTGCCTTGTTCTCAAGCCTTTTTCCTGCGCTATTTATGAGCACTTACTTACTGTGATTGGTATAAACTCCAGTTAATCAATCATATGACCCACTTTATGAAAAACAATCACTCTCAGAAAACCACTCAGTCTCAGAAAAATATCGTTGTGTTAGTTTCAGGAAGCGGCAGTAACTTGCAGGCGATCTTAGATGCTTGCGATAGCAATATGATTGATGCTTCAGTCAAAGCTGTCTTCTCAAACAAGGCAGAAGCATTCGGCTTAGAACGAGCAAAAAATGCTGGCGTCGATGCACGCTCAGTGAATCCAAAAGATTTCGGCTCGCGTGAAGAGTTTGATCATGAGCTGATGATTCAGATCGACGCCTATCAACCAGACTTAATCGTACTGGCAGGCTATATGCGTATTTTGAGTTCAGAATTTGTTCGTCATTACGCAGGAAAAATGGTCAATATCCACCCTTCTCTGTTGCCTAAATACCCGGGTTTACATACCCACCAGCGTGCAATTGATGCCAAAGACAAAGAACACGGAACGAGTGTGCATTTTGTAACAGAAGAGCTTGACGGTGGTCCTGTTATCTTACAAGCCAAAGTCCCTGTGTTTGAGGACGATGATGCCGAGCTGCTGGCGGGGCGAGTACTCACTCAAGAGCACGCAATCTATCCGATGGTTTGTAAATGGTTTGCAGAAGACCGTTTATCTATGGTTGATGGACAAGCGGTGTTAGACGGAAAAGTACTAGGCAAACACGGTTACGCTGAAGAGTAGTATCGAAAATACAAAAAGGCAGTTAACTGACGAGTGCAGTTAACGGCCTTTTTTATCGAATCAAGTAATGAGACGTTTAGCTCAATGGTTCAGTAGGCGCTTGGCTTGCGACCTTTTTAGGAGCATAAGCGACATCTTCCAGCTCTTTGTGATTATTGCCAATCAATTCACCTGAATGGAACAAGGCGTATTCACCCGGCTTCATTCTAAACCACTCTTCATTACCAGTGAGGGGTTGAGTAGCCACTACCGTCACCACATCATTCGGTGTGGTTTCTTCTTGGAAGTTAATCTCGACGTCTTCATCGATCAAGCTCGCGTTACCAAAAGGCGCGCGTCTCGTAATCCAGTACAAATGGTTGGTACAGTATGTCATTACGTACTCGCCATCGCTCAACAACATGTTGAAAACGCCCTTCTCTCGTAGCTTGTCGCAACACTCTGCAACGAAGCGGAACATACCTTCCATGTCTTGTGGTGGTTCAGGGAAACGCTCTTCCAGTTGCTTAAGTAACCAACAGAATGAACGCTCGCTGTCAGTTTCACCAACCGGTCTAAAACGCCCACTCACTAAGTCATCGTAATCTGATAGTTGGCCATTGTGAGCAAAGGTCCAGTATCTTCCCCAAAGCTCACGAGTGAAAGGGTGTGTATTCTCTAGATTAACACCACCACGGTTGGCTTGACGGATGTGGCTGACAACAGCTTGGCTTTTAATTGGGTAGTTTTGAACCAATTCAGCTATCTTAGATTCACAGCTAGGGTTAGGATCTTTAAAGGTACGAAAGCCCTTGCCCTCATAAAAGGTGATCCCCCAACCATCACGATGTGGGCCAGTATTGCCACCGCGCTGCATAAGACCAGTGAAGCTAAAACAAATATCCGTTGGCACATTCGCGCTCATACCGAGCAATTCACACATGGTTTAATCTACTCCCTATTAAAACCAATAGAGCCACAAACCTAGGCTCTATATGTCTGTAAAACTGTTATTCCATCTCTTTTTCGACAAGCTGAATCACAATATGGATGATCTTAATGTGAATCTCTTGGATGCGGTCTGCGTAACCAAAATGTGGTACACGGATTTCAATGTCCGCGCAACCTGCCATTTTACCGCCATCTTTACCAGTCAGAGCGATAGTCTTCATGCCTTTCGCTTGGGCTGCTTCAATGGCTTTTAGGATGTTGCCTGAGTTACCAGACGTTGATAGACCGAATAGCACATCGCCTTTACGGCCAACCGCTTCTACATAACGAGAAAATACGTGGTCGTAGCCGAAGTCATTACTTACACAAGATAAGTGGCTAGGGTCTGAAATCGCAATACCAGCGTAGCCTGGGCGGTTTTCACGGTAGCGGCCAGTCAGTTCTTCTGCGAAGTGCATTGCATCACAGTGTGAGCCACCGTTACCACAAGAAAGCACTTTACCTTCTTGTTTGAATGAGTCAGCAATCAGTTTTGCCGCCGCTTCAATTTGAGCAATGTTATGTTCATCACTCAAAAACTTGTTAAGAACGTCAGCAGCTTCGTTCAATTCACTTTTGATTAGGTCTTGGTACATAAGGCTTATCTCTTATTTTTATGACGCAGCTTAACGTGCGCGACATGAGAGCTGAGGTTTTTTCCCTCTTTTACCTGAGTTTACCCACAAACATGAAATAGTGTCGACACTTAAGCCCAAAGATTGCCACCTTAATTAGTCAGTCATCGCCGATTCGTCCAAATAATCGCCACCAACCTCTCACAATTAGAACTTTAACTCTACTCAGATCACTTTTTACCCAACTTTGAGTTTTACAAATATTTAATATTTTGTTTACACTTGACTGGTTAGACCTCTTACCTAAAACTTAATAACAATAAGTGATCTCTGAAAAGGAAATCGATCATGAACATATTGCTCTCCCTACTCGGCATGACAGCTATCTTAGGTGTCTGTCTCTACCACAGAGTTAACTTGGTACGCGCATTAATCGCATTAACTGGAACGATGTTAGCTTTAACGCTATTCGGTGACGTAGCGGTTACTGGCTGGCTTTGTTACCTATTAGCAGTTGCTATTTTTGCTGTCCCAGCCATTCGTCAAACTCTCATCAGCCAAAAAGCGCTTTCTGTATTTAAGAAAGTACTACCGGCAATGTCTCAGACAGAAAAAGAAGCACTGGAAGCCGGCACCGTTTGGTGGGAAGCAGAGTTATTTAAAGGCAAGCCTGAATGGAAAAAGCTACAAAACATCGCTGATCCAAAACTGTCTGAAGCAGAACAAGCCTTCCTAGACGGCCCGGTAAACACGGTGTGTGAAATGGTCAATGATTACCAAGTCACCCATGAGCTTGCAGATTTACCGCCAGAAGTGTGGCAATACCTGAAAGACCATAAGTTCTTCGCCATGATCATCAAGAAAAAATACGGCGGTTTAGAATTCTCAGCTTACGCTCAATCTTTGGTTCTACAGAAGCTGACGGGCGTTTCCAGCGTCCTTTCATCAACGGTTGGTGTACCTAACTCGTTAGGCCCAGGTGAGCTGTTGCAACACTATGGCACAGAAGAACAAAGAAACCACTACCTTCCACGCTTGGCAGAAGGTAAAGAGATCCCTTGTTTTGCCCTAACTAGCCCAGAAGCAGGCTCTGATGCTGGCTCTATCCCAGACTACGGTGTGGTATGTAAAGGCGAATGGCAAGGTGAAGAAGTTCTAGGCATGCGCCTAACTTGGAACAAGCGCTACATCACTCTCGCACCAGTTGCGACCGTACTTGGCTTGGCCTTTAAACTGCGTGACCCAGATAGCTTACTGGGTGACCAACAAGACCTTGGCATCACATGTGCCCTTATCCCAACCGATTTGAAAGGTGTGGAGATTGGTAACCGCCACTTCCCGCTTAACGTTCCTTTCCAAAATGGTCCAACTCAAGGTAACGATATTTTCGTTCCTATTGATTTCATTATTGGTGGTCAGAAAATGGCAGGCCAAGGTTGGAGAATGCTGGTTGAATGCCTGTCAGTTGGCCGTGGTATCACCCTGCCATCAAACTCAACGGGTGGTATCAAAACAGCGGCACTTGCAACGGGCGCTTACGCTCGTATCCGTCGCCAATTCAAACAACCAATTGGTCGCATGGAAGGGGTTGAAGAGCCACTAGCACGCCTCGGTGGTAATGCTTATGTCATGGATGCAGCAAGTAACCTGACCGTTGCTGGTATTGACCTTGGTGAAAAACCTTCGGTTATCTCTGCAATCGTTAAGTATCACTGTACGCACCGTGGTCAACGCAGCATCATCGATGCAATGGACATCGTAGGTGGTAAGGGTATTTGCTTGGGTCCATCTAACTTCCTAGCTCGTGGCTACCAAGGCTCTCCGATTGCGATTACCGTTGAGGGTGCAAATATTCTGACTCGTTCGATGATCATCTATGGTCAAGGTGCAATTCGTTGTCACCCTTACGTACTTAATGAAATGGAAGCGGCTTACTCTGAAAGTAGCGATGCTCTAGACAAGTTTGATTCAGCGTTAGCAGGGCACGTTAGCTTTACGCTAAGTAACCTAGTTCGTAGTTTGTGGTTTGGTTTAACTGATGGCCGTGGTTCGGACACACCAACACCTGCCAATAACACCGATAAGCAGACAAAGCGCTACTACCAACAGCTGAACCGTTACAGTGCTAACCTAGCGCTACTGTCTGACATTTCAATGGCTGTATTAGGCGGCTCACTGAAACGTAGAGAGCGTCTATCTGCCCGTCTAGGTGATATCCTGAGTCAACTTTACCTTGGTTCTGCAACACTAAAACGCTTTGAGAGCGAAGGCAGCAATGCAGAAGATCTACCGCTAGTACACTGGGGTATGCAAGACAGCTTGCGTCAAACTGAAGTGGCAATTGATGAGTTCTTAGCAAACTTCCCTAACCCAGTGGTTGGACGCCTTCTACGTGTTGTATTGATGCCATTTGGCCGTATTCGCCGCGCACCAAACGACAAACTGGACAGCAAAGTTGCACACATCCTACAAACACCGAGTGCAACACGCTCACGTATCGGCCGTGGTCAATACTTAGCGGATACTCAGTACAATGCCGTAGGTAAGATCGAGAAAGCATTGGAGGTTATTCTTCAAGCTGAGCCTCTGTTCGACAAAGTCTGTAAAGAGACGCATCAGAAACGCGCCTTCCTACGACTGGATTTGGTCGCTCAATTAGGTCTTGAGAAAGGCATTCTGACTGAGAAAGAAGCGGCACTGTTAGAGAGTGCAGAGCAACATCGACTGTACACCATCAACGTTGATGACTTCTCGCCAGAGGAACTAGCAGCAAAGCCCCAGTATCCGGGCCAATCGATAGATAACGTAGCCTAGATTTAGCTATAAAAAAACGGGACTCCTATGAGTCCCGTTTTTTTATTCTAGATATGATGAACTGTCACATGTTCCGAGTGCGAGATTGAGTAGCTCTCTCAAAATAACTCAATCAAGCAGATGGTTACTTAGGAGACTTAAGTTGCATCTCTGGTTGAGCTATCTTCTTGGCAGTCACTTTACGAACCACAAACCAAATCAGTAGACCCAATAGAATAGCAACCACGTTACCTACCCCAATAATAATCATACTGCGTTGTCTGTCTTCTTCTCGCTTCTTGAGTATCATCATCTCAGTAGCGATACGCTTTTGCTCGGCTAACGCTTCTTCTTGCAGGCGGCGGGATTCCGCTAAATCAATATCTTGAACCACACTGTAAGAGTGCTCGGAAATAGGGAACGTCAATGGGCGCTGGCTAGAAGCATCGGTGGCATAAACCATTCCAGACCAGTTATAAATCCCAAGTTCACCATTATAAGGGATCTCCAAAGGCACCTTCATCGCATCGACATCTGCTTGCCCTTGCTTGTACATCACGTATTCATCTGGTGCTTTATGCTCAACGTGCACCGCTAACGAACTCGGCTCTATCATTCCCTGCTCGCCAGAGACCACGATCGTATGAGGTAAGCCATCTTTGCGAGACTGGATAAAGGTGGTGGTGATAGGTGTCGGATAAACCAAAACTTCTTGTTCTTGCGCTCGTAAAAACACGCCATTGCCGGAAGTGATGCGCGCGCGGTATTTGCCCGGCTCTATATCGATAGGTAAAGATACAGTGAAGACGCCGTCCCCTGCTTTTTCATCAAGATCAACGCCATCGTCAGCAAATTCACCCATCACAACAGGGACTGGGCGCGCTTCTCTCATTAAAGATTCTTCGTTTTCGACAAATTTAGTAAACGTCACCTTGAGCTTCACTCGATCAAGGAAATCACGCAGCACCAAGGGCTTACCATCAGAGGTGAGACGGGCAGTGAATTTAATACGCTCTGTCTGGTACAGCTTGTTTGGAAATTCATTCGCATCCAAAACAAGATGAGACAGTAGCTTGATATTGTTCTTAGGAGAGACCTTACCTACCGCTTGCCATGGGCCCGGCATCGGCTTATCAATAGAGACAATGTCCATTGAGGATTCTTCATACCAACGGACATTATCAGCGTTACGCCAAGAGTAGTATTTCTTGCCATCAGGACGAACTAAGACGACAGGTTTAGAGTTATCGGCTCGATAAATTATAAAGGTAATTTGTTCTATGCTGGGATCAACTCGGAATCGGTTGTCCAATAAACTCATTACGGATTCTGTTGCCGCGTGCAAGCTAAAGCTTAACAGCAGCAAACAACCGGTGGCCAATACCCTTAACATACTTTCTCCCTACTGACGCCAGAGGCAGCTTCCGCTTTTCTCGACGAGATCTAAACGACTTTGATGCGCTTCTACTTCATCGGCCGTTGCTCGTAAAACCTTTAGGGATTTTCGACCACTTTCTACTCTTCGGATACTTTCTACGCCGCCTTCTTGCTGACCAGCATTAAATTGCAGTGACGTCTGTCCGCCCGTCATCAATAAGTAGACGTCGGCTAGGATCTCCGCATCGAGCAAAGCGCCGTGAAGGGTACGGTGCGAGTTATCGATGCCATAACGTTCACATAAGATATCTAGGTTGTTTCTTTTACCCGGGAATATCTTTTTCGCCATGTCCAGGGTATCGGTAACTTTACAGTAATCCTCTGTCTTACCGATAGTAGGGTCCAGTTTCTCAAACTCGTAGTCCATGAAGCCGGTATCGAAGGGCGCGTTGTGAGCCACCAGCTCAGCGCCTTTGATGAAGTCGAGAAACTCTTTGTGGATGTCTTGATATTCCGGCTTATCAACCAAGAATTCATCAGTAATACCGTGAACGCCAATCGCCTCTTCTTGAATAGCGCGATCAGGCTTGATGTAAACGTGGAAGTGGCGTCCAGTTAACTTACGGTTGATGATCTCTACGGCACCGATCTCAACGATGCGGTGACCCATGTAGTGAGGACCACCTTCGGTATTCATACCGGTTGTTTCGGTATCGAGTACGACGATGCGCTTGTTTTCATTCGAACTGTTTTTTTCGTTCGCGGTTTGTTCTGGAGTGCTACTGGTATTCATAAGGATAACTGTGTCAGACTATGCCGATAATGTGCTTGAGGTAATAGTATCAAATCATGACGAAACAAGTTGAAATTTTCACTGATGGTTCTTGTTTAGGCAATCCAGGGCCTGGCGGCTACGGCATCGTACTTCGCTACAAGAAAGTAGAGAAGACGCTCGCGCAAGGCTACACCCTAACGACCAACAACCGCATGGAAATGCTCGCTGCTGTTGTTGCACTGCAAACCCTAAAAGAGCCGTGTTCTGTGATTCTGACCACCGATAGCCAATACGTTCGTCAAGGCATCACTCAGTGGATACATAACTGGAAAAAGCGTGACTGGAAAACCGCCGACAAAAAACCGGTAAAAAACGCTGATCTTTGGCAAAAACTCGATAAAGAGACAGCACGCCACACTGTCGATTGGCGCTGGGTGAAAGGACACGCAGGTCACCGAGAAAATGAAATGTGTGATGAGCTGGCGCGTACCGCTGCCGAAAACCCAACCCAAGAAGACACAGGCTATCAGCCAAGCTAATATTGGGAACGGATAAAGATATCCGATAGCAAAAAGCCGACTACGAGTCGGCTTTTTCTGTTTTTAGCGGGCGCAGCGCACGAATGGAATGCAACGTGCAGCGAGTATCTGTTCTAAAGCTTGCACCGACCGGAGAGAAGCGTCGTTTGAGGTGCCAGTGTGGCTTAATAGGCTTAAGTGGATAGGTGCGCTTGCGAGCGACAATAAAGTATTGGCTTCCAGCAAATGAGGCGCAACCTCCCAAAGCATTTTCAAGCCAGGTCCACATCGCTTGATACTTACTCATCGGGAACAATGCATAAGTATCACAATGAATCACTTCATAGTTCAGAACGCCCAACCAGTCTTTTACACGACTTGGCGTATACATTCGCCCACTCCACGGTAAACTGTTCTTACGCCAAGGCATTAAACTGGCAAGCCCTGTGACACTGAATGGGTTAAAGCCGGTGATGATAATGTAGCCATCGTCCATCATCACTCGGTCGACTTCTCTTAATAACCGATGTGGGTCATTGCTATAATCTAATTGATGACTCAGTACCACAACATCAAAACTTTTCTCCAAAAAGGGCAAATTATAGCCATCCGCTATCACATTATGTAATGGGTTCTGGATATCTAGGTTTACTTGATGTTGAATGTTGCATGTGCAGCTAGAAATCTCACTGCTGAGACCGCCGAGCTTGAGCATATGGTAACCAAATAACTTTGGACACCACTCATCTAGTCGAGTTTGAATTGATTCTCTCAACCAGTCCCCATTGTGCAATTGTGCCCAAGTGTAAGGACGCTCAAACTTCTTTCTGCTACGTGCTGGCTTCATCAATAATCTGTCTCACTTATTCTGTCGCACTGAAAGTGACTGGAGAACCAATAATGTTACATATCAAAAGCATACCTGCATTTAACGACAATTACATCTGGCTGATTGAAAATAGCGATCGCCGTTGTGCTGTCGTCGACCCCGGCGATGCAGCTCCAGTATTAGAGTTCTTAGCACACCATGAGCTAACTTTAGATGCAATCTTGATTACGCACCACCACCACGATCACATTGGTGGCGTTCCAGAGTTAGTTAGGCAATTCCCAGGTGTTGATGTTGTAGGCCCGAAGAATGAGCCTATCCCAACATTGACACACCCAGTGGATGATGGAGACCAACTGGAGTTGTTTGGCGAAGTATTCTTGGTTCTTGGGTTAAGCGGGCACACGGCGGGCCATATCGGTTACGTTGGTGATGCAAAGCTATTCTGTGGCGATGTACTGTTCTCAGCGGGCTGTGGTCGCATCATGGAAGGCACTCCGCAACAGATGTTTGATGCATTAAATAAGATTACGGCGCTTCCTCAAGAAACCGAAGTCTATTGTGCACATGAGTACACAGCAGCCAATATCGCTTTCGCACTTGCAGTTGAGCCAGATAACCAACATTTGCAGCAATATCGCGACCAAGTGAACCGACTTCGCGCACAAAATAAGTCGACCATCCCCACAAATTTGAGACAAGAGAAGTTTGTGAACCCTTTCTTGCGCTACACCGAACCAAGTGTAGTGAAATCAGTATCTAATCGCACTGAACAGACCGATCCTTTGTCGGTATTTACCGCTTTACGTGCGTGGAAGAACGAATTTTAACAAATACAGACTTGTCACTTATAGGGAGTGGCAAGTATTATCATCGGCCGTTTATTAAAAAGGCTGTAGCATGCGAGTTAAGTACAGCTGGGCTTTGGTATTACTACTATCTGGTTGCCAATTAACTCAGTCAGAGAATCCAGACCAAGCTTCCGAGCAAACCAACACATCTCATACAGAAGTTTCTCAAGCGAACGTTTCACCTGAAGCGACCAAAGAAGAACAAAAAGTTGAAGCACCTGTCGTTACTCCACAAACACAAGAAGATGTTTGGAAACGTATTGCGATGCAACTTGAAATGGAAGTACCAGACCAAAAGAAGGTCGACTACTACCGAACTTGGTATCTAAAACACCCTAGTCATCTAAAAACCGTCTCCAAGCGAGCTGAGCCTTTCCTTTACTTGATCACCACCAAGATCGAAGAAAGAGACCTACCTTTAGAACTGGCATTGCTGCCGGTTGTTGAAAGCTCGTTCGACGCATTTGCTTATTCTCACGGCAGTGCTGCTGGTCTATGGCAATTCCTCGCTGGCACGGGTAAAGACTACGGACTTGAGCAGAACTTCTGGTACGACGGCCGCCGTGATGTTGCCGCTTCAACCGATGCTGCGTTAGGTTTTCTAACCGACCTAAACAGACGTTTTGATGGCGACTGGCAACACGCAATCGCGGCATACAACAGTGGTGGTGGTCGTGTAAACAGCGCAATTCGTAAGAACAAGAAGCTTGGCAAACCAATCGACTTTTTCTCACTAGACCTGCCGAAAGAGACTAGCAGCTACGTACCTAAACTGCTGGCACTGGCAGACGTAATTGCCAACCAAGAAAAGTACGGCATTGATATTCCTGCAATTCCAAACAAGCCAGTACTAACTCTAGTTAACCCAGAAGAGCAACTGGATTTAGCAATCGCAGCTAACTACGCAGGCATTCCAGTAAAAGAACTGCAAGGCTATAACCCTGCCTATAACCAGTGGGCGACGGCACCAGAAAAACACCAACAATTACTGCTTCCCCTAGACTCAGTTGAAAAATTCAACAAAGAAGTCACGGCCAACAAAGGCAAAGGCATGAAGCTAGTACGTTACAAGGTTCAATCTGGCGACAGCATCAGCGTACTGGCAAACAAATACAACACCACCAGCAAAGTGATTCGCTCAGCGAACGGTTTAACCAACAACAACATTCGTATTGGTCAACATCTACTGATCCCAACCTCGACCAAAGACGATAAGACTTACGCACTCAGCGCTTCTAACCGCCTAGCAAGCACACAGTCAAAGAGTCGCGGTCAATATAAGCTAACCCACAAAGTAAAAAGTGGTGACAGCTTATGGACCATTGCGCGTGCCAATAAGGTATCTCACCAGTCACTAGCGAAGTGGAACGGTATGGGCCCACGCGACACGTTACGAGTTGGTCAAGAGTTGGTCATTTGGAAGAACGGTTCTGACGGTGCCATCATCCGAACTATCTTCTATAGCGTAAGATCAGGTGACACAGTCAGCGGTATAGCATCAAAGTTCAAGGTAAAAAGTTCAGATGTTGTAAAATGGAACACTTTGCTGAACAAGAAATACTTACAGCCAGGACAAAAACTCAAGCTGTATGTTGATGTAACTAAGGTAAGTGTATGAACCCGTCAAGTAACCCACTCGTCATGCTGTTGGATATATTCCGTTCACCAACAGCTTGTTTCTTAGCGCTTTATCAGCGAAGTGCTTGGGGATGGCAACCCTACGTCGTATTAATGCTCAGCCCATTTTTATTTTGGGGTGCTTATTTTTCGAATGTAGATTTTGCTTGGTTAAGTGCTGAGCTATCTAAGCAATTAGCTCAAACAAACCCAGACCAGTTGGCGTTACTTGATAGTAATACTCTACTTGCCAGTGAAATTATCAGCGATGTGTTTAGCCGCACGCTCACTATCGTTCTTTTGGCATTTTGGTTTAACCTTGCAACCAAACCAAGCCAACATCAGCATAGCTTTTGGCGATGGTTTGCAGCAGCATCAGTTATCATCTTCCCTGCAGTTTTAGGTGATATTGCGAGCTACGCAAGTCTAATCCTAAAGCACGGTCATGTGATGAACTACGCCGCTGACTTGAACAGCTTAAACGGCTTAATCAAGTTGCCGCTTACAAGTGATTGGTCACAATTTGCTAGCTCTTTACCACTGCTACTGCCTTGGTACATCGTACTTGGTTACGCAGCGGTATTAACGTGGACAGAGTTTGAGCGTGGACAATCACTGGTAATTTCAGGCTTGCCGTGGATTGGCTATTACCTAATCTGGGCTATCTACATTTTAGTTTCGTAGATAACCGTTACTGAGTCTTATCTTTACGCTATTTAGCCTTAAAAGTGACTAACATTGGATTATGATCAGAAGCGTCCGTCATGGGCGCTTTTGCTTTTTCTACCTCTAGCCCACGATAAAATACATGGTCTAGCACTAACCCCGTTATGAACTGAGTGCGGTTATCAGGCTCAAAAGCGACCTCCGCCAAGCCTACCTTTTCCAATGCCTCTTTCAATACGGTAAAACGAGCCTCACTCCAGCTATTAAAGTCACCAGCAAAAATAACTGGCCCACGATACTTTTGTAGATTGTCGGTTAAGCTCTTGAGTTGAGCTTCATAATCTTCAGTACCAAAGGTAAAGTTCACAGCATGAATGTTGATCACCGCCAACTCCTCACCATTGCTCAACTTGTAACGGGACCATAGAGCAGACTTAGGTAACTGCAACCAAGGCTCTTCATGAGTATAAGCACAAGCCTCGATAGGCAAATGAGTCGCGAGGTTGAGCACACCAGCACTTTTTTCAAATGCCTCAAACGCATTGACTCGAGTACTTCCCCATTGGCCACTCGTTACCCACTGACGAAGTCCATCCGTCATACTGGCTTCTTGCAGCAATACTAAATCGCTTCCCGCTATCAGCTTATTGAGTTCCGTCTGCCAATGACTGCGATTTTGCTTATAAATATTCCATACTGTGAGGCTTAAGCCGTCAGACACATCCAGCGCTTTAGGTTCAGAGTTTTGGTAGCAACTGTAGATGTCATTGCTGGTATTTGGAGAAGACGTAATAAGATTGGGCTTATTTGGGATCACGAAAATAAAGTGAAAACTAACAACAGCCAGTGTTATCAGTAATGTGATAACTATGATGGTTTTCTTGAACATAAAGCACCCTACCAGAAATGAAAAAGGAGCGATAAACGCTCCTTTTAGGGTAATAGTTTTTTTATACGGCGTCTTCGTCTTCTTCGCCAGTACGAATACGTACCACACGTTCAACGTCAGTGATGAAGATCTTACCGTCGCCAATTTTACCAGTTTGAGCCGTCTCGATAATGGTATCAACACATTGGTCTGCTACTTCATCAGTAACAACGATCTCTAACTTAACTTTAGGCAAAAAGTCGACCATGTACTCTGCGCCACGGTATAGCTCAGTATGACCCTTTTGGCGTCCGAAACCTTTAACTTCAGAGACCGTCATACCCGTAATGCCCACTTCTGCAAGCGCCTCACGTACATCATCAAGTTTGAATGGCTTGATAATGGCTTCAATCTTTTTCATGTTCATCCCTTAAACTGTGCGAATGGCTCATTATCGGATAGCTATAGTAAACATTCAATGAAAAAAGCCAGAGCTTTAAAGCTCTGGCTCGAAATTCATCGTATTGTTTAATCTGTGCTTTAAGAAGGGTTTACTTAAGGCTTGCGTAGTAAGCAGCTAAATTAGCAATATCTTCATCATTGAGCATTGAAGCTTGAGCCTGCATTACAGCAGCCAAACCGCCGGTGCGCTGGCCGTTCTTATATGCGTTGATTGATGAAGCAATGTATTGCTCGTTTTGACCTTTAAGGTTTGGGTAACCCGGGATCACTGCGATACCGTCAGCACCGTGACAAGCTGCACATACTGCTGCTTTTGCTTGTCCTGCAGCAACATCACCTGCCAGAGCGTTACCACTCAATAGTCCAAGTCCAAGAACTAATCCTAGTGTAATTTTCTTCATTGCATATTCCATTAATTATTTTTATTAAAGTGACATAGAATTGTGACACAAACTTTTTCTAGTTGCTCCAAAGCGCTTCACAATCTTGACCATCGTAGTTTTTATCTACGAATAATCCTAAAACAGCGATCACTCGATCACCATCCATTAATATAGGCGTTCTGCGCCTCAGCCAGCTAGGCACTTGGTACTCTTGAAACAGCTTCTTGAGCTTCCTGCTATGTCCACGCCCAACTGGGTGCGCCGATAAACCTTCAGGATTAAAGGTAACACGTAATACCGCGTTTTGGTCTGGTAAACTGAACGTTTGTACCCGACGACCAGGTTCGGATTCAGATACCCCTGCGTGTAAGCTTACATCTCCCAAGCCATCAGGCAGAAGCAACTTTCCGCCAACAGCAATATCACCTTGCCAGCCCGATAGATCTTTAATCTCTCGAACCAAATAGAGTTTTTGATTAAAACGCCTAACTTCAACGTCGTTTAACACCAGTTTAGGGTTAGCATCATGCTGAGCACACGCTACTTCCTCCCAGATAAGCTGGAGTTGCTTTTGGCTCGGCATCGCTTGCTGGCAATGACCTAACCACATTCTCAACAAGCGCGCTCTTAGTAAAGCAGATTGCTCAGATAAAACCTCTATGCTCAAGCTCTGGTCATCACCGAGGGCTTGTTGCAAGTGAGAAGCTAATAGCTCATCTAGCAACATCTCTTGCTCGGCACAGAGCTGAGCGCTGCGACTGACAGACTCTCGAAAACTGGGCCAACGCTCGGTCAGCACCGGAGTCACTTGGTGGCGAATAAAGTTACGGTCGAAACGCACATCCTGATTACTTTCATCTTCAACCCAAGTTAACCCCATACGGCGAGCGAACGCTTCAATCTCTGCTCTGGTCACAGACAGCATAGGACGAACAATATAAGCACCTGAAAATGGCATCACTTTCGCCATCGATGAGAGGCCTTTAGGACCACTGCCGCGCTTTAACGCTAATAGAAAAGTCTCGACTTGATCATCGACGTGTTGCCCAGTAACCAGCACATCCCCTTGTCGCAGATGCGATTTGAAGGCGTTATATCTGGCGTCTCGAGCGAGCTTTTCAATACTTTCACCACTATGAACATCCAGTGAGACACGCTCCACTACCAAAGGCACTGACAAATCATCACACCACGCTTGGCATTGCTCAGCCCAGAGGTCCGCATTATCACTCAAGCCATGATGAACATGGATTGCCTGACAATCGATGCCATGAGTTTTGGCGTAATGCGCAGCTAACTCCAACAACACACGTGAATCAACCCCACCACTAAAGGCAACCACCAGCCGCTTAGGCTTGATTGCGCTTTGGTCAAATACAGAGGTAAACGTTTCGATTAAGTGAGTCATGAGGCTTAATGAACCAAGAAGGTGTTTGAAAGGTAATATTTAAATAATAAAAAAGGGTTGGCACTGAGTCCAACCCTTTCATCATCTTGTTACATAAAGTCCGCCTTCGAATAAGGCAGCTTATCAGCAGTAACCGTAGCTCATTAGACGCTGGTAACGACGCTCAAGAAGCGTTTCGTTATCAAACTGCTCTAGCTCTTCTAGCTGTTTCACTAGCATGTCTTTCATGTTCTGAGCTGTTTGCACTGGATCACGGTGTGCGCCACCTAGCGGCTCAGGGATGATCTCGTCGATAAGCTCAAGCTCTTTAAGACGAGGAGCAATTAGGCCCATCGCTTCAGCAGCTTGTGGTGCTTTATCTGAATCGCGCCATAGGATTGAAGCACAACCTTCTGGAGAGATTACTGAGTACGTAGAGTACTGAAGCATGTTCACGTAGTCACCAACACCAATCGCTAGTGCACCACCAGAACCGCCTTCACCCACAACGTTACAGATCACAGGAACAGAAAGACCTGCCATAACCTTAAGGTTTTTAGCGATAGCTTCAGACTGGCCACGTTCTTCAGCGCCAACACCTGGGTATGCACCAGCCGTATCGATGAAAGTAATGATAGGCATGTTGAAACGCTCAGCGGTTTCCATTAGGCGAAGTGCCTTACGGTAACCCTCTGGCTTTGGCATACCAAAGTTACGAATCACTTTCTCTTTAGTTTCGCGACCTTTCTGGTGACCAATAACCATAACAGGACGGCCATTTAGACGAGCCATACCACCCACAATTGCTTTGTCATCAGCGTAAGCGCGATCGCCCGCCATCTCTTCAAACTCTGTGAATGCATGCTCCAGGTAATCTTTTGTGTAAGGACGTTGTGGGTGACGAGCAAGTTGAGCAACCTGCCATGCACCTAAGTCGCTAAAGATTTTCTGTTTAAGCTCTAAGCTTTTTTTCTCTAGTTGTTCGATTTCTTTGTCTAGATCTACCGCTGTGTCACCACCGTGACGCGAAACGTCACGTAGCGCTTCGATTTTTGCTTCAAGTTCAGCGATAGGCTTTTCAAATTCTAGAAAGTTCAGGCTCATCTATGAATCCTTGTTGATTCAGCTCCGCACTTGCGAAGCTAAATTTTAGTTAAATTCGAGTTCTACTTGGCTATTTCCAAGCAGCTGTTTTAATTCGTCTAGTAATGTATCACTTGGCGTCACGCGCCATTCTGTGCCCAATGTTAACCGCGCTCTAGCGTCGGCACGCTGGTAGTATACATTGACTGGGACCGTTCCGGCTCTATAAGGTTCTAAGATTTGACTAAATCGTTCAAAAAATTGACCATTAATTTGGGATTCATCGATAGATATCGATACCCCACGAGCATATTTTTCACGGGCGCTTCCTAAGTCCATGACCTCGCGCGCGGACATTTTAAGCCCACCGTTGAAGTCATCAAAGCTGACCTGTCCAGAAACGACCACAATTTTGTCTTTTTCGAGCAATTCTGCGTAACGATCGAGCGCATCTGAGAACAACATCACTTCCATACGCCCAGATCGATCGTCGATGGTCATCAAACCGATTCGAGTACCACGCTTGGTAGTCATTACTCGTGCTGCTATCACCAAACCAGCAATGGTTAATGATTGATCACGGCGTGTTGGCGTCGCGTCTTTCAAACGGCAGCTGGTGTATTTCGCTAACTCTTTGATGTAAGCGTTAACCGGGTGACCCGTCAGGTATAAACCTAGCGTTTCGCGTTCACCTTCGAGCCAAACCTTTTCTGGCCATCTTGGTACTTGGGTGTACTTGTGCTCGACTTCTTCCGGAGCATCCGTCAATACACCAAACATATCCGATTGCCCAAAGGACTCGGCATGGTGATATTGGCTTGCTGCTTTAACCGCATCAGCCAATGAAGCCATCATCGCTGCACGGTGAGGGCCTAATCTATCTAACGCACCCGATAGAATCAACTTTTCGATAACACGCTTGTTAACTTTCTTTAAATCGATACGAGCACAGAAGTCGAATAAATCTTTGAAGTAACCGCCCTTATTTCGCGCTTCAATGATCGCTTCAATCGGGCCTTCACCTACCCCTTTAATCGCGCCGATGCCGTAAACGATCGCACCGTCGTCATCAACATTAAATCGGTAGAGGCCAGAGTTTATATCAGGCGGCAGTAGTTTGAGCTTCATACGGAAACACTCATCAACAAGGCCAATAACCTTCTCGGTGTTATCCATATCCGCCGTCATTACCGCGGCCATAAACTCTGCAGGATAGTGTGTTTTCAGCCACAGCGTTTGGTAAGAAACCAATGCGTACGCAGCTGAGTGCGATTTGTTAAAGCCGTAGCCCGCAAACTTTTCTACCAAGTCGAAGATCTTCATGGCCAGCTCGCCATCAACACCGTTGGCTTCTGCACCTTCTTTGAAGGTACCACGCTGTTTAGCCATCTCTTCTGGCTTTTTCTTACCCATCGCACGACGCAGCATATCCGCTCCACCCAGCGTATAACCCGCTAGGATCTGTGCAATTTGCATTACCTGCTCTTGGTAAAGGATGATGCCATAGGTTGGTTCTAACGTGTCTTTTAGCGATTCATGTTGCCATGTTTCATCTGGGTAAGAGACGGCTTCTCGACCGTGTTTACGGTCGATAAAGTTATCTACCATGCCCGATTGCAACGGACCCGGACGGAACAAGGCTACCAATGCGATGATATCTTCGAAACAGTCAGGCTGAAGACGTTTGATCAAGTCTTTCATACCGCGTGATTCCAGCTGGAATACCGCAGTGGTTTCAGAGTTTTGTAGTAGGTTGAACGACGCTTGATCATCCAGAGGGATAGATTCGATACGAACTGGCTCTTTGCCTTCTTTCTTCAAGCGTGGGTTTACTAGGCCCAACGCCCAGTCAATGATTGTCAGGGTACGTAGACCCAAGAAGTCAAACTTAACCAAGCCAGCGGTTTCAACGTCATTCTTATCGAATTGCGTAACCGGGAAGTTACCTTCGGCATCGGCATAGATAGGTGCGAAGTCCGTGATCGTAGTTGGTGAGATTACAACACCACCCGCGTGTTTACCGGCGTTTCGCGTACAACCTTCTAAGATGCGACACTTATCGATCAGTTCGCGAACCTCTTCATCACCATCGTAAAGCTCTGGCAATGCAGGCTCGGCAAGAAAGGCTTTCTCTAGTGTCATACCCGGATCTGGCGGTACAAGCTTAGAAATACGGTCGACGAAACCAAACGGGTGACCGAGTACACGGCCTACATCACGGATTACCGCTTTTGCCGCCATGGTACCAAAGGTGATGATCTGAGATACCGCATCACGACCATACATTTCTGCAACGTGATCAATTACTTGGTCACGCTTATCCATACAGAAGTCGATATCGAAATCGGGCATCGAGACACGTTCTGGGTTCAAGAAACGTTCGAATAGTAGATCGTATTCAAGTGGATCGAGATCGGTGATATCCAATGCGTATGCCACTAAGGAACCCGCACCCGAACCACGACCAGGGCCTACTGGTACATCGTTATCTTTAGACCACTGGATGAACTCCATTACGATCAAGAAGTAACCCGGGAACCCCATGTTGTTAACAACTTCAAGTTCGACTTTAAGGCGCTCATCGTACTCAGGACGGCGCTCGGCTCGAACTTGCTCATCTGGGAACAAGAATGCTAGACGACGCTCAAGACCTTCTTCTGATTTCTTAATCAAGAAGTCTTCGATCGCTAAGCCTTCGGTCGGGAAGTTAGGGAGGAAGTACTCACCAAGACGAACAGTAACGTTACAACGCTTAGCAATCTCTACGCTGTTTTCAAGCGCTTCTGGGATATCGGAGAACAGCTCACACATCTCTTCTTCACTACGAAGATACTGTTGTGCGCTGTAGTTTTTAGGGCGACGTGGATCGACCATGGTGTAACCATCGTGGATCGCTACGCGGATTTCATGGGCATCAAACAAATCTTCGTTTAAGAACACTACTTCATTGGTTGCCACAACCGGTAAGTCTTGTTGTTCAGCAAGCTCTAATGCGAAATGCAGGTAAGACTCTTCATCGGCACGCCCGGTACGAATCAGCTCTAAGTAAAAGCGATCGGGGAAGTGAGTTTTGTAAAACTCGACACTACTCGCGACCAGATCACGGTTACCTTTCAGCAATGCCTTACCGATCTCGCCTTCTTTGGCGCCAGATAAGATAATCAACCCCTCAGCGTTTTCGATTAACCACTCTTTATCGATCACAGGTTGATGCTGTATGTGACCACGCAAGTAAGCTTTTGAAATCAGCAAGGTAAGGTTGTTATAACCTTTGTTATCAGATGCTAAAACCGTCAGTTTCGTCAGCTCATCTCCAAATTCTGGAGATTGCATCAAAAAATCAGCACCAATAATTGGTTTAACCCCACACCCATGGGCAGTACCGTAAAATTTCACCAAACCACATAGGTTAGTGAAGTCGGTAAGTGCTAGGGCGGGCATACCCATTTCAGCGACTTTCTTAACTAACGGTGGCACCTTAGACAGGCCATCCACCATAGAAAAGTCACTGTGTACGCGTAGGTGAACAAATTTTGGATCTGACATTATTTTTCCTGAGTTCTAGACCGGAGCCTAGGATTACAACTGAGTGTATTCTATTTTTTTCTATTGCTAGTAAGCAAATTTATTCGAAGATCAACGCTTATCTGTGTAGCACTTAATCAATGCCTAAAATACGTTTTACTGGCTTAAAGCTCTTACGGTAGTGCTCGGTAACACCGTGCTTTTCAATTGCCTCGAAATGCGCCTTGGTCGGGTAACCTTTGTGCTTAGCAAAACCAAACTCCGGATGAAGCTTATCAAGCTCTTCCATCTCTTGGTCACGGACGACTTTAGCGATAATAGAGGCGGCACTGATTTCAGCGACGCGTAAATCTCCTTTAACCACTGCAATACCGGCCATTGGCAATTCAGGTACACGGTTGCCATCAATCAAAGCCATATCAGGCTGAACACTTAACCCAGCAATCGCACGCTGCATCGCAACCATAGTCGCTTGTAGAATATTGAGTTCATCAATTTCTTGCGGTGAACAACGGCCCACAGACCATGCCAATGCTTTTTCTTTAATTTCAGGAAGCAGGGCAAGGCGCTTTTTCTCAGACAGTTTCTTTGAGTCGTTCAGGCCTTCAATTGGATTATTCGGGTCTAGGATAACTGCAGCTGTCACTACATCACCAACCAATGGTCCACGCCCTACTTCATCGACGCCAGCAAATAGCTGGTAGCCTTGAGGGTATTCGAAAGGTGGAAGCTCTTTTTTCTCTTTTACTGCCATGACAATTCTCTTTGTAACTTTTAAGCCCGTGCCTTTGAAACTAGCACGTTATGATTCAACAAACTCTCGGCCGATCAATTTCAGCACCGCATTGGCGGCTTGTTTGTCTGCATCTTTACGGATCCAGTGGTGCATTTCAGTAAAGCGTTCAATCAGCGCACTGTTATCTGCAGATAGCATCTTATCAACCGAAGGGAATAAGAAGTCTGGATGGCACTCTTCCAAGATGTGCTCTTTGACGATTTCTTCACCTGCCAGAATATTCGGCAGTGACACAAACTCAGTGATTGCCAGCTTCTTCACAATATAGCCAGTCAACTTATTCACTTTGTAGCCCACAACCATTGGACGCTTAAGCAGCATGCACTCAAGAGCAACCGTGCCCGATGCCAATAGTACAGAGTCCGCTGCAGTAATCACGTTACGAGCTGTATCCTGCACAATGACAAAATCTAATTCTGGTGCTGTCGCCTTCCAAATCTCAGTAAACTGTTGCTTGCGGGTTTCGTTAACAGCAGCCACCACGAAACCGATGTCTGGGTACTTTTGTTTGATGCGTTTACAGGTTTCAATGAACGGTTGCGCGATAAGCTTCATTTCGCCACCACGACTGCCAGGTAGAACCGCCAGCCACTGCTTATCTTGCTCTAGTCCAAGCAGTTCTCGTGCTTCCGCTTGATTTGGCTCGAGTGGAATAGCATCTGCTAGTGTATGACCAACAAATTCACAGGCAACGTTGTATTTGTCGTAGAACGCTTTTTCAAATGGTAAGAACGCCAGTACCAGGTCGGTTGCTTTGTCGATCTTAAAAATACGTTTTGGACGCCACGCCCATACTGAAGGGCTAACGTAATGAACCGTTTTTATACCTGCGTTCTTAAGGTCTAGCTCCAGTCTCAAGTTAAAGTCAGGAGCATCAATACCAACGAACACATCTGGTGGATTCTGAGTAAAGTATTTAACCAGCTCTGCTTTTACTTTTAGCAGACGAGGCAAGCGACCAAGTACTTCAACAAGGCCCATTACGGCAAGTTCTTCCATCTCAAACAAAGATTCACAGCCTAGCGCTTTCATTTTTGGCCCGCCAATACCAACAAATTCTGCATTCGGGTACTGAGCTTTTATCGCTTTGATAAAGCCTTCGCCAAGGGTATCGCCAGAGAGTTCTCCGACAATAATGCCTACACGCAGTGGCTCGTTGGAAACAAAGCCTGAGTTATTGGTTTGTGCTTCTAGCTGTGCCATAGTTTTCCAATTCCCTTCTCGCCTAAAACAAAAAAGATCGCCTTGAAAGTAGCGATCTTTTTTATATCAATCACACCTGGTATTAACGAATAATACCGCGCTCAGAGTTCTCTAGCATCTCTAACATAGGAGTTACCGAAGCAAACTCTTTTGCCATTTCAACTAAAGCCGCTTTCGCTTCTTCTAGTGTTTTGCCAGAGCGGTAAAGCTCTTTGTACGCTTTTTGTAGTGCACGAATCTCTGGTTTCTCGAACCCGTTACGCTTCAGACCTACAAGGTTAAGGCCGAATGGTGCTGCATGGTTACCTTGTGCAAGTACGTACGGAAGTACATCTTGAACAACGGCAGAACAACCACCAATGTAAGCGTAAGCACCGATTGAACAGAACGGGTGAATCGCAGAAAGCGCCATAACACCAGCGTAATCGCCAACTGTTACGTGACCACCTAAGATAGCATTGTTACCAATGTGAGTGTGGTTGCCAACAATAACGTCGTGCGCTACGTGAGCGTTAACACAAAGCAGGTTGTCATCACCAATCACAGTGGTTGCTTTATCTTGAACCGTACCACGGTGGATTTGAACCGCTTCACGAATCACGTTGCGGTCGCCGATCACAACCGTAGTGTCTTCGCCACCGTACTTCTTGTCTTGGTTCTCTTCACCAATCACAGCATGTGGGAAAATTCGGTTTTCTTTACCAATAGTTGTGTGACCTTTGATCACAACATGCGACATGATTTCTGTGTCGTCACCAATGGTTACATCACCAGCAATGTAAGTAAAAGGGCCAACTGTTACGTTTGCACCAATCGTCACATCACCTTCGATAACTGCAGCCGGGTGAATTTTTGCTGTTTCATGAATCATATTAAAACTCTCTACGAGCACATTTAAGTTCAGCTGAACATACTACTTCGCCGTCAACTTTCGCAACGCCGTTAAATGACGCGATGCCACGACGCTCTTTTAGGAATTCAACTTCGATAACCAGCTGGTCACCAGGTACTACTGGCTTACGGAATTTCGCTTTATCAACACTTGCGAAGTAGTAAAGCTCGTTACCAGAAGGTGCACCGAAAGATTTAAATGCAAGAAGGCCTGTTGCTTGCGCCATCGCTTCTAGGATCAACACACCAGGAAATACAGGAAGTTGAGGGAAGTGGCCAGTAAACTGAGGCTCGTTAACAGAAACATTCTTAATTGCAGTCAGTGTTTTTTCTTTTTCAAAGCTAGTCACACGATCAACCATTAAGAATGGGTAGCGATGAGGTAATAGTTCCTGAATTTCAGTAATGTTCATCGTTGTCTGTTCAGTAGTCAAAGTCGTATTCCTATATGTATTCTTTATTTAATTAGAAAGATTATAAACGAAAAAGACTCGCTGTACGCGAGCCTTTTATTAGAAATGCTGGAATTATGATTCCGCGCTCTTCTCGATAAGTTTTTCAACGGTTTTCAAACGCTTGTTCATTTCATCAATACGATGAACACGCGTTGCTGTTTTACGCCAATCTTTATTTGGCTGTAAAGGAATACCCGAAGAGTACATGCCTTTCTCAGTGATGCTGCGCATTACCATTCCCATACCGGTAATCGTAACGCCGTCAGTGATTTCAATGTGACCATTGATTACAGTGCCGCCACCAACAATACAGTACTTACCTATCGTCGTGCTGCCTGCGATGATAGTACCACCCGCAAGAGCAGAACCATATCCGATGTGAACGTTGTGTGCGATTTGCATTTGGTTATCAATGATAACGTTGTCTTCAATAACGGTATCATCTAACGCACCACGGTCGATCGTGGTACACGCACCGATCTCTACGCGATTACCAATGCGAACAGAACCGACTTGAGGGATCTTAACCCACTCGCCTTTCTCGTTCGCGTAGCCAAAGCCATCAGAACCAATCACAGTACTTGATTGAACCAAACAAGCTTCACCAATTACCACTTCATGATAAATGCTTACGTTAGCCCACAGCTTAGTGCCAGCGCCAATCTTGGCGTTTTTACCGATAAAGCAACCCGCACCGATGATCACATCGTTACCAAGAACAACACCAGACTCAATCACAGCGTTCGCACCAATAGACACATTTTGCCCAAGTGTTGCATCGCTCGCAATCGAAGCTGAGTCAGCAATATCCGCAGCCGGTGCTGGAGTAGTATCAAGCGCTTGAGCAACTTTAGCAAAAGCAACGTAAGGGTCACTGACCACAATCACGTTAGTCTTACACAGCTCGCGCTCACTCTCTTTAACCATAATCGCTGACGCTTTACAGTCACCTAGGTGCTTGCTGTACTTAACGTTAGAAAGAAACGTAATGTTGCCTTCTTGCGCTTTATCCATAGGAGCAACAGCAGAAACGGTTACAGTACCGTCACCATGTAGCTCCCCCCCGGTAATGGTTGCCAATTCGGCTAAAGTCAGTGTCTTCATAAAACTTATTTTAGTTCTTTAATTACTTTCTCAGAGATGTTGTATTCAGGCTTGCCGTATTGTAGCGCTTGAATATCAACGATCATGTCGTAGCCTTCTTTCTCTGCAACTTTCGTTACAGCATCTTGAATCACTTTGAATAGCTTCTGCTTCTCTTGCGCTTCGCGACGTTGGCTTGCTTTTTCTAGAGCTTGAGCTTTGATTTTGTACTTGCTGTCTAGTTGACCAACTTCGATACGAAGCTTCTCAACTTCGTCTGGACCTAGTAGCTCGCCATCACGCTTAAGCTTTTCAATCTTAGTCTTAGCTTCCGCTTGAATGCTTTGCAGCTCAGCCGCTTTGTCTTTGAACTCTTCCTGCATTTTTTGAAGAACAACTTCACGCTGAGGTAGAGCCTGGAATACTTGTGCAGTGTTTACATAACCCACTTTTTGCGCAGCTTCAGCAGCTGTTGCAAAGAAAGAAGAGCTAATAACTACAAGGCCTAAACCTGCTGCTTTAATCATATTTTTCAAAATATTGTCCTTTAAATATTAGAAAGTTCTGCCAATGGTGAATGTGAAGAATTCCTCATCATCACCTTCGTAAATTTTAATTGGTTTCGCTAGAGAGAAAACCAATGGGCCCATCGGTGACATCCATTGAAGAGCGGCACCATAAGATGAACGGTAATTCGTTGGATCAGAGTAATCGTAGTAGTACTGGCCGCCACTGTTAGGTGCGCCACGGTCTACGAACTCGGTATCCCATACACTTGCCATATCGAAGAAGACACTGGTACGAATTTGGCTGCGAGCTTCATCAGAAGCAAACGGCGTAGGTACGATTAACTCTAAACTTGCCAAAGCAACCGCGTTACCACCTACTGAATCGTCAGTAGCGGTGTCGTAGGTTGGGTTGTTACCCGTGCTGCTGCCGTAAACGGCTTTTGGACCTGCCGAGTTAGAGCCAAAACCACGTAGGGTTGTAAAACCACCCGCATAGTAGTTCTCGTAGAATGGGAACAAGTTATCGTTCCCATCCGTTTGACCATAACCATTACCATAGCCTAATCGGCCGCGCATCAATAGAGTGAACTCATGCTTTTTGGTCAGCGGGATGTAATGTTTTACATCGTACTGCATTTTGAAGTACTGAGCATCAGAGCCTGGTACCGTCATTTTAGCGAAAGCACGTTGGTGGTTACCCTCTGTTGGGAAGAAACCACGGTTCAAGTTGTTACGCGTCCAAGAAATATTGATATCGAAATCATCAGTTAAGATGTTCTCATCACCGTATTGGTCGATACTTCTCGCAAACTGTTCAACCTGGATATAAGTCGGTACGTTACCGATCTTGTTGTGCGTATAGCCAACACCGAACTCAATGCGGTTCAGCTCATCCATAGGGAAACCCCAGGTTAAGCTCGTACCATAACTTTGGTTGGTATAGTCGACGATACCTGCTTCAGATGCTTCAAACTCGTTGTAGAAGATCTTACCGCCTAAGCTCACACCATCTAGGTTCCAGTATGGGTCACGGTAGTCTAAGCTCACGTTTTTTTGGTAATCGTTCATCATGGCACTTACGCCAACGCGGTTACCAGAGCCCGCAAAGTTGTCTTGTTGAAGGCCAACTTGGAAACTCACACCAGATTCAGTACCGTAGCCGACACCAAAGTTGATGCTACCTGAGTTTGCTTCTTTAACGTTGTAAACCAAATCAACTTGGTCTTCGCTGCCTGGAACACGAACGGTTTGTACATCGACAGTTTCGAAGAAACCTAGACGGTTAAGACGGCTCTTACCGGTATCAATCGATTTAGAGTTAAGCCAGCTGCCTTCCATTTGACGCATTTCACGACGTAGCACTTCATCTTTTGTCGAGTTGTTACCTGTAAAACGAATGTCACGCACGTAGATACGGCTACCCGCTTCTACGTTAATAACCAATGAAACTTCTTTGGTTTCGTCATTGAATTCTGGAATCGTACGAACTTGCGGATACGCATAACCTGACTCGCCAAGAATACGCTTAACGCCTTCTTCTAGTGAAGTTACAGAAGAGCCGTTGTAGGTATCGCCATCTTCAAATGGCACAAGCGCTTCAAAATCAGCTTCGCGGCCAATAAGCTCACCACGGAATGATACGTCTTTAACTGCGTAAGCTTCGCCTTCATCTAGACCAAGAGTAATATAAACGCCTTTCTTATCTGGAGAGATCGCCACCTGCGTAGAGTCAACCTTAAATTTCAGGTAACCGCGGTCAAGGTAGTAAGATTTAAGCGCTTCAATATCACCAGCAAGCACTTGCTTCTGGTATTTTTCATCCGCTAGGAAGTTCCACCAAGCCACATCTACATTGAGGTTGAAGCGGCTAAGCAGTTCTTCATCAGTAAACACTTCGTTACCGATAAAGTTAATTTGCTGAATCTTAGCGGAAACGCCTTCAGTAAATACAAATTTAAGGTCAGAACGGTTACGTGGCAGAGGTGTTACAACCGCTTTTACTGTCGCGTTGTACTTACCAACACTGTAGTAAAAGTCCTCAAGACCTTTCTCAATATTACTTAGCGTAGTACGGTCAAGAGCTTCACCCTCACGAACACCTGATGCATCTAGGTTCTGCTGAAGTTGTTCTTCTTTAATCGCTTTATTGCCCGAGAAAGAGATACTTGCGATGGTTGGTCGTTCTTTCACTTGAACAATCAATACACCTTCATCGCGAAGGACTTTAACGTCTTCAAAGTTACCCGAAGCGTACAATGCACGGATGATCTCAGAAACATCGCTTTCATCTACTTCATCGCCAATACGTACTGGCATTTTCAGTAGAGCTGCACCAAGTGCAACACGCTGTAAACCTTCGATCTTGATATCTTGAACTACAAAGTTTTGTGCTCCGTTCGCCGCCACACTGGTGGCTAATAGACTTGCGAACAGAATTTGCTTAATCGCCATACTTATTCTAATTATTCCTTGCTACTACCAATGCCTGTGAGAAACCATTCACAGACGAGTAAAATCGTTAAATATTGCCAGAGCCATTAAAGAGAAGAGGATCGCCCCTCCCACTCTGTAACCCATCTCCTGAACTTTCTCAGGGACTGGTTTACGAGTAACGGCCTCAATAGCGAAAAAGAGCAAATGTCCGCCATCAAGCATAGGCAGCGGAACCAAATTAATAATACCCAAGTTAACACTGATCAGAGCTAAAAAGCCTAGGAAGTAAACCAAACCGTAATCAGCGGTTGTACCTGCGCCTTTAGCAATTGAAATCGGGCCACTTAAGTTATTTAAGCCAACATCACCAACGATGAGCTTTTTCAGCATAGTAAGCGTCAGGCCAATGATTTGACCTGTTTTATCAAATGCTTTTCCTACAGACTCAATTACACCAAATTGTAACTCAAAGCGATAATCTTCTGGCCATTCTGCGACTTCCGGAGCAATACCCGCATAGCCGATTGTTGAACCATCAGAAAGCTCGCGGCTTTTCGGTATCATCACGAGTGATTGCTCACTGCCGTTTCTTGATACGACAACGTCTAATGGTGTCATTGGGTTCGAGCGAATTAACTCAACCACTGATTGCCACTGCTCAATTGGTTGACCATTAATTTCAACAATTTGGTCGCCCGCTTCCAGACCAGCAGAGTATGCAGCACCATCATCAATCACTTGAGCCAGCACTGTCGAGATCTCTGGAGAGTATGGTCTAAAGCCAAGCGTTGTCATCGCAGATTCAGTTTCTGGGTTGAACGACCAGTCTGAAATATCCAACGTCAATTGCTGCTCAAAGCCGATATCGTCTTGCGAAGACACCGTTACTGTCATCGATTGATCACCAATATGCGATATCAAACCCATATTGACTGATTCCCAATCTGCGGTTTTGATTCCCGAAATAGATTTAAGTTCCATTCCAGTTTCAATTCCGGCTTGTGCAGCAATAGATTGTGGAGTTACCTCACCAATCACGGGCTTAACCGCAGGCACACCGATCAGAAATACTAACCAATATGCAAACACAGCAAAGATGAAGTTAAACGCTGGTCCTGCGCCAACAATCGCGGTTCGTTTCCACAATGGCTTTTTATCAAACGCGTACTGCTGCTCGTCTTCTGATAGGTCATCGACACGACCATCGAGCATTTTTACGTAGCCGCCCAGTGGAATAACGGACAAGCTGTATTCTGTACCGTCACGGCCAACTTTGCTCCAGATTGATTTACCAAAACCAATCGAGAATTTTTCAACTTTTACACCGCAACGACGAGCAACCCAGAAATGTCCAAACTCATGAACCGCGACCAGAATGCCAAGCGCTATGATAAAAGATGCGAAGTTCCACAGAATTCCACTCATGCTAGCTGCTCTTTAATAAATTGAATGGCTATTTGACGAGACATATTATCTAGCTCAAGCAGGCTTTCCAAGCTATCTAAGCCTTCAGAGTTATGTTGTTCACATACTTTGCTCATAACATGTTCGTTAATGACTGCAATATCGGTAAATTTAACCTGATTGTTCAAGAAAGCGTCGACCGCAATTTCGTTTGCTGCGTTAATCGCTGTCGTTGCATGCTGGCCTAAGTAACACGCTTCGATGGCTAATTTCAAACATGGGTAACGGTTGAAGTCAGGCTCTAAGAAAGTCAGTTCACCAACTTTGGTGAAATCCAGAGGCTTAACACCCGCTTCAGTACGTTCAGGGTAAGACATCGTCAGTGAGATAGGTGTCGCCATATCTGGTTCACCCATTTGAGCAAGCACTGAACCATCCTTGTACTGAACCATAGAATGGATCACAGACTGAGGGTGGATAATCACCTTTAGCTGCTCTTGAGACGCATTAAATAGCCACTTCGCCTCAATGTACTCAAGGCCTTTATTCATCATAGTCGCAGAATCGACTGAGATCTTAGGTCCCATAGACCAGTTAGGGTGTGCAATAGCACGTTCAGGAGTCACGGATTCCAGTTCAGCCACGTCGGTATAACGGAAAGGACCACCAGAACCGGTTAGTAGGATATGGTTAATGCCGTTAGCTTCTAAATCACAGTGACCTAGATTGGTTTGGACGATTTGTGGCAAGCATTGGAAGATAGCATTGTGTTCACTATCTACAGGAAGAAGTTCTGCACCGTACTTTTCCACAGCATCGATAAACAGCTGTCCAGACATCACCAAGGCTTCTTTATTTGCCAAGAGAATACGCTTACCCGCTTTAACTGCTGCCATAGTTGGAAGCAAGCCTGCCGCGCCAACAATCGCAGCCATCACCGTATCCACTTCATCCAAAGAGGCAACCTTACACATGCCTTCAGAGCCTGAGAGTACTTGGATATTAGGGTGATTGATAGACAAGGTGTCAGCGAGCTGAGATGCAGCATCAGGACAAGCCATAGCAACATAGCTTGGTTGCCACTTTTCTACTAATGCCAGCATCTTTTCAACATTCGAGCCAGCAGCCAGCGCAACGACTGAATAAAGATCTGGGTTTTGCTCAACGACTTTTAGTGTACTTGCACCAATTGAGCCAGTTGCGCCTAGGATAGTTAGATTTCGCATCACATATGACCGTAGAAATGTAATAAAGGGCAGATTCACTGCCCTTTTAATTAGAATGCTAAGTAAAGCAGAGCAAAGACAGGGAATGCAGCCGTTAAGCTATCGATTCTGTCTAGTATACCACCATGACCAGGAATCAGATTACTGCTGTCTTTGACCCCAGAAACACGCTTGAACATGCTTTCAACAAGGTCACCAAGAACAGAGATAACAACGGTCACAAGCGTAATCACAATCATGTGTAGAGGGCTTGAGAATTGGATATTGAACAAGTCAGCAAAAATCCAAGCCACAATCACCGCGGTGATGATACCGCCAATCAGGCCTTCAATTGTCTTGTTCGGGCTAACAGCTGGTGCCATTTTACGCTTACCGAAGCTCTTACCAGAGAAATAAGCGCCACTGTCTGCAGCCCATACCAGAAGACACACAAACATCACGAGTTTTGCGCCATGGTAAGGATCAACGTCAATACCGTTGGCGCGCAAAATCACTACACTCCAAAAGAATGGCAGCAGAGTTAGTACACCAAAACCATGACGAAGAAACGATGAGTCTTTCCATGCTGGCATAGACTTAGGATAAGTCACTGCCATACCACTTGCGATTACCCACCAAATTGAACCAATCGTTAAAATGGCGTAGTGAGCACTCGATAAGTTATTTAGGCTAAATGCATCAAAAGGGATAAAAGCAAAACTTGCAGCACTTACCACAACCGTTGGAATCAACGCTAAATAACGCGATTTGCTTTCAACAAATTGAGTCCATTCCCAGTAACCCAATAGCGAGATAACCGCTAATGAAAGGATAAACGTAGGAAGTGATAACTCGAAAATTCCTAGAATAACTAGGGGAGCTAAAATCAACGCCGTAATAATTCGTTGTTTCAAACCAAAAAATCCTTATTAACTGTCCATCAGAGCTTTAATCTGCTCACCGGTGCAGCCAAAACGGCGCTCACGATTTACAAACCAAGTCACAGCTTCTACTAAGCTGTCTTCATTAAAGTCTGGCCAGAATTGTTCAGTAAAGTACATTTCGGCGTAAGCCAACTGCCAAAGCATAAAGTTACTAATGCGGCATTCACCACTGGTACGGATCAGTAGATCAACTTCTGGAATATCCGCCATTGTCAGGTGCTGTGTAATCATAGCTTCATCAATGTCTTCTACATTAATATCGCCAGACTTTACCTGTTGAGCGATGGAAGTCATCGCTTGCTGAATATCCCACTTACCACCGTAGTTCGCGGCGATATTGATAACCATACCGGTATTGGTGCTAGTCAAAGCTTCCGCTTCTTCTATTTTCTTTTGTAGTCGATCATTGAAACGACTTTTATCACCAATAACACGAAGTTGTAGATTATTTTTATGGAGCTTTTTCACTTCACTTGAAAGCACGGAGATAAAGAGTTCCATCAAAATACCCACTTCTTCCTCTGGTCGGCGCCAGTTCTCGCTACTGAATGCGAAAAGTGTAACGGCTTTGATGCCGAGTCTGGCAGCAGAAGAGATGGTTTTGCGAACGGCTTGAACACCGTTTTTATGACCAAAGACGCGAGGCTTGCCCTGAGCTTTTGCCCAGCGACCATTACCGTCCATAATGACAGCAATGTGTTTAGGAAGAGAGTCTGTGAACGCTTGAGAATTATGCATAAAAGAGTGAATCAAATTCTAATAGTCGAACAGAGTAGCATAAAAAAACGCTGAACAGTGAGTACAGCGTTTTTCCGGAAAGAAAAGAATATGGAAAATTAAACTTCCATCAACTCTTTTTCTTTAGTTGCTAGAACTTCGTCTACGTTCTTAACCGCAGCGTCAGTTAGCTTTTGAATTTCGTCTTGTGCTTTACGATCTTCATCTTCAGAGATTTCTTTATCTTTAAGAAGTGCTTTTAGATCGCCATTCGCGTCACGACGGATGTTACGGATAGCAACACGGCCACCTTCAGCTTCGCCACGAACGATTTTAACTAGGTCTTTACGACGCTCTTCGGTTAGCGGTGGAAGTGGAACACGGATAACCGTACCCGCAGACATAGGGTTTAGACCTAGGTCAGATGTCATGATCGCTTTTTCAACTAGAGGCGTTAGCGTTTTATCAAACACTGTGATTGCTAGAGTACGTGCGTCTTCAGCAATAACGTTAGCAACTTGAGTCAAAGGCGTTGGTGCACCGTAGTACTCTACTGTAAGGCCAGAAAGTAGGCTTGGGTGTGCACGACCTGTACGAATCTTTTGCAGGCTGTTTCTTAGTGCATCAACACTTTTTTCCATGCGCTCTTGAGCGTCTTTTTTGATTTCGTTAATCACAATTTCACCTTGATTATGTTCTTTCTTCAAGAAAGCTTTTTATTTGGAGTGATAAGGATAAAGCTTACCAGAGTATAGCCCCCAGTAAGCCCGAAAAATTAGTCAGCGTCGCTGATTAATGTACCTTCAGTTTCACCCATAACCACGCGACGTAGTGCGCCTGGCTTATTCATGTTAAATACACGGATTGGCATTTTGTGATCACGTGCTAGCGTAAATGCAGCCAAGTCCATTACTTTAAGCTCTTTCTCAAGAACTGTGTTGTAAGACAAAGTATCATACAGCTCTGCGTCTGGGTTTGCTACTGGGTCAGCAGTAAATACACCATCTACTTTTGTCGCTTTTAGAACTACGTCAGCTTCGATTTCGATACCACGTAGACATGCAGCAGAGTCAGTAGTGAAGAATGGGTTACCAGTACCAGCAGAGAAGATCACAACGCGACCTTGACGTAGTTGGCTGATTGCATCTGCCCAGTTGTAGTCGTCACACACGCCTTTTAGAGGAATTGCAGACATTACACGTGCGTTTACGTAAGCACGGTGCAGAGCATCACGCATAGCAAGGCCGTTCATTACTGTTGCAAGCATACCCATGTGGTCGCCAACAACGCGGTTCATGCCAGCTTCAGCAAGACCAGCACCACGGAACAGGTTACCGCCACCGATAACAACACCAACTTGAACGCCTAGTTCAACCAATTCTTTTACTTCTTGAGCCATACGATCAAGGATCGTTGGGTCAATACCAAAACCTTCTTCGCCTTGTAGCGCTTCACCGCTAAGTTTTAACAGAATACGTTGATACGCTGGTTTAGGGTTCGTAGTCATGGAGTTTACCTTCCAAAGAGTTGATGATTAACAGTCATGGATAAAAACTGAGTAAGTCAGTTTGCATTCATAACCACTAACGTTGCGTTCAAAAATAGTTCACTATTCATAAAAAGACCGCAGCATTTGCCACGGTCTTTTTTCAAACAATACGCTAAGGATTAACCTTTTTGTACCGCTGCAACTTCGTCAGCGAAGCTCATTTCAGCAGCTTTCTCGATACCTTCACCAACTTCTAGACGTACGAAGTTAGATACTGCAGCGCCTTTTTCTTTAAGGATTTCGCCAACAGTTTTCTTAGGTTCCATGATGAAAGCTTGACCTGTTAGAGAGATTTCGCCCGTGAATTTCTTCATACGGCCGATAACCATTTTCTCAGCGATCTCTTGAGGCTTGCCTTCGTTCATAGCGATTTCAACTTGAACTTCTTTCTCTTTAGCAACTACGTCTGCTGGTACGTCTTCTGGGTTAACAAACTCAGGACGAGAAGCAGCTACGTGCATAGCAACGTGCTTAAGAGTTTCAGCTTCGCCTTCACCAGCTACAACAACACCGATTTTCTCACCGTGACGGTAAGAAGCTAGAGCAGCACCTTGTACGTATGCTACACGACGGATGTTGATGTTTTCGCCGATTTTTGCAACTAGAGCAACGCGAGTTTCTTCGAACTTAGCTTGTAGCTCTTCTACAGAAGCTTGAGTAGCTACTGCGTCAGCTGCTACTTCTTCTGCGAATGCAGTGAAGCTAGCATCTTTTGCTACGAAGTCAGTTTGGCAGTTAACTTCAAGAAGAACAGCTACACCGTTCTCTTCTTTGATGATGATTGCGCCTTCAGCAGCAACGTTACCAGCTTTCTTAGCTGCTTTCGCTGCGCCAGATTTACGCATGTTTTCAATTGCTAGTTCGATGTCAGCGTTTGCTTCTACAAGCGCTTTCTTACATTCCATCATGCCAGCGCCAGTGCGCTCGCGAAGTTCTTTAACTAGAGCAGCAGTTACAGTTGCCATTCTCTATTCCTCGGTTGATTCGAAAATAAGGTAAAAATCAGGGGCCAAAATGAGGCCCCCGATCTAACTATAACTTAGCTTACATTTAATAAAGATTTCAAAATCTATATTAGCTAAGCCAAGCGTGATTCAGAGCCGCTATTATTCAGCTTCTACAAAACCATCTTTTTCAGCAGCTACAGCAGCAACGTCTTTGTTACGACCTTCTTTAACCGCGTCTGCAGCAGCGTTTAGGTAAAGCTGTACTGCACGGATTGCATCGTCGTTACCTGGGATAACGAAGTCAACGCCGTCTGGGTTAGAGTTAGTATCAACTACAGCGTAAACTGGGATACCTAGGTTGTTTGCTTCTTTAACTGCGATGTGTTCGTGATCAGCATCGATTACGAATAGAGCGTCTGGTAGGCCGCCCATGTTCTTGATACCACCAAGAGACTTCTCTAGCTTCTCCATTTCACGAGTGCGCATTAGAGCTTCTTTCTTAGTTAGCTTGTCGAAAGTACCGTCTTGAGCTTGCGCTTCAAGTTCTTTCAGACGCTTGATAGACTGACGAACAGTTTTGTAGTTCGTTAGCATACCGCCTAACCAGCGGTTGTTAACGTAGAACTGGTTGCTGTTTACAGCAGCTTCTTTAACAGCTTCAGATGCAGCGCGCTTAGTACCAACAAAAAGAACTTTACCTTTCTTCTCACCAACTTTAGCGATTTCTGCTAGAGCTTCGTTGAACATTGGTACAGTTTTTTCTAGGTTGATGATATGTACTTTGTTACGAGCACCAAAGATGAATGGCTTCATTTTTGGGTTCCAGTAACGAGTTTGGTGACCGAAGTGAACACCAGCTTTAAGCATATCGCGCATTGATACAGTTGCCATTTTAAAATCCTCTATGGGGTTAGGCCTCCACATCCCCCATGAATCCGACCCCTAACAACTAACCACTTTTCAGCCGTTATTTGTGTTGTTGAAGCACCCCGGAACATGTGACGGAATGTGTGTGATTTAAAGATATAAGTTAGTGGATACCAAAGCCTGTTTCGCCAGTTGGAGAAAACAGTCCTGATGTCCGGCGCGCTTTATACCATATTTTGTCTATCTATGGCTAGAAAAAAATCGAAAAATGGCGACTGCTATACTGATCTCTGAAGGTAATTTTCCCCTATAAAATAGTGTCTATATCAAACGGCTTCTGCATCCGTTAGCCGAGCATTATTTAATCACGTTAACAGTATCCACCGGTATTGTACGGACATGGTAATGTTGCGCTAAATTGCTGCACTGATAGAATAGTCCCAATATGCACACTTAGGTGCTACCAAATTAAGAGATATGCAATGGCTGTAAAAATTAAAACTGCTGAAGAAATTGAAAAAATGCGCGTCGCCGGCAAACTGGCTGCTGAAATTCTAGAGATGATCGAACCTCACATCCAAGTAGGTACGACGACAGAAGAGCTAAACCAAATCTGTCATGACTACGCTCTAGAAAGAGGCGCATACTCAGCACCACTTGATTACCACGGTTTCCCTAAGTCTATCTGTACGTCTATCAACCACATCGTGTGTCACGGTATTCCGGCATCACAAGACGAAACTGGTAGCACAGGTCAATTTAAGCCTGCTGTACTTAAAGATGGCGACATCCTTAACGTAGATATCACGGTAATCATCCCTGACGACGAAAATGCAGATCTAAGCACTCGTCCTCAAGGCTACCACGGTGATACGTCTAAGATGTTCCTTGTGGGTGAAGTTTCACCAGCAAACAAGCGTCTATGTATGGTTGCTCAAGAAGCACTTTACGAAGGCATGCGCCAAGTGAAGCCGGGTGTTCAACTTGGTCAAATCGGTACGGCTATTGAGAAGTACATCAAGACCAACAACAAGAACAACCCTCGCGCTAAGTTCTCTATTGTTAAAGATTACTGTGGTCACGGTATCGGTTCTGAGTTCCACGAAGATCCGCAAGTTGTACACTACAAAAACAACGACCGCACAGTACTGAAAGCGGGCATGTGTTTCACTATCGAGCCAATGATCAACGCCGGTAAGTTTGGCTGTCGTCTTGATGACGAAGATAGCTGGACAGTGTATACAGCAGACAGCAAGAACTCGGCTCAATGGGAGCACACACTAGTCGTAACAGACACGGGTTGTGAAGTTCTAACACTGCGTAGCGATGATACTATTCCACGTATCATGAAAAACGCTTAGTTCACTGAGCTAAACGCATCAAACCTTTAAAAATATCCTCGCATTGTCGAGGATATTTTTTATCCGCTCAATTTCGATTTTCCACCAGCTTCTGGTAAATTGTTTAATATTCTCATTTGCTTGCACGGATAGCAGACTATGCCTTATCAATGCCCTCTTACGTTCAATGACGAACAAATTGAAATCTGCGAATTAAAAAATCAGCTCGAGATCTTCACGCAGTACCAAAAAAATGAATTTCTAAACCATCATCCTGTCACGGACTTGGTATTGCTCCGCTCTGAATACATGGACTTGTTACTCAGACGCTTATGGGAGCATTTCGGTTTTAGCAACCTACCTCATATTTCGCTAGTTGCTGTGGGTGGCTATGGTCGTGGTGAACTTCATCCGCTGTCGGACATTGATATCTTAATCGTATCCCAAAAAACATTGCCACCAGCCCTTGGTGAAAAAGTCAGTCAGTTCATCACCTTACTGTGGGATTTAAGGCTCGAAGTTGGCCACGCGGTGCGTACCATTGCTGAGTGTATTGATATCGGTTTCGATGATCTAACCGTCGCCACCAACCTACAAGAGTCGCGCTTATTGTGTGGCAGTGAAGATACCTTTCAAGAACTTAAGCTGAAGATTCATTCCGATTCCTTTTGGCCAAGTGAGACCTTCTACAAGGCAAAAATTCAAGAACAGAGAGAGCGTCATGCGCGCTACCACGATACCACTTACAACCTTGAACCTGATATCAAGTCTACGCCAGGCGGTCTACGAGACATCCACACGCTCAGTTGGGTAGCTCGTCGTCACTTCGGTGCGACCTCTTTACTTGAAATGAGCAAGTACGGCTTCCTTACTGATGCCGAGTATCGCGAGCTCGTAGAATGCCAAGACTTCTTATGGCGCGTTCGCTTCGCACTGCATATTGAGCTGCGCCGCTACGACAATCGCCTGACGTTTGCCCATCAAGCACAAGTCGCCGAACACCTTGGCTACACAGGCGAAGGCAACCGCGGTGTCGAGATGATGATGAAGGAGTTTTATCGAACCCTTCGCCGAGTAGCAGAGCTCAATAAAATGCTGCTCAAACTATTCGACCAAGCGATCATTAATGGTGGTGAGACAGAAGAAGCTGAGATTCTCGACAATGACTTCCAACGCCGAGGTTCATTGATAGAAGCGCGCAAGCCTGCCCTATTCCAAGCAAGGCCGGAGACCATTCTCGATATGTTTATCCATATCGCCAATGACTCTTCCATCGAAGGCGTTAGCCCTCCAACATTACGACAACTGCGTACGGCACGTCGCAGGCTTAACCGCTTCCTGCATACTATCCCAGAAGCGCGTGAGAAGTTTATGACTCTGGTTCGCCACCCCAATGCATTGCACAAAGCATTTAGCTTGATGCACAAATTGGGAGTGCTTTCAGCGTATCTACCGCAGTGGAGCCAGATCGTCGGCCAGATGCAATTCGACCTGTTCCATGTTTATACCGTAGATGAGCACAGTATTCGACTGCTCAAACACATCAATCGCTTTGGTCAAATTGAAAACCACGACAAGCACCCTATCTGTTGTGAAGTCTACCCTCGAGTGCAGAAGAAAGAGCTGCTGATCCTAGCCGCTATCTTCCACGACATTGGCAAAGGTCGTGGCGGTGATCACTCAGAGATTGGTGCGGTCGAAGCGTACTCTTTCTGTATTGAGCATGGCTTATCAAAACCAGAAGCCAAGCAAGTGGCGTGGCTAGTACAAAACCACTTGTTGATGTCTGTTACCGCTCAACGTCGCGATATCTACGATCCAGAAGTGATAACCGAATTCGCCAAGAAAGTACGTGACGAAGAATCACTAGAGCTGCTGGTTTGCTTAACCGTTGCCGACATCTGTGCAACCAACCCAGAGCTATGGAACAGTTGGAAACGAACCCTACTCGCAGAGTTATTCCACTCAACTCAGCGTGCGCTGCGACGCGGCCTAGAAAATCCGGTCGACGTTCGAGACCGTATTCGTCACAACCAACAAATGGCATCCGCCCTACTGCGCAAAGAAGGCTTCACCGCTCGTGAAATTGAAGTGTTGTGGCAACGCTTTAAAGCCGATTACTTCTTACGTCATACCCACAAACAGATTGCATGGCATTGTGAACATCTACTACGCCTAGAAGATCCAAGCCAGCCTTTAGTTTTGATAAGCAAAAAAGCGACACGAGGCGGAACAGAAGTATTTGTTTACAGCAAAGACCAAGCGGCACTATTTGCCACCGTGGTTGCCGAGCTCGACAGACGTAACTTCAACGTTCATGACGCTCAGGTTATGGCGAGCAAAGATGGTCATGTTCTGGATACCTTTATCGTGCTAGATCAACATGGCAAGGCAATTGACGAAGCAAGACATAAAGCTGTCGCAAAACATCTGACCCATGTTTTGGCAGATGGCCGTCCAACGAAGATTAAGACACGTCGCACCCCGCGTAACCTACAGCACTTTAAGGTAAAAACTCTGGTTGAGTTCTTACCAACCAAGAGTAAAAAACGCACCTTGATGGAACTAAGAGCACTCGATACTCCAGGGCTACTGGCACAAGTTGGGGCGACCTTCGCAGAGCTGGGTATTAATCTGCATGGCGCTAAAATTACTACCATTGGCGAACGTGCAGAGGATCTGTTTATTCTGACCAGTGACACAGGTGGACGACTTTCTGAAGAGCAAGAACAGGCGCTCAGAGAGAGGCTAACAGAGCATGTTTCGGAGCTTGCGCCTTAGAACTCGAATGGAGTACAACTCGCTGGTTGAATAACCAAATAAGTGTGGGCAAAGATAGAGAGCGATCTTGCCCACAACTTACAATCAATTCACAGATATCAACTATCTAGCTCGTCGTTAGGCTGCTACATTGATTAAGTCAATTACATAAAAGTATTACATTCATAAACTAGAGGTCGCTTATGTATCCAAACCTCACTGGCTTAGGTATCCACGAGCCTAAACAGATTGAACGTTACTCCCTTCGCCAAGAAGCACACAAAGATATCCTGAAGATTTATTTTCGTAAGCAGAAAGGCGAGCTGTTCGCGAAAAGCGTTAAGTTTAAGTACCCACGACAAGTAAAAAGTGTGCTTGTTAGCGGTGGCAATAATCAATACAAAGAAGTGACTGAGATTAACCGCAACCTCACGCTTGTGATTGATGAGCTTAATAAAATCACCAAACCTACGCCAACCACTGAGACGGATGTAAAACAGAAGATCCTGACCGACCTACGCCATTTAGAGAAGGTTGTGTCTAGTAAGATCGCTGAGATCGAAGCGGATCTAGAAAAACTAAAATGATCCCGATGCTAGGCAATTAATGACTATCGTTGGTTGATCGACTCAGGTTATACAGACAACAAAAAGGGCTGATATCACTATCAGCCCTTTGTTTTATCTAACTATTATTTAGACGACCGTGTTTGCGCATCGACTAAATTTGTATCCCAATCAAAGGCTTCAAATAACTGTAGCCAAGTTTCATCAAGGCTTGCCTTCATCACTAATTCTTCTTTAGTGAAAGGGTGAATAAAGCGCAACTCTGAAGCGTGCAATAACAAACGGTGTGAATCCAAGTTTTCACGGAATAGGCGGTTATGCTTACCATCACCATGAGAAGTATCGCCAACAATTGGGTGTCTTAGGTGGGCCATATGACGGCGCAACTGATGTTTACGGCCCGTCTTCGGCAACATCTCAACTAAGCAGTAACGGCTCGTTGGAAAACGCCCTGTCGAATAGGGTACTTCCACTTTTGCTAACGGTTCATAAGCCGTCACGGCCTCTTGTGCTTCTTTGTCCTCTTTTGCAAACTTATCCGCAATCTTGTCTAGCTCGACTTTAAGTGGGTAATCAAGCGTATCGCCTTCTTCTATCCAACCACGAACAATTGCATGATAAGTCTTTTGCATCTCATGGTTAGCGAACATCGGCATCACATCAGAAGCCACTTCACTTGAGAGTGCGAACACCAATACGCCAGAAGTCGGCCTATCTAAACGGTGCAATGGGAACACGTGTTGACCAATTTGGTCACGCAGAGTCTGCATCACAAACTGAGTCTCATGTTTATCTAGCCATGAGCGGTGCACCAGCATTCCTGCAGGCTTATTTACCGCGACAAAGTACTCATCTTGATAAATGATCTCTAACATTAGGCGCATACCTCATCAATGCTTTGAATCGTCACTAGTAGCTCAGCTTTGTCCGCCTCGTTTTTCCATACTTCACCAAAATATGGATGAATAGCAAACCCTTTAGGTAAAGGCATTTTCGCGTCAATCATCGCATTGATCTTTACGATGAAGATCCACTGTAGCCACTCTTCGGGTTGAAGTGAATCGATAGCAAAAGGTTCAACGCTTGCCAGAGCTTCATCCGACGGTGCAACGCTACTCCACAGAGAGCATTGGCGCATTTGTTGTTCTAATTGTTGAAGTAATGGAGGTAACTTTGTGGCAGCTGTCATTTTTCACCAAGTTATTTATCTAGTGACCTTGAAATTGGGGCATAGAGTACCATCTATTGAGGAAAGAAAGTTAGGAGCTTATTACTATGGAAACCATTCACACGCTCACTCAGTTATTGAAGAATAGCGGTTGCCAATACGATATCTACGATCTCGGTCGTCGTATCCAGAAAATCGACAACACCTTATTCTCAGATGTTGAGCAAGGGAAACAGCCGTACCCATTTCCACTTCAGAAACAAGCTCACTTAGCGATCAGCTACTGGAATGAACAGAAGCAGCCATGGATCTGGTTCTTAAAATTCAAACTGGATGAAAGAGGTCTACTTAACCAAGCCGATGTAGGTAACTTTTTGAAGTTCGTATTAGAAGCGATGGGCACACGCTTAAGCGGTGAGATCAGCGAAGAGCAACAAGAGAAGCTGTCGAACAACCCATACACCTTCAAGCCTTCTGAAGACAAAATGGCGGTATTCCATAGCCAAGTAAGAGCAGAATTAGATCTTGCGACCAGCCAATACTATGAACATGCTCAACACTACTTCACCGGCGAGTTAGGTTGGGACAATTGGCAGACTGTTGGCCTTCAAGGCATCACTGATATGTGTGCCCGTCTCGGCAGCCAACAAAACGGTGTCGCGATTCGTAAATCCTTCAATAAGCTTCCTTCTGAGCCACTTTACGCGACATTAGGCGCACTTGAGCACACACAAATTAATGACAAGCTGGCTCAACGCTTACAAGAGATGGCCGAGAACGAGATCAACAGCAGCGAACCGGACCTGTTCTTGTTGTCTGCACTGGTGCGTGCCCTATCAGGTGCAGAGCCAAGCATCACCAATGCAGTGATTAACCAAGTTCTGGCGAGCCCACGCTTAAGTCATCAAGAAGTCCTGATTGGCTTAGCAGGCCGAAGCTGGCACGCTCTACAAGACCCAGCAATTGCTGAGCAATTCTTGTTGCGCCTCGCACAAACTGGCAATCAAAACCTATTCAACCAGCTATTTGCTGATCTAGTGATGATTCCAGCTCTGAGAATGGTATTTTTACCATTGCTGAACTCAAACCCATCTCCAGAATTGGCGAATGCACTGATCGAGTTACAACAAGCTACTAAATCTCAGTAATACTTTAGCAACTCGCTGATAAGCATTAATAAAACTGCTTAAAGCTAGGGTTAAATAGGAAGAAAAAGTAAAAGGAAGTATGGATTAAATGATAGATAACTTATTGGCTATTTTGTTTCTGTGCTTCTTTTGCTTTCTGTTTTGGCAGCAGCGCAGGCAATCTGAGCTTGCGAAAGCTGCCATTGCGAGAAAGTGTAAAGAGCTCGACTTGCAGCTGTTAAGTGTTGCTTTTAGTGGTCATAAACTGAAGATGCGCCATGAACTCACGACCATTTGGCGCTGGCACACCATTTACCAATTTGAGTTTTCAGCGTTAGGGGATGACTGTTACAAAGGGAAACTGACCATGGTAGGTTTCCGTTCTATGCGGTTTGAGCTACAGCCTCATAGAATGTAACGTCGCAATAAGCGGTGTATCGATATTCATGATAGGGGCCAAACTGATCTTGTTTGGTCTCTTTAAATACAAAGCCGAGTTTTTCTAAAAGCTTAATCGATGGATTATGACCGACATTAACGGTCGCGAAAACATTGGTCAAACGCTCTTCAAAGCACACCAAATTAAAGAAAGGTTTCAGTACCTCACTAGCAAAACCTTGATTCCAATACTCTTTATCCAAGATAAAACCTAACTCGTGCTTACCTTCTTCTGATGAGATAAATACATGCCCAAGATATTCACGGGTTTGGTTATGGATAATGGCGCGGCAAAAGCCGACATTGTCTTGCAGTATCTCTTGAAATAGTTGCTTCGCAGAAGCGATAGAATGCGGCCCATTCATCTCTGCTCGATTAATCGGGCAGCAATTGAGCTTAATGAAGTCATGCTGTAGCTGTTCGGTATAAGGTACTAACAGCGTTCTTGAGGTTGCTATCGTCATAAAACACTCCTTGTGTTGACCGTTAGCAGAAAAGCAGATGTATTGCTCCTAAATAAAGAGCCTCTAGATGGGTGAAATGTCCAGATAAAGAAAAGCCCCGACACCGAAGTGTCAGGGCTAGGGTCTTACTCGCAGCAGTCCGGCTACTAATTAATGCTCCATGCATCATCCATAATAGTGGCTGTAATCCTTCAGCTCTTTCCTTTACTTCGCCGTCCTAGCGGTGTCCAATCATCCTGAAAGCTAACAATCCTAGTTAGCGCACATCACTTGTTCCGTGAGCGGTGTCCTTTACATCATCCTGATGCTAATCCAACCCTTTATCCTAAAGGTGTCCATTGTCATTCCATTGCAGCTAACTTCCTGTTAACTGACTGTGTCCCTACAATGTCCTTGCGCTCCATGCTTGATCACTCAATCCTAAGTAACCAAATCTTCATCCTGAAGATAACCAATTCCTTGGTGCTTTCCTGTTCCGTGTCAGAATCCTTCCGACAAGGTTTAATTTACGCGATTTAGGATTTCGGACAATAGATTTGCATCACATTTTGAATTCAACCAAGTTGTTAATTATATAAAACAATTAAAATTCAACACTTTAACTATATGCATATCAATTTCTCTAGAGAAGTATTCGCGTTATCTCACAGCGTTTGTAAGAGATCTCTCACACGCTATAGGCAGTTTTATGATTCGCTATCGGTCACCGGAGCGAGTAAAATGACCAAAGACTAAAAATGGAGGTCAACATGCTGACAAAAGATGTTTCTGAAGAGTTGAAATCAGTGCTTGAAGGACTGCAAGCACAAGGCAAAGAGCCAACAGTTGCGTTAGTAAAAGCTCGTATGAGTACATCGGTTCCCATGCCTGCGTTAATCACGACCATTAAAAGCTGGAAAAACGCGAACCGCGTTCCCAAGGTAGAAGTGGCTGCACAACAAGAACCAGAGGTCGATCGTATTGGCCAACTAGAAAAACAAATTATTGAACTTACCGCTCGCGTCGCCACGCTTGAAGCCAAATTAGCTGAGCAGTAAGTTAGCCGAGACGTAAGTTAACAAAAATAAATCAACAGATTAGCTAACAGAGAAATAGAACACTATGAAGATATGGGTTGATGCGGACGCTTGTCCTAAGGTTATCCGAGAAACCATCGTACGCGCAGCTGAGCGAACCGGTGTTGAATGCACCTTCATCGCGAATCACGTTGTCCCAGTACCGAAGCGTAACAACATTCACTCTATTCAAGTACCAAGCGGATTCGATATCGCCGACAATGAAATAGTAAAACGTACAGAGAAAGGCGACCTAGTGATTACTTCAGATATTCCTCTTGCTGACGAAGTGATCACTAAAGGCGCACTCGCGCTGAGTTCTCGTGGGGAGCTTTACACCAAAGAGACCATTAAAGCGCGCCTGAATATTCGCGACTTTATGGAAACCATGCGCTCAAGTGGCATCCAAACAGGTGGCCCAAGTTCACTATCTCAAACCGACCGTCGTGAGTTTGCTAACCACCTTGATCGCCTACTAGCAAAGCGCTAACCCTCCCTTCTTCTCCAGAGAGATCTGGGAACGTCTCATTGAGGCAACAAAGAGCTCTGTGAAATTTTAATCGACCTACTCCGTTCTTGATATTTATTACAATAACGGAGTATTGATTATGGTTCGTCGCATTGCTTTAGCACTATCCATCACTTTAGGAAGCACTCAACTGTCCTTCGCCAATCAAGAATATGGCATCGTTGGCGGCAGCCTCACTTACGGCGAAAGTGTTTTTTCTACTAAGAGTACCCCGCAACTTGGTGCGACATCCAACCTCTTTTATTCTGGCTCTAAAGGCTTTATTGATGGCAGCTTAGCAAACTGGCAACTGCTGCCTTTTGTCGGACTATCTGGAAACTGGCGGTTCGCTGAAGTATCAGATACCTTCGTTGACCTACCCAATGGCATTCAAGACAGAGATGGCAATGGCATTCAAGACAGAGATGGCAATGGCGAACTCGGGATAACTCTGGGGACAGTAGGCGCTAGACTCACCTACTTACACGACGTAACCTCAGAGCATAATGGCTACGAAGTTCAGCTACATCTAGGCAGTACGTTAGAAACATGGGCAAAGCCATTAACCATTACCCCCTACCTCGAAGTCGATTATCGTGACAAAAAACTCTCTAATCACCTCTACGGCATTTCAAGCAGCGAATCCTCTGTATCAGGGCTAGTTCAGTTTGATGCGGAGTCTACCTTTGTTTATCAAGCAGGGCTCATTGGCCTCTATGAATTTACACCACGCTGGATTGGTATTGGCAAGATGGAATTGACTCACCATGATTCAAAAAGCCCTCTCATCCAAAGGGATATAGGGTGGTCACTGGAGATTGGTTTAACCTACCGTTTTGCAGGCTTGTGATCCCTATCTTCCAATAAAGAAAAAGCCCGCACACTGTGCAGGCTTTCGATGTAATCATAAAACAATGATTAGATTCTATGGCGTGTAGTACGTTGCTGCACCTGGGCCAACTGGCAGACCAAATACGAATACCCACACGTAGAACATTAAGCTCCAACCAACGATGAATACAATCGAGTATGGAAGCATAGTTGCAATCAGAGTACCAATACCTAGGTTCTTCATGTAACGCGTTGCTACAGCAAGGATAAGACCGAAGTAGCTCATCATTGGAGTAATGATGTTCGTTGTTGAATCACCGATACGGTAAGCCGCTTGAATTGTTTCTGGTGCGTAACCAACAAGCATTAGCATTGGAACAAAGATAGGTGCTGTTACTGCCCACTGAGCAGAAGCTGAACCAATCATCAGGTTAATGAAGCCACACATTAGGATGAATGCGAAGAACAACATTGGACCTGTTAGGCCGATGTCTTGTAGGAAGCTTGCGCCCGCTACTGCGAATACTTGACCGAAGTTAGTCCACTTGAAGAAAGCAACAAACTGAGCAGCGAAGAATACAAGTACGATGTACATGCCCATAGAAGACATAGACTTAGACATTGCATCGATAACATCGCGGTCAGTTTTCATTGTGCCGGTAACTTTACCGTAAACGAAACCAGGAACTGCGAAGAATACGAAGATGAACGCTACGATACTCTTAAGGAACGGAGAACCTGCTACCGTGCCAGCTGCAGAACGTAGAACACCGTCTTCAGGAACAATTGTCCAAGCAAGAAGAGCTGATACTGCTAGAACTGCGATACCTGCTAGCTTAAGACCTTTCTTCTCAACGTCTGTTAGCTTGCCCATTGTATCGTTTGATAAATCTTCAGACGCTTCTTCGTCGTTGTATTTACCCAGTTTTGGTTCAACAATCTTCTCAGTTACGAATGCACCCGTAATTGCGATGAAGAAAGTAGAAACAAACATGAAGTACCAGTTTGATTCTGGACCAACTGTGTAAGTCGGGTCGATCATCTGTGCTGCTGTTTCTGTAATACCAGAAAGCAGTGGATCAACCGTACCGATTAGAAGGTTTGCAGAGTAACCACCAGATACACCAGCGAATGCTGCCGCTAGACCAGCAAGAGGGTGACGACCTAAAGAGTGGAAAAGCATTGCTGCAAGTGGAATTAGTACCACGTAACCAAGCTCAGAAGCTGTGTTAGAAATGATACCTGCGAATACCACAGTTACTGTAACCATGCGCTTAGACGCGCCCATTACCATGCCACGCATCGCAGCAGATAGTAGACCTGAGTGCTCAGCAATCGCTACACCTAGCATTGCAACAAGCACGGTACCTAATGGCGCAAAGCCAACAAAGTTTTTAACTAAATTAGTTACGATAAGCTGTAAGCCTTCAGCATTAAGTAAGCTTACAACGTGGATCATGCCGTCAGCAGCACGACCTGGAGCACCTTCTGGACGAGGGTCCATAACAGACACTTCAAAGTACCCTGCGATACCAGAAGTCACTAAGATTGCGACACAGAAGATTGCGAAAAGAGTGATCGGGTGGGGTAATAGATTCCCCAAATACTCAACACCATCGAGAAAACGGGTAAAAATAGGTTTCTTTGGCGAGTTGTTTTTTATTGAAGCTGATGAACTCATCAGTTCCCTCCTTGTAGTGATTCCTATGCAATTGTGACAAAAATGTTCAAATTGCAGGCGAAGGGTACGCGACAAAATTATCAATTAGAAATTCAAAATGTTACAAAATGTGTAACAAGCGACGATGTTTAACTCTATTTGAACAATTAATTAGCAAATTAAACCATAATAAACACAAAAATCAGATTTATAATTCACAATCATACATTCACTATTAATATGACTTACGATATAACCTCTTGATTAGTTTAAAAATAAAGTTCAGCGTACGATAAATAACCACTCGGTATTTAATCAACTAGCATATGAAGGAAAAGAAAAACCGTTAAATGAATAAAGTTTGACTTTCCCCTCGTTTTTTACAGGTGTGTCACATCCAATTGACTGCTTATTTTTGAACCGCTTTGAACCTTGGGTTGGTTTTGCAAATTACATATAGGCGCCCTCTACGCTTAACGATTTGACAATCAGGGTGACGGCTCTTTGCACTTTTAAGTGATTTTACAACCTTCATCTATTTAGCTCCCTTACCCAATTGACCAAAGCGGCGAGTAAAGTTCGCCACGCGACCTTCTTTATGAATCACTCGTTGCTTACCTGTATAGAAAGGATGAGACTTTGAAGACACTTCAATAGTGAAGTAAGGGTAAGTATTGCCATCTTCCCATTCGATAGTACGGTCTGTTTTCAAGGTTGAACCTATCAAGAAGTATTCATCAACACTGGTATCATGAAAAACCACAGTGCGGTAATCAGGATGGATATTTGGTTTCATTTGTTTCCCCTAAATTATTATTTGATATGTTATAACATTGCAAATGATAATTATTATCAAAAGAAAAACAAGTTATTTTGTGATATTTTCCGGCCATAGATCGTAATTAGAGAACGTCCCCCCATGTACTCCATTGAACCTATTGGCTTTATAGAATCTCCCTATAAAGAGAAGTTCGCGGTACCAAGGCAGCCTAGGTTGGTGCCGACATCAACCTCTAGAGTAAGGCTTGTTGACGCGGCAAACTGTCTAGAGTCGGTTCGCCACATCGAGCAATTCAGCCATGTGTGGCTCCTATTTCTATTCGACAAAAACCTTGAGGCGGGCTGGAAGCCGACAGTGAGGCCACCTCGACTGGGTGGTAATGAACGCATTGGGGTTTTTGCATCTCGTGCCACATTCAGACCCAACGGGATTGGCATGTCAGCGGTGGAGTTAAAAGGCGTATCTCAAGATAAAGGGCAAACTTGGCTAGACCTTGGCAGTGTCGATTTAGTCGACGGGACACCAATTATCGACATCAAGCCTTACATCCCCTACTCCGATTCCATTCCGGATGCACAGGGAGGGTTTGCAGCCGAAGAGCCAGAGGTGTTAGAGGTTAACTTTTCACAACAGGCACAAAGCAAACTGGCACAGCACCCAGAGGCACGCCATATTATTCAAGTGATCAAAGAGGTATTAGGCCAAGATCCTCGACCTGCCTATAAGAAAGGCAAGCCAGACAACAAGGAATATGCGGTAAATTTGTTCGATCTTAACGTGAAATTCGTTATTGAGGCGTTTTTCATCAATGTAACTGACATCGAACGCTTTTGAGATCCCAAATAGGCTGATACTATATGCGGCTATATCGGATTTGCTGCTGCCTATAGCGGCAGTAAATTTACTTTTATTAATGATGAAACGGATACCATAGAATGCGTACCAGTAACTATCTTCTTTCTACTCTGAAAGAGACTCCAAACGACGCAGAAGTTATCAGCCACCAGCTGATGCTACGTGCAGGTATGATCCGTAAGCTAGCTTCAGGTTTATACACTTGGCTACCTACCGGTCTGCGTGTACTGCGTAAAGTCGAAAACATCGTTCGCCAAGAGATCGATAATGCAGGTGCAGTTGAGACTTTAATGCCCGTAGTGCAGCCGTTTGAGCTATGGGAAGAGACTGGTCGTAGTGAAAAAATGGGCCCAGAACTACTGCGCTTTACTGACCGTCATTCTCGTCCGTTTGTTCTTAGCCCAACAGCTGAAGAAGTAATCACTAGCCTTGTTCGTAACGAAGTAAACTCGTACAAACAGCTACCACTGAACTTGTACCAGATTCAAACTAAGTTCCGTGATGAGCGTCGTCCACGTTTCGGTGTTATGCGTGCTCGTGAATTCTCTATGATGGATGCGTACAGCTTCGACATCGACAAAGAAGGCCTAGAAAAGTCTTACCAAGCGATGCACGATGCTTACTGTAATGCATTCGACCGCATGGGTCTTGAGTACCGTCCAGTACTAGCAGACTCAGGCGCTATCGGTGGTAGTGGTTCTCAAGAGTTCCACGTACTAGCGGAAAGCGGCGAAGACCTAATCGCATTCTCTACAGAATCTGATTACGCAGCAAACATCGAGAAAGCTGAAGCACTAGCTCCAACTGAAGAAGCTGCAGCACCAACTCAAGAGATGGAATTGGTTGATACTCCAAACGCGAAAACTATCGCAGAATTGGTAGAGCAACACGGTCTAGCAATCGAGAAAACTGTTAAGACTCTATTCGTTAAAGCTTCTGATGAAGTAGATGCAGACATCATTGCTCTAATCATCCGTGGCGACCACGAACTGAACGAAGTGAAAGCGGAAAATCTTCCACAAGTTGCTTCTCCACTAGAGATGGCTTCTGAAGAAGAAATTCGTGCACTCGTTGGCGCTGGCCCAGGCTCACTTGGTCCTGTAGGCCTAGAGCTACCATTCATCGTTGATCGCTCTGTTGCTGTAATGAGCGACTTTGGCGCAGGTGCAAACGTAGACGGTAAGCACTACTTCGGTATCAACTGGGGTCGTGACGTTGAGCTTGCTCAAGTAGAAGACCTACGTAACGTAATCGAAGGCGACCTAAGCCCATGTGGTAAAGGTACACTTCAGCTTAAACGTGGTATCGAAGTTGGTCATATCTTCCAACTAGGTAACGTTTACTCACAAGCGATGAACTGTGGCGTGCTTGGTCCTGACGGTAAGAACGTTATCCTAGAGATGGGTTGTTACGGTATCGGTGTATCACGTGTTGTTGCCTCTGCAATCGAGCAGAACCACGACAAATACGGCATCATCTGGCCAGACGCACTAGCACCTTTCCAAGTTGCTATCGTTCCTATGAACATGCACAAGTCTGAAGAAGTTAAGGAAGCGGCTGAGAAGCTATACGCTGAACTAACAGCTATGGGTATCGAAGTACTATTCGATGACCGTAAAGAGCGTCCGGGCGTAATGTTCTCTGACATCGAGCTAATTGGTATCCCTCACACTATCGTGATCGGCGACCGCTCAATGAAAGAAGGTAACTTCGAGTACAAGAACCGTCGTGCTGGTACTAAAGAAGCTGTTGCTATCGATTCAATCGTTGAACACGTTACTTCTCAATTTGCTAAATAAGCAAACTCTGCAAAGTACATGAGCTTGCAAAGCAAATAATAGAAGGCTGCCATCTGGCGGCCTTTTTTATTTCCCCAACTCACCTTCACTCGCTCTCTCATTTCTCGATAAAGTAAATAACGTAAGTTAATCCCCGGTTCATCTTTAAATACATATATTAGATTCATCAACTCATTAGACGCGTTTACCATTGGAGGTATCGATGGATCTTAAAAGCCTACTTAACCAAGCACTTAAGTCAGACCTTGTTAAACAAGGCACTCAGAAACTCTCACAAAGCTCATCTGGCCTAAGCGGTCTTACACAAGGCAGTAAAGACAGCAGCAAAAGTACACTTGGTGCATTAGGTGCAGGAGCCGTTGGTGGCGGGTTGCTAGGAGCTCTCATGGGCTCAAAGAAAACCAAGAAGATTGGCAAGAAGGCCGTAGGTATTGGTGGAGCAGCTGCGCTTGGTGCATTGGCATATAAGGTATATAACGATTACCAAGCCAAACAAGGCACTCCGGACTCATCTCCGCAAGCCACATTTGACGAGCAAGATGCTTGTCATAATCTACTTATTCTACGCTCTATGATTGCGGCTTCTAAAGCGGACGGTCATGTCGATGAGCAAGAGATGGCTAAAATTGAACAAGCCGTCGAAAACATGGGCGCGGATTATCAGCTGACTAAGTTAGTGTCTGAAGAGCTGCACAAACCTCTCGACCCAAGCGAAATCGCTCAACTCGCAAGCTCACCGCAACAAGCCAGCGAAATCTACTTGGCCTCTTTGATTGTGGCCGACGAGCAGAACTTCATGGAAAAGGCTTACTTGAAAGAATTAGCCAAGCAACTCAACCTTGCAGATGAAGTGAAATACCAGCTGGAACAGCAAGTCGCCGGCTAGTCGACCAATCATTGGTTAACTGGTCACCTAATAAAGTGAGATATTGAGCAAGGACAAACTAACTCTGATCTTCGTCAGATCCGCTTTGTTTTTGCTTATCTCTATGTGTATATTGAGATCAGGTATCATTTGGTTAGGTATAAAAATGAAAGTATACGATTGTTGTGATTTGGTACATGAACTGTACTCTCAAATTGGTAGTGGCGACCAAGGCTATATCCCTCAAGCGATCACCTGCGCTTTAAAAACATTAAACGACCTTGCAGCAGATGAATCTCTTCCAAAAGAAGCTCGCGAACGCGCGGCATTTGCAGCTGCTAACCTACTCATTTCAGATTTCGAGGACTAATATGAACCTCTCTAATTTTGAAAAGATGGATCCTGTTATGTTGATGAGCATCGTCAACATGAAGCTACGTGACAACTTCGACGGAGACTTAGACCGAGTGGTTAACTTCTATGAAATCGACAAAGCAGCATTAATCTCTAAACTTGCCTCTGCGGGTTTTGAATACCTGCCAGAAGCAAAACAGTTTAGATAATGATGTAAATTCAGATTGATAGACAAAGGCCAACTCGATGTTGGTCTTTTTTATAGGTGTCAGCCTTAGCCAATACAGCCTTCAGAATATAAATTATCTCCTCCTTACTCTCTTTTTATATCTTAGACTCTAAGAACGCGCCTTGAATCGTAGCGTGTAGTTGTATAGTCTACCTCAAATAGCAAATAATAAATCATCAACCAACTTGATGATCGCGAAGGATTAACAATGAAAAGACTCGGACTTTTAACAGTGTTTACTGCAGCTCTTACAGCGGGTTGCGCTTCAAATACTCAGCAAGACAATTTTCGTGAAGCCTCTTTTGAGCTGTGTAATACCGAAGTCGATATTTACTCTGTAAGCCATGATGAGAGAGTACGTATCGTCTGTTCTGATGGCTCTAAATTCGCTTTAAACAGCGAAGATACACTAGAAGTGATGCGCGAAATCAACATCGATTACTGTGATGGCGAAGGCCTAGGTAAATTTAACGAAAGCCGTAATTACTACTCGTTCAAGTGTAAATCAGGCACCCTACTTAGCATCAAAAAGTAGAACCAACACAAAAAAATACAAAGGGTTAATGTGAAAGCATTAGCCCTTTTTAGTGCCTGCCTTTCTCTGCTCTCAAAACCACCAGATACAAAAAAGGCCCCTATTAAAGGCAATGTAGTTCACTTAAGCGGAGCTGCTTTGCGATTAATTGGGTAGCGAGTCTTTGATATTTTTACCGCCCTAGGCCGATTAGGCTTAGGGCGTTTGTCTATAAAGAGGACTGATAAGTCTCCCCTTAGACTCTTTAAACGCTTAGGTGTATTGCCTGGCGATATCGCTTTACTCATCACCTTCAGTTGGCTCGCTATAAACTGACAAGCGTATTTAAAGCTAATTTCATTCGGCATTCTTCCATGTTCAACTGCTGCCTGACTTGCTTCACGTCTTACCAAATTATAACCAAGCAACAGCCCCCAGAGTTCTTGATAAACAAGGTTTACTGTTTTACTGCGTAATACTAAGGCATTGTGTTGCATTGAGCTTTTGATATCACGATAACCTAATTCGATTTCCCAACGTTCATGATAAAGTTCGGCTACCGCTTTCGCGTCGTAGTCTGCTCTTGGAAGGGATGTAAAAACAGTTTTCTGCTTACCTTGTACTTCATAGGTCACCGCTCTGACTTGCCATTTTTCAGGTAAACTAGGGTTCTTTTTGAGAGCTTGCGGTGAGACGTTCATTTCGATGAGCATATCATTGCTTTCTTCTTCATCTAAAAGTGTGTATTTCAACCCTTTCCTTGCTGGTATCAACCAATGTCTATTAATACCGCTATTTTGAAGAGAGAGAAGTAAGTCTGCACCGTAAAAACCTTTATCTAGTAACGTCACAGAGTTATCTGGTAAAGAGTCGATGAAGGGCATAGCAAGTGGGATTTCACCACGCCGATAAGGGCTTATGGCAGCGTCAACGATGACATGAGAACGGACATTCATCATAGTCACAACTCTTAGCATTGGATGTGGTGTCTGCCTGCTACTCGAGGTATTACCCGAGCCAAAGTGCTCTCTAAGTTCGGGCGTATCCGCGGTGCGAAAAAGAGCACCGTCTACAGCAAAAACTTGTAATCCTTGCCACGTATCATCACGGTATCGTTCAAGACCCCACGTTCGCCCACATTGTTTAAACAACCACTCTGGTGCAGCACTGCCTAAACGTTGTCTTGCCTGGGTTAAAGCACTTTTTGCTAATAACTCTTCATCAGCCAAGCCATCCGCACAGACATTCATTCTTCGTGCGACTTCGGCAATTGGTTCATTACGGAAGAAGGCCATGCCGACAATTAACCACAAGACCATGTCACTTGGTAGTCGACGTCGGCGAATAGTCGCTTTATCAGAAAGACTAGCTGCCTTAACAACCCATTCATCTGGGATATGTTCAGAGAAAGTGGTGAGTTGAGCTACATCAACAGGATTTTCTTCGAGGAAATCGACAAAATAGTTTTGGATAGACATAAAAAATCGGAAGCCTAGAAACAGGCTTCCGATTATCTCTCAGAAGAAGGATCGGTCAACCGATCCTTATCTGATCTACATTGCCCTATTAAAGGAGCCTCTAGTATCATCATTTTTCAAAGTAGATGAGCGAAGTTCAAGGAGCTAACACGGAGTTTGCGCTAGCAAATCAGTGTGTGCGACACAGAAATTCGTTCACGCTCTAAGCATTTCTATACCAATAAAAAAGGTTCATCGCGGCTTTCCGGGGAAAGCCGCTTTTATCTTCAAGAAGAAGTAGTCTGTATCTCGATACCCATATCCCATTCGCTTGATTAGCTTTATCTTGTTGTTTATCCCTTCCAATGTGCAGGTGTTAAGCGGATAACTCGCAGATGCGATAATGCCGTGAAGATAAGGCCTTAGTTTTCGTGCGAACTCTTTCAATGGCTTAATTCCACTCTCTTGTACTTGTGCCCACCACGCCTCCCAGAGCCCTTTAGCATGTACTTCTGATTCACAATACCAAAGCTCTTTGAGTTGTGCTCCGAGTATATAAGTGGTCATTAAGTCCTTATTGATATTCAATATTTCGGTAAGATAGCTGTTTTGCTGTGTATTCAAATTACCCCTGTTTTTTAGCAACACCCAGCGTGAGCGCTTGATCCATTGCCTCGCTTTTTTATCTTGCTTGAGTTTGTTGGCTTGGTCGACTCTGACTCTATCCATCACCTCTCGACCGAACTTAGCAACAACATGGAATAAGTCGTAAACGATTTTTGCGTTCGGACAGTGTGCTTTAACTTCAAGATCAAAAGCCGTATTCATGTCCATTGCGACCGCTTCGATATTATTGCCATGCTTGCCTAGTTGCTCGAAGAACGGCCGTATGTCCTTACGGCTTCGGCCTAACCCTATCCAAATGACTTGGTGTGTCTTAGCGTCAGCGATGACCGTGGCATATCGATGCCCTTTAAAGATGGCGAACTCGTCCATGACGAGTTGCCTTAGCTCCTCCCATTTCACTGGCGGTACCACTTTTCTAAGTCGGGATTTATCTATCTCTTTAATGGTGTGCCAATGAACGTTCGTTAACCGGGAGATATGCTTAATAGGAAGAAGAGGCAGTAATTGTTCTATATAGCTTCTTAAGCGCTTCGTTATACGAGCATAAGGCTCCAACCAAGATAGAGATTCTGTTTTTATGCCACACTCACGGCACTTGATTCTTCGCGTTTGAACAGAAAGAACAACAGGAACACCGAGCAACATGGCTTCTTTTACATGACGCCATTGATACTCATGAATAGCCTCGGCCTCGAGACCACAAAGGCACTTAGCCTCAGAGTTCGGTTCAAGAGTCAGGGTAATAAGTGATGCTGTCTGGTGAGACTTTACGACTTGAAAGCCTTCCCAGAATGAAGATAGGAAAGTATGATTCGGCATGAAAACGGTAGTTTGTGTATGATTTTTGTTTGGCGACTAAACCATATCACTTACTACCGTTTTTGTTTTTAGTTCCCGCTAATCCGCGATGAACCATAAAAAAGGCCCCCTACAGGCTGTCTCTTGATCACAAGTCTGGTTAATCAAGAGACTTGGCGAGTTCATACCCTTCAAGGATGGTTTGTAACCTAAGCCATCCTTGCCATAACGTCTTTATAGAAGCGCGACCTGTTCGCTTGGTATTCTTCCAACCACCTAACCGAGCAATACCGTTGTAAGCCCATGATATATTAGGCGCTTCTTTCGGTAGTTTTTTGCTCTCCAACTTGAGCCACATTAACTTCCACGCTTTGCCTTTTAATACCTGCTCACAACTGCTCTTAGATAACTCGTCTGATTCATTCATAAACCTCAACTGGAGTAACCGAGTCGCGATAAAAGCCAAAACGACGCTGAGCCTTTCTAAGTTATCCTTACTTTGCATTCTCAGTTGCTCAACTTCAGTCCCTTCACTTTTCCAGACTTTATGAAAATCTTCTATCAGCCAGCGCCGCTCATAATAACTGACGATTTTGAGTGCCTCTTCCTTGCTCGTTATCGGCTCTGAAGTCAGTAAGTGCCATGCGAGCTTATTACCACTCTCTCCTTGTTCTATACATCCCACGTAGTAAAGCGGAATGTTATCGAACTCTTTCTTGTTAGCAGGAGACTTGAGTGTCACGGGGGCATATTTGATATCTAAATGAGCCTTGCGAGCTTTACGACCGCCTTTTTGCGGTATTTCGAGCACTTTCTCTCCGGCTGATAACAGGGTAGAAGCATAGCTATAAAGACGATTATCGTGCTCTTCAATACAGCGGCTTTGCATTGAGCGAACGAGGAACCTTTGTTGTTGCTCTCGCTTGTAAGTGAGGTATTCAAATAGGTCGGCTTCTCTATCGCACACAGAAATGACATCCGAAATTTTATCGCCAAGTCGCTCAGCGACATGGCGAGAGGCTTGTTCCCACTTATAACTTTCTTTCTCTTTGTATGGTCGAGTCGCATGCTGGTGCCTTTGACCTCGCTTTTCTATATCACGAGTCCAGCGCTGTTGTTCAATTAAACCAATAACAGATTGAGTGTCGGGAGCAAAAAGTAAGGTTGAGTGTACAAACATGGCGCGATGTCGATTGCCTTGATTAGAGTGCCCGAGTTCATCTCGAATGCTGCGATGGGAGTAACTGAGAGAAGTGGTGTCTTCTAAGGCAAGAAGTGTTTGTTGCTCTAATGCTTCTTGTGCGGTGACATAAAAACCCGCTTCTGCGATATCTTCTGCTTTGATTTGCTCATTACGGATGAAGCGATAAGCCCCTTCCATTTCAGCAGGGGATATAATGAGTTTCGAGACGGGTACGCCAGGCTGCTCGGCCAGTGAGGCTGCGAGAGCAACGAGTCTTTGAGTGCGTCTAGGGTCATTAAGGTGGGCTTGACCGAACTGTTTTTGTGCCCAAAGGGTTGGCTCTATATAGGTCATGATAATCATCCTTGTCATTGCTTAGATGATCAGATCATGAAACCTAAAAATAGTTCAAAAAAAATCCCCAAGCGTGGCTTAGGGATTTGTGTATAAGAGACAGCCCTACAGGAGCCTTTCAAATCGTATTTTTCAATCAAATAGTTTTAGTTCAAGGAAAAGGCGTGGAGTTTCCCCCCTTTCCCTAAAACAAAAGGCCCCAAAAGGGACCTTTAAAAGCATTTTTCAAAGTAGATGAGCGAAGTTCAAGGAGCTCACACGGAGTTTGCGCTAGCAAATGAGTATGTGCGACACAGAAATTCGTTCACTCTACGCAGAAAAAATTAAGCGTAAACAGGTAGACGCTTACAAATTTCTAATACTTTTGCTTTAGTTGCTTCGATAACAGACTCATCACCCATGTTATCTAGGATGTCACAGATCCAACCCGCTAGCTCTTTCGCGTCTGCTTCTGAGAAACCGCGACGAGTGATAGAAGGAGAACCAATACGGATACCTGACGTTACAAACGGGCTACGTGGATCATTTGGTACTGAGTTCTTGTTTACTGTGATGTTTGCTGCACCTAGTGCTGCATCTGCTTCTTTACCTGTGATGTCTTTGTTGATTAGGTCAACTAGGAACAGGTGGTTCTCTGTAGAACCTGAAACGATGTTGTAACCACGCTCAAGGAATTCAGCAACCATTGCTTTTGCGTTAGCAACTACGCGTGCTTGGTACTCTTTGAATTCTGGCTCTAGTGCTTCTTTGAACGCTACTGCTTTACCAGCGATAACGTGCATTAGAGGACCACCTTGGCCGCCAGGGAATACTGCTGAGTTCAGCTTCTTGTAAAGATCTTCGCCTTCGTTAGAAAGGATAAGGCCACCACGAGGGCCTGCTAGCGTTTTGTGCGTTGTTGTTGTAACAACGTGCGCGTGTGGAACAGGGTTCGGGTAAACACCTGCCGCGATTAGACCCGCTACGTGAGCCATATCTACGAATAGGTAAGCACCTACTTTGTCCGCGATTTCACGCATGCGCTTCCAATCACAGATTTGAGAGTAAGCAGAGAAACCACCGATGATCATCTTAGGCTTGTTCTCGATAGCCAGCTTTTCCATCTCTTCGTAATCGATTTGACCTGCTTCGTCGATGCCGTAAGGGATGATGTTGTAAAGCTTACCAGAGAAGTTTACTGGAGAACCGTGAGTTAGGTGACCACCGTGCGCTAGGCTCATACCTAGAACTGTGTCGCCTGCGTTTAGTAGCGCCATGTATACAGCGTTGTTTGCTTGAGAACCTGAGTGAGGCTGTACGTTTGCGTACTCAGCACCAAACAGCTCACATGCACGTTCAATTGCTAGAGTTTCAACTTTGTCTACGTACTCACAACCACCGTAGTAACGCTTGCCTGGGTAGCCTTCAGCGTATTTGTTTGTTAGCTGAGAACCTTGAGCTTCCATTACACGTGGGCTTGTGTAGTTTTCTGAAGCGATAAGTTCGATGTGCTCTTCCTGACGAAGAGTTTCTTCTTGAATAGCTGCGAATAGATCCGCATCGTAATCAGCAATGTTCATGTCACGCTTAAGCATCTGTATCTCCTGACTCAGATTGTACTGAAAGTTTCAAAAAAACCACACAACGACCGAAAGCAAACGTTTCCGTCACCGTTTTGATGTGACGCATTCTACATAATTTGATCTAGGTCATAAAGAGCTAATTGCAATTTTATCATGCCGTTTTTTCATAATCACAAATAAGATTCATCATGGTTATCGGGCTTATCCAACCAAAGATGTTCCTTACTGTCAATTTTACGATTTACACCCTGTAAAACGCAGATTACATAGGTTTACCTTAATTTTGCCCCTCTAGCTACCGAAAGCTTAAGTTTTTCTCTACTATGCACGCCTTTATTGATTAGGTAATTATTAAAACGATGGAAAAACACTCACGTAAAGAAGATTGGATTGCAGTCCTGACGGGCACGTTTTTAGTAGCGTTAGGCGTCTTCTTTTTACAGTCTGCGAATCTGCTTACCGGAGGCACTACTGGTCTGGCTCTACTGTTGAGTCAATTTTTGCCTGTAACCTTTGGTATTTTATACTTTGCCGCTAACTGTCCATTCTATCTATTGGCGTGGAAACGTTTTGGTCGCAGCTTTGCGATCAGCAGTGCGATTTCCGGTGCTTTAGTGTCTGTGTTTGCCGATCATTTATACTTGGTTATTTCGCTCGAAGTTCATAATGAGATCTACTGTGCCGTTGCCGGTGGTTTATTGATGGGCTTGGGTATGCTGATTCTGTTCCGCCACCGTTCTAGCCTAGGTGGCTTCAACGTCTTGTGTCTATTTATTCAAGATCGCTACGGTATCTCAGTGGGTAAAACTCAAATGGCGATCGACGCGTGTATTCTGTTTGCCTCGTTCTTCTTTGTATCGCCTTGGGTGATTGCAGTGTCAGTGCTAGGTACAGCAGTACTGAATATCGTACTAGCGATGAATCATAAGCCTACACGCTATTCGGTGAACTACGCGTCTTAACACCAGCTATCCAATCAATGAATTACTAGCTGTTTTTCATAACGAAAACAGCTAGTATTTACCTTTTGCGCACCCTATCCAGCACAAATAGCTCACTTAAAGATTAGCCAGATTGAATTAATGTAAGTGGAGCAATCCAAAGCCTTGTTGGCAAACTTATGACCAACTGGGGTACTGAAGGTCATGAGCTTTATTTTATGATTAGATAGACCTTAAGAAAGTGAGCTGACTACCTAGCCCTCAATCAACAAAATACGAGTTTCGTAAGGACGCAAGACTTGATGATGCGATGTTACTGAATCGTCTGCCTCTTGATAGTTAGAAAGCACACACTTGGCATTCGTCATATCAAAACGCTCAGGTAAAGCACATTCCGTCTCTTCACCATAATAGTTATTAATACACAGCAGAGTCTGCTCTTCAGTCTCACGAGAATACGCAAATACTGATGGGTGCTCAGGTAGCAAATCTTGATAACTACCATGAGTAATCACAGGCACTTCTTTACGAAGTTCAATCAAACTCTTGTAGAAATAGAACACCGAGCCTTTATCTTCCAGTGCTTGCTCTGCATTGATCTCAGGGTAGTTGTTCGCAACATCCAGCCATGGCTGAGCTTTTGAAAAGCCCGCGAATGCTTCGCTGTTCCACTGCATCGGAGTACGAGAGTTATCACGAGACTTCTGCGCTAGAATCGCCATCATATCTTTATGCTCCACACCATCGCGATTGACCATGATGTCGTACATGTTAGTGCTCTCGACATCGCGATACTGGCTAATTTCGGTATAACCTGGATTCGTCATACCAATCTCTTCACCTTGATAAATATAAGGTGTGCCTTGCATCATGTGGACAGACGCAGCCAGCATTTTAGCCGACTCAACACGGTAGTTCTTATCATCACCTAAACGGCTCACCACTCGCGGTTGGTCATGGTTACACCAAAACAGCGCGCCCCAACCTTTTCCATTTAAGCCCGTTTGCCAATGGTTGAAGATCGATTTGAGTTGCAAGAAATCAAATGGTGCATTGGTCCACTTCTCACCATTGGTGTAATCCACTTTAAGATGGTGGAAGTTAAACACCATCGATAGCTCGCTGTTATCAATGTTCGAATACTGCTGACAGTGCTCCAATGTAGTTGAGGACATCTCGCCTACTGTCACGCTGCCATACTTCTGGAATACCGCTTCGCTGATCTCTTTTAGATATTCATGCACACGTGGGCCGTCTGTGTAAAAACGGCGACCATCACCGATATCATCATTAGGGAAATCTTGCTGCTTTGAAATCAGGTTAATCACGTCCAAGCGGAAGCCATCGACGCCCTTCTCAGCCCAGAAGCTAATAACGTCTTTCACTTCTTCACGTACGACCGGATTCTCCCAGTTCAGGTCGGCCTGCTCCTTGGCAAACAGGTGAAGGTAATATTGACCAGTCGCTTCGTCTAACGCCCATGCATTACCGCCAAACTTGGATTGCCAGTTAGTTGGTGCTTCGCCGTTTACAGGATCTTTCCAGATGTAGTAATCACGATAAGGGCTGTTTTTATCACCCAATGCGGATTGGAACCATGCATGCTCAGTGGAAGTATGGTTAACCACAATATCCATCACGATACGAATACCACGCTGATGCGCTTCAGCCAGCAACAGGTCGAAATCTTCCATGGTGCCAAATTGAGGGTTAATCGCGTAGTAATCTGAAATGTCGTAGCCATTATCGATCATTGGTGATGCGTATACTGGCGTTAACCAAATCGCATCAACACTTAAGTGTTTGAGGTAGTCCAGTTTCGAAATGATCCCTTTAATATCACCAGTACCTTTGCTGCCACTGTCACAGAAGCTCTTTGGGTAGATTTGATAGATGGTTGCGGTTTTCCACCAGCTTTCATCATGTTCAGTTATCGCCATCTCTAACACTCACTTACCAAAAAATAATAAATAAAAATCACCATGTTCACATGGTCGATAGAAGTCGTTTCTAAGGGAAAAAGCGATGACTGGATTGAAATCACCGCTTATTAAGATGCGCTACGCGTTTGCTGTTTCGAGCTCACCTTTTGACTGTGCACGCTTGTAGAAGAACAGCGTTAAAGTCACTGGCAATACAATCGCTACCAACATCGCCACTAAATAAACAGACCAATATTGCGGTTGAATAGACAAGATTCCTGGCAAGCCGCCCACACCGATGCCGTTCGCCATCACGCCTGCGCTACCACAAATAGCGGCTGCTGCGGCACTACCTATCATTGCGCTCAACATTGGGAATTTGTATTTAAGGTTGATACCGTACATCGCAGGCTCTGTTACGCCTAGGTAGGCAGAAATTGCAGCTGGAACCGAGATATCTCGTTCACCTTCGCGTTTACTTAAAATAATGATGCCAACAACCGCTGAAGCTTGTGCAATGTTAGATAACGCAATCAAAGGCCAGATTGGCGTGCCGCCTAAGTCTTGCATCAACTGCAAATCCACTGCGTTGGTTGTGTGGTGAATACCCGTGATAACCAAAGGTGCGTAAAGGAAACCAAATACCACTGAACCAAGAATCGCGAAGTCACCGGTCATGGCCACTTTCGCTGCAAATGCGACGCCATCACCTAGCATACGGCCGAATGGACCAATAAAGGCGTGAGCCAGAATCACAGACAAAATGATCGATACAAATGGCACAACCACAAGGTACAAGTAAGCAGGCACGATGCGCTTAAGGTTGGTTTCAATGAAGGCTAATGCCACACCCGCGAGCATCGCAGGGATCACCTGTGCTTGATAGCCAACTTTCTCAATCACGAAAAAGCCAAAGTCCCACACTTCAGGAACGGCTTTACCTATCATGTAAGCGTTCATCAACTGCGGCGACACTAAGGTCACACCGAGCGTAATACCCAAAATAGGGGTTCCGCCGAGCTTCTTAACCGTCGCCCAACACACACCAACCGGTAGGAAGAAGAAAATCGCTTCGCCAATAAGCCATAAGAAAGAGTGAACGGTTGCCCAGAATTGGCTGATTTCAACTAAGGTTTTGCCATCGAACATGCGAATGTCGCCAATCACATTACGGAAACCAAGAATCAAACCACCAGTAATAATGGCAGGCAGCAGTGGCACAAAAATTTCGGCTAAATGGGAGATACCACGCTCAAGGAAGTTCATGTTCTGACGAGCAGCCAATTTCGCTTCATCCTTTGATGAGGCCTCTTTGCCCGTTTGCTCAATCAGCAGTGCATACACTTCGTCAACTTCGGTGCCAATCACCACTTGAAATTGGCCTGCATTAGTAAAGCAGCCTTTTACTAGCTTGAGCTTTTCGAGTTCTGCTTTATTTGCCTGATCTGTCTCATTCAATACGAAACGTAGTCGAGTCAGGCAGTGGCTGACACTCGCAATATTCTCTTTACCACCAACTAACTCGATAAGACGCGCAATGTCTTGCTTCGCTATCTTACTCATACTACCCCACCCTGGTTTTATTCAATGACTCATCTAAATCATTGAGTAATAACCACTCAGATTTAGATTAATGGGAACATTCCCAAAAGTGGTTATTATAATGCCTAGCTGAATGAAAAATTAAAATGGGAACAGTCCCATTAATTGAAAGAGATCACAGTCTAATTTTAATCTAAGCAGTTCAGTTTCGCTTAGTTGAATGGATTATTGAATCGGTGATTGGGTGTGATGAGAGATCTCTGTGTTACCTAAAAGTTGAGAGATCAATAGATTAGCAGCTAGTTTACCCGCTGATTGGTAGCCCGGATCAATACTAAAGACCCGAGGGAATAGGAAAGAAAGAAGATCGTTACCGCCGACACCAGTCACCACCACATCTTCACGTTGTCGTTCTTGCAAGCGTTTGATGACCCCAAGAGCGAGAGTATCACTGGCACAGACAATCGCTTGAGTCGTTGGAGTGAGTACCTCATCCACCAACTGATAAGCGCTTTCATGATGAAGTTGACCAGTACGATAGTTCGCTATCACTCTACTGTCCTCGCACCAATCTAGGTAAGCTTTTAGACGAAGTTCACCGGTTGATTTATCGCTAGGATCAACCCCAATGAAACCAACATCAGAGATCCCCTGATCCGTTAAATACGCCAACGCCCTATTGATCACCTGTTGGTTGTCATAGTTAATCGAGGTTACGTTCTCAGTGTCCAGCGCAATGACCACGGCTTTATGTCCCCACGCTTCGATCGCGGGGATATCGCAATCCGTGAAGCCAAACACAATGATGCCATCAACGTTACGACGCTTTAGAACTTGTAGGTGCTCGTTGGCTTTTTCTCTGTCGAGCTGGCTTTCCATGATCACCACATCGTAGCCCGCTTGGTACAACTCAGACAGCATGGTGCTGACGGCTTTGTTTTCAGAAGGAGAATCCAAACGAGAGATGATCACGCCAATCACTTTTTGGCTACCACCACGCATCGATTGCGCAGACTTTGAAGGCGTATACCCAGATTCTTGAATTACTCTTTCTACCCTTTCACGGGTTTCAGGTTTCACTTTAGGATCATTGGTCAGAACGCGAGATACGGTCGACTTACCAACACCAGACAGCTTAGCAATATCAAGAATAGTGAGTTTTTTGCTCATAAAAGGTCTAACGTCAAAGGAAGGAAAAGAAGCGGTGAGGGCATCCACCCTCACTTAACTGTTTGTAAATCTTAGCGATTAAAGATGGCTTACTTGCTGCAGTTTCGATACACCACACGACCAAGTTCTAGGCGTGCGTTATCACCTTTGGTACGTAAAGTAACGCTGTTGATTAACTCTCCAGTACCATCATCTAAGATGTACTTGGTTCCTGAGCCAGCCGCTACTTGAGTCAGGCGGTATTCATTTTCAGGTAAACGTAATACCGCTTTTTCATTATCAAGGTAAGCCACTTCAAATGAAACGTCAGACTCACATTGATAAGTCACGAATTGATTGTCCGATGTAGCACTGTCAGGCGCTGCTGACTTAGAGCAACCCATTAGTGCTACCGTACATAGAGATGCTACTAACATAGCTTTCATACTTCGTTCCTCATCTTTATACCATTGAAGGTAGTGAAATGTCTTAGCCTTTTAGGAAAGCAGGCACGTCCGCAATGCTATCAAGGACAACACTTGCCAAGGCTTCACCCTTTTCAGTGATTGGTTTACCGGTTCTTACCAATACCTTAGTGCCAACACCTGCCGCTTCTGCAGCCATCATGTCTTCAGCTTTATCGCCGATCATCACAGAGTTAGCCATATCAATCTTTAGAAAGTCACGCGCGGAAATGAACATGCCAGGCTTTGGCTTACGACAATCACAATCTTGTTTGTAGTCACCAATGCCGTGTTCAGCGTGGTGAGGGCAGTAGTAAATACCATCTAGCTCAACGCCATTATCGACAAAGTTCCAATCCATCCACTGCGTTAAAGAGAGAAAACGGTCTTCACTAAACATGCCACGAGCAATACCAGACTGGTTCGTCACAAGCACCAATAAATAACCCATATCTTTAAACGCTTTCGCCGCTTCAAACACACCATCGATGTATTCAAAATCATGCTCATCATGTACGTAGCCGTGATCAACGTTAATCACACCATCACGATCTAAAAAAACAGCAGGTTTAGACAAAATTTTGTTCTCTATCAACTCTCTATTAATCATTAATTATTACACGCTTTATTTGCTTCATCACTATCTATTTAGTTTTGCGTTCGTTAACGATTTGTTTCCCTCTCAGCAATACAATCGACGTTTAGCCGTCTAGACGTAAAAATATCTATTGACTTAGATCACGGAACACCATAGCATCATCTGTAAATCGAGCGAGCTATCGACATATTATTCTGTTCTACCTGCACGGGTTTCTCTATGATTAAAGTGAATCAAGTCAATAAGGTTTTTTATCAAGGCACTAAAGAAATCAATGCCTTAATTGATATCAACCTCCACATTCCTCAAGGTCAAATCTTTGGAGTCATCGGCTCTTCAGGTGCAGGCAAAAGTACCCTAATCCGCTGTGTAAATATGTTGGAAGCCCCAACTTCAGGTGAAGTGATTGTTGACGGTATCGACCTAACAAAACTGAGCAAATCAGAACTTAGCGAAGCACGCCGTAACATCGGCATGATTTTCCAGCACTTCAACCTGCTGTCTTCTCGTACTGTATTTAACAATGTAGCACTACCTCTAGAACTAGCTGGTAAAGATAAAGCGGTTATCGAAGCGAAAGTCAGCGAGCTCCTTGAACTGGTAGGCCTTGCAGACAAGCGTGATACTTACCCTGCAAACCTAAGTGGCGGTCAAAAGCAGCGTGTCGCGATTGCTCGTGCATTGGCATCAGACCCGAAAGTACTACTGTGTGATGAAGCGACCAGTGCTCTGGATCCCGCAACCACTCAATCGATTCTTGAACTGCTGCGTGAAATCAACCGCAAGCTAAACATTACTATCCTGCTTATTACGCATGAAATGGATGTGGTTAAGAGCATCTGTCACGAAGTGGCGATCATCGGTGGTGGTGAATTGGTAGAGAAAGGCACGGTTGGCGATATCTTTGCGCATCCTAAGACTGAGTTAGCGCATCAATTTATTCGTTCAACCTTAGATCTAACAATCCCTGAAGATTACCAAGCGCGCTTACAAGAAACTCGAGTAGATGGCAGTTACCCTCTGGTACGCCTGGAGTTCACAGGTGCAACCGTTGATGCTCCGCTAATGACGCAAATCGCTCGTAAATTTAATATCGATGTCAGCATTCTAAGTTCTGACCTTGATTACGCTGGCGGCGTGAAGTTCGGCATGATGGTGGCTGAACTGTTCGGCAACGAAGTAGATGATAATGCTGCTATCCAATTCCTACGCGATAACAATGTAAAAGTAGAGGTGCTTGGTTATGTCCTTTAGTTTCAACGAGATTGCTGACTGGATCAGCCTTAACGGTAACCTTCTATTAGAAGCAACTGGCGAAACACTTTACATGGTTGCTGTGGCAGGCATTGTTGGCTTTGCTGTCGGTATTCCCCTAGGCGTGATTCTACACACCACCAAAAAAGGCGGTTTGCTAGAAAACACTAAGCTTAACCAAATTCTTGGTGCGGTAGTCAACGTAGGCCGTTCAGTACCTTTCTTGGTATTGATGGTTGCGATTATCCCACTGACTAAGATGCTGATTGGTACCTTTATCGGTACAACAGCGGCAATTGTTCCACTGACTATTGGCGCAATCCCATTTGTTGCTCGTCTTATCGAAAGTGCACTGCTTGAAGTACCAACAGGTCTAGTAGAAGCAGCGCAATCAATGGGCGCGACACCAACACAAATCATTAGCAAAGTTCTGCTTCCTGAAGCACTACCGACTATTATCAACTCAGTAACCATCACACTCGTTACCCTAGTGAGCTACTCAGCAATGGCAGGTACAGTTGGCGGTGGCGGCCTAGGCGATGTGGCTATTCGTTACGGATTCCACCGTTACGATGTGACCATCATGGCAGTGACCGTAGTGATGTTGATTGTGCTTGTACAAATTATTCAATCGATCGGTGATTCATTAGTTCGCCGTGTTGACCACAGATAAGACTCAGCGTTTACACGCAAACAATCTAAGAACAGAGTCGTCTGAACCAAATTAAATAGATTTATTAAAAGGAGATTATTATGAAATTTAGCCTTAAAGGTTTACTAACTATCGCAGCGGCAGCTTCAGCGCTAGTTCTAGCAGGTTGTGGTGATAAAGAAGTCGACACTTCTAAAGTAAAAGTGGGTGTAATGGCAGGTGCTGAAGCTCAGGTTGCAGAAGTTGCAGCTAAAGTAGCGAAAGAGAAGTACGGCCTAGATGTTGAACTAGTAACGTTCACTGATTACGTAACACCAAACGCAGCACTAGATGACGGTTCTATCGACATCAACGCATTCCAACACGCACCGTACCTAGATCAGCAAGTGGCTGACCGTGGTTACAAACTGACAATCGCTGGTAACACGTTTGTTTACCCAATTGCGGGTTACTCGAAAGAAGTGAAATCGGTAGATGAAATCCAAGATGGCGCGCGCATCGCTGTACCAAACGATCCGACAAACCTAGGTCGTTCTCTACTGCTTCTTGAGCAACAAGGTCTACTTGAGCTTCGTGAAGGCGCTGGTCTTCTAGCAACAATACGTGACATCGTTAAGAACCCTAAGAACCTAACGATTGTTGAGCTAGACGCAGCACAACTACCACGTTCTCTTGATGACGTAGCTCTGTCTGTCATCAACACAACTTACGCGAGCTCTATCAACCTGACTCCACAAAAAGATGGCGTATTCGTTGAAGACAAAGAGTCTCCATACGTGAACCTAATCGTGTCTCGTGAAGAGAACCTAAACGCTGAGAACGTACAAAACTTCGTTAAAGCTTACCAAACTGAAGAAGTGTACAACGCAGCTTCTGACATCTTCCAAGGTGGCGTAGTTAAAGGCTGGTAATCTGCCTCGCTTCACTACCCTATAGATACCAAAAGGGGCTGACATTGTGTCAGCCCCTTTTTCGATCACTCGAAGCTCACTCATGAGCCTATCGTGCTAAGAACACCGTCGTTACTTTAGCTGATCCCAAGAGATGTTTGATACCAAACGGCAATCATCACACTTGAAATAGAAAATATCGTGGATCGGCGCATCTAGCAGCCATTCGCCACCACATTGCGGACATTTACGCTCTTTTTCGTCTTTCAAACTAATGCCACCTACACGGTACAAGTAGTAGTAAGTAGGAATCTTAGTCAGATACTCGATACGCCCTCTTAAGCCCCAACCGCGTTTAAACAGTACGCTTTTGGTATCGCTGATTTCCGTCAAGGTCGCGTGTTCAGCTCGACAACCACCACCCATTTGTACTTCATCACAGGCTTGCCATTCCGTCTGCCATTTCAGCACGGCTTTATGGTCGCCATTAAAGGTAGGTGGATTACGGTATAGTGGGATCGGCAACAAGCTATCACCACTGCGTAGCGGTGAACAGGTATGCACAAAGGTGGTGTACAGTACTTGCCAACTAGGCGCTTCATCTTCAGCCACTTCTTCTGAGTTCAAATCTCGACCCAGCAAGCGCATTTTAGGAGTAAGCAGGCTCGCATTAGACAGACGATCTAAGCACACTTTCACAAAATCTGAGTGATTACGGGGGTGTAAGCTATCTTGCTCCGGGCAGACAACACGAACGTAAAACTCGCCGTCACCCATCACGATAGGAAACTCACGGCCTAGCACTTGTCCGTTATAACGCAGTGCATCCATTAAGCCATTCACCGCCTTGTCGACAGCGCTTACCGTTGTGTTATCAAAACACTCAAATTGAAGTTCTAGTACGTACATCTATCTATACCGCTGGTTGTAACTTTTCTAAAAACTCAGCCAATGTCTCAGCGAGTACATCACGATTTTTGGTGCCTAAGCGCTCTAAAATCACGTTGCCAGTTAAGTTACAGATAGAGATAACATCCAGCTCTGCATCAGTCGCTGCGATGAAAACCGTCGGTTTCAGCTTTAGACGACGCTGCGTTACCAAGTGACCTAGAATGTTTTCTTGCAGGCATTCGAAGTCTTCATCACTCCAAATTTGCAAAAGTGTCAGCTCATTACCGTCAAACGTCGCATTCATATCTGCGCTGTATTGAGCGCCATAGAAGATTTTGATGTCTTCATGCAGCGTTAGCTCGATGCCTGTTTCTACGTTAGTAAAATCAGCGAATTGCTCACGTGGGTAGTGTTTCCATAACACAGCGTCACCGCTCTTTTCTTCTACGCATGGCGATACGATGTCCACCAACTCCTCATTGCGAGGTAAGCTTTGGTGTTGCTGTTGCCACGCGTCAACGTATCGCTGACTAAAAGAAACCAGTGCGTCTTGAGCACGTTGAGTCATGAAAATCTCCTAAACACATAATAATAAATAGAATCTGAGCCTTTCCTTGCCAAATAAGCTTGTCTAATAAGCGATGACGTAATGACAGGGTAAAGGGGATTCAGTAAAATCGACCCCATTCTAATCGAATTTGAAACGAAAGTATGAGCAAATATTCTGACGCAAAAGAACTAGCGGGTTTAACGCTGGGCCAAAAAACTGAGTACTCTAACCAATACGATGCAAGTTTATTGCAACCAGTACCGCGTAGCCTGAATCGTGACGATCTAGCGCTAAACGGCGAGTTGCCTTTTATTGGTCATGATATTTGGACTATGTACGAGCTTTCATGGCTGAATACAAATGGCCTGCCACAAGTGGCGGTAGGTGAAGTTTTCATCCCAGCAACGAGCCCAAATTTAATTGAATCAAAATCTTTCAAGCTGTATCTGAACAGCTACAACCAGACTCAATTCGAAAACTGGGAACAAGTAACTGAGCGCTTAACTCAAGATCTGTCGGCATGTGCGGGCGAAGCTGTGATCGTGAATGTTAACTCGGTAACCGACTACACCAACCAGCCTATCGTGACGATGGAAGGTGAATGTATCGATAATCAAGATATCCAAATCACTAGCTACGACTTTGAAGCGTCACTGCTTGAAGGTGCTGCTGGCGAGCAAGAGGTGGAAGAAACACTTCACAGTCATCTATTAAAATCGAACTGCTTGATCACCAATCAACCAGACTGGGGTAGCGTTGAGATCGCATATTCAGGCAAGCAAATTGACCGTGAAGCCCTGCTGCGCTATTTAGTTTCATTCCGTGAGCACAACGAATTCCACGAACAATGTGTTGAGCGTATCTTCACTGATATCATGAAATACTGCGTGCCTTCGAAGCTAACTGTGTTTGCACGTTACACGCGTCGTGGTGGTCTGGATATCAACCCATACCGTTCAACAGAGCAAGATAGACCAAGCCACAATAAGCGCATGGCTCGCCAATAATCGGCAAACCACACACTTATTTGGCACCTACCTAATCTTTAAAGGACACTGAAATGCGTTGGTTATACGTTGTTAGCCTATTTATTTTAAGCTTGAGCACCTCGGTGAATGCGTCGGTCTATTCTTCGGCGCTACTCAACGAAGCCAATAACTTGGTTGAGATAGAACCAAGCCAAGCAAAAAAAATGGCCAACAGCTACCTGACGCTGCGTGTCCTTTCTGATCAGCGCGAGAAAAGCCCTTCAGCGATTTCTCGCGAAGAGACAGACTCTTCGATTCGTACCCCAAACAGCAGTATTGATGCTTACAAGATCTTAGCGAAAGCGGAGTACAACCTTGGCAATATTCGTATTGCGATCAAGCACATCGAAAAAGCCTCTGAACTCGCTAAAACCTACAAGCTCGACTACCTAAAGGTGGATCTTGAGATACTAAAAGTTCGCTTAGTTTGGCTCAATGACAGAAAGTCAGACAAAGCCAAAGCCGAACTAGAAACCATCGAAGCGAACCTAGAATCAGTCAGTAAAACCTTGCGTTTAACGGAAGGTATCACCTACCGCTTAATCATGTTGAAAGCAGACATTGCGTCATACGACAACAAGATCGATGAAGCGGAGAAGTACTACCAAGAAGCCAAGAATTACCTAGACCAACGTTATTCAGAAAAAGTATCCATCGACTACCACATCGCAGTCGGTGAGTTTTACCTGAACCATAAAGAGTACAATCACTCTCTGTCTGAATTGCTATATGGTTACTGGAAGTCAGTAGAAGGTAACCTGAGTGCACGCTTAGCAAAAGTTAACCGTCTGCTTGCACAGCTGTTCTTTGAGCGCCAAGTGTTAGACAAAGCACTAGAGCACCTATCTCAAGCCGCTGATTTCTATGACAACTTTGAAAATTCGCCAGTATTAGCTCAAGTGCTAAAGAAAATGGGTGATGTGTACTTCTACCAAGGCAAATACAACCTTGCCCTAGTGCATTTCTTCAATGTGTTAGACCACGAAAGTACTGACCGAGATATCTACCAAGTCATCGATATTCGCTTAAGTTTATCAGCGACTTACCTGCGCCTTTATAATTACCCTCTTGCAGAACAGTACCTCACCCGTGCCCTTGAGCTGCTCGAGTACACTGACATTCCAAAACTGGAAGGTCGCGCTGCGCTGCTGTCAGCTGGGCTGGCTTACCACCTGCAAGAGAGCGAAGATGTTATCAAGCATGCAACACGTGCACTCGAGATCTCACGCCAAGTCGAGAACTCTCGCTTGTCACAACGCTCATACTACTTGCTCTCTTTGGGATACGAACAAGCAGGTCGCCCTCAACAGGCACTCGCTAATCTCAAACAATACAACAGCCTAGTCTCTTTAGAGCAGCAAAAACTCAACCGTGTTGGCGAAGATGCATTCCGCCAACAGAAAGAGTTTGCCGAGCAGACCTTACACTACGCAGGACAAGCTCAAGAGCTAGAGAAATACAAACTTGAACATCGCAAGTTCCAGAAGATCGCGTTCGCACTATTCCTATTCAGCATTGTGTTGTTCTTCTTTGTGTTACGCCGAGGCTACATTATTCAAACCTTGGCCAAAGAGGTGGATTCACTGCGCACCGACCTCTTTACGCACTCGCGTTCGAAACTGCCGAACCTAAGAATGCTCAACGCCAAACTGTCGAACTCTTTAGAGCAAACCAGCCAAACCTTTGAACAATGGCAGATGGGTGAATTGATTCATGAGCCATTGAATGACCGTCTGCGCTTCGTGATGATTGATTTGCCTTTCCTACGCAATATGTACACACAGAACGGCTATAAAGCAGGTCTAGAGCTTGAAGATTCGTTCGGTGAGTTCCTCAAGTCGAAACTGGAAGGTCCATCTCGCGTCTACCACTTCTCGGATGCCAACCTGCTCTATATCGAACCTAATTCAGATCGAGATTCATCGCCTGAAGCCATGTTCAGAAAGGTTCAATCTTGGGTGAATGAATTCGAGACTGAACGCAATATCAATCGCACGGTTCGCATGGGCATCGCTGACTACCCATTCTTGCCACGCGCGTACACTGCGATTAACGATCAAGAGTTATTAGATGTGCTACTGATGTCGACAAACCTGGCGCGTGAGATAAGTCTCAAAGAGCGCAGCAGCCAATGGGTATACCTCAAAGCTATCGACAATGCACCGGCTGCGAGCCTTGCAACCGGTAACATAAGAGAAGCGTGTAAACATGCGATTAATCAAGGGTTAATAAAGATACAATCCTCGTATCAGAATGAGGACAACATCAAAAAAATGCTAAAAGATGACTGATTTGCGAGCGGTTAAGACTTGCAACTCGTGACCTTATTTTTAGTTTTGTTATTATCGGTGTAACGGAATTTCATCAAAATGATCGAGATCGATCTACGCGGCGCTAATTAATACATCTATGGGCATTCTTGAAAAAGACATTCAGGCGCAACTCCACCAGCTGAAATTTCAGTTGGAGCAAGTTCGTTTGACGCAAAGAGACACCTCGTTCAAATTTATTCGCGAACAGAAAGTTTTAAAGCGAATCGTCACATCTTTAAGTGACGCGTGCGTTGGCAGTAATAGCCATTTAGATGAAAACCTCATTGCCCTTAGGGAAGAGCTAGAAAAACAGAAAGATATTAGCTCGATGATCCCAAAGCTGGCAGTACTAGAAAGGATGCTGAAGCAGAAAACCTTGGCTATGGATAAACAGAACGGATATCTGGACGATAGCATTAAGCACAGTGGGGAGACGCTGCAACGCATAACCGGCCTTCCAGCACAGCTCAAGCGCGACCTACGAAACTTACTTAGCTTCTCCGAATGCAATGGTAGTCAGAAAGTCGACCATGCAATAAAACTGCTCGGTATTTATGAGCGTGCCATAAAGATCATGGCGAATAACTCACGCTCTCAGTTCGCCGACACTGCACACAGCCCAGAACAAGAACTCCTTTCTGACCTATCAAACGAATTACAACATCTGATTACCGAACTCGATTTTGAGGGCGAATCAGGTGATGTGCTGACCGATATTCGCGCAAAGCTATTGCTTGGTGTTTCTACACAGAACCTGCTTGAGCTGACACTTCAGATCCTCAAGCTAGTGATTGAAGGCACCACACTAGAGCGTAAAAAATCTGAGCAGTTTATCGACCAACTCAACGCGTCACTCGCATCGAGCATAAAAACCGCAGACCAGAATACCGATCAAAGCCAAAGCTATTTTGAGCATCGCCAAGGTCTAAACTCTGAGCTCACTGAGCTGGTGAGCAAAAGCCAAAGCTCAGTTGAGAGAGCGAAGGATATTGATAGCTTAAAACAGTCGATCAATCCTCTACTCAGTGAAATCGCCTCTCTATCTGAAAGGTTGAATCACGCCGAGCAAAAAGAGCAAGCACTGATCGAACGAATGAGCTACGGAAAAACTCAGCTCGATTCCCTATATGAAGTTACTCAAGATTACCGTAAGCGTTTAGAAGATCAGGCTCAGCGTATGCTGCTTGACCCTCTAACAAAGGTGTACAACCGTACTGCGTTTACCGATCGTTTAGAGCTTGAGTACCGCCGTTGGATTCGCGCACAACACTCGCTACGTGTAGTACTGCTTGATATCGACAATTTCAAATCGATTAACGACAGCTTTGGTTACACTGCGGGCGATAAAGCCCTAAAGATCATCGCAAGAACCATCACCAAAGAAGCCAGCACTACCGATACCGTAGCGCGTTTTTCTGGTGAAGAATTTATCTTATTGCTTCCAGAACAAACCGATGAATATTGCCATCAGGTGATTCAAAACATTCAAACTCAGGTAAGCCGTTTACCATTTAAGTTCCGTGACCAACAAATCACGATAACTTTATGTGCTGCAAGTACTCAGTTCAAAGAGTCAGATACACCAGAAGAAGTATTAGAGCGACTCAATAAAACTTTAAATAAGGCAAAACAGCGCGGAACCAACCAACTTGTTTGGCACTAAGTGGCCTTAAATTTAATTTATTTCATTTTTTCAAATACTTATCACATACCAATTTCCTCAATGTTTGCTAAGCTAATGATTAACATTCGCTTAACAAGCATTCTTGGCAAGCAATGCCATATATTCGCTCTTGAGCAGTTTATATAATCCATTAAGCAACGCTGTCGTATCCGTTTCGTCTGGTTAACTCTCTCACCTTTAACCAAACACTTTCAACGTTTGCTTCTCACTCTCGAGTCAGAGGGTTACTTAACTGTCTCCCCTGCTCTTATCAACAAGGAGGCACTATGATCACTCATATTAGCCCTGCCGGTAGCATGGATTTACTCTCTCAACTTGAGGTTGAGCGTCTTAAGAAAACCGCATCTAGTGATCTGTACCAACTGTATCGTAACTGTACGTTAGCGGTACTTAACTCGGGTAGCCATACCGACAACTCCAAGGAATTGCTCGATAAATACAAATCGTTCGATGTAGAAGTCGTACGCCGTGAGCGTGGTATTAAGCTCGAACTGAGCAATCCGCCAGAGCATGCCTTTGTTGATGGTGAAATCATCAAGGGTATTCAAGAACACCTATTTTCAGTGCTGCGTGACATTGTGTACGTCAACATGCACCTAGCCGACAACCAAAGGCTTAACCTAACCAACGCCACTCATATTACTAACCTAGTGTTTGGTATTTTAAGAAATGCTGGAGCATTAACTCCGGGTATCGAACCTAACCTTATCGTGTGTTGGGGCGGTCACTCAATCAATGCCAGCGAATACCAATACACTCGTGAAGTCGGTAATGAACTAGGCTTGCGAGAACTCAACATCTGTACCGGTTGTGGACCGGGCGCGATGGAAGGCCCAATGAAGGGGGCGGCAATTGGTCACGCGAAGCAGCGTTACACCGATCACCGTTACCTAGGTCTTACTGAACCATCTATCATTGCGGCTGAGCCACCAAACCCTATCGTGAATGAGCTAGTGATTATGCCAGATATTGAGAAGCGTCTTGAGGCGTTTGTTCGTATGGCGCACGGCATCATCATCTTCCCTGGCGGCCCAGGTACTGCCGAAGAGCTGTTGTACATCTTAGGTATTATGATGCACCCGAACAATGCCGATCAGCCAATGCCGATTGTATTAACGGGCTCAAAGGAGAGTGAAGCCTACTTCCGCTCAATTGATAAATTCATTGGCGAGACATTAGGTCCAGAAGCACAGAAACATTATGAGATCGTGATTGATGACCCGGCTCGCGCCGCGAAAATCATGAAGCAAGCTATGCCGGATGTCCGTTCTCACCGTAAAGAGACCGGCGATGCCTACAGCTATAACTGGTCACTGCATATTGAACCTGAGTTCCAACTGCCGTTCGATCCGACTCACGAATCGATGGCGGCACTCGACCTACACATGGATCAGAAAACAGAGAGCCTTGCGGCGAATCTGCGCAAAGCGTTCTCGGGCATTGTTGCGGGTAATGTCAAAGCTGAAGGTATTCTAGAGATAGAAAAACATGGCCCATTCATTATCGATGGTGATAAAGAGCTAATGACCAAAATGGACCAACTGCTTAACGACTTTGTTGAGCAACATCGAATGAAGCTACCGGGCGGGACCGACTACGTGCCTTGCTATAAAATCGCCTCTCGTGATTAAGGCGTTTACGTTACCAACGTTTCAACTCACTAACTGATACGTTACTATAAGGGGCTAGCAGCCCCTTTTTTATTGCCTATTTAGTGGAAACTTATGTCTATCCATCTTGTTATTATCGATGCCTTGAATCTCATCCGACGCGTGCACTCGGCTCAGCCGGATCCAACCGATATAGCAAGAACCATCACCACGACAACTCGAACTCTAAATAAGATTACTTCAGAGTCTAAGCCGACTCATATCATCGCGGTGTTTGATCATCACCTGCAAGACCGAGGCTGGCGCGCGGAAGTACTGCCTGCTTACAAGCAGAACCGTAAACCCATGCCAGAGCCGCTCATGCAAGGCCTTGATGCGATCCAACAAGCTTGGTGGGAATTAGGAATAGACTCGTTACTGTCCGATGGTGATGAAGCGGATGACTTGGTTGCAACACTGGCAAAGAAAGTTGCAGACCATGGCGAGACCGTAACCATCATCTCTACAGACAAAGGCTACTGCCAACTGTTGTCGCCTACCCTGCAGATCCGCGATTATTTCCAACATCGCTGGTTAGATAAGCCCTTTATCGAGGCGGAATTCGGCGTAAAACCAGAGCAGCTTGCAGATTACTGGGGGTTAACCGGTGTAAGCTCTAGCCAAGTGCCAGGCATCCCTGGCGTGGGGCCAAAAGCAGCAAAAGAGATATTAACTTCGTACCCCGATATTGAAACTGCATACCAAGCGGAAGACTTACCGAAGAAATATCGTAAGAAGTTTGATGAACACATTGAGTCCGCTCGAGTGTGTAAGCAAGTCTCTGCTCTCAAAACAGACATAGATTTAGGCTTTAACCTCCAAGATATTCGTTACGAAGCGAGCTCTTAGCTCTATACAAAACCCTTTGTTATACCAAGTTCCATGTCTCGTCCTAAAATACGTTGACAGTTTTTTACTAAGCCAACAGCGCCGACTGTTGGCTTTTTTCATGCACCTCATTTGGAGTTTTCATCATGAGACTGAGATGTGGCCTCATATTGTTATAGATATTGATAGACTCTTTTACTAGTCGTTTAAGCTCCTCAAGATTCTTACATCTATCAAGTAAGAACTCTTGTTTCAGGATCCCATTTATTCTTTCTGCTAAGGCATTTTGGTAGCAGTCATAACCATCTGTCATCGAAGGCATTATGCCGCTAGTTTTCAATTTATCTTGATATACACCTGAGCAATACTGCAGTCCACGATCTGAATGATGAATACAAGAATGATGATATCGACGCCCTTTGATAGCCATATCTAGCGCTTTCACGACATCCGTCGCTTTCATTTCATTACTCAGCTCATAGCCCATTATTTTTCGGCTAAACGCATCCGTAACCAATGATAGGTAGTGAACTCCTTCATCAGATTGGACATAGGTTATGTCGCTCACCAAGACACTCTCTGGACTACATGGCTTGTAGTCCTTTAATAAGTTCGGGTGTTTCTTCATCCAATGCCGACTATTGGTCGTTTTTGTAAAACTACGCTTAGGTCTTACCAACAATCGCTCAGCGCGTAAGTAGTTGAAAAGCGCATCTCGGCCTAACTTGATACCTTGCTCTTGTAGTCTGGGCTTTATTAAAAAATAGAGCTTCCTAGTACCAACCCGAGGCATATAACGCCTAATATCTAACACCATTTTTTTAATCGGTTTAAGCTCTAACCGACGATGATGAGCTCGCTTTTCTCGTTGATAAACACTCTGCCTTGTTATGCCGCAAAGCCTACATACCCGAACTAAACTTATTCCTTCCTGTTTTTGAAGGCTTCTTGCTCCTTGGCTAGATACTTTTTTCTCAGACTGGTTCCGTGCTCAGCATCAAGAATATCAACCACTCTATTTAAGAAGAGGTTCTTGATTTTTTCGTCTTCCAACTCTTTCTCAGACGTTTTATTTTCTGTGCAGGCGACTCTTTAGGCTTCGGTGATTGGCTCATGACATTCATCCTTGGATTTTGCGCCCAATTCATCTTACCGTGCTTTCGAAGCCAGGTTAAAACGGTTGAACGGCCTTGGATACCATAAATAGTTTGGGCTTGTTTATAGGTCATATCGCCTCTTTCTACAGCGGCGACGACCTGTAATTTAAAGCCTAGTGTGTAATCACGCTGAGTGCGCTTAACGTAGGTATTATTTGAAGTAGTCATAATTCGTCCTCAATGTGTAAACACATTTCAGGACGAGACACCAGATACAGAAAAGCCTTAGTCGATACTAAGGCTTTTTGTTATTTTCGGCTGCCGCCTAACTGAACTTAATCAGATGATTAGAAGTTATAAGCGATAGAGGCTTTGAAGTTACGACCGGCTTCGTAGCTGGTGTACTTGTCTGAGCCCCAAGAGATACCAAAGCCAGTATGCTCTGCGTATTTCTTATCAAAAATGTTATCAACACCGGTGTTCATCTTTTTAATAAAATAAATTTTGCTAGGATGATCTCGCTGTAAAACTTACTTCGTTTTGCTGCTGAATCTTTGAATAAATCCAGCTTCGTATCACCCCTAAAGATAGGTAGCCGTCAGTCTCGATCACTTACGGCTTTTTTAACATTCAAATACGAAACAACCGGGGTTTCGACACTATTCCCTTCGTTTACATGCCTAAATCCAAGCATTTCACGAATTTTAAATACAAAAAATGCCCCTAAAGGAGCATTTTAATCAGTGACATATCAACGCTAATATTAATGCGGTGAGATATTTGAAAGCGACTGAATATGAACGGTGATCTCTTCACGGTCATGATATAGGTGCTTCGCCTGCATCTTGAACTTCACTTTGTTCTCAATCAGGAACAGTTTTAGATTCTCAATATCTTGCAGAACTTCATCGTAACGGCCCTTCATTGGCAGTTTAAGGTTGAATAGTGCTTCTTTCGCCCAACCTTTGATGATCCACTCACCCATAAGGTGTGCAACGCGCGCAGGTTTCTCAACCATGTCACAGATGATCCAAGTGACGTTCTTACGGTCTGGTTCGAACTTAAAGCCATCCACCATGTGGTGTTTGATTTGGCCAGTTTCCATCAGGCTGTCTGCCATCATGCCGTTATCAACACAGTGAACGAACATAGAACGTTTCACTAGTTGGTAAGTCCAACCGCCTGGACAGGCACCTAAATCTACCCCCCACATACCCGGAGCAAGACGCTCATCCCACTCATCACGAGGGATGAACACGTGGAACGCTTCTTCTAGCTTCAATGTAGAACGGCTTGGCGCATCTGAAGGGAACTTCAAACGAGGGATGCCCATAAAGAATTGTGAGTTGTTGGTTGGGTAAGAATAACCAACAAAACAGTGACCCGGAGCGATGAAGCACAAGTGAAGCACAGGCTTTTTAGCGTTGTCTTTCGCTGTCATCAGACCTTTGCCACGCATAGCTTGGCGCATTGGAACAGTAAACTTACGACAGAACTTCAGTAGCTCTTTTGCTTCGTTAGTATCTGGCGTTTCAATACGGATATCACCACAACGTGGGAAACTTTCTTTCTCAGAAAGCGCCTCAAGAATTGGAGAGATGCGGTCATCGGTTGGTAGATCTTTGATTTCAACCGCTACAGCTAGCATTTGACGAGCAAAGATCAGAGATTGGAAATCGATCTCTTTGATCAACTTGTCCGCTTCACCAGCTTGGTAACATTCAAACAATACGAAACCAGTATTGTTCTTTAAGCGAGGAAAACCAAACACTTCCAGTTGTGTTGCCTTGTCTTGAATTTCGCCAGCACATTCTTTTTCAAAACCAGAGCGACAATAAAGTAGTACGTGTTTCACTGAGTTACCTCTTTTATATTCAAAGCAGCGAAGGAGAAGACTCCCCAACCAATGATAAATAGTAGACCACCAAACGGAGTTATTGGGCCAAACCATTTTATTCCTGTCAGTGCTAGCGCATACAGGCTACCACTAAAACAAAGGATGCCGATGATAAAGCAAATTGCCGCAATGAAAAAATATTTTTGTGATTTAGCGCCAAGTTTCATCTGTAGCAGAGCACCACACGCTAATATCGCTAACGTGTGAATAAACTGATACTGAACACCCGTTTCGAATACACCTAACACGTACTCAGGCAAAATAGCTTTTAAACCGTGTGCAGCAAACGCGCCAAGCATCACCGCAATAGCACCAGATAGACCAGCGAAGGTAAGTAGGTACTTACTTTTCATTAAGCACCTCTTTAATGAATGCTGAGAGCTTTTCAACCGTTAACGCGATGTTCTGTTGCTCTGTGTAACCAGAACTCTTGCGTGGTTTGAAGCTGTGATCACCATCAGGAATAAACTCAACTCGAATAGAATCCGACAGGTCGAAATCAGCAAACTCTTCACGCTTACCAAAGGTATCGCGTTCGCCTTGAAGAATCAGACACGGCTTTTGCAAAGAAGCGAGGTGTTCACCTTTATAATTCTCTGGCTTACCCGGAGGATGAAAAGGGAAACCTAAACAAGCCATCGCTGCCACTTTATCCAACTCAGATAAGTGACTCGCCATGCGGCCTCCCATCGACTTACCACCAATCACAAGCTTGTCAGCATCAGTTTGCTCAATGATCTCTTGATAGGCTTCAAGCAGCTTAGGCGCTCTATCAGGTGGACGACGCTTACCATCTTCGGCACGCTTGATCATATAAGGGAAATTGAAACGAACCACTCGTATCCCTTTAAAGGCTAAACCTTTGGCCACCGACTGCATGAACTCATGATCCATACCAGCGCCCGCACCGTGCGCAAAGATAAAGGTGATCGGATTATCTTCACCATCAATAATGATGTTACTCATCAAGTAAGTCCTCTTGTTCACTTTGTGCTTTAGCCAGCATCCAATCACGGAAAGTAGCGATACGGCCCATGTCGGCTTGTTTCTCATGACACACAACATAGAAAGCATTCTTACTTACTAATACTTCATCAAACGGCGCAATCAAGCGGCCCGCTTCTATTTCAGGTTGTGCGAGAACGTTGTTACCCAATGCAATGCCTTGCCCGTGAGCTGCGGCTTGAAGCACCATGGTTGAGTGGCTGAAGATCGGTCCATGGTTTACATTAACGCCATCAATGCCGTTTTGTTTCGCAAACTGTTTCCAATCTTTACGAGAGGTGTCATGCAATAGCGTATGGCATGCCAAATCTTTTAGAGATTCTAATGGTTTTGTTCCCAATAACACAGATGGGGAGCAGAGAGGAACCAAGTACTCTTGATACAATTTATCGGCTCTCAAGCCCGGCCAGTTCCCTCGACCATAGTAGATTGCGACGTCCACATCATCCGTCAACGAACCCTCATCCATATCAACGGCCTTAATTCGAACATCGATATCAGGTTCTTGTTGATTAAAGTCAGCAAGCCTTGGTACTAACCATTGAATCGCAAAGCTTGGTGGCAAGCTGATGGTTAATGCGCCCTTCTCACTTCTCTCAAGCACCTTATCAGTGGCCTCAGCCAATGATGTAAATATATCTTTGATATCTAAGAAGTAGCTTTGCCCTTCTTCAGTGAGCAACAAAGAACGGTTTCTTCGGCGAAAAAGCTTCAAAGACAGAAACTCTTCTAAAGCTTTTATCTGGTGACTAACCGCAGCTTGAGTAACAAACAACTCTTCAGCGGCACGCGTAAAACTCAAGTGTCGAGCCGCAGCTTCAAACACTCTTAGCGAGTTTAATGGGGGTAATCGACGAGACATAGTTACTCTCTAAATAAGCATTAGTTTTTTTTATCTGAAACATTATAATTTGTCCGTTGCCTAGCGGCTAGAGAAATTCTATATTTCATTCCGCAGCAGCTAGCCTGAACGGCTTGATTCTCTCTAGAATCAATTGGCTTAGCTCCTGCGATGTTGTGTTTGCAAACTCGTACTTTTCGAGTTGGGTAGAGTTCTACCAAATGTTTTGTTGCAGCTACGCGCTGAAACGAGGCATCTACTTCCTGTATTTATTTTGACCTGTCTGTCAAATTGTTTACACCGCCTATTAGGCGGTGTTTTTTTATGCCCAAAGAAAAGTAACAATAAGTTTACCAATAGCTGTGCTAATTAATCCTTACTATTTCTTCACTCTACTCACAAAATCTAACCTTCGCTTACTTAAACAATTATACGCATACAAAAATAAGCATTTAATTGCATTTTTCAGTAACAATGCGAATGCTAACCCTACAACCTAAAAATAGATGTATAACATCAGCTTGTTTTTAAACAAAATACCATACGAGCTACGCGGTGAAATAACTGTACCGATTACAGAATAACAATCAACCGATAAATAAAAAGCCGCTTACTTTTCAGTAAGCGGCTTTCTGTATCTGTTACAACCTAAGTCGTGCTCTAAGCTAGCAGACTATGGGCGGTACACTTTAACGTTCTTGAAGCCCTGCTCTTGCAAGTATAGCGCTTGCAGACGGCTCATAACACCACGGTCACAGTACAATAGGTACTCTTTACCTTGGTCTAGGTCACCAAATTGCGTCGCTAGCTTGTAGAAAGGTAGGTGTTTTACATCAACGCCATCGATTTCTAATGGGCTTTCGTCTTCTTCATCTGGGCTACGGATATCAAGAACGATAGCGTGCTCAGCCACAGCTTGAACCTGTTCCACTTCTGGAGCTTGCTCTTGGCTCTCTTTCTCAATATCACGGATATCCATAACACGAGCGTTCTCGATCACTTGCTCTAGCACTTCAAAGTTAAACTTAGCTTCTTCTGCTGCAAGTTTACCTTTCTTCGCTTTCACTGTTGGCTTCTTAGAGATAACACCACAGTATTCAGGCATTACTTTCGCGAAATCTTCGGTGCCGATCTCGCGCGCAAGGTCGATGATGTCTTCTTTATCCCAGTTGATAAGTGGACGAAGGATCAGCGTGTCCGTTACGTTATCAATGTGACGCAGGTTAGTTAGCGTTTGGCTTGATACCTGACCTAGTGCCTCACCAGTGACCAATGCTTCGATCTTGAACTTGTCAGCAACCATGCCACCAGCACGCATGAACATTCGCTTAAGCACAACGCCCATTTGGCCGTCTTCTACATTCTCAAGGATTTCAGCAACAACCGGTTCGAAATCAACAGAGATGAACTTCACTTTTGCCGAAGAACCGTACTTGTTCCACAGGTAGTGAGCTACTTGCTTAACGCCAATCTCGTGCGCAGGACCGCCAAGGTTGAAGAAACAGTAGTGAACTTTAGAGCCACGTTTGATGTGTAGATAGCTTGATACGCCAGAGTCAAAACCACCAGAGATCAAGCTCAGTAGGTCTTCTTGAGTACCTAGAGGGAAACCACCAAGGCCTTTGTGACGCGCCAGAACTTGGTTCAGTTTGTCATTAGCCACTTCAACTTTAACCGTTACTTCTGGATCTTTCAGCTTAACGCGTGCCGACTCAACCGCTTGATTCAGACCGCCACCTACGTAGCGCTCAAGCTCGATAGACGTGAACTCATGCTTACCGCGACGCTTAGCACGAACAGAGAAAGTTTTACCTTCAATGTCAGCACGGCTGCGCTCTAAAACTTGCTCATAGATATCGTGCAAGTCTTTAAAATCTGACTGTTGTACTTCTAAAGAGTGGTGAATACCAGGAGTGTGAGTAAGAGCCTCTAACACTTCTGTGTAGTACTTATCACTCTCAGACGTCACTTCTATATGGTCACGACGGTTAAATACCGCAACACCTTCACAGCGACGCTGAATAACGTTACGAATGTTGCACTCTAGAATCCTTGTGAAGCGCTTACGCACCGATTCACTTTTTACAAAAATTTCCGGATGGGGCTTAACAATAAATTTCATAGTACGTTCACAACATTAATGTTCAAAATTTGAAAAGGCTCTTCGCCAAGTAAATTGGAGAATTTACGCAGCACTTAAAGCAAGAGTAGATCATATCTAAATCTAAGGGCGCGAATTATACATGAGAAAGTGAAACAAGGAAAAGAGTGCTTGCTTTGGCACCAGTAATAAATACACACCCTATTAAAAATAGCATGCTTACTCACTGTCGGTATTGTTATAAATAGATAAACCACTCACCACATAAATAAAAAGCCCAACCTCATCATAAGGTTGGGCTTTCTGGTTAATTTAATAAGTCAGCTTAACTCGTAGCTCGGTACTATTCAGAAATCACTGGAACTTCATCGCTGTAAAGTGGCTCACCTTGCATGATACTGATCTCGACGCGACGGTTCAGGCTACGCTGCCATTCAGTATCGTTCGGCTCTACGGGCTCAGTATCCGCCATACCACGTACTCTCAAACGTTGATGAGAGAATCCGCGTACCTTTTCCATCTCTTGAGCAACAGATACCGCTCGCTGAGATGACAGATCCCAATTCGAACGATACAGCTCAGAATCAAGACGTTGGTTATCAGTGTGACCTGAGATTCGAACAATGCCCGGAACATCTTTCACTAATTCAGCCACCTGTCTCACCAAAGGTCGGAACTTAGGCTGTAGGAAAGCAGAACCCGATGGGAATGCACCCTTCTCACGAATTCGAATCACAATCTGTTGGCCAAGGTTTTCTACCTCGATCGCGCCTTGGTCGATTTCTCGTTCCAACGCCTTCTTGATGCTTTCCATCAAGGTTTCCATCTCTTGCGATTGAGCTTCGGCTTGTTGTTGCTGCTGGTCTGACTCAGAGTTTTGGTTGTCGTGAGTCGATACCTCTGGCGACTTGCCTCCGGTCATCTTACCTTGGTCACGCATGGTACCACCAGCGCGCTCAGATTCACCTTCATGAAATTCCAACGTCTGCTGAGTGATATCTATCGTTTGCTGCATGATCACATCAATCGGCGTAGGCTCTGGACGACCAGGACGAAACTCTTGCGCAATGATGCTAGTCCCTTTTGGGATGTCTTTTACTTCTAAACGGTTCTGTACACCAAATGCGAACTTCATCGAGCCAGCGATCTGTTTGAACTTCAGTACATCCATCTCAGAGAATGAGAGTAGAAGTACGAAGAAACACATCAACAGTGACATCAAGTCAGCAAATGTTCCCATCCATTGAGGTAACCCCGGAGGAGGACATTTACATGGATTCTCTTCATCCATCTTCAACTCCTCTTACGCAGGTTCACCATCAATCGTACGCTTACCTTCATTCAGGTAGCTCTTCAGGTAACCATCAATAACTCGTGGGTTTTGACCATCTTGGATAGCCAGCACACCGTCCATCACCAAACGACGGTTCAGTGTCTCTTGGTCACGACGCAGCGCTAGTTTGTCTGCGATTGGGAAAAACACCATGTTCGATAGAATTGCGCCATACAGCGTAGTTAAGAGTGCAACGGCCATCGCAGGGCCGATCGCTTTAGGGTCATCCATGTTCGAAAGCATGGCAACCAAACCGACCAAGGTACCGATCATACCCATCGCAGGAGAAACATCACCAAAGGCAGAGAACACCTTCGCGCCCTGCTCGTGACGTTCTGTCGTTAGCGCAATGTCTTTTTGCAATGCAGCTCGCACTACATCACCATCATGGCCATCAACCAACAGGTCGATGCCCTTTTGCATAAAGCTGTTGCTGATTTCCATCTCTTCCAGAGCTAAGAAACCACCTTTACGTGCTGCGTCTGCCATTTCAACAATCTTAGCGATAAGATCTTCAGGCTCATCGACTTTAAACATAAATGCTTTGCCGGCAATTTTAGCCGCACCAAAGAACTGTCCCATGGTGAACTTCATTAGAACAACAAACGTTGAACCACCAATCACGATCAAAATGGATGTCGTGTCATAGAACATCCCGAGGCTTCCACCTAGGATCATTGCCATGATTACAAAGGCAAATCCACCAATCAAACCTATTAGGGTTGCTAAATCCACTGAGCACTCCTCATGCTTTTTTGTAGCTCTATGTCGACGATAATCCTTTTATCGGCAAGACTATAAGATCTTTTAGTAAATTCTTGGCCTAAGTATCACACTTTTGCTTTTTGTATCACAACTATTACCCGCTTCCCCGTTCTCGAACAGCCATAAACTCGAGAAAGGTAGGGTTATTAAAGGAAAGTGACTTCAAGCCTCTTAAAAACGAACTTTCTAGCAAAATTTATTGGTTACATTTGACCATCTGAACGCCCTAGGGTAACGTTCGTTCATCTTTCCAAACGCAGATTTATTATGGCTACTAAGAAACCTGAAAATATGAGCTTTGAAGCGGCAATCGAAGAGCTCGATGGCTTGGTTGATCAACTAGAAAACGGTGATCTAGCTTTAGATGATGCGCTGAAAAAATTCGAACGAGGTATCTCCCTCGCTCGTGCAGGTCAAAGTAAACTAAACGATGCAGAACAACGTGTTAGCATCCTACTGCAAAATGACGAAAATGCAGAACTGAGTGACTTTAACCCACAACCAGAATAACGAATTGTATGAGATCCCCTATGATCGAGACTTTATTGTCTTATCAAGCACGTAATAACGAGCAACTGAACCTTTGGCTTGACCGCCTGCCACACCAAAATCAGAATCTGATCAACGCAATGCGTTATGGGTTACTTTTAGGCGGCAAACGCGCGCGTCCATTTCTTGTCTATATTACAGGGGAAATGCTCGGTTGCACCGCGGAAGAACTCGATACTCCAGCTTCTGCAGTCGAATGTATTCATGCCTACTCTCTGATTCATGATGACCTTCCAGCAATGGACGACGATGAGCTGCGTCGTGGCCACCAGACTTGTCACATCAAATTCGATGAAGCCACGGCTATTTTAACGGGCGATGCACTACAAACTCTCGCATTTACTATACTTGCAGAAGGCACATTAAGTGCTGATGGTGAAAGCAACCGCGTTCGAATGATTCAACGCCTAGCTGAAGCCTCTGGAGCTCAAGGTATGTGTATCGGTCAGGCACTCGATATCGAAGCTGAAAACCGCGCAGTGACGCTTGAAGAGCTGGAAGAAGTTCACCGTAATAAAACCGGTGCTCTTATGAAGAGTGCAATCCGTTTAGGTGCGCTAGCTGCAGGTGAAAAAGCGTTCGAGGTGCTGCCTCAATTAGATAAGTACGCAGATGCCATCGGATTAGCCTTCCAAGTTCAAGACGATATCTTGGATATCATTGGCGACACCGAAACTTTGGGTAAACCACAGGGCTCTGACCAAGATTTAAACAAAAGCACCTACCCTTCTTTGCTAGGTTTAGAGGGCGCTCAAGAAAAAGCGCAATCTCTGCTGCAGGAAGCGCTTCAAGCTTTGGCCGCGATCCCATACAATACCCAGTTACTCGAAGAGTTCGCCCGATACGTCATCGAGCGCAAGAACTAAGACAATAAGCGCGCATTACCTATGACTCTTGATATATCAAAGTACCCAACTCTTGCTTTGGCTGATAAGCCAGAGGATTTGCGTCTTCTCCCAAAAGAGACGCTAACACAGCTTTGTGATGAATTACGCACCTATCTTCTTAACTCAGTGAGCCAATCAAGTGGTCACTTAGCGTCAGGCTTAGGTACGGTAGAGCTCACTGTTGCTCTACACTATGTGTACAACACGCCTTTTGACCAATTGGTTTGGGATGTTGGTCACCAAGCATACCCGCACAAAATTCTTACCGGTCGCCGTGACCGCTTGTCGACGATCCGCCAAAAAGACGGACTGCACCCATTCCCATGGCGTGAAGAGAGCGAGTACGACACCCTTTCTGTTGGTCACTCATCAACATCGATCAGTGCTGCACTCGGTATGGCGATAAGTGCCAAGAAAGAAGGCAAAAACCGCAAAGTTGTGAGTGTGATTGGTGACGGTGCGATTACTGCTGGTATGGCATTTGAAGCCATGAACCACGCAGGCGATGTTCACAATGACATGCTGGTTATCCTAAACGATAACGAGATGTCAATTTCTGAAAACGTAGGTGCGCTTAACAACCACCTAGCTCAAGTTCTTTCTGGCAGTCTTTACACGTCTATTCGTGAGGGCGGCAAGAAAGTGCTATCTGGTGTTCCGCCGATTAAAGAGCTAGTTCGTCGTACAGAAGAACACCTAAAAGGCATGGTTGTCCCTGGCACCATGTTTGAAGAGCTAGGCTTTAATTACATTGGCCCAGTAGACGGCCACGATGTAAACGAGCTGATTAAAACGCTTAAGAACATGAGAGACCTAAAAGGTCCTCAGTTCCTGCACATCATGACCAAGAAAGGCAAAGGCTACGAGCCAGCGGAGAAAGATCCAATTGGTTACCATGCTGTACCTAAATTCAACCCAGCCAAATTAAGCCTATCAAAAAGTACTAGCTCTAAGCCAACGTTCTCAAAGGTTTTTGGTGATTTCCTATGTGATATGGCAGCGCAAGATCCTAAGCTAATGGCGATCACGCCAGCAATGCGTGAAGGTTCTGGCATGGTGCGTTTCTCTAAAGAATACCCAGATCAATACTTCGATGTAGCGATTGCTGAGCAGCACGCCGTGACGCTAGCAACGGGTATGGCGATTGCGGGTGACAAGCCGATTGTGGCTATCTACTCGACATTCCTACAACGTGGCTACGATCAACTGATCCACGATGTGGCTATCATGGATCTACCGGTCATGTTCGCGATTGACCGTGCAGGTCTTGTGGGTGCCGATGGTCAAACACACCAAGGTGCGTTCGACTTAAGCTTCATGCGTTGTATTCCAAACATGGTGATCATGGCACCAAGCGACGAAAACGAATGTCGCCAAATGCTATACACTGGCCACCAGCACAATGGACCAAGTGCAGTTCGTTACCCTCGTGGTAATGGCATGGGCACAGAAATCCAAAGTGAGTTTACTACACTTGAGATTGGTAAAGGCCGTATCGTTCGTGAAAGCTCAAAAGCAAAGGATGGCGCTAAGGTTGCTATCCTAAGCTTTGGTACTTTCCTAGAAAATGCACTTCAAGCTGCTGATGTAATGGATGCCACCGTTGCAGACATGCGCTTTGTTAAGCCGCTAGATGAAGCTCTAATCAAACAACTTGTCGCTGACCACGATGTACTGGTGACTATCGAAGAAAATGCGATTGCCGGTGGTGCAGGTGCAGGTGTAATTGAGTTCTTGATGCAAGAGAAACTGCTAATGCCTGTACTGAACCTTGGTCTACCAGACAAGTTCATTGCTCAAGGCACTCAAGGTGAGCTGCATGAAGAGCTAGGCTTAGACGCGAAAGGTATTGAGAAGTCTATCTCTGAGTACCTTGCTAAATAGCTTTAAGTAGCAAACTACATAAGCAACAAAACAAAAAAAGGTTGGCCCTAGGGTCAACCTTTTTAGTATCCACTAACTCATTAGCTAGCCACTGTTTAAATCAGTTGCTACAGCAAATTAGCAGCACGGCTTAAGAACAGGTGCATCGTAGTTCTCTGGCTCGTCAGAGTAAATAGCAACATTGAAGTTCTCAACTAAACCTGTTTCATCAACACACTGCTCTTGGAAGAACTGTTGAATTTCACGACGTTGACAGTGCGCTTCAAACGCTTCGTTATCCGCCCAGATTTCGTTGAAAGCGATCGGGAAGCTCTGACCTTCCGCAAACGGGCTCTGAATGTGACGAGTTACTGTGTATTGAATACAACCGTCTTCACGCAGAGTGTTTGGCTCTAGTGCTTTTAAAACCTCAAACAGCTCGTTCAGTTTACCTTCTTTCGGCTGAAATTGAGCAATACAGTAAACCTTATTAGACATTGTAATTCCTTGTTTTATCTTTATTTAAACTAACCAACCTGCAAAATGGGCCACAGCATACAGTGAAATCGCCGCCATAATACCTGCCACAATATCATCAATCATGATGCCTAAACCGCCATGAACTCGAGCATCTAACCAACCAATCGGCCACGGTTTTACCATGTCAAAGAAGCGGAATAGAACAAAGCCCGTCAACAACCATTTCCAATCATCGGCAGGAATGCTCAACATTGGCACTAGGCTCATGGTGATCCAAAAGCCTGCAAACTCATCCCATACGATAGAGCCATGATCATGTACGCCCATATCATCAGAGGTCACTTGGCAGATCTTGATACCAATAATACAGCTTATCACGACCACCGCGACATAAGCCGGGAACGGCAATTGAACCAATAATAGGTACAGAGGAATCGAGGCGAGTGTACCCATGGTTCCAGGAATAATAGGCGATAAGCCACTGCCAAAACCCGTTGCTAGAAAGTGCCAAGGGTTTTTAAGAGAGATTGCAGATAGTGGGTTTGTCATCAATTAACCTTAAAGTGATCGTAACCGGTTAAGCTCCAGCTCAGCGGTTCACCATTATTGTGTAGTTCAAAGTATTCTACAGGTCTTATTTGACCAATACAGGTGACTTTTGTTCCAGTGTGTGACAAAGCACTTTCAAGAGAGCCTTTGTTTTCTTCAGGGACGGTAAAGCAAAGCTCATACTCTTCCCCACTGGTCAGCGCATACTGCTGCGCCGACGCGATATCAGGGGCAAACTGACGTAATTCAGGTGAGATAGGTAAAGTACTCACATCAATACTTGCCCCCACCTGTGAGCGCTTAAGAATGTGTTTGAGATCTGCAATAACACCATCTGAGATATCAATAGCCGACGAAGCAAGATTCACAAGCGCTTGACCCGCTAACACTCGTGGAGAACTGATGTAGTGTCTCTCTTCAAGCTCCCTCGCATACGGCTTAGCTTGGTTTTCATCAGGGTCTAATAGAACCTCTAGGCCAGCCTTGCTATCACCTAAATTGCCTGTCACGTAAATCCAATCCCCGACTTTCGCGCCATCTCTACGTAGGGCTTTCCCTTCTGGCACAAAGCCTTGTACCGTCAATGTTAGGCTCAGCGGCCCCTTTGTAGTGTCACCACCAATTAACTGAATACCAAAGTAGTCTGCAAGTTTGAAAAAAGAGTCGCAGAACGGCGCTAGCCAAGCTTCATCTACTTCAGGCATGGTTAAGGCAAAAGAGACCCACGCCGGCGTTGCACCCATCGCAGCCAGATCACTGATGTTTGAAGCCAATGCTTTGTGTGCGACCCAAGCTGGGTTTGCTTCTGCTAAGAAGTGAGTACCCGCCACTAAGGTATCGGTGCTGATCGCGATCTCAACATTACTTGGCGCTTTAACCAAAGCGCAATCATCACCAGCGGCGAGGTGCACGTCTTTACGTTGAGGCTGTCGGTTTACGAAATATTTATCGATTAGGTTGAATTCACCAGACATCACATGCCCTATCTTTGGAATTTACTAACAAAAAAGGCCAGCATGAAAGCTGACCTTTAGATTCAATATACGTAGAGATTACTTCTTACGTACGTGTGGCGCTGCTTTATCAAGCACACCATTCACAAACTTATGGCTGTCTTCTGCTGCGAATACTTTCGCAAGCTCGATAGCTTCGTTGATAACCACTTTGTATGGTACATCTTCGCGACGAGTCATCTCGTACATAGCTAAACGTAGAAGCGCTAGTTCCATCAGATCCAGATCTTGCATCGGGCGAGATACGAATGGACGAAGCTTGCTATCAAGTTCCATGTGACTAAGAGCAACACCAGTTAGTAGGTCGCGGAAGTATGCAACGTCTGTTTCTGGCATAGCAAGTGCAGGTTCTGCAGCATGATGTTCTTCTTCATCATACTTACCACCAGATAAGAACTGTTCTTCAACGGTAGCAATATTTTCTTTAGTAATTTGCCAAGAATAAATTGCTTGTAGAGCAAATTGACGTGCGTTACGACGTGCGGCTGGTTTCACACTGGCCCCCATTAGGAATCGATTTCAGAAAGAACGTTGATCATCTCAAGTGCGCTTAGTGCAGCTTCTGCACCTTTATTACCAGCCTTGGTTCCTGCGCGTTCAATAGCTTGATCGATCGTATCAACAGTTAGTACGCCGAATGCTACTGGAAGAGAATATTCCAGAGACACTTGCGCCAAACCTTTATTACATTCACTACAAACATAGTCAAAATGAGGCGTACCGCCACGAATTACTGTACCAAGAGATACAATCGCGTCGAACTTACCTGTTTTTGCAACGCGTTGCGCTACAAGTGGAAGTTCTACTGCACCAGGACAACGAACAACAGTGATGTTGTCTTCGCTTACTTGTCCGTGACGTTTTAAAGTATCGATTGCACCAGAAAGTAAACTTTCGTTAATAAAACTGTTGAAACGAGCAATAACGATAGCAATTTTTGCATTTGGCGCTGGGAAGCCACCCTCGATCACTTTCATAAGCCTTCCTTTAACTATTTTCATCAAGTGAGAATCGCCGGATTCTAGCATAAAACTGTGAGCAATATCTAATGCTAATTTAGAAGAGCAGACACCGGAGATGTAAAGATGATAGCCAAGCCTCGCTCCCAACTATTTAGGAGCAACAGGTCGCTAAGCGCCAACGCTTGACACGACAAAAGTCAGGCTCAGCGGCTGGGCTCTTTTTGTCCGATTTCGAACCAAAAGAGCCGCTCAAATCATCATAAATTATGTTGCTATAAACTAGTATGTAAGTGGTTACTCACAAACGTATTCAACAACGTTAAGACCAAAACCACCAAGAGCATGGTAACGCTTGGTGCTTGAAGACAATAGGCGCATATCATGAACACCTAGGTCTTGTAGAATTTGAGAACCGACACCAACGCGACGAGAAGTGCCTTGCTTCTTAGCCATGGTTGGTTGCTCGTTCTTATCTTGAGCTTCGAATGTCTTCACTTTGTGAATCAAAGAATCAGACGACTCTTCGTTGCCCAGAATAACCAACACACCACCTTCGTCGCCAATGCGCTTCATCGCCTTATCTAGTGACCAGCTACGCTCAGTACCACGATCAGAATGAAGCAGATCGGTGAAGGTATCATGCAGGTGAACACGAACCAGTGGCGCTTCGCCCGTTAAGTCACCTTTTTGCATTGCGTAATGGATTTGATTATCGATAGTGTCACGGTAAGTCACAAGCTCAAAGTCACCGAACTCAGTCGGTAGGTGACACTGTGCAACCCGCTCAATCGTGGTTTCTGTATTGTTACGGTATTCGATCAAGTCAGCAATCGTGCCTAGCTTGATGTCGTGCTTTTCAGCGAACACTTCAAGATCAGGGCGACGAGCCATGGTGCCGTCATAATTTAGGATCTCAACGATAACCGATGCAGGCTCACAACCCGCTAGGCGTGCTAAATCACAGCCCGCTTCAGTGTGACCAGCACGAGTTAGAACACCACCCTCTTGTGCTGTTAGCGGGAAGATGTGGCCAGGCTGAACAAGGTCAGCCGCTTTTGCATCTTTCGCAACGGCCGCTTGAACCGTCACCGCACGGTCAGACGCAGAAATCCCCGTAGTTACACCTTCAGCTGCTTCAATCGAAACGGTAAAGTTAGTGGTGTACTGTGCGTTGTTGTCTTGAACCATAGGGGCTAGACCCATGCGGCTTGAACGCTCTTTAGTCAAGGTTAGGCAGATTAAGCCACGGCCGTACATCGCCATGAAGTTAATCGCTTCTGGCGTCACATGTTCTGCTGCCATGATCAGATCGCCTTCATTCTCGCGATCTTCATCATCCATCAGGATAACCATTTTTCCTAGGCGAATGTCTTCAATAATTTCTTGAGGAGTACTAATTGGCATTGTTCTATATCCTTTGAAATGGTTCTGCTTCCTAGAACCGACACTATTTAAACCTGATGATATTGCTTCGCTCTACAAAGTGACGCTCAGCGCACTTCATATCAACGATTAGGCAAAACCATTCTGTTGTAAGAATTCCATCGTCAATCGAGATTCAGGTTCAGACTCTTGTTGCTGACCTTGCAGTAGCCGCTCCATGTAGCGCGCTAACACATCCACTTCTAGATTCACTTTACGACCAACATGGAATTGATCGATGGTGGTTTCTGAAGAGGTATGAGGAACAATCGTCAGCTTAAATGCATTCTTACGTAAATCATTCACAGTAAGACTAATGCCATCGACAGTAATCGAGCCTTTTTGAGCAACGTACTTTGATATTTCAGCGGGCATTTCGACCCAGAATTCAATAGCACGGCCTACTTGATTGCGTTCAACAATCTCACCCACGCCATCCACGTGACCCGATACGATATGACCACCGAAACGTGTCGTTGGTAGCATCGCTTTCTCTAGGTTCACTTTGTCACCCGCTTGGTAATCAACAAAGCCCGTTTTTTTCAGGGTCTCAAGTGACAAATCTGCACTGTAGCTGTGGTCATTGAATTCGACGACCGTCAAACACACACCGTTGGTTGCGATGCTATCGCCTAACTGAACGTCGGCCATATCAAGCTTACCCACGTTAACCGTTACGGTAATGTCTTCTCCGCGGGGAGTGATTGCACTCAATGTACCTACGGCTTCTACAATTCCTGTAAACATTTTAAAACTCTTTTTGTTGTCAACGACATGTATGTAGTTGGAGTGACTATTTCGAGATTGGTTTAGCCACGATGCGAATATCCACACCAACCTGTCGAACATCTTTAATTTCTAGGTCAATAACATCAGACATCGAAGTGAGCCCTAACGCGCCCATCAAACCTCTTCCGTCACTGCCCATAAGTTTAGGAGCTAAATAGAGGATTAGCTCATCCACCAGCTGTGCTTCAATCAAGCTTTTTGCCAATGTTGCACCCGCTTCGACCCAAATATGGTCGATATGATTGGCAGGTAATTGGCACATCAGCTCGTGCAAATCCAGCTGACCTGTCTCAGTGGTGCCGATCTCAACGTCCGCAGACGCCTCTGCGACTCTTAATACGGGTGTTGGCGATTGGTATAACTTGAGCTCAGGGCGCAGTTGGTTTTGACGATCAAGAATCACACGAACAGGCTGACGCACGTCAGCTTCAGCGTAATGAGCTTGTGTACTACTTGGTAATTCAGCCCAGCGAACATTCAGTGAAGCGTTATCATCAATCACCGTTTGGCTGGTTGATAATACTGCGCCCGCCTTTGCTCGATAATTTTGAACATCACGACGCGCTGCTGGCGATGTGATCCATTGGCTCTGACCATTTGCTAGTGCCGTTTGCCCATCGAGGCTAGCTGCCATCTTAAGCTGAACAAAAGGCATGCCTGTTTGCATACGCTTAATAAATGCTGGGTTCAAGTCTAAAGCATCTTGCTCCAGTAAACCGATTTCAACCTCAATGCCTGCATCACGCAGCATTTTGATGCCACGTCCAGCGACTTTCGGGTTTGGATCCTGCATCGCGCAAATGACTTTAGCCACTTGAGCTTTAATCAAGCCCTCGGCACACGGTGGTGTACGACCATAATGAGAACAAGGCTCTAGTGTGACATAAACCGTCGCACCTTTTGCCTTATCACCCGCCATTCGCATGGCATGTACTTCAGCGTGAGGTTCACCCGCTTTGGCGTGAAAGCCTTCACCAACAATTTGTCCATCGGTTTGTACAATCACACAACCGACATTTGGGTTTGGCGCAGTGGTGTAAATGCCGCGTTTCGCTAAATGTATAGCACGCGACATCATTTGAAAATCTAGGGGAGAAAAGTTAGACATGACTGAGGGATTAATCCTCTAATTTAGCGATTTCTTCGCCAAACTCTCGAATGTCTTCAAAGCTGCGGTAAACAGAGGCAAAACGGATGTACGCGACTTTGTCTAATTCTTTTAATTGGCTCATGACTAGGTTGCCAATCATTTCGCTTGGAACTTCACGCTCACCTGTTGCACGGAGTTGTGACTTAATATTACTGATAGCAAGTTCGATCGCATCAGCACTCACAGGGCGTTTTTCCAGAGCACGTTGCACGCCACCGACCATCTTATCTTCATTAAACGGTTCGCGGTTTCCATTAGACTTAATGACTTTCGGCATCACGAGTTCTGCCGATTCGAACGTAGTGAAACGCTCGCTACATGCAAGGCATTGACGGCGACGACGAACCTGATGGCCATCAGCAACCAGTCTTGAATCGATTACTTTAGTGTCGTTCTCTGAACAAAAAGGACAATGCATATCACCTCCAAATAATTGATTGTCAGTGTAACGGAATTGCCAAACGTTAGGAAAGAAAAAGGGCCAATTAAGGCCCTTTTGTGTGCTGATTCATTGATTATTGCTACGCGATAGCAATTTTTAAAATGAGCTGCAGAGTAAAGCTAACGAGAAACGTTAACCGCGAACAAGATAATTCGCTTTGCCCACCCACTTGTAGCTGGTCAGCTCTTCTAAGCCCATAGGACCACGAGCGTGCAGTTTCTGAGTAGAGACTGCTACTTCTGCGCCTAGACCAAACTGTGCGCCATCAGTAAAGCGAGTTGATGCATTCACATACACTGCTGCAGAGCCTACCGAGTTAATGAAACGCTCAGAGCTTTCTAAACTATTAGTCATGATCGCATCTGAATGGCTCGCGTTATGTACGCGCATGTGGTCAATCGCTTCTGCAACATCCGCAACCACTTTTACGCCTAGTGTGTAGCTTAGCCATTCGGTGTCAAAGTCACCCTCACCTGCATCACGCACGTCAGCGAAATCAGCAAGAAGCGCCTTCGCACTTGAGTCTGCCACTAATGTTACTTTATCCGCTAGGCGAGTTTTAAGCTTACCAAGAAACTCCTCAGCAACCGCTTCATGAACAAGCAAGGTATCTAGTGAGTTACATGCTGATGGGCGTTGTACTTTCGAGTTTTCAACCACATCGACAGACTTCTCAAGATCCGCGCTTTCATCAACGAAAATATGGCTAATACCGAAACCACCGATGATTACCGGGATAGTGCTGTTCTCTTTACACATCTTGTGCAGACCAGCGCCACCGCGAGGGATGATCATATCTACGTAGTCATCTAGCTTAAGTAGTTGAGAAACAAGCTCACGATCTGGCTTTTCAATGTACTGAACAGAAGCTGCAGGAAGCTCTGCTTTCTCTAGTGCAGACTGGATAACTTTTACCAGTTCCATGTTCGAGAAGAAGGTCTCTTTACCACCACGCAAGATGCTTGCGTTACCCGTTTTCAGACACAGTGCCGCAATATCAATCGTTACGTTCGGGCGTGCTTCATAGATAACACCAACCACACCAAGCGGTACGCGACGACGAGACAATGACATACCGTTTTCCAGTACTTTGCTGTCGATTTCGCTGCCCACAGGATCGTTCAGGCTAATCACGTTACGAACGTCGTTAGCGATGCCAGTTAAGCGTTCTTCATTCATAAGTAGACGGTCAAGCAGTGCTTCCGTTAGACCCGCTTCGCGGCCCAGTTCGATGTCTTTCGCGTTCGCTTCTAAGATAGCGGCTGCATTTGCTTCTAACTCATCAGCGATGATCGCCAATGCCTTGTTCTTTTGCGCCGTTGATGCGGTCGCTAGGTGAAAAGCAGCTTCTTTTGCTGCGATACCCATGTTAGTTAAATCCACGTTTAACTCTCCCTAAATTCTGTCTGTCTTTGGATGAAAAAGGCAATGCGTACTACCAACATCTAGTGCAAAAGCCAGATGCGCCGTTCATCGCCTTGTCATCTCGAACTACTCTTGGATAACGACAAGGTCGTCACGGTGAATGACTTCTGACCCGTAATCGTAACCAAGAATGTCGCCAATATCTTTACTGTGCTTGCCTGCTATTTTTGCTAGGTCTTGGCTTGAGTAGCTAGCGATACCACGCGCGACTACTTTGCCTTTGCTGTCTGTAACTTGGGTGACTTCACCACGAGAGAACTCGCCTTTAACTCGAACCACCCCTTTTGCCAACAAGCTACTGCCTTTGGTGTTAACGGCATTCACCGCACCATCGTCAACCACGATGTCACCAGCAGAAGCTGGGCCAGCTAAAATCCAACGCTTACGGTTTTCAAGCGCCTCGGCTAACGGCAAGAAACGTGTGCCTTGAGGATTGTCACTCAAAGAGTCAAAAACCACATTTTCAGCACTGCCTGCTGCAATGATAACTTCAATACCAGCACGACGAGCGATGTCCGCCGCCTGCAGTTTTGTCGCCATACCACCGGTACCTAAAGTCGTGCCGCTGCCACCTGCAATCTTACGCAGCGTGTCATCAATGGTTTTTACCTCTTTGATGAGCTCTGCATTTGGATCTTTGCGAGGGTCTGCAGTAAATAGACCTTTTTGGTCTGTCAGTAGCAAAAGCTTATCAGCGCCACATAAAATACCAACCAGTGCCGACAAGTTATCGTTGTCGCCCACTTTGATTTCGTTGGTCGCGACCGCATCGTTTTCATTCACGACAGGAATAATATCGTGTTCAACGAGTGCGTTGATCGTGTCACGAGCATTAAGAAAACGCTCACGGTCATCGAGATCAGCACGAGTCAGTAGCATCTGGCCAATCTTAAGGCCATAGATAGCGAATAAAGACTCCCAAACTTGAATCAACTGACTTTGCCCAACTGCAGCAAGCAACTGTTTGCTCGCCATTGAGTTGGGAAGTGCGGGGTAACCAAGGTGCTCACGTCCTGCTGCAATTGCGCCAGACGAAACCATAACCACAGAGTGGCCTTGTTTTTTTAATTCAGCACATTGACGAACCAGCTCAACCATATGAGCACGGTCTAATGCCAATGTTCCACCAGTTAAGACACTGGTACCCAGTTTAACAACGACAGTTTTACGCTGCGCTGTTGTCCCGCTTTGATGATTTGTTGTCATGAAGTCTTTTATGGATAAAACAAATAAGAGGTGATGTTTTAGCAATCAACAGGGGAATTCACAAGCAGAAAAGGTGCGAAATCGCACCTTTTTACTTTATATAGAAGAGTAACCTTTAAAATCAGACGAATTCGACAGACTCTTCGTCCAATTGGATGCTGATTTCAAACTTACTTTGAAGTTCATCAACCAGTTTTTGGTGGAAGGCTTCTTGAGTTCTAGTGACCTCAGCAACCGCCTTTTTAGGCAGAGGTAATGAATCCCACTTGCCTTCAATGTTGTATTTACCAATGTTGTACTTCGCCGAATACCCCTCTTCCGACTTGTCCAACTCCATCCACCAGCCCCAGAACTCACGCTCTTCTGGTGATTTTTTATCGTTCACACACACTGATAAGCAATCAAAAATATAGTGACCTTCTTCTGATTGCGGCTCCCTCAAGTATGGCCCAATGGCCTTTAATACGTTTAACAAGCGATAATGCGTTGGTTCTTGTGTCACTTCTGACATATTGAATCTCCATTTTCAATGTTAAGAATGACGTTACTCAGACTGCAATACGTTGAAAATATGCAGTTGGATTTTATAAATTTTCTCTGAGTATCAGGTACTTAATCTGTACACTTTTCATGCTTAACTAATTTAGGAGAAATGTCATCTAAATAATTCATCCTCAAGCCACTTTATCGCTAATTCGAGGGATTGCTCATAACCTTGTGTAATTGATTTCGATTTGATTTTCTTTGCCTTGCCGTAATCACTGTAAATAGCAACCAGTTGATTATCCATTGGCGGTGACACAGGATCACCTTCTAAGGCTAACGCTAAGATAGGAACGCTGGTTTTGCTGTTCGACAACAAGCCTTGCACCTTCAAAGACCACGCCATCAACTGACCAGAAAGACTATTGATATCAACAGCACCTTTACCTAAACGAGAAGCCAGTACATCTAAATGCATCTTCGGCATCTGCTTTAGTTTATCGGCATGCACAAAAATATCGTGAATTGGCGCACCAAGAGAGATACACGCTTTGATCTTCTGTTGCTCGATAAACGACAGCCTCACCATCGCATTGCCGCCAAAACGGAAACCAAACAAGCCCACTTTATGATGATCAACCCATGGGATATTTGGCAGCTCGTTCAATACCGCTTGGTGCAGGCACGAAGAATCTTCGGTTAACGGCCAATGAGAGCTGTGACCTATCGATGGCATATCGACAGTAAGCATCGCAATGTTCTTTGGCGCCAGGTAATCCCTAAACAAACGCCACATGTCCGTTTGCAAGCTATCCAAACCTGCACTCACGATCACAACTGGTTGCGGTTTGTCGGTTTTCGCTAGGTGTAGGTTGGCTTTGATTTTCTTGTTTTGATACGGCACCTCAATCTGCTTAACAATCAGCTTGGTATGCTTAATTGCTTCAGAATAGGCTGCATTTGCTAATACTTGGGCCTGAGCCGCCAAGTTGTCATTCTTTAGGTGCGGGTAACCTGCAATGCTGAAACATAAAGACGCCGAGAACAGCTCTTCAGCCACCTCTTCACCGCTTTTGTCGTTGGAACGGTTCTGATGCAACATGCCCAACTTGGTCCACTCATAGGCCCAGTTACCACTGCGGTATCCCATCACGGTATCTAGCCACTCATCGGTAGTACGAGAGTTGTCTGACGACGCGATTCGAGCCAGTACGGCTTCTTGCTCAATAGGGTTCACGCCTTGCCATACCCACTGAAGACGTCTTAGGTTTCGGTACCATGATGAGTTTTGCTGTTCACGCTTCTCATCCAATAACGCTTCAGAGCTTGGCATGTATTGTGTCAGCATTGAGGTCTCTTTTGCTTGCTTGTGTTTTACAAACAAGGTTTCCGAAAGGTTCGAGCTCGTTTCTTCTGATTCAGACATTGGGACACTTAATAAGAAATGATTTTGACTAATAATATAAAAAAAAATGACCCTATAAAGGGTCATTTCTCAAAAAACTAAGTTTACGCTTATTTTGACTTGCGATTTACTGGCTCAACGTAGCTTAGGCTAGTATCCCAAGGTTGCTCAATCCATGTGTCTTGAGCGATATCAACAATGTACTCGTCTAGTAGGTGAGCGCCAGAAGGCTTAGCACATACAGCGATCAGTTTTGCTTTAGGGTACATTTCGCGAAGCTTACGTGCAGTGTCACCACTATCAACAAGATCTTCAACGATTAGGAAACCTTCGCCGTCACCTTCAGGTGCTTTAACGACAGTCATATCACGTTGGTGATCGTGGTCGTAGCTAGAAATACAAATCGTATCTACGTGACGAATACCCAGTTCACGAGCCAAGATTGCACCAGGAACCAAACCACCACGGCTTACAGCCCAGATACCTTTCCACTGCTCTGCTGGCATTTGCTTTTCTGCTAGTTGACGGCAGTAAGTCTGCATGTTGTCCCAAGTGATAACGAATTTGTTGCTCATAGTATAAAACCTAATAATTTTTCATGTTATTAGAGGCTATGCCAAACATAGCCTCTTCAGCGTTTAAGCAGAAATCTAGACGATTAAGCGAAAATGTATTTAAGAATAAAGATTACCGACATGATCCACACAGCAGGTGAAACGTCGCGACCTTTACCACTTAGCAGCTTAATTGCAGCGTAAGCGATGAAACCTAGTGAGATACCCTCAGCAATAGAGTACGTCAGCGGCATAAGTAGACATGTTACCACGACTGGTGCTGCTTCCGTAAGATCACGCCAATCAATGCCAACTAGGCCTGACATCATCAGAATTGCTACATAGAAAAGCGCGCCTGATGTTGCGTACGCCGGAATCATACCTGCAAGTGGTGAGAAGAAAAGAGCAAGAAGGAAAAGTACGCCCACGACAACAGCCGTTAGACCAGTACGACCACCTTCAGCAACACCTGAAACACTCTCTACATATGAAGTCGTGTTCGATGTACCTAGAAGAGCACCGATAGACGTTGCTGTTGAATCAGCAAGCAGTGCTTTGTTCAGGCGAGGTAGTTTGCCATCTTCTTTGATTAGGTTCGCTTTTGTAGCAACACCCACTAGCGTACCCGCTGTATCGAATAAGTCGACGAATAGGAAAGCAAATACAACAGAGATCATACCGATTTCAAATACTGCAGAGAAATCAAGCTGCATGAAAGTCGGAGCAAGGCTTGGTGGTGTAGACATGATACCGCCGTACTGAACGTCACCAATGATAATGCCAAGAGCGGTAATAGCTAGAATTGCAATCATTACTGCGCCTTTCACACCGCGGTGTACAAGGGCAATAGTAAGGAAGAAACCAAGAGCACCAAGGATAGGAGCAATAGCAGTAATGTCGCCAAGTGATACTTTAGTTGCAGGGTTAGAAACCACGATGCCAGCATTGCTAAGTGCGATAAACGCTAGGAAAAGACCGATACCCGCAGAGATACCTACACGCAAAGACATAGGAATCGAGTTGATAATCCATTCACGGATCTTAAAGATGCTCAAGAAAATGAAGATCACACCCGAAACAAACACTGCCGCTAGAGCAACTTGCCACGTGTAACCCATACCCATCACAACCGCGTAGGTAAAGAAGGCATTCAGGCCCATACCTGGAGCTTGAGCAATTGGGTAGTTAGCAACAAAGCCCATGATGAAACAGCCAATAGCAGCCGCTAAACAGGTTGCTACAAATACAGCGCCGTGGTCCATACCAGCATCAGCTAGGATCATTGGGTTTACAAAAATGATGTAAGCCATTGTTAGGAAGGTTGTTAGACCCGCGATGATTTCAGTGCGCACATTGGTGCCGTTTTCACTGAGTTTGAATAGCTTTTCGAACATTATCGAATCCTATAAGGGTAAAAAGTAAACGGTTGCGTAATCGATTGGCTTTGGATTATAAAGTTATCAAATAACAAATTCCAGATAGAATTAAGGCTCTAAATAATATTTATCAGAATGACGTATGAAACCAAGCGATTAAAAATCACATCTAAAAAGAAAAATACACATTAAAAACAATAGACTAAAAACAATTTAATGGTCGTATTTATTTGATTACTTTTTCAACCATCAGTTATTTTCATTAAGAATCTGGCGCTAAATTTGCCAATTCAAACCCACAAGAGTTGTCCGATTTTCAACAGGATTGGTAATAAGGCTCAAATTGACATTTTGCTGTTTAAAAAAACAACCGAGCATAGTCGTAGATAGATGATGAATCAAAGCTGAGGATAAAAGTAGCAGGCAAAAAAAACGCCACTCAAAACTGAGTGGCGGTAGAATCTGTCAACCAAAAGGGTTGTAAGAGAATTCCAATATATAGGGGTGAACAAAACTGTTCGAGTTACATGCTTATGGTATTAGTAACCAAAGCTTGTAGGGTATGCAAAGTTGCTAGTGTAAACAGAGTTGTTAAGCCAGAACATTGCAGATGGTAAACCTTTCATAACTATCACCTTAATAAATCAATAAAAAACGAATTTGATTTCTCGGTTCCTTGGAGGCGATAAACGGACTCATCCTTTGAGCATTTACTCTTCACTTCAGAAGTTGGTTACAAATATACCTTAAAGAAAAAAGATTACAAGCACTCTTTGCTTCAGGTCACACTTTTGACCAGTTCGGGTTATTTTGCAAACTTAATTTCGTAATAAAACTACAAATCAGACTTAAACAAACGTTTGCTTGCATCTTTTATAAGCATCAGAGCACTTATACAAGATCAAATGAACAAGATGGCGTTCAAAATTTGAAGCATTTCAGGTTTAGAAGCGCTACTCGTCAAAACACTCTAATGGTATGCTGTCGGCATCAAAACAGACCTATATTTTAGGTTTTTGCTCTATGTTTATACCCATAGAAAGCCTAAATATATGGTTATCAAATAAAAAAGGAGTCATCCGTGTCTGAATTCCATTCTGAGATCAGTAAATTATCCCCTGCCCCTATTTGGCAGCTCTTCGATAAGATTTGCTCAATCCCACACCCTTCTAAGCATGAAGAAGAGCTTGCTCAATACATTATTGCTTGGGCAACAGAACAAGGGCTAGATGTACGCCGTGATCCAACGGGCAACGTATTCATCAAAAAGCCTGCGACGCCGGGCATGGAGAACAAAAAAGGTGTTGTGCTACAAGCTCACATCGATATGGTTCCACAAAAGAACGAAGATACGGTTCATGACTTCACTAAAGACCCAATCCAACCGTACATCGACGGTGAGTGGGTTACTGCAAAAGGCACAACGCTTGGCGCAGATAACGGCATGGGTATGGCATCATGCTTAGCGGTTCTTGCATCAAACGAAATCAAGCACGGCCCAATCGAAGTTCTACTAACTGTAGACGAAGAAGCAGGTATGACGGGTGCATTCGGTCTTGAAGCGGGTTGGTTAGAAGGCGACATCCTTCTTAACACCGATTCAGAGCAAGAAGGCGAAGTGTACATGGGTTGTGCTGGCGGTATCGACGGCGCAATGACATTTGACGTTGCTCGTACTGCAATCCCAGCAGATTTCGTGACTCGCAAACTTACGCTTAAAGGTCTAAAAGGCGGCCACTCAGGTTGTGACATCCACACTGGTCGTGCGAACGCGAATAAACTACTTGCTCGCTTCCTGGCTGGTCACGCAAAAGAGCTAGACCTACGCATCGTAGAATTCAAAGGTGGTAGCCTACGTAACGCGATTCCTCGTGAAGGTTTCGTTACTGTTGCTGTTCCAGCGGCAAACCAAGAAAAACTGGCTTCGCTATACAACTACTACACAGAGCTACTTTCAACAGAGCTAGGTAAAGTAGAAGACAGCATCGTGACTTTCAACGAAGAAGCTTCAGTTGAAATGGGCGCACTTGCAGCTGCTGACCAAGATCGCTTCATCGCAGCACTTAACGCGGCGCCAAACGGTGTGATTCGTATGAGTGATGAGATTGAAGGTGTTGTTGAGACATCTCTAAACGTAGGTGTTATCACGACAGAAGAGAACTCAATCACTGTACTTTGCCTAATCCGCTCTCTGATCGACTCTGGCCGTAGCCAAGTTGAAAGCATGCTTCACTCTGTAGCAGAGCTTGCGGGTGCGAGCATCGAGTTCTCTGGCGCTTACCCAGGTTGGAAGCCAGACGCAGATTCAGAAATCATGCACATCTTCCGCGACATGTACGAAGGCATCTACGGCCACAAGCCAAACATCATGGTTATCCATGCTGGCCTTGAGTGTGGTCTATTCAAAGAACCTTACCCGAACATGGACATGGTTTCTTTCGGCCCTACTATCAAGTTCCCTCACTCTCCAGATGAGAAAGTGAAGATTGATACGGTTGAGCTATTCTGGAACCAAATGGTTGCGCTACTAGAAGCAATCCCAGAAAAAGCTTAATTCGATAAGCTACGTTTGTTCAATAAATGGTGTTTACAGTAAACACCATTTATTCAGACAAAATAAAACAGGTACTCAATGAGTACCTGTTTTTGTATCTAATCTTTGCAACCAGCTAAGACATTAAGCGCGTGACGCTGCGTAGCTCTCTAGCTCATCAATTGACGTTTGTGCAACGACTTCACCATCGATAAAGTACGTTAGTATCTCGCCATCACGAACACCGATTAGTGTCGCTCGCTCACCAGATTGGTAAGTGATATCCATTTGGATAGTGTTTTCATCAATCTGCTGCATCTGACCTTTTTCGATCATATTTACATTAGTGATTGGACCTACAGGCGCTTCCGTTAGAGACGGAACTAGCTGATGGTTGATATCAATGTAAGTATCCACCTTAGTATCAAAGATATGCGGCGCACCCGTTAGTGGGTTGCTACCAGTCCAGAACTCTAGTGAGTTGAATACTAGGTAATCCGCTGCAACCGTTAGACCGTATGCCGGTGCCAACAGTAAGTTTAAGCCGCCACGTGCGTAACGGTTATCAACGGCTTTAAGGTTGAACTTCATTAGGTAACCGGTTACTGCGTTGCTACCAACACAGCCAGATAAAGCAACAGATACCACTGCAAGTGCTACAACTTTTGAAATTGTTTTTTTCATTTTCATCTCGATATTTGAAATTGGCCGCCATAAAATGGCGATGGATAATAGCAAGTGCCAAAAATACAATTATCAGAGTTAAATCAATAAATTGCCAGAAAACCTTACAAATAAAAAGAGTATTCCAAAGGGGGCGCCATCCATGGAATACCGTTCCCGATACACCTCCACAAAAAAGTTTTGTCGTTACCGTAAACCGATTGATTCGTACTAAAAATCAACGATTGCTACATTCCGTGTTAACGAATTATCACCATGTTGAGAACAACCTAAATGGCAAGACTAAAACCTAATCAACCATTCGAATTACTTGGTTCTACTGTTCAGCCAGGACAGCGAATGGAGATTGAACTGCAAGCAGCTCAGCTTTACACGCACTCTCCACTTTCGATCCCGATTGAAATCATTCACGGTCGCCAAGCAGGTCCAACACTGATGGTAAACGCTGCGATTCACGGTGATGAGTTAAATGGTGTTGAGATTGCACGCCAGCTCACCAATGCGATTGATCCTAAGAAATTGAAAGGGACATTGATTGTCGTGCCTATCGTTAACGTATTCGGCTTCATTCATAAGTCTCGTTACCTACCAGACCGTCGCGATCTAAACCGTTGCTTCCCAGGTAGTGAGAAAGGCTCGCTAACATCACGTATCGCTTACACTTTCTTCGAAAACGTGGCTAAGCACTGTGATTTCATTCTGGACCTACACACGGGTGCGATTCACCGTACGAACTTGCCACAAATTCGTGCGAACCTTTCGAACCCAGAAACCATGCGCATCGCAAAAGCGTTTGCGACACCGGTGATCATCGACTCACCCCTACGTGATGGTTCACTGCGAAGCGAAGCGGAAAAGCTAGGTATTCCAGTACTGACATACGAAGGTGGTGAGGCGCTGCGTTTTGATCACCTAGCAATTCGAGCAGGCTACCTTGGCATTCACCAAGTAATGAAAGAAATCGGCATGCTGCGCCCGAACCGCAAGAAGCTACCAGAGCCAGTATTGAGCAAATCCACCAGCTGGATTCGTGCAGAATCAGACGGTATCTTGCGTAACATGGTGAGACTGGGCGAACAAGTTGAAGCAGGACAAACACTTGCTTACATCAGTTCTCCATTAGGTCACCAAGAGAGCCAAGTTATCACGACTAAAGGCGGTATCGTGATTGGCCAACAAACGCTACCTTTGGTGAATGAAGGTGATGCTGTGTTCCACATCGCTTACTTCAAGCAAGACGATGAAGAAGTAGGACAAACCGTAGAAAGCTACATTGAAGAAGTAGCAGAAGACGATTGGTTAACTACGCTAAACAACTGATTAAGGCTTGAGAGAGCGATGTAAAAAGCAAGAAGCCAAACCGTCGCTCTTAAGCAAAATAGCAACGAACTCGACAAACGAAAAAGCCCCAATATAGGTGACTATATTGGGGCTTTTTTATAACTCCCTTATCTTAAAATTAAGGGACCTATAAATTAATCGTGCACCGAATTACTCAGCGTCTTCTTGCTCTTCTGCACGAGCTTTAGCGCGTGCTTCACGTGCTTGCTCAGCTTTAAGCTCTTTAGCGTGACGTAGTTCATCGCGCTCTTTACGTTGTTCCGCTTTACGCTCGTTACGTTCAGCTTGGTTTGCGATGAAAGATGCTAGCTCTTTCTCAGCCCACTCTTTTGCAAGCGCTTCTGTTTCGAAACCAGACTCACGCTTAGATACTGTTGTGCTGCGAGACGTTACTTGACGAGTAATCTCTGCACACCAGCCGTTGCGTTTTTCTGTAAGGCGGATATCAAATTTTTTGTTCTTAGACATGTTCTATTTTTTCCTAAGGGAGATCATTAAGGGATCGGTCAACTTTGATAACTCCATCTAAGTGAGCATCTTTTAACACCATCCCTTGGTAAGCGCGGTATTAGAGCACAAATCAACGAATATTGCTGCAAATATTTGCAGCGGATCACACTCTAGTGCTGCAAATCGTTTGCGGCTCATTTTTAAGCACTCAACAGCCTCTAATCCCTAACAATTTCAGCCTCATTTCATCGACAACCATGAAATGAACTATGCTCAAACAGAGATAAATGAGTCGTCTAACCCGTTAGCTTTGTAGGCGTTAATTATCTCCCCCTACTCCGCCCATAATTAAAATAGCTAAGGAGTTGCTATGGATAGCTTCATCAAAAATTTACCGAAGGTTGAGCTGCACTTACACATTGAGGGCACACTGGAACCCGAACTGATGTTCGAACTGGCCAAGCGCAATAACTTATCGATTCCCTTTGAGAACCCAGAGCAAGTGCGAGATGCCTATCAATTCCATAATCTGCAGTCTTTTCTCGACATCTATTATCAAGGCGCCAATGTACTGATTCATGAACAAGACTTTTACGACCTCACTTGGGCCTACCTATCAAAGTGCCAACAAGACAATGTGGTTCACACTGAGATTTTCTTTGACCCGCAAACCCACACAGAGCGTGGCATCGCCTTCGACACTATTATCACTGGCATCACTCGTGCACTCGACCAAGCAACTCATGAACTTGGGATAAGTAGCCAACTTATCATGTGCTTTCTGCGTCACCTTGATGAAGAAAGCGCGTTCGAGACGCTCAAACAGGCTCTGCCTTACAAAGATAAAATCATTGCGGTTGGTTTAGATTCATCGGAACAAGGTAACCCGCCCGAGAAGTTTAAACATGTATTCCAAGAAGCGCTCAACCAAGGCTTTCTGACTGTCGCACACGCCGGGGAGGAAGGCCCAGCGCAAAACATTATTGACGCATTGAGTTTGCTAGGTATCACCCGGATTGACCATGGGGTTCGCTGTATCGATGACGCAGAACTCGTAGAAGAGTTGGCAGCAAAACGTATTCCGCTGACAGTTTGTCCGCTATCGAATACCAAACTAAAAGTCTTCGATACTATGGAGCAGCACAACATTGTCGAACTGCTGAGAAAAGGGCTTTGTGTCACCATCAATTCCGATGACCCAGCCTACTTTGGTGGCTACATGAATGATAATTTCCTCGCGGTTGCCAACGCCCACCCAGTCACCCATCAAGAATTAGCCCAGTTCAGTATTAATGCCGTGGAAGCGAGTTTCATCTCCCCTCACGCCAAAGAGGACCTGATTACGCAGGTGAGTCAATACTTGATAGCGAACAGTCAATAAGTTGATAAGCGTTAATTTCAATCAAAAAAGGGAAGCTCAATGCTTCCCTTTATAATCAAGATACTGAAATCAATTTACCCTGGATGACCATCCACTCTTGGCGTAAGTAACATCATTCCAAATTTCCAGATAAACAGACCAAACGCCAGCGTCCATAAGCCAGCAGTGATGTTCACCATCTCAAACAAATAACCAGGGAAGAAGGTGACACCTAAGCTACGTACCAGCGCTGCCACAAAAATTGCAGAGAATGCGAGCGCCATGCTTGGTCCTTTATAGATAGCACGGCCAGTGTGTCCCATGGTCACGCGGCTGATCATCGCTAAGATAAGCCCGCTCAAACCACCAATCGCAAACAAGTGCAGCATGTTGTGACTGGCAAATGGATTATCTAACAAGCCACGTAACAACAAGCTTAGCGGAATACACACATATGCAGCGTGTAGCGACCACACCAAAGGTTCAGATAGCGTTGTCCAAGGTTTCCAGCGGATGAAGCGTACTAGTTGAGCAACACCAGCAAAAACCATTAATCCGCTGCCCACTTGAGCAAAGGCTAGAGGGAAGAAGCTCAAGATAAACAGCCCCACCAAAGGTAGATTCGCTAACCATTCCAACCACACTAATGGCTGCGCTTTTTCAAAGTTAAAGCGACGAGCGGTAAAGAATGGGATGACTCGCCCCCCCATCACCGATAGTAGTAAAGTAAACCACCACAGCATAGCTTGCCATACCGCTGACGAAGGAAACGGCGGCATCCCCTTAATGGTCGCGTAACTCGCAAAGTTCGCCACAATCGCCAGTACAAACAGTGGAACGAAGAATAGATTTTTCCATCTTTTCGACTGCACGACTCGAAAGCCAATCTCGTAAGCAGAAAAAGCCAAAAATAGCGCTTCAATCGACGAAATTAGCCATAGCGGTGCCGGCGTCCAAAATAGAATACGAGGTGCCAACCACAAGCCGACAAGTGCGGCTAATCGATAATGCTTGGTGCCATTAACCCCTGTCCATGTTTGTACGGCCGTCAGTACAAAGCCAACAACAATCGCCATCGAAAACCCAAACAACATCTCATGCACGTGCCACCATAACGCGGGCACCTTTAGAATTTCAGGTTGGCCGTTTTGGAACATGATGACCCAAGCCACAATCGCAATTACGGCATAAACACTGCCTAGAAAGAAGAAAGGTCGAAAGCCTAAACGCAAATAGGCTGGAATCGCGTCTTCCACACTTTTATCTGTGATATTTAACAAACTCGCTCCTAACTCTCAGATAAGCGGCCAAGGTATTACCTAAACCTGAATTTGGTGTGCATCAAGCTTGATGCAATGTGCAGTTCACATTGCATGAAACGCGCCAACAAGATAAAGCCAGTAAAAACAACTACTCACAAGATTCATTGTCCAATAAAAAAGTCAAAACCACACAACCAAAAGAGTCATAAAGACATATAAGGGTGTAAATAGAAACTTACTGACTTTTATGATTGCGCCACATATAGTAAGACTAGACTTAAATGGCACAACTCAGACAAGGAACGCGATGTATATTTTTGGTTATGGCAGCTTGATCAACTCCTCCTCTCGTCAACTTACCGGTCAAACGGGTCAAGCAATCCCAGCGATTGTTCATGGCTTAGTGCGCCACTGGAGTAAGATCGACGACAGTTACGGGTTATCCCCTTTGATCGTTAACCTTGGCGAAGGGCAAGTGAATGGTGTTTTACTTGAAGTCGACGAGATAGCGCTTGCTGAGTTTGATCGTCGTGAACGTGGCTATCACCGAATCGAATTAAAAGCCGATCAGATAGAGAGCCAAACCAAATTCAAAGAAGATCAATCTATTTGGGTTTACGTGAAAGACGAAATCGAGGCGCCTTGTGAAAGCAGCCCTATCGTTCAAACCTATGTCGATACCGTCATGGCGGGATGTTTAGAGGTGTCTGAAAGCTTTGCAGCACACTTTGTTAAACACACACAAGGTTGGCACCATCCATTAGAAAATGACCGCCTCCAGCCTAAATATGGCAACCTAGCGGGAGTGTCTGAGCACCACCACAGCGTGATTGACCGACTCATCAAAAAAGGAGCCTAGAGGCTCCTTTTAAGATTACATACTCAGATCAAATTAAGAACCGAAATGATACTCTACACCAACGAAGAAGCTATCGAAGTCCAAATCGAGCTCACCACCGCCTTCCACACCAATTGCCACTGAAATACGCACTACAAATTTCGTAGTACTTTTAGCTTAAGCGCTGCAAACTGTAAATATAGACAGGAAACCATACCGAACATATCAATTACCCCATTGAAAAAACAACCAATAGCTGTTTATAATCCATTGAATTTAAATAAAATATTTAATTACAATTAGATTCAAAACAACATAAAGTGGTTAAACATTGATTTTACTGACCGCTAATGTATGGCCTTTCGTTTGACTGCGATGGGACTATGCAATCAAGGGATACATTGCCTTTAAACTGAAAAATTTCAAAGCAGCGCAATGTTCCAATTACAGGAAGTGAGTATGGCTACGTTAAAAAATATCGCGCTTGAAGCTAATGTTTCATTAGCTACCGTTTCTCGAGTTCTCAATGAAGATCCAACATTAAGCGTCAAAGCGGAGACCAAAAAGCGTATCTTTGAGATTGCAGATAAGCTAGATTATAAAATCAGTAGCTCGCGTAAAACGGCGAGTAACAAAAAGCAGCACCACTTTCTTGCACTGTATAACTACAAACAGGACGCTGAAGTTAAGGACCCTTACTACTTATCAATTCGCCACGGCATCGAGAACCAGTGCGAAAAGATGAATATTGGCCTAATCAACTGTTACGAAAGTAAAATACAGACAAATTCACGCCAAGTTAGCGGTATTTTACTCGTTGGCAGGATGACTAAAGAAGTTATTGAACAAGCAAAGAAACTCACGAGTAACATCTGCTTTGTTAACTATACAGATCACTCAGAACTTTATGACTCCGTTGATATTGACCTCGCCCGCATCAGCAAAGAAATCACCAACTTTTTCATTAACCAAGGTTACGAGCGCATTGGTTTCATTGGCGGGCAATACGACAGTCGCACCCCAGATCTTCGTGAGATAGCCTTTGCAGAATACGGTCATTTGAAGAACGTCGTCAGCGAGCAAGATATCTACCGAGGCGAGTTCTCTAGTTCTTCAGGCTACAATCTGGCGAATCAAATGCTAAAAAGTGGTAACTACCCCAAAGCAATATTTATCGCATCAGACTCAATCGCAATTGGTGTTTTACGTGCCATTCATGAACATGGATTAAGCATTCCAGATGACATCGCGATGATCAGCATCAATGATTGCCCAACAGCTAAGTTTACCTTCCCATCTTTATCAACCGTTCGTATTCATTCTGAATTAATGGGAACTCAAAGTGTTAACTTATTGATTGAAAAATCTCGTGACGCCCGAAGCATACCATTAAGAGTTTACGTGCCGAGCGAGCTCAAGCTACGAGACACGACAAAGTAGCTTATCTTTCATTTAAATAAAAAGGCTGCCAGCTATGGGTGGCCTTGAAACATAGAAACAATGTAAGCAAACGGCAAGCTGTCATAGCACTTGGCCTACCATGATCCTTTTACTCTCATTCCTGCACGTTGAGCTCTTATTGCTACTTTTCAGTGGCAGAAATCCGATCGACTCACACCATGAAACATGCGAATAAGTTTCATCACAGAGAGCTAAAATGTGGGCAACACGGGTTTATTCAAAATATCTTTACCCATATTCATAATCCGGACATTAATTTGATAGTGGTTTACCCAATAACCACTAAACTATAGTCTCGCCTTCCTTTTTTTGAGAAAACCTAAATGCCTAATGCTGATTCCACCCTAAACAAACGCATGGGAATCGTTGCGCTCACTTGGCCAATTTTTATCGAAGTGCTGCTTCGAACTGCACTAAACACCAGTGATGTATTCATGTTATCTGGATACTCAGACAAAGCCGTGTCTGCCGTTGGTGTTATCTCTCAGATATCCTTTTTCCTAATCATCGTATCGACCATGGTCAGCAGTGGTACTGGTATTCTCATTGCCCAATACAATGGCGCCTCACGCGATACAGAAAGCGCTCAAGTTGGCGTTGCCAGTATCATATTGGCGATTATTACGGGTGTATTGCTGAGTATTTTCGCAGTGCTAGGTGCAGAGTACTTTATTCCGCTTTATCAGCTTGAAGCTCAGGTTGAGCAGTACGCACAAGAGTACTTGTTCATCAGTGGCGCCCTCACTTTCAACGTCACGATAGGTGTGGTGCTTACCACTATCCTTCGCAGTCATGGTTACTCTAAATCTCCAATGGCCATCAATATGATTGCTGGTGTTATTAATATCTTCGGCAACTACTGCGCGCTCTACCAACCTTTTGGCTTACCGGTATACGGCGTTCAAGGGGTAGCCATTGCAACCGTAACGAGCCAAGTGATTGGCATGCTTATCTTGATTGGTGTGGTCAGAAGCAAAGGCATAGACTTACCCGTGAAACAGTTTAAATCGGTACCAAAATCTATCTATCAGAAGATAATGAAGATCGGTTCGATGAACGCGGGTGAAGTGCTCTCTTACAACATGGCACAGATCAGCATTACCTTCTTTGTCGTTCAAATGGGCACATCATCACTGGCGGCCTTTACCTACGCTCAGAACATCGCACGTCTCTCGTTTGCCTTTGCTTTAGCCATTGGTCAAGGTAGCCAAATTCAAACCGGTTATTACATTGGTAAAGGGTGGATCGATGAAATCACGTCACGTGTACAGCGCTACTTTGTGGTGGGCTTCATCGCTTCAACCACGATCACCTGTGTGGTTTACCTATTCCGTTATGAGATTCTCGACCTATTTACACAAGATCCTGAGATCATCGCATTAGCGGCAGGGCTGATTGCGGGGTCAATCATTCTCGAAGCTGGTCGAGTATTTAACCTTATCTTCATCTCATGCTTGAAAGCAGCTGGAGATATTAAGTTCCCAGTAAAAATGGGCATCCTCAGCATGTGGGGCATTGGGGTTGCCATGAGCTATTTACTCGGCGTGCACTGGGGGTATGGTGTGCTTGGTGCTTGGATGGCGATCGCGATGGATGAATGGTTCCGAGGCATCATTATGGCGTACCGCTGGCGAGCAAAAAAATGGACTCGTTTCTCGCTTTAAGTGATTGAAGATACGTGAGTAAATTAGACTGATGCAAAAGAAAAAGCGCTAGGGGGAGCTAGCGCTTTTTAGACCAACTAAATCCATTTAGCCTGGCAGTTTTTTAAGCTATATCATATGGATATAACCAATTTTTTAGCTTAGGTAAATCAAAAAGCCTATTCTTTACGACTGCTTTTAGTCGTAAATTAAGTATAGTCGGACTGTAGAAAATGGAAGGAATTATTTCATTTATTTTTGATGTCTTGCGAATAACTCAAGTAGAAAAGCAGCCCAGATGAACTAACCTTTAATCATGAATAAAAACCTTGATGAGAGGCAATATGGACCCTGTAAATAATTCTGTGTAACTGCTCTTGGTTACAAGTATTCAGTTAATCGATCTTCGAACATAATCATAAAACGGTTTAGCGCTTGCTTCCAGTGATGAATTGGCATTGTCCACCTCTTGGAAGCATCCATAATCGCCAGGTACACCACCTTTTTGGCGGATTCATCTGTCGGGAACAGCTTACGTTTCTTGGTCGCTTTCCTGATGACGCTATTTAGTGATTCTATCGCATTGGTCGTGTAGATAGCTCTGCGGATATCTTGAGGATAGCTGAACAGAGTGTTGAGGTTATCCCAATGAGCCGTCCACGAGCGGCTGATTTGAGGGTACTTTTCATCCCATTTATCACCAAAGTGCTCTAGCGCCAACAGAGCTTCATCTTCAGTCGTAGCTTGATAGATTTCCTTTAAGTCTGCGGTAATAGTCTTGTAATCTTTCCACGGAACGTATTTCATTGAGTTTCGTACCATGTGTACGATACAGAGCTGGATTTGAGTTTTTGGATAAACGGCATTGATGGCATCAGGAAAGCCCTTGAGGCCATCAACACAAGCGATGAGGATATCATTTACACCACGATTTTGAAGTTCGGTAAGTACACTGAGCCAGAACTTCGCCCCTTCAGTTTCGGACATCCACATCCCAAGAAGTTCTTTCTGACCTTCCATATTGACACCGAGAGCAAGGTAAATGGCTTTGTTGATGACTTGCTTATTTTGGCGCACCTTCACAACAATGCAGTCTAGGTAAACGACGGGATAAACCGAATCAAGAGGGCGGGCTTGCCACTCAACAACTTGTTCTAAAACAGCATCAGTGACTTTAGATATTAGACTGGCGGAGATATCAGCATCGTACATTTCTTTGAAGGTTGCGACGATTTCTCGGGTAGTCATTCCTTTGGCATACAAGCTTAAGATCTTGTCGTCCATCGATTGGAATCGAGTTTGATGCTTACGAACGAGCTTGGGTTCAAAGGACGCGTCACGGTCACGAGGGATTTCTAGTTGGATCTCACCATCGTCAGTAATTAGGCGTTTAGATGAGTAGCCATTTCGACTGTTACTATCGTTGGTCGGTGAGTGTTTTTCGTAGCCAAGGTGATCATCAAGTTCAGCATTTAAAGCTGTCTCAACCGTCACCTTGGTTAACATTTTCCTGAAGTCATCAAGATCCGAAGGAGTCTTAATTGACTTAGCGGCTTCGCGAGCGAAGGCTTCTAAAGCTTTCTTATCCATATTGCTTATCCTTAGCCATGACTGGCTTAATTATAAGCAGATACACAATTTAAATTACAGGCTCGCAATATGGGTTCAGAGACAACGCCTTCTAAGACCGCCTCTCAGACAGAACATTCAGACTTGTTATCGTCGTTACTTTTTGAATTTAAGAGAAATAAATTAATCTTATATTTCATTGCAATAACAACACCTCTCACCTTACTTACCAGCCTGCTAGTACCCCGTGAACTCGTCTATGATGTCTACACTTACCTTGAGGTATTAGCCATCATTAGTTACGTCTCCTTTGTCTTATGGGCGACTTACTTCTACTTTCATATGCTTTTTACCAGAGAACAAAAGCCAACAATAAAATTTTTAAACAAATTCAAAACACTTCTTTGTCCCATATCTAAGCCAATCAGTTTCATCATTTTGATGGTCTCGCTCAACGTGGCCTTTTCAAACTACACTTTTTTAAAACCCCTCATCCCATACTTTAACCATTATGCATTTGACCTAGACTTCTACTATTTAGACAAATGGCTACACTTCGGCTTCTCTCCATGGGAAGTCACACACTACTTGTTCCCTGGAGCACTCTCTTCTGCTGGTCCAGCTTTCTTTCATCACTTCGAAAGCCTTGATGCTTATGCTCAGCTGATGCAGAGGTTAGAATCACAAAGCGAATACCTTTCCGAACAGGGCTTGCTGCCGCTTTGGATGCTTTCAACACAAGACATGCTCTGGGAAAACTACATTGATGGCGTTATCATTAAAGGCTCGGGAATCTCTGCTATGCCTAGCTTGCATGTCACGATCGCAGTGTTGATGGCTATGACTGCATACAAACTCAACAAAAAACTCGGATATGTGGCCTGGGTGTACACCTTCATCATTCAGATAGATTCGGTACATTTGGCCTGGCATTACGCCGTTGATGGTTATGTGGGAGCCTTATGTGTCGTCATTCTCTGGCACTTAATCGGATACCTGCTTAAACGGAACCACCAATCAATTACCCAGCATCAATAACAATCTCCACCGCTTGCGAGATCACATCCCTCAAGTGCCTATTCTTATCGTCTAAGTGCTTCCCCTTGCGATAAACAAGCTGTATGTCGAAATCGGGAACAGCTATCGGCGGAGCAACAGCGACCAATGAGCCCTCTGTATGTGCGCCATTTCTCGCGACCAACTTAGGGACTATGCACAACAACTTCCTCCCACTAATCAGACGTTTAACGGTTAAAAAGTTACTCGATGCAATCGCAACCTTTCGCGAATAACCCAGAACAGCAAGTTTTGCGTCAACTGCAGTTTTTAACTCACCACTTGGCGAGACTAACGCATGCTCTACAGAAACAAAGGATTGCAATGATATAGGCAGTTCAATATCTAAAACGGATTCATCTAGCAAACACACATGCTGCTCGGTATAGAGATGTTTCGTACGATACAGTTTTGGCACCTCTCCGAAACTGCCAATGACGATGTCTAACTTCGCCTCTTCAAAGACATTTTGATAATTGGTTCGATTGACATTAAAAAACGCCACCTGAGAGCTTAGAGAAGACTGTTTAATAAAGTCAAAGATCATTGGACCAAACATCTGCTCTGCGTAATCCGTCAGGCCTATTTTCCAAGTGCCTTTATAAGTGGCTACATCAAACGATTTAGAAAGTAGTACTTCTGATTGAATGGTATTGAGCAAAGCATCGACAGTGCTAGATAACTCTATCGCTCTCTCCGTCGCCTCCATCTTGCTCCCAACTCGCTCAAACAGAGGATCATCAAACAATTTTCTAAGCCGCTGAAGGCTATGGCTCATCGCAGACTGACTGACATAACAGCGCTCAGCAGCTTTACTGACACTGTTCGATTTGTACAACGCTTGCAGCGCTATCAATAAGTTAAGATCGATACCTTTCCAGTTAAAATCAGCCATCCAGCAGAACCTATTTCATTAATAGTTATAATTAAAACAATTAATTTGAATCATAGTGCAAGTCACCATAAATTACGCTAAACATTTATCTGGAATCGAGCATGCTTTCAATTTTTAAAACCTTTTTCTGGCTTGGCTGGATTAGCTTTGGTGGACCAGCTGCGCACATTGGCTACTTCCGTAAAACCTTTGTTGAGAAACTTAACTGGCTATCTGATGAAGAGTACGGGCAAATTGTCGCGCTTAGTCAATTTCTACCCGGCCCAGGTTCAAGCCAAGTTGGTTTTGCGGTTGGCTACAAAAGAGGTGGCTTAACGGGTGCGATTGCTGCGTTTATCGGCTTTACCTCCCCGTCTATCATCTTAATGTTGATATTAGCTTTGGTGAGCAATCAGCTATTGGAAGCACCTCTGTTTAATTCAATTATTCACGGTTTGAAGCTACTCGCAGTGGTGGTGGTTGCTGATGCCACATTTGGCATGTACAAAAACTTTTGCCAATCGAAAGTCGCGACTGCTTTGTGTGTCGTTACCGCTGTAGTCCTCCTGTTACTTCCGGGGATCTGGCCGCAAATCTTGGTACTTCTATTTGCTGCAATCATTGGCAGTAAGTTTTTGACCTCACAAGACATCAAAACGGTTCCATCAACACACAAGATCTCCATAACACCTCTCGTTATTTTCGTCGCGCTGTTGGTTGGCCTTCCTCTGTTCAGCGCATACTCTCAAAGTATCGAGGTATTTGGGCTGTTCTATCAAGCTGGCAGCTTAGTATTCGGTGGCGGTCATGTGGTACTTCCATTGTTGCAGAATGGTATTGGTGACCAACTATCCCAAGATGCGTTCCTAACGGGCTATACTGCCGCACAGGCTGTACCTGGCCCTATGTTTACCTTAGCGACATACCTAGGCTATGTATTAATGCCATCGGCACCAATTACTGGCGCTTTGTTAGCGACAATCGCCGTGTTCTTACCGGGCTTCTTATTACTACTGGGGGTTTTGAAAAACTGGCAGGCAATTGCAAGTAAACCATTAGTTGCTGGTGCACTTACCGGTGTGAATGCAGCCGTAGTCGGATTACTACTTGCGGCTCTGTATCAGCCAATCTTCACAAGTGCAGTGAGTGGCGGTTTAGACTTCGCTCTGATCATCGTAGGTGTGTGGCTATTGAAAACGGTCAAGATGCCAATCGTAGGGCTTGTCGGTGCATTCATGTTATTTGGCTCATTTATAGGTTTATTGAGTTAAAAATAACGAAACTTAGCCTATAAGCTTGGTTCCATGAAAATTAGAAGACGAGTTACGGTCAGTGAATAAACGTAGCTTGAGGAACAAAGCCAAGATTGAAGAGATGGACGCTTTACAGATAGCTACTCCCATTTAGGTTTCAACTACACTCTGAAAAGAGCTTTCATAGTTCCACGTATAACCATCTAATTTGGTTATACAACAACTCTACGAAGTAAAAAACCGATCAAAAATAGCAGTGATTTATGATTAATGATGCCCACGAGACATATCATATTTTTCAAATATTAAAACAGGGGTTGACTCTATAAGCTAAACAAGAGCCTACATGGATAACAGAAAACGCTAATTTTACTCCCTAAAAGAAAAAATCATGGTACATTTAACATGATTTTAACAAAAATAACTTAGCGAAAAACATGGAGTTAGACAATGATTCAGCCTAACGAGTTTAGCCAAGAACAAGCAACAGCTCTCCCTACACCCAATGATATGATTCTTAAGTGGGCAGAAGAACGCCCAAATGAGGTCTATTTAAAGCAAATTATTAACCGCCAGTTTGTCGAGTTCACGTACAAAGAAGTGGCTGATAAAGCACTAAAACTGGCGTCAGCACTGGAAGCACTTGGTGCAGAACCCGGCGACCGAGTCGCGCTTATTTCTAAAAACTGTGCAGAATGGTTTATTTGTGACCTTGCCATGATGCTAGGAGATTTTGTCAGCGTCCCAATCTTTCCTACCGCAGGTGCGGATACCATCCAATACTGTATTGAACACAGTGAAAGTAAGATCGTCATTGCAGGTAAGCTTGATGATCCGAAGGCGACACAACAAGTACTTGATGACAACCCAAGCTTAGCTAGCATCTCGCTACCCTATGATACAGCACCAAAATGTAAACACACATTTGGTCAACTCATCAATACACATGAACCAACGACTAAACGCCCTCAGCATCACGATGACAAGCTAATGTCTCTTGTTTACACATCAGGTACCTCTGGCTTACCAAAGGGCGCAATGCTTACGTACGGTGCCTTTACGTGGTCAGTTCAAAGGCTGATCGATCATATCGGTATCCAAAAAGATGACCGTCTGTTTTCTTACTTGCCACTTGCCCATATCACAGAGCGTGTCTACATCTTTGGTTCATCAGTAATGGGTGGTGTCGTTACCGCATTCCCAGAATCTTTAGACACCTTTATTGATGATGTGAAGATGCAGCGTCCTACTCTGTTTATTTCTGTCCCTCGTCTATGGACCCTGTTCCAACAGCGCATCCAAGATAAACTTCCACAGAAAAAACTGAACATTCTGCTGAAAATCCCATTCATTAACAACATCATCAAGAGGAAGCTTGCTAATGGCTTAGGTCTAGATCAAGCTCGCGTTCTGGGCTGTGGCTCCGCGCCAGTATCACCAGCGCTACTTGCATGGTACGAAAGCGTTGGTTTACACATTACCGAAGCGTGGGGGATGACAGAGTCTTTCGCTTACAGCACATTAAACTATCCATTTAGAGCGGATAAAATTGGTACGGTTGGTAATGCTGGCCCAGGCATTGAACTTAAGATTGCCGAAGATGAAGAGATTTTAGTTCGTGGTAAAGGTCTGTTCTCTGGTTACTACAAAAATGATATTGCAACGCAAGAGTCGTTTAACTCTGAAGGCTGGCTACACACCGGTGATATTGGTGATATTGATAGCGAAGGCTACCTCACCATTCGTGGACGTAAGAAAGATACCTTCAAAACTGCGAAAGGTAAGTTTGTTGCACCAGTACCTATCGAGAATAAACTCTTTGAGTACAGCCGCGTAGAGATGATGTGTCTGATTGGCCTTGGCTTACCTGGTCCTATTCTTCTTGTTGTCCCGCATGATTTCCCTAACTTCGATCGCGCTCGCTACGAGAGAACGACTAAGCGAGTGATCGAAAAAATGAATGAGAAGCTCGCGTCTCATGAGAAGATCAAGGGCGTACTTATGATCAAAGAACCATGGAGTATTGAGAATGGCGTGTTAACACCAACGCTCAAGATCAAACGCCATGTCTTAGAACAGAAGTATCACGAAGTAGGCCATAACTGGCCAAAAGATAAATTAGTGGTTTGGGAACAGTAATAAAAATTAAGAAGGAGCCTGTAAGGCTCCTTTTTTGTAAGTTCAACTTATACATAGTGACATCTTCTCATCACTGTAACTTGGTGGTTCGCATTTTGTTTTGGACAACGCATTATCTGTTCAAAGTGCCTCACTAGTTAAACACTGTTTGTTTTTAAGTATTTGCTAGGAAAAGAACTGATACGGGTAGGTCATATCGCACTCAAACCCAAATACAATTACTTGTTTTGTGCACTCACGGGATAGTTCCATCGCGAGAAAATCAAACGCTTTAAAACTTGAGTACAAAGTCAGGTTCAGTTGTTTGGGAATAAAAGTTGAGAAGAATTTTCTACTATCGAGATAAGTTACAAGCTCAAATGGTCTGATAATTGATGAGATGAAACTGATATACTGAGAGCAAATAAATGACGAGTAAATCTCATGACACAAGCAAATAACCCACTTCACGGCATTACACTGCAAAAACTGCTAACAGAATTGGTAGAACATTACGGTTGGGAAGAGTTGAGCTACATGGTAAATATCAACTGCTTCAAAAAAGACCCAAGCATCAAATCGAGCTTAAAGTTTCTGCGTAAAACAGAGTGGGCTCGTACTAAGGTAGAGCAAATCTACATTGATTTAAAACGTTAGCCTCCCCTAGCTTTATCAATCCCGTATTACTGAATACGGGATTGCCCCTCTTTGGGGCCACTTCAATCTCGCATCTCGCACTATGATTCTAATAAAAAAGCCCCGCAAGCTTTCACTTGCGGGGCTTTCTAGTTAATTTAGAAAAGAGCTAATTACTTACCAGCTTCTTTGTCTGCTTTAACTTTAGCGATTACTTCGTCTGCCACGTTTGTTGGACATGGAGAGTACTGTTGGAATTCCATAGAGAATTGACCACGACCTGAAGTAATAGTACGTAGGTGACCAATGTAACCAAACATTTCTGATAGTGGTACGTCAGCTTTGATACGTACGCCAGTAGCACCAGCTTGTTGATCTTTGATCATACCACGACGACGGTTAAGGTCACCGATTACATCACCAACGTGATCTTCTGGAGTGAATACGTCAACGTTCATGATTGGCTCAAGAAGTTGTGCACCCGCTTTAGGCATAGATTGACGGAATGCGCCTTTCGCTGCGATTTCAAATGCAATTGCAGATGAGTCAACTGCGTGGAAGCCACCATCGAATAGTTCTACTTCAACATCTAGAGTTGGGAAGCCAGCAAGAACACCGTTTTCCATCATAGATGCGAAACCTTTCTCAACTGCAGGCCAGAATTCCTTAGGAACGTTACCGCCAACAACAGTTGAAGAGAAAGTGAAGCCAGAACCAGCTTCGCCTGGTTTGATACGGTAATCGATCTTACCGAATTGACCAGAACCACCAGATTGCTTCTTGTGCGTGTAGCTATCTTCAATTGCTTGAGTGATAGTTTCACGGTAAGCAACCTGAGGAGCACCAACAGTTAAATCAACGCCATATGTACGCTTAAGGATATCTACCTTGATGTCTAGGTGAAGTTCACCCATACCTTTCAGGATAGTTTCGCCAGTTTCTTCGTCAGTCTCAACTTGGAAAGATGGATCTTCTGCAACCATTTTACCGATCGCGATACCCATTTTCTCAGAACCGCCTTTATCTTTTGGAGATACAGCGATAGAGATTACTGGAGTTGGGAAGATCATTGGCTCTAGAGTACATTCATGCTTCTGATCACATAGAGTGTGACCAGTTTGAACGTTCTTCATACCTACAACAGCGATGATGTCACCAGCTTGTGCAGATGTAAGTTCGTTACGCTCATCAGCTTGCATCTCAACCATACGGCCGATACGCTCAGTTTTACCTGTAGCAGCGTTAAGAATTGTATCACCCTTGTTAAGAACACCAGAGTAAATACGGATGAAAGTTAGTGCACCAAAACGGTCATCCATGATCTTGAACGCAAGAGCACGTAGTGGCTCATCAGCAGAAACTGTCGCAACTTCACCGGTAGGTTCACCAGTCTCTTTATCAGTTAGAGGCTGAGGATCAACTTCTGTTGGAGCTGGTAGGTAATCAACTACAGCGTCAAGAACGATTTGAACACCCTTGTTCTTGAATGCAGAACCACAGAATGTTGGGAAGAACGCTAGATCGCGAGTACCTTTACGGATACAACGCTTAATGTCTTCAATAGAAGGCTCTTCACCTTCCATGTAAGCTTCCATAAGGTCATCGTCTTGCTCTACAGCAGTTTCGATTAGCTCTTCACGGTATTGCTCAACGTCATCAACCATGTCCGCTGGAACATCTTTGATTTCGTAGTTTTCAGGAAGACCAGTGTCATCCCAAACGTATGCTTTACGGCTTAGTAGGTCTACAACACCAACGAACTCGTCTTCACGACCGATTGGTAGAACCATTACTAGTGGAGTAGCGCCTAGAACGTTCTTAACTTGGTCAACAACGCGGTAGAAGTCAGCACCCATACGGTCTAGTTTGTTAACGAAGATCAGACGAGATACTTCTGATTCGTTAGCGTAGCGCCAGTTAGTTTCTGATTGAGGTTCAACACCACCAGAACCACAGAATACACCGATACCGCCATCAAGCACTTTAAGAGAACGGTATACTTCAACTGTGAAGTCAACGTGTCCAGGAGTATCGATAACGTTTAGACGGTGACCATTCCAGAAACAGCTTACAGCTGCTGATTGGATAGTAATACCGCGCTCAGCTTCCTGTTCCATGAAGTCAGTCGTTGATTCGCCATCATGTACTTCACCGGTCTTGTGGATTTGACCAGTTAGCTTAAGGATACGCTCAGTGGTAGTTGTTTTACCCGCATCAACGTGCGCGAAAATACCAATGTTTCTGTATTTCGATAAATCTGCCATTGTCTTACTCTGTTAATAGGATATAAAATGCGCGCAGAGTATATCACAATCTGTGAAGACTGATAGCTTTGCATGCATTTGGGACTAAAAAACTTTGCCTTTTCCTAACATGTAGAAAAAGGCACGCTGTAGAAACAATCTAAATGATTGTTAATTATAGTGCTAACCTCAAGCCCAATCGGCGTTCAAGTTAGACTGAATTGCTGCTGTATAGATTAGCTGAAGTGAGTTCAATTACAACTCATCAAAAGCATTAATTGCCTCTGATAGTTTTTTCACTCCGTGGATTTGCATTCCTGGGATACCACCTTTCGGCATATTAGCTGCAGGAACAATTGCTTTCTTAAAGCCGTGTTTAAATGCTTCATTCAAGCGTTCTTGCCCACTAGGTACAGGACGAATCTCACCCGCTAGGCCTACTTCACCAAAAACCACCACATCTTTAGGTAATGCACGGTCTCTGAAACTAGAAAGTAATGCCATGACTAATGCAAGGTCAGCACTAGTTTCGGTTACTTTAACACCACCGACGACATTCACAAACACATCTTGGTCAGCCATTTGTAAACCGCCGTGTTTATGCAGCACCGCGAGTAACAAAGAAAGACGGTTCTGCTCAAGACCAACCGCGACACGACGAGGGTTCGCCAACTGGGAATAATCCACAAGCGCTTGGATCTCAACAAGCAATGGGCGGGTCCCTTCCCATACCACCATCACTGAACTGCCTGATGTCTCTTCTTCACCACGAGACAAGAATATAGCCGATGGGTTGCTGACTTCTTTTAGCCCTTGACCAGTCATCGCAAACACACCCAGCTCATTCACTGCACCAAAACGGTTTTTGTGGCTGCGCAGCGTTCTGAAACGGCTGTCTGTTCCGCCATCTAACAACACTGAACAGTCAATAATATGCTCAAGCACTTTAGGGCCCGCCAGCGTACCATCTTTAGTTACGTGTCCAACGAGAAAGATTGCTACATTATTCTGCTTAGCAAAACGAGTCAGTGCAGTGGCTGACTCACGAACCTGAGCTACACTTCCTGGTGAAGATTGAACATCAGCGACATGCATTACTTGGATCGAGTCGATAACCATGATCTTAGGTTGTTCTTTCTCGGCAACCTGACAAATCTTATCCACGTTCGTTTCTGAGAGCATCTTTAGATGCTCTTTTGGCAATCCAAGTCGAGACGCACGCATCGCGACCTGCTGCAAAGATTCCTCACCCGTGACATAAAGGGTCGGAAGTTGCGAAGAGAGCAAACACATAGTTTGTAACAATAGTGTCGATTTACCTGCACCCGGGTTACCACCAATCAGGATCGCAGCGCCAGGTACGACACCGCCACCAAGCACGCGGTCGAGCTCTTTAAAGCCACTACTAAAACGTGGCACTTCCTGCAGGTCGATTTCTGACAGTGTTTGAACCGAAGACTCTGTTGCGCCACCAGCATAACCACTCAATCGTTCATTGCGCGCTACCTGAGGTGAAGCGGCTAACCTAACTTCTGTAATTGTGTTCCAAGCACCACACGCATTGCACTGTCCTTGCCAACGTGGGAAGTCAGCCCCACAGTCATTACACACATAAGCTCGCTTTGCCTTAGCCATAAAACCTCAATAATTTACCCAGTTACACAATGATGTTGTCAATTTGTGACTTATTTGACCGTACGGGTGCAAATAAACGTTGCAGTCATACCACTTATATTTAAAGATCGATTTAAACTAGTCGATAACATAAATGTACCGTCCATTCTAACAAGAAAAGTATGCAGCAATCTGAAATTCTATCTGTAGCAGAGCGTCTTATCCCGGCTTATCACGCCGAAGATTTCGAGTTCCTTCTTTCTCAAATGACAGAAGGTGAATCGCCGTCTCTGAAACTACTCGTTAAAATGGAACTGAATCGTATCATGGCTCCGTGTACAAAGAGCATTGATTTACGCGGACGCATCGATAATGAGTGTCGTCAATTCACACTCGATGGCCGAAAACACTGGCTCGACGACATCGCTTTAAATGCCTATCAACGTGGTACAAAAAAATTCAAAGGCTACACCGAAGGGGCTTGGGAGCTAGTTATGGCGCCAAGAATTCAGCCTCTGCGTAGTGTGGTTAATAGTGCCTCTCAAAATACCCAAGAGATCACCAGTGCCAACAGCCCTTATGAAGCTGAAGCCATTAACCTAGGTTATGACTTAAAGCGTCAAGAGAACCGACTCAAGATAAGCTCACAAGTTGAGGTCACCACTTCAAAAGGACAAAGCCTACACGGTGTCACGGTCGATATCTCTCCTTCAGGTGCAAAATTCAAAGTACCAAGCGTCTTTCGCTATAATCTAGGTGAAATCATCAGCGTTAAGTTTACCGAGCTAGTTGAGAAGTCACTCGAAACCGATGTAAACCAAGCAGTAGAATTTCGTGTGCTTGGGATTGATGAGTCCTATGAAAATGACGCGGTTAAATTCCTAAGAACCATCAAGGTAAGCGACAACAATATTGTGGCGCGTTTACTTGATGAGTCTTTAAATAGCACAAGCAAGAAAACCAGCCACGAAAATCAAGATAGAGTTATTCGAACCCGCACTCGAGGTATCGAGCACACCTATCTAAAACACACTTGTAACCTTCCGCTGTTCTTTAGTGGCAGTGAACTCAAGCTTGCACTGCTTACGGATAACAACCATCCGCTATGGCAATACTGGCACGACGAGCGAAACCAACAGGCACTAGGAACTCTGTTCAACGAACAGCGCATGAACTTACTGGCGAAGCCCGGTGTGAAAGGCACCAGCAACGTCATCTATTCATTTACTCATGAACATCAAAATAAGACGCTGTTCTATTCGATGATGTTACCTGAAGCGACTCGTGAACAAAGACAACTGTTCTGGCACATTGGTGGTAAGCGTAAAAGCTGGAAGGCGTTCAAATTATCTGTATTCGAATTATCAGAAACGGAGCGACAAGCTTTAGCCAAACATTCAGACACGCTAGCGCAAAGCTCAGCACAACTGACGCATTGCGGTATATTGCAAGAGATTGGCGATCACGAGAGTGCTGCGGATTACTTATTGAGTGAAAAGCCACGCATTCCAAGCAGTGAACTGAACCGCTTCCGTCACCCACGAACTGTGGTTGGGAACATTCAAAGCATCTATTTTGACTCTCAGACCCGTCGTAAAGAACCGAGATACCAGTTTAAGTCACCGTTGCAACTTACCTCACAAGATGGCGCAGCGGCAAACGGCCACACCTTAGATATCTCGAAACGTGGGTTGAGCATTACTCTTGAACAGCCAATGGTCCTCAAGATCAATGATCCGGTGATCGTGACCTTTAATGAGCTACAGCTTTACGATAAGAATCTGCCATTAAGCACAGTACCTTATCACGTGATTCGTGTGAGCCCCAATGGCCGAAATGTCCAATTAGTAATTGCTGAGAACGCTAAGACAATGCGTACTATCGCGTTCCTGAATGGGCTTATCGATCAAAACCAAAGCAAGCTGATTAAGAAGAGAGAAATACTGCCAACGAACTCCTTACTTGAGTCGCTGCACAATATTTTGTTAAGCAAGATGGTCAGTAGCCCTATCTTTATTGATAAACCAAGTTCAACACTGCGTTGTAAGATCATTGGTGTGAATTTCCCACTCAATAAACACCTGACTTTATTGGCGAAACTTGGACACAACCAAAAGTTCTCACTGGAGCCTATATTTAAAGGCCACACCAATTCGCTGCTGGCTGAGCCCCTAAAGAGAATCGAGGGTGCAGAGCCTAAACACCACGACGTCTATATCGCTGCGGTGAAGCTCGGCGACAAGATCCAATCAGTACATACTAAGTTGGTGAAAGACTTTGCCTCGGCAAAAGAAAGAATCTTATTCATTAAGAAAGCGCAGCACTTAGGTGATGTGTATGTACTTCGCGTTACGACCGCGCCAATCTTCAATCCATTGACCACCTTATTCCAATCGGATTTAGAAGAGCTTGCTCGTATCAGCATGCACCAAGCGAAGAAGCTAGAAAACGAGATCACCGCGTTTATCGGTTATGGTGAGATAGAAGATATTACCGATGAAGTGTTGATCCGATTGGAGCTAACGCGTTAGTCATAATACCCCATCATCTCCAGGTACAATAAAAAAGAAAAGCAGGCTCAGAGCCTGCTTTTGTGTCTTTGTAATATCACACGATTAAATAATCATGCTGTTGTGAACCTTTACGGTTTCGCCTGCCAGCTGATTTTTTGTTGCTTAGCCAACGCGCCAGACAGGATACACAATACCCCACCTAAGCCAGCATAACGCACAGCAGTTTGAGCTTGTTGCTCGACTTTTGGTTTTGCATGGAAGGCAATACCTAAACCAGCAGCGCCCATCATCACCAAGTCATTCGCGCCATCACCAACAGCAACCGTGTTATGTAGCTCCAACTCATACTCTTCAGCCAGTTCGACTAAGATATCGGCTTTGGTTTGCGCCGAAACTACATCACCCAACACTTCCCCTGTCAATTTACCCTTAACGATTTCTAAAGTATTCGACTGGGCATGATCTAGGTCTAGCGTGTCTTTTAAGTAATCAGAGAAGTAAGTAAAGCCACCCGATGCGATAGCGGTTTTCCAACCCAGTTTGTTAAGCGTATTCACCAGTCCAACTAAGTCAGGCATAAAAGGCAGTGATTGGCGCACTTGCTCTAGAATCGACTCATCCGCACCTTTCAGAGCTCCAACTCGTTGACGCAGGCTTTGTTCGAAATCTAACTCTCCTTGCATAGCACGCTCTGTAATTTCAGAGACCAACTCTCCTACTCCAGCGAGCTTGGCTATTTCATCGATACACTCGATCTGAATCGCAGTGGAATCCATATCCATCACGATCAAACCCGGCTTAGATAAGTCTGGAACTTCGCTAAGGCAAGCATAATCAAGCTTCAAAGCCTGTAGGATTTCTTCATGTGCTGGCGTTAGGTTGCCAGACATTAATGCCACTTCGTAATGGCCAACTTTCCACGTATCTAAAACGGTGTTGTAAATGCCAGTGAAAAAGTCGATGTCATCGAAAGATTGCGGTGATAGGTACTCGCCAAATACAATCCAGTTAGCTTTGGCTTTCGCGAGTTGAGAAGCGAAACGAGTCTCGGGGAGTCGAGTTAATAATGTAGTATGCCTTTTTATCGGCAGATATTTCTGAGCGTCCATGTGTATGATTCCTAATTAACTATGCTAAACGTTAACCTATTGCAATTTGAAAACGCAAGTCTCAATATGTCTTAATCATAACATTTGTTTATTTCAGGCCCCGTGAAACATGAATGAATCATTGTTCTCAATACGTAACGCTTTGCGAATGTTAGCCCTCATTTTGTTGGCTACTATGTTCGTCGTTACGATTAAAAATACGGTCGTGATCAGTAAGGGTAACGAGAAGATCCAAGCGAAACAGCTCGAGACACTTACCAAGCTGCTTATCTCTCAAGCTTCCCTTTCAGCCAGCAAAATGATCGCACAACAAGACCAAGAGCGACTGCTTGACCTGACCAATCAGCTATCTCAAGATCGACTGGTGTTCGATACCACCATCTATGATGCAGAAGGCATTCGACTGGCTTCGAGCGAAAAGGCGCTGTCAGTACGTGAGGTACTCGGCTTAGATACACCACTTTCAACCGCGAGTATCGGTAGGCAACAACTCGTTGAGCCCATTTACTCGAAAGAAAACAACATCATCGGTTTTATCCGCGTCACCTTTGAGACAGGTAAAATGACAGCGATATCGGATCACCACTACCGCAAAAGTGATCGCTACATGATTGGTATGGTATTAATGGGCTTCGTCAGTGGTGTGCTGTTTATTATGTTGATTCGTAGAAGACCAACCAAGTCAGGCGAGAACTTACTTCTGAAGAACGTAAATTCATAAATAGCGCAATTACGTTATCCAATAAAAAGCCCCGACGCTCAGGCAGCAACGGGGCTTTTTGTTATCTGTTACTTTATCAAGCTACAGTGAAGAACAATTACTCTTGGTCACCAAGAAGTACAGAGTCTAACGCAATAACCATCATGTCGTTGAAGGTTGTTTGACGCTCATCTGATGTGGTTTGCTCACCTGTTTTGATGTGATCAGACACGGTACAGATAGTCAGAGCTTTTGCGCCATATTCAGCACACACACCATAGATGCCAGCCGCTTCCATCTCTACACCAACAATGCCGTATTTATCCATCACTTCAAACATTTCAGGATCTGGCGTGTAGAAAAGCTCAGCAGAGAACAAGTTACCGACTTTTACATCAACACCGCGTGCTTTAGCCGCGTCTTCTGCCGCACGAACCATTTTGTAGTCAGCAATAGCGGCAAAGTCATGACCTTTGAAGCGAATACGGTTCACTTTAGAGTCGGTACATGCCCCCATGCCAATCACGACATCGCGCACTTTGATATCTTCGCTCACTGCACCACAGCTGCCGACACGAATGATCTTTTTCACACCAAAGTCTTTAATAAGCTCAGTCGCGTAAATCGAACAAGATGGAATACCCATACCGTGCCCCATTACCGATACCTTACGACCTTTATAAGTACCTGTGTAACCAAACATATTGCGCACGTCACACACCTGAACCACCTCTTCTAAGAAGGTTTCAGCGATGTATTTAGCACGTAGCGGATCGCCAGGCATTAAAACAACATCAGCGAACGCACCCATTTCAGCATTAATATGTGGAGTAGCCATTGAAAATATCCTTAATATCAAAACAAAAAAGAAAAGAGAGGTCTCCCTCTCTTTTATTCATTACCAATTATAAAAAGCTTTCACCGTATTCCATTGGCGAAGTACCAAAGTAAGACGCCAAGCTTTGGCCGATATCAGCAAACGTATCGCGGCGGCCTAAAGAACCAGCTGGAACATTTTTACCGTAAACAATCACAGGGATATGCTCACGAGTATGGTCTGTACCTGGCCATGTTGGATCACAACCGTGGTCAGCAGTAAGGATAAGTACATCATCCTCTTTCATCATATCGATGATTTCATTGATACGACCATCGAAGTACTCAAGTGCAGCAGCGTAGCCCGCAACATCACGGCGGTGACCGTAAGCTGAGTCAAAATCAACGAAGTTAGTGAAGACGATGGTGTTATCACCTGCTTCATTGATCGCTTCTTTGGTTGCTTCAAATAGCGCAGGGATACCCGTTGCCTTTGTTTTCTGAGTAATACCGCAACCCGCGTAAATATCAGAGATCTTACCGATTGAGTGAACGTTACCGCCCTTCTCATCAACAAGCTTCTGAAGAATCGTTGCTGCCGGTGGCTCAACAGAAAGGTCACGACGGTTACCAGTGCGCTCAAATTGACCTTTACCTGGGCCAATAAACGGACGCGCGATAACACGACCAATGTTGTACTCTTCTAGCTCTTCACGAGCAATCTGACAAAGGTCTAATAGGTTTTGCAGACCGAATGTCTCTTCATGACACGCGATTTGGAATACTGAGTCCGCAGAAGTGTAGAAGATTGGTAGGCCAGTCTTCATGTGCTCTTCACCTAGGTTATCTAGAATCTCAGTACCAGATGAGTGGCAGTTACCTAGGAAACCAGACAAACCTGCACGCTCAAGAATGCGATCAGTTAGCTCTTTAGGAAAGCTGTTCTCTTTGTCGGTGAAGTAGCCCCAGTCAAACAGTACCGGTACACCTGCGATTTCCCAGTGACCTGATGGCGTGTCTTTACCAGAAGACAGCTCAGCAGCGTGACCGTAAGCACCAATGATTTCTGCGTCTGCATCCATACCCGGAGCAAAACGACCTGTAGACTCTTTGTGAGCCATCGCTAAACCTAGTTTAGACAGGTTTGGTAGCGTCAGAGGACCTTGACGATCGGCATTGTCAGCAAGACCTTTATCACAATGGTCTGCGATGTGACCCATAGTGTCTGAACCTACATCACCGAATTTGTCTGCATCCGCTGTCTCACCGATACCGAATGAATCTAAAACTAAAATAAATGCTCTTTTCATTTTCTTCACCAACTTATTGCTCTTTGCACCAGCGCTTTTGATTATCGGTATACGCGAGGTATACCGATAGCGGTTATTTACACGTCTTCAGAACGAATCTGACGGTAAACGTCTGGTGTTGCTGTATATTCTCCGCCCACAGTGATTGCATTTTGTAATGCCGTTGCAGCTTCTTGCCACTGTTGTTCGTTGCGAGCATGAATCATTGCTAATGGTTTCTCATCGCTTGCCACTTCGCCAAGACGAATGAAGCTATCGAAACCGACTGCGTAATCAATGCTGTCCGTTGCTACGCGACGACCACCGCCCATACCAACTACAGCCATACCAATTGCACGAGTATCCATTGCTGATACCACACCGCTTTCTAGCGCGTACACTGGTTTAATAATTTCTGCTTTTTCTAGGTAGTTATCGTAGTTTTCTACGAAGTCTGCTGGACCACCAAGGCCCGCTACCATTTTACCGAAGCACTCTGCTGCTTTACCGTTATCCAGTACTGCCATCAGTTTTTCGCGCGCTTCTTCTGAATCTTTTGCAAGGTTGCCAAGTACTAGCATTTCAGCACACGATGCCATCGTAATTTCTAGCAAACGTGGGTTACGGTATTCACCCGTTAGGAATTGAACCGCTTCGCGAACTTCTACTGCATTACCCGCAGAAGAAGCAAGAACTTGGTTCATATCCGTTAGGATTGCAGTAGTTTTAGTGCCAGCACCGTTTGCTACTGCAACGATAGATTTCGCGAGCTCTTCAGACGCTTCGTAAGTCGGCATAAATGCACCTGAACCTACTTTTACGTCCATCACTAGAGAATCTAGGCCAGCAGCCAGTTTCTTAGATAGGATTGAAGCCGTGATTAGCGAGATATTGTCTACAGTTGCTGTGATATCACGAGTCGCGTAAACACGCTTATCAGCAGGCGCTAGGTCACCTGTTTGACCGATGATAGCAACACCCGCATCCTTAGTTACTTCACCGAACACATCGTTGGTTGGTGTAATGTTGTAACCAGGAATAGATTCAAGCTTGTCTAGCGTACCGCCAGTGTGGCCAAGACCACGACCAGAGATCATTGGAACGAAACCGCCACATGCTGCCACCATAGGACCAAGCATCAGAGAAGTTACATCACCAACACCACCAGTAGAGTGTTTATCAACGATTGGGCCATCGAAGTTCATGTGGCTCCAGTCGATCACCATGCCTGAATCACGCATTGCACACGTTAGTGCGATACGTTCTGGCATTGTCATTTCGTTGAAGAAGATAGCCATTGCGAATGCTGCAATTTGGCCTTCAGAAACCGTGTTTTTAGCAACGCCTTGAATGAAGAAGTTAATTTCTTCGGCTGTTAAGACTTCACCGTCACGTTTTCTGCGAATAATTTCTTGAGGTAGATACATTAGTGCCTCCCAAACTCTAGTGAGTATGGTTTGTAGGGAAAAGAGGTAATATGGAGTGACTTAACGTCACTCCATCAAACAGACTTTTAAAGGATTAGTATGCTGCTGGATCAGCAGTTTCGTCTGTCACTTCTAATGTATTAAGAAGGTTAGTTAGTAAGCTTGAAGCACCAAAGCGGTAGTGCATGTTGTCTGCCCACTCAGCGCCTAGTAGCTCATCAGCCATTGCTAGGTATTGTGCTGCATCTACAGCGGTACGTACGCCACCTGCAGGTTTGAAACCTACAGTTTTAGCTACGCCCATGTCACGGATAACTTCTAGCATCATGCGCGCGTACTCTGGAGTCGCGTTTACTGGCACTTTACCTGTTGAAGTTTTGATGAAGTCAGCGCCTGCTTTGATACAAATCTCAGATGCTTTCTTGATCAGTGCTTCTTCTTTAAGCTCACCAGTTTCGATGATTACTTTCAGTGTGATGTCGCCACATGCTTCTTTACACTGTTTAACTAGCTCGAAACCTACTTCTTCGTTGCCAGCGATTAGAGCGCGGTATGGGAATACTACGTCTACTTCGTCTGCACCGTATGCTACTGCTGCTTTTGTTTCAGCAACTGCGATTTCGATGTCATCATTACCATGAGGGAAGTTAGTTACAGTCGCAATACGTACTTCTGGAGTACCTTGCTCACGCAACGCTTTCTTAGCTGCTGGGATAAAGCGAGGGTAAATACAGATTGCAGCTGTGTTGCCCACTGCAGTCTTCGCGTCGTGACAAAGCGCTACAACTTTTTCAGTTGTGTCGTCGTCATTTAGCGTAGTTAGGTCCATAAGTTTAAGTGCACGTAGAGCTGCTGCTTTTAAATCGCTCATTTCTATCTCCGATCAATATATTCAAATAGTTAACTACTTCGCCCTCCATCCAGTATAGATGGATATTTTAGTAATGCTCAGTAGTCACAAATGAACGGACTTGGTTCCCTGAAGACTTGATAACTTTCGTTACCAATTGCAATCCTTGTCACCGCACAGTACCAGTTTGGTCTATGGCACAACAAATCAGTCATGTTGTGTCTAACATCTATAGCGTATCGCTAAGTTTGGCTTAATCCCAGAAGAATAACTGCGGACGAACCCAAGCGGTTACTTTCTTGCCAACAAGAGACATTCTATCCCTTGAGCCTATACATTATAGGTATCCATAAATAAATTGTAGTGCTCCTTAAAACGCAAACGGTTTGTATCTCAAAAAAACATTCTAGGTCCACCTAGAATCAAACTTCTATTCAGATTCAACAGGCCTAAAAACAAAAAGCCCCGCAGCAATTTCTTGCTACGGGGCGATATTAAAGTGGCGTCTATATAATCTAATCTACTTAATTAGAAAGATAGGAAGAAGCCAGCAATTGTTGCTGCCATCAGGTTAGATAGAGTACCAGCAATAACCGCTTTAACACCCATACGTGCGATGTCTTGGCGACGGCTTGGTGCAATACCACCTAGACCACCTAGTAGAATCGCAATAGAAGAAAGGTTTGCGAAACCACATAGTGCGAATGCGATGATAGCTTGAGTCTTCTCAGACATCACTTGACCAGTCGCTGCAACAACTTGAGCATTTTCACCAACGTATGGTACGAAGTTTAGGTATGCAACGAATTCGTTAACAACTGTCTTCTGACCAATGAAAGAACCAGCAATAGTTGCTTCTTCCCATGGAACACCAATTATGAATGCTAGCGGTGCGAAGATCCAACCTAGAAGAAGCTCTAGAGTTAGGTTTTCCATACCGAACCAACCACCGATGCCGCCTAGGATACCGTTGATTAGAGCAATTAGACCGATGAATGCTAGTAGCATTGCACCAACGTTTAGAGCTAGTTGTAGACCAACTGATGCGCCGCCTGCTGCTGCGTCGATAACGTTAGCTGGCTTGTCGTCGCCGCCGTCGATATCGTCAGCGATGTTGTCGTCTGGCGTATCTGTTTCAGGCTTGATGATTTTAGCAAATAGTAGACCACCAGGTGCTGCCATGAATGACGCTGCAACTAGGTACTCTAGAGGAACACCCATAGATGCGTAACCTGCTAGTACACCACCAGCTACAGATGCTAGACCACCACACATTACTGCGAATAGTTCAGAGTTAGTCATCTTAGGAACAAATGGACGAACAACTAGAGGAGCTTCTGTTTGGCCAACGAAGATGTTTGCTGCTGCAGACATTGACTCGGCGCGAGAAGTACCTAGAGCTTTCTGAAGGCCACCACCAAGAACTCTGATTACTAGCTGCATTACACCAATGTAGTAAAGTACAGAGATAAGTGCAGAGAAGAAAATCAGTGTTGGTAGAACTTGGAAAGCAAAGATGAAACCGATACCGTCAACAGAGAAGTTAACTAGGCTGCCGAATAGGAAACCAGTACCGTCTTTACCGTAGTCGATTACGTTTGCTACACCAGCAGAGAAACCTGCAAGCAAATCACGACCCCAAGGGATGTAAAGTACGAATGCACCAAGTGCGAATTGGATAGCGAATGCGCCACCCACCGTTCTAAAGTTAATAGCTTTGCGGTTGTCAGATAGTAGTACTGCGATTGCAATCAGTACAACCATACCGACTAGGCTCATAAACAGGCTCATAGTTTATGACTTCCTTATTAGTTATTTATTGGCGTGTTACAAAATGGGGCTATAAAGCGGGGCCAATTATACTCATGCGACCACTAATAAAGTAATGCCGCCCTCACACTTTCGTAGAAGATTCATGTACCATTCACACGCAAATGTGACCCAAATCACAATGTAGATGCAATTTACGCAAACGATAAACAAAAACATTAGATTTTATTCACATATACTGAATGCGCGATGGCTATTTTGCCAAACTTGCGTTGCAATCGATTGCTTTGGCTCTTTTCTAAGCAAAAAAAGTTCATTTGATATCGTAACTAAATGTTTGGAATGATTAACATTTCCTTGGTTTCCATAGGTTGGCATATCCGGAGCATCGGTCTCTAACACCAAGCTCTCAAGGGGCAATTTAGCGATAGTTGTGCGTGTTTTTTGTGCTCTTGGGTAAGTTATCGTTCCGCCAACGCCAATATAGAAACCGAGCTTAATCCAAGCCAAAGCTTGCTGTTCACTTCCAGAAAAACCGTGAATTACCCCACCTAAAGTAAACTTGTGCTGCTTTATTAGCTGAATAAGACGGTTGTAAGACTTCCTTTCATGGATAATCAGAGGCAAATTAAACGCCTTGGCAAGCTCCATTTGTTGGATGAAAAAGCGCTCTTGTTTCTCCTGCTCTACATCCACAAAAAAGTCCAGCCCACACTCACCAATGGCCACACACTGACGTGTTTTTGATGCGAGTAATTGATGAAGTTCTTCAAATTCCACCTCATCCGCTTGCTCTAAAAAGTAAGGATGGAAGCCTAATGCGTAATAAACATTGGGATAAGATTGCGCAATTTTCTCAAGCTTATGCCAGTTATTTTGACCGATAGAAGGAATGAGTAACTTCTCAACTTGAGCTTGCTTTGCCTCTTTGATATAACCCTCAATGCTCTGCTCATGGGTAAAACCTTGCTCAAACGCCTCAAAGTCTGCATGGCAATGCGTATCAAATAGCGGAAAATCACTTGTTTGCTGTGTCATCTTTCCCACTCTCAGCTTGCTGCCCTTGAGGATCTCGACGATAAGGAACACAACTGCGCTTGTTTTCAGGCGTTAGCCCAAGTTCTTCACACCACTTATCGTATTTCCTAACCCAAGCTTTTATCCAACCCAACATATTTACCTCAAGCTTACTGTCTCAAATAACACGCATTAAAAAACGCCTATTGCAGAACAATAGACGTTTTTGTTTAACTCGAATAGAGCTTGAAGAAATTAGTGCTCGCGTGTCGCTCGGAACTTAACGTCAGGGAAACGTTCTGAAGCTAGGTTCAGGTTCACCATCGTTGGTGCGATGTAAGACAGGTTATCACCACCATCTAGCGCCAGGTTAGATTGGTTCTTACGTTTGAACTCTTCCAGTTTCTTAGCGTCATCACACTCAACCCAACGAGCTGTTGCAACGTTAACACCTTCGTAGATAGCTTCTACGTTGTATTCTGCTTTCAAGCGCGCTACAACCACGTCGAACTGAAGTACACCAACCGCACCAACGATCAGGTCGTTGTTCTGCATAGGGCGGAATACTTGCACTGCGCCCTCTTCTGAAAGCTGAACCAAGCCTTTTAGAAGTTGCTTCTGCTTCAGAGGATCACGTAGACGAATACGGCGGAATAGCTCAGGCGCAAAGTTTGGAATACCAGAGAACTTCAGGTTCTCACCTTGAGTAAAGGTATCACCAATCTGAATTGTGCCGTGGTTGTGTAGACCGATAATGTCACCTGCATACGCTTTTTCAGCACGTGCACGGTCACCCGCCATGAAAGTTACCGCATCAGAAATACTAACGTTCTTACCGGTACGAACATGGTTCATCTTCATACCTTGGCTGTAAGTACCAGATACGATACGCATGAAAGCGATACGGTCACGGTGTTTAGGGTCCATGTTTGCTTGAATCTTAAATACGAAACCAGAGAACTTCTCTTCTGTCGCAACAACATCACGCTCGTTAGCTTGACGAGTTTGCGGTGCCGGAGCCCACTTCGTTAAGCCATCAAGCATATGGTCAACACCAAAGTTACCCAGTGCGGTACCGAAGTAAACAGGTGTTAGCTCACCAGCAAGGAACAGATCGTGATCAAACTCAGGACAAGCACCGATAACAAGCTCTAGCTCTTCACGTACGCTTTCCGCTAGATCAGCGCCTACCGCTTCATCTAGATCAGGATTATCTAAACCTTTGATGATACGAACTTCTTGGATCTCGTGGCCGTGGCCAGATTCGTACAAGATCGTTTCGTCACGGTGAATGTGGTAAACACCTTTAAACTCTTTACCACAACCGATTGGCCATGAAATTGGAGCACAAGCCATACCTAGCTCGCTTTCTACTTCATCAAGCACTTCCATAGGGTCACGAACGTCACGGTCAAGTTTGTTCATAAACGTTACGATTGGTGTATCACGTAGACGCGTTACTTCCATCAGTTTACGAGTACGATCCTCGACACCTTTCGCAGCATCGATAACCATCAAACAAGAGTCAACCGCCGTTAATGTACGGTATGTATCTTCCGAGAAATCTTCGTGTCCTGGAGTATCGAGTAGGTTTACTAGGCAATCATTGTATGGGAATTGCATTACCGACGTAGTTACCGAGATACCACGTTCTTTTTCCATCTCCATCCAGTCAGATTTAGCGTGCTGGTTAGAGCCACGGCCTTTTACGGTACCCGCTTTCTGAATCGCGTTTCCGAATAAAAGAACTTTTTCAGTAATCGTGGTTTTACCCGCATCCGGGTGAGAGATAATTGCAAACGTTCTACGTTTGCTCACTTCTTGTTGGAAAGACATAGTCGCCCTTTGCTGATCTAAAGCGTAAAAAGGGCAAGTAGATAATACTTGCCCTTGAATTCTGTGTGCGGATTATACAGAAAGCGTGTCACTTTCTAAAGGGTCAGTTTGCACCCTATTTGTCACTTATTCTCTGCTTAGCGAAAAGCGACAAGATGACTAGTTAAAAGACATAAAAAGATAGCTCATAATGATGGCGTCTTCTTGTCCTTGCTTGGTTGGGTAATAGTTACGACGGCGGTCCACCTCATTAAAGCCAACCTTTTCGTAAAGATTAAACGCGTTCACATTACTTTCGCGAACTTCCAGCCAAGCACTTTCCGCGTCAGCCTGTTCACACATATCTAGGAAGTGCTCAGTCAGCGCTTTACCGTAGCCTTTGCCTTGTTGGCTTGGATCCACAGCAATATTTAATAGCGTTACTTCACCAACGATATTCTGCGCGAAGAAATAGCCGACGACTCGCCCATCGACTTCAAGAACATGATGACAAGCGCCTCGGCTATCGAGATCTCGGATCATATTTTCTGACCATGGATGAGAGTGCGCATCCTGTTCTATCTGCCAAATAGCGTCTAGATGATGTGATGAAGTCGGTAAAAATTGATTAGTCATATGCACAAATTTGTTGCCATAAGTCTCGGCGATGTTGGTTATTGCCATTGATGTCGGACAACAATGGGGATTGCAGTGTTTTAGCTTTAATCTCTTGAGTCGATTCACAACCTGCAAACCACACCCATTCAACATCACCAAGTTCGATAGAGGTTAGGTGTTGAGGCTGAATATGTAGTGCCTGAGATAAATCAAGCTTGATACTTTTCAGCACACGCTCAAACATCACTGCGAGCTCGCCCTGAGGTTTTTCAGGCGAAACCAACAGTAACTTGCAATCGCTCGCTAGCGGAGTCAGTTTTGATTCATAACCCGCCAAACGTTCTGGATGACTAAGCTCCCATTGGCTTATGCCCATCTCTTGCAGGTACTGTGCGTGTGTTTGTGACATATCTAGGGTTATAACCTTAGGTTGGTGGTCGGCGGTTTGTTTGAACGAACTTCAAAACCGCTTATGAGAGTTGGGCTGATACTAACAAAAAATAAAGGAGCATCAAGCTCCTTTCTTTAGACTAAATCAGTTTGCATCATATTGCGTGAAAAGTAGCCTTATAACTCATTGAATTCTTGGCTGTAAGCCACTTCACCAGCATGCCCAGTAAGTGCACCTTCAACCAACTCAATGGCTTGAAAAGCACCTTCAGGTACATCCCAAGCGCAACTCAAACCAAATTCGCTCGCGGCTTTGAAACCAAAACGACCGTAGTACGTAGGATCGCCAAGCACGACACAGGCTGGGTAACCAAAATCAACCAAAGTAGAGAAAGCATCTTCAACCAGTGCTTTGGCAATACCTTGATTGCGAAACTCTTCTTTCACTGCAAGCGGAGCAAGCCCTTGCCAGTTATGATCGTCACCATGTAGCGTGATCGGGCTAAACATCAGGTGCCCAACAACCTTGCCTTCATCAGAACAAGCCACCAGCGACAGCGTTAAATGACTATTCTCACGCAAGCTCATAACCAGGTTGGCTTCTGCATCAGTTTCAAAAACAGATTTCAATAAACGATCAATGACAAGTATATCTGCCGGTGCTTCAGTTCGAATAAGCATTCATTACCTCACTTTGTGTATCCGGGGATTGTACTCCCTTCTGCACAAAATCAGCTAATTGATTTAACAAAGTTTTCAAGGGAGTTGGCAATAAGTCTAAATCTACGCTGTCCATCAAGTTTTTGACTTCTAAACCGAGCTCGGTATCGCCTTCAATAGACAGTCTACGCTGGAAGAAAAGCGTATCTGGGTCTTCTTTACGCCCCGCAATCAGTACAAGATCATTGAGATTCCCGCTAAAGCTTACATCTTCAGCAACCTCTTTATCTGCTACAACCAGTTGCTCATTTTGGTAGCTAATACACCAACTTAACCCCATATCCTTTATCGAGACTTTAAGCCATTTATCTTCTAGGAACTCAAAGTCACCGTCTTCTAGCGCCTCTTTGAATACGTTCTTAAGCCCCTCTAATAAGGCTCTTTTTTGTACTGTTTTAGGCAATAACTGGACTGGAGATCGCAAAATTGATGCGGCATTTTGAACTAGTTGAGTATGAATCTTGTTTATCACGTGACTTATCCGTAACTTTGTCAATAATATGGAATGCATCATAGATGATGTTAAGATCTCAGTTACTGTTATGTATCAAATTAACTTCTGTTTGATGCCCGACCTTTAATATCCTGAAAATCACAGTTATAGTAATTCAGGTAATGAGAATTACAGCGGCTCGCTGCACTCACAGGTAAATATCGATAACCACACAAAAGTAATAACTATTTATCGATTGTGAATAATCAAGCACTTGGAGAATTGGTAGTACTTTGATGCCTCCCCAGCAACTACAACATTGGTTTACCCAGCTAACTGCAAACAGCCCTTTCTTTTTTGCAGTGCTTGATGCTCAACATAACTACTTTATGGTGAATGAGCGTTATTGCGATATTGCTGGTTTGAGCCAAGCTGAACTTGCAGGCATGAACGACCGCCAAACCTTAGGCGAACAATTCTATCAACACCTAAAGCCTTACTACGAACGCGCATTCAACGGCGAAACCATTGAAGCCGAAGTCACCCTCAACGAAACAGACCTTGATACTAGCCTCCACTTTAGCTTGTCTCCACTGACCAATGGTAAGAATACGGATTACATCGTCTTCCACGCCTTCGATACGTCAGAAAATCAAGTACTGGTTCGTTCTTTAGAAGAATCCGAAGCAAAATTCCATAAGCTCTCTCAACTGCTACCCGACGGGCTACTGCTGGTTGAAAACGACTACATTTTGTCGTCTAACCCAGCAGCTGCACGCCTGCTTGGTTTTAACTCCACCACCGAATTGATTGGTGAAGAGTTAGGACGCTTATTTATCGATGAACAAACCAAAACAGTCTTCAATAACAGCCTCAGCTCTATTATTTCTGAGTCTGGTTTGATTTGCTTAACGGGTGCCCGATGCGGCTTCGAACGTAAAGTTCAACTGCACATAGACTCAACCGCTATTCTTGGAAGCAGCACCCAACTGGTACTCATTCAAGACGCTCAAGAGGCAACCAAACAATACACACCAGCCAATAGTGAAGATGCCTACATAGACGCGCTGACTAAACTCTACAATCGAGTCGGTTTTACCAAGCGCCTAGAGCAATTCATTCACAACGATACACCGGTTGTCATGATGTACTTGGATATTGATAACTTTAAGAATATCAATGACTCGTTAGGGCACCACATTGGCGATAAAGTGATCAAAGAAGTGGCTTCACGCCTTAAACGATTACTGCCTCGTCAAGCGGTGGTCGGCCATTTAGGCGGCGATGAATTTGGTATCATTCTGCCAGAACCGGAACACCCTAGAACCGCAGAAACACTAGCAGAAAAGATCATTTCACTGATCAATCAGCCTTTTGACCTTCACCATTTTAGTAAGCGCCTAGCTTGCTCGATTGGTAGCGTACGCTTTCCTCAAGACGGCACCGATGCGCGTATCTTGCTGCAAAATGCCGATACCGCGATGTATGAAGCCAAAGATCGTGGTCGTAACCGCTTAATTAAGTTCAACGAGCAGATGAACAAAGAAGCACGCATGCGACTGTGGCTTGAGATAGAGCTTCAGAAGGCGCTGCAACAAAACGGGCTCGAGGTTTGGTATCAACCAAAAGTAAACGCCCGTGACTTCACCATCAATGGTGCAGAAGCTCTAGTTCGTTGGAAACACCCTGTTGAAGGCTATATCAGCCCAGCCGCGTTTATCCCAGTAGCAGAGCGAGCTGGTCTTATTGAACAACTTGGCCGTGTAGTCATGCGCGAAGTCTTTGCGACCGTTAAGCGTTGGAAGATGCAAGGGATTCTACCTGGTCGTGTGGCAATCAACCTTTCTCCAGAACAGTTTGGCAACCCTAAACTGATTGATTACATGGAGAAGTTACTACGCTCGACTGAGCTAGACCCAAGTGCGATTACCTTTGAGCTCACTGAAAGTGCAGTAATGAGTGACAGTGAACACACTGTACAAATGCTTAACGCGATTAAAAAGCTCGGTTTTGCTCTCTCCATCGATGATTTTGGTACTGGTTACTCTTCTCTGTCTTACCTAGCTCGCTTCCCAATTGATGAGCTGAAAATAGACCGTGCTTTCATCTCAGATATCGATATCCTTCCAAAACAGATCACTGTGATTGAAAACATCATCAACCTCGGCAAATCCCTCGATTTAACCGTGGTTGCAGAAGGTGTCGAGACCAGTGAGCAAGCGACGCTATTGTCGAACCTCAACTGCAGCTCGATTCAAGGTTTCCACTTCTATCGTCCACAACCAAAACAAGATGTCGAAGAGTTGTTCGCACAAAACCGTCGTCATAAGAACTAATTACACGATTCAAGCCCTCTCCTCTTTTCAGAAAAACGACACACAAATCACCACTCGTCAGTACCTCAAACGGAGTAAAAGCAGATTTATCCATCTAAACCTGCCTTACATCAATTCTGTCATTCATAATTCTTCATAAAATGCCCGCTTCAACTTAATTCTACTGGTAGTGAGCAAATGGAACTCTTATGCCCAGCGGGTAACTTACCTGCTTTGAAAACCGCCATTGATTGCGGTGCGGATGCTGTTTATATCGGATTCAAAGACGATACCAATGCCCGACACTTTGCAGGCCTTAACTTTGCGGGTAAAAAGCTCGATCGTGCTGTGCAGTATGTACATGACCACAACAAGAAAATTCATGTTGCTTTAAATACGTTTGCTCACCCAAATGGCTTCGAACGTTGGACTAACGCCGTGGACAACGCAGCAGCTCTGGGGGTTGATGCACTGATCATCGCTGACATTGCTGTACTTGAGTACGCTGCAAACAAATATCCAGATCTAGAACTGCACCTATCAGTTCAAGCTTCTGCAACCAATGCCGCTGCGATCGACTTCTACCATAAGAACTTCAACGTAAAACGTGTCGTACTGCCGCGCGTATTGTCGATTCATCAGGTCAAACAGCTTTCTCGCAACATCACTTCTGACGTTGACCTCGAAGTATTCGCTTTCGGTAGTTTATGTATCATGGCTGAAGGCCGTTGCTACCTATCTTCATACATGACGGGTGAGTCACCGAACACGGTTGGTGCTTGTTCTCCAGCGAAATACGTTCGCTGGCAAGAGACAGAAACCGGCCTAGAATCTCGTTTGAATGAGATCCTTATCGATAAGTACGTGGCAGGTGAAAACGCAGGATACCCAACGTTATGTAAAGGCCGTTTTGAAGCCGATATCGATGGTGAACGTAAGCGTTATCATGCACTCGAAGAGCCAACGAGCCTTAACACGCTATCCATGCTGCCTGAATTGTTCGCAGCTAAGGTCGCTTCAGTGAAGATTGAAGGTCGTCAACGCAGCCCCGCTTATGTAGAACAAGTGACTCGTACTTGGCGTGCTGCCATCGACCGCTACTTAGCAAACCCTGAACAGTACCAAGTAGAACAAGCTTGGAATGCGACACTAGCGAATGTATCTGAAGGTACACAAACCACGCTTGGCGCTTATCACCGTAAATGGCAATAGAGCCAACTGGAGAACTCAATGAAATACGCATTAGGCCCTCTACTTTATTTTTGGCCAAAACAAGACGTTGAAAGCTTCTATGAGCAAGCAAAATCAAGCTCAGCAGACATCATCTACCTAGGTGAAGCCGTATGTTCAAAGCGTCGCGAGATGAAAGCAAAACACTGGATGGACATCGCTAAAGAGCTGTCTGCATCAGGTAAGCAAGTGGTACTGTCGACCATGGCACTGCTCGAAGCGCCTAGCGAAGTCAACATCATGAAGAAGTACATTGATAACGGTGACTTTGCGATTGAAGCGAACGATGTGTCTGCCATTCAACTGGCAAGCGAAAGCAAAGTACCATTCGTAGTTGGCCCAGCAGTAAACACCTACAACGCACGCACGCTGAACTTATTCTTAAAGCAAGGTATGACACGCTGGTGTATGCCGGTTGAACTTTCTCGTGAATGGCTAAGTAATGTGATGGCACAGTGTGACGAGCTCAACATCCGCAACAAGTTTGAAGTCGAAGTATTTAGCCACGGCTACTTACCACTAGCATATTCAGCTCGCTGCTTTACAGCTCGTGCAGAAAACAAAGCCAAAGACGATTGTGAAACCTGCTGTATCAAAGACCCAACAGGCCTTCAAGTTGAGAGCCAAGAGGGTCAGTCTGTCTTCAACCTTAACGGCATTCAGACTCAATCTGGCTACTGCTACAACTTGGTGAATGACTTACCAAACATGCATGACTTAGTGGATGTGGTTCGTTTAAGCCCACTTGGTGTTGATACCTTTTCTGAAATCAATAACTTCAGAGCCAACGAACAGGGCCAAAAACCAATGAAGATTGAGAGCCGCCAGTGTAATGGCTACTGGCATCAGCTTGCAGGTTTAGACGTTAAAAACATCTAAATACTAGTTTCAAAACGAAGCGATTTTCAAAACGAAAAAGGTCTAGCACATGCTAGACCTTTTAGTTTGTCTCAAGAAAATCGACCTATGCCGTTGCGGTTTCCATCGGCGAGGCGCCGAGCTTCTTTACATCTTTGTAGAGCATCACCATCACCACCGCGCTCAACGCGATATTAGACAGTGGATACGCAATCCAGATCCCCGGCACACCATACAACTTAGGCATAATGTACAGGAACGGCAGTTGAATCAGCATGTTACCTACCGTCACGAACATAGCCTTACTACCTTTGTTCACCGCCTGGTAGTAAGCCCCCGCAACCACTAAGAAGCCATCAAGCGCCAATGCGAACATGTGCAGTCGAATACCCAATACGGTGTACTCAACGAGCTGAGGTTCGTCCGAGTTAAACACTGAAACAAACTCACGTGGGAATACGTTCAATAACAACACAAACGCGATACCAATCAACACAGAACTCGACATCGCAATCTTAAGCAACTTGCGAATATTCGCTTGGTTACGTGCACCATGGTTGTAGCTCACCAATGGCTGCATACCGTTAGCGATACCTTCCGCAGTGAGGTAATAAACCGTCACGATGTAGCCCAAAATAGCGTAAGCACCAATCATCAACTGGTCGCCATATTGAGAGAACAAAGCGTTGTGCAATGCCACCATCATTGAGCCATAAGCGTACATAAAAAAGCTTGATGTACCAATCGCGAAAATCTGTGGGATTACTGCAAGCTTCAATCTCAACTCGCTCCAACGTAAACGTAGGTTTGCACGGCGTGAAAAGAAGTAAGCGAGACCCAAAGCCGTTACCACAAACTGAGCAACCGCTGTAGCCAATGCGGCGCCCATCAACTCCCATCCAAATAGAGCAATAAGCAAGTAATCCAGAACAATATTAATGACCGCACCAATAATCATCAGGATAGTCGCTAAGTTCGGGCTATCGTCGTTACGCAGTAGAAACGGCATCGCGATAGAACCCAAGGTAAACACGCTGGCGCCAATCAAGATGTGTAAGTACTGCAAACCAAGCTCATACACTCGCCCTTCTGCGCCCTGCCAAAGCAAAAAGTTATCGGCAAACAGATACAGCAAGACTGAAACAATAGGGGTTATAGCTAACAACAAAGTCAAACCCGTAGCTAAGATCTGCTTAGCACCTTGAGTATCTTTTTCACCTTGGCGAATCGATACCAGAGCACCAGTACCGACACCCACCAACATACCTAGGCCAAGAATCGAACCGATCACCGGCCAAGCGACGTTGATGCCTGCAAGTCCATCAGCGCCGACATAACGACCGATAAAGATGCCATCCACAACTTGGTAGAGGCCATTAACTAGCATCGCCGCAACCGTTGGGATTGTGTATCGCCAAAATTGACGACTAATTGAGTTACTCATTTCTTACTCTACTTTCATTGTAAGTCACATATCAGTGGGATATGACTCGATAAGTTAGTTAATAAGACTAACTAAATATCTAAATTAATTATTTCAACGCTTTGTCTAATAACTGATTCAGTTGCGTAGACTCTTGATCAGACAAACGGCTTTCCAGTATTTGTGCCATCATCTGATAGATCTTGCTCTCTTCTTCTAAACCTAGTTCTGCTTTATGTGTCAGTACCACGAGTTTAGATCTCGCGTCTTCCAGTGACGCCTTACGCTCCACAAGGCCTTTTCTCTCGAGCCTTTGTACCATAGTCGTCGCTGAAGGCTTGGTCACCTGCATTTCAATAGCAAGGTCGGTCAATCGAATCGGCTCAGGAGACGCTTGAATCACCTTCAAGTAATCATATTCGTTGAAGCTCAACTGACAGATAGGATCTTCATTTACCTGTGTTCGCCATACTTTCGAGGCGAAGCGTTCTATCTTCTCTAAATTCTGGTTTAGCATACTCACCCAATCAAAGAATGGCATTTAGTTAGCAAGGCTAACTATTTTAATCCTGTTTAAATAAAAAGCAATCCAAAACGAGACAAAGATCATAAAAATTAGGCACAAAAAAGCCGCTGACTGGCAGCGGCTTTGATAGTAGAAATAATCTATTTAGCGGGCATCAGCTTCTTGCTCTGCCTCAGCCAGCTTAGCTTGAGCGAGGTGCTCTGCTTTTAGCGTAGTGAAAATACGGCTTAACTCTAGGAAAGAGTAACGATGCTCTACGTATTCAAATACGTTAAAAGAGACCGACAACTTATACAAAGAGATCGCATTCGCGTAGTCACCGTTCATGTGGTAACGCTTAGCCAGATAGAAGTATGTCTCGGTTAAGCGCTGTGCCAGCAACGTATTGTCACGAGTACCCGTTAAGATCGCTTTGAATGCCTGCTCTTCAGTGATGTCATCGAGCATGATAGCGACCAATACCCAGCCCCACTGCTCGTCATGATTCTCATAACGTTTTTGCAGGTCAAGCTTAGCTTGTTCAGGCGTTAGCTCATGCTGAATGATGTATAACCAAAGCGCGCGGAATGGATCACTCGGATCATCGGCGTAATGCTTCATCATTTCTTCATTGGCTAAGTCGTAACGCTCCCCATAGTAGAGTGCGATAGCGCGGTTTCTCTCTGCATATGAATTCGCAGGATCAAGCTCGAGCGTAGAGTCGAAAGATTCATAAGCCGCATCAAACTCCCCCACTTGCGTAAAGTAGACACCCAAAAGGTTGAAGATATCAGGCTGAGCTGGGTTCAATGAAAGAGATTGATTAAAGTCTAAACGCGCTAAATCCCTTAGGCCGACACTGTCGTAGTAGTTACCACGTTCAAACAGCATCTTAGCTCTAACTTCATCATTCAGATCTGGGCGCTGCAGTAGCTGACTCAAACGTGCAATCTGAACTTCTTGCTGGACGCTCGGTTGCAGTGGCACAGCCATTGGCGGGTAAACCCAACTTGAGGCGTTATCTGATGTTGTTGCACAACCAGTTAGTACAAGCAGTAAACACATACTCGCGGTTTGAAACCATTTCACAAATAATTACTCCTGTTATGACCGCAATTAAAAAGGGGAGCGATATGCTCCCCTTTATAACATGCTTTGTTGACGATAGGTTAAAAATCACTAAAAAGCGATATCACTATCGACACACTGAGAATTACTCAGCAGCAGGTGCTTCGCCTTCAGCCGGCGTTTCAACTGCTTCTTTCATGCTTAGACGTACACGGCCTTGACGGTCAATCTCAAGAACCTTAACAGGAACTTCTTGACCTTCAGTTAGGTAGTCAGACACTTTCTCAACGCGCTTGTCAGCGATTTGAGATATGTGTACTAGACCATCTTTACCTGGAAGGATAGTTACGAATGCACCGAAGTCAGCTAGGCGAGCAACTTTACCTTGGTAAATGCGGCCAACTTCAACTTCAGCTGTGATCTCTTCGATACGACGGATAGCTTCTTTAGCAGCAGCGCCTTCAGTAGCAGCAATCTTGATTGTGCCGTCGTCTTCGATTTCGATCGTAGTACCTGTTTCTTCACAAAGAGCACGGATAACTGCACCGCCTTTACCGATAACATCTTTGATCTTATCAGAGCTGATTTTCATTGTGTGGATACGTGGAGCGAATTCAGAGATATCTTCGCGAGCACCAGAGATAGCTTCATCCATTACAGAAAGGATGTGCTTACGTGCACCTTGCGCTTGGTTAAGAGCAATTTGCATGATCTCTTTAGTGATACCTTCGATCTTGATGTCCATTTGAAGTGCAGTGATACCGTCGTTAGTACCTGCTACTTTAAAGTCCATGTCACCTAGGTGGTCTTCGTCACCAAGGATGTCAGAAAGAACAACGAAGTCGTCGCCTTCTTTAACAAGACCCATTGCGATACCCGCAACAGAAGACTTGATTGGAACACCAGCATCCATAAGTGCTAGAGATGTACCACATACAGAAGCCATTGAAGAAGAACCGTTAGATTCAGTGATTTCCGATACAACACGAACTGTGTATGGGAACTCATCAACAGAAGGCATTACTGCAGCGATACCACGCTTAGCTAGTTTACCGTGGCCGATTTCACGACGCTTAGGAGAACCTACAAAACCAGTTTCGCCAACACAGTATGGAGGGAAGTTGTAGTGTAGTAGGAAGTTATCTTTACGCTCGCCTGTTAGCTCATCGATGATTTGAGCGTCACGCTGTGTACCAAGCGTAGCAGTAACGATAGCTTGAGTTTCACCACGAGTGAATAGAGAAGAACCGTGAGTACGTGGAAGAACGCCAGTGCGAACGTCTAGTGCACGAACCATGTCTTTTTCACGGCCATCGATACGTGGGTTACCAGCGATGATGCTGCGACGTACCACTGTTTTCTCTAGGTCGTGGAAGATAGAGTGAACTTCTTTTAGGTTTACTTCTTCGTCTTCAGATACTAGTACTTCGTTAACTTCAGCCGCGATCTCGTGGATACGGTCGTAACGAGTCATTTTCTCTGTGATTTGGTAAGCTTCAACTAGCTTAGCTTCTGCAAGCTCAGCGATGCGAGTGTTAAGCGCAGTGTTCTCTTCTGGAGCAACCCAATCCCATGCAGGAGTAGCAACTTCAGCTGCGAATTCGTTGATCGCGTTGATAACAACTTGTTGTTGATCGTGACCAAATACTACCGCTGATAGCATCTCTTCTTCTGTAAGGTTGTCTGCTTCAGACTCAACCATTAGAACCGCACCAGCAGTACCAGAAACAACAAGGTCAAGCTTAGACGTTTCTAGCTCAGTGTTGCTTGGGTTAAGTACTAGTTGACCGTCGATGTGACCAACACGTGCTGCACCGATAGGACCGTTGAACGGGATACCAGAGATAGCAAGTGCTGCAGAAGTACCGATCATTGTTACCATGTCAGGCTGAACGTCTGGGTTTACAGACATTACTGTAGCGATAACTTGAACTTCGTTCTTGAATGCATCTGGGAAAAGAGGACGAATTGGACGGTCGATTAGACGAGCCGTTAGTGTTTCGCCTTCTGATGGACGACCTTCACGCTTGAAGAAGCCACCTGGGATTTTACCAGCAGCGTATGTACGCTCTTGGTAGTTAACCGTTAGAGGGAAAAAGTCTTGACCTTGTACCGCTTCTTTTTTACCAACAACAGATACGAATACTGAAGTATCGTCCATTGTTACCATAACTGCTGCAGTAGCTTGACGAGCAATAACGCCAGTTTCTAGAGTAACTGTGTGGTTACCGTACTGAAACGTTTTTACAACTGGTTTCTCAAACATTGTATTTCCTTTATCTAAAGATTGTTCTTTAGAGTCAGTAAGTTGAAACCCAAAAATCACCAATCGCGACTAGTCGAAGCAGACGGAATTGATTCGCTGTATTGAAAAAAATACAGCGTACATCCACTTTGAATAGTCGCGACCTATTGGCCGACATCTGTGACTGTAACTTCTGGGTCGTATAATACCTATACAGTTAGCTGTACAAGCGAGGCATAGTATAAACTATTTTTATATACAGGGATATTTTCGTACTGAAAAAGCTCCGTGAAATAGCTCAAACTCTGTCTTTCAGGTACAAAAAAAGGAGCAATAAATGCTCCTTTTTCTTCAAACAGTCTTTGCAGACATCGCTATTAGCGACGTAGGCCTAGGCGCTTGATTAGGTCTTGGTAACGAGAAAGGTCTTTACCTTTCAGGTAGTCAAGAAGCTTACGACGGCTAGAAACCATACGTAGAAGACCACGACGGCTGTGGTGATCGCCTTTGTGAGCTTTGAAGTGACCTTGTAGGTGGTTGATAGAAGCAGTAAGTAGTGCTACTTGTACTTCTGGTGAACCTGTGTCGCCTTCAGAGCGCGCGTATTCTGCAACGATTGCTGCTTTAGTTTCTGCATTCAGAGACATAATTCTCTCCTGATAAGAGTAGTTTAATATTTGTAGCAGCCAATCTCTGATTCAGCCGCTACGCGAGCCGAGGATTATAGGGAAGTTTGTCATTTGGTGCAATAACAATCGATGGCCTTAGAAACGAAAAAAGCGAAGCGCTTAAATTAAGCGTTCGCTTTCTACTTTATTGATTCGCTTTTCAAGGCTAAACACCAATACCTAACTCGGTATCAGCGTTACGCTTGTGGCTCTTCATCTCTGAAAACAACCAAACGTTTCGGTGCAACTCGACCATCGTCAGCAATCTGAGCAACACCAACAAACAGCTTTTCTTCACCGCTTGTCATGCGAACCGTACCTTCTGTTGGCGCACCAGCAACTTGAACAGGCATACCGTGCTGAACTAGGTCAGTCAGTTCCGCATTCAAATTAACTTCGGGTAGATCTTCAACGGCAGTATCCATTGGCATCAATAGCGGGTCAAGCAGCTCTTTAGGTGCAATATCTTGCTCCTGTGCTTGATCTAAGATCTCGTTAAGCTGCTCTAATGTTACCATGCGCTCGTAAGGGTATTTCGCAACACCAGTACGACGAAGCATAGTGACGTGAGCACCACAACCTAGCATTTCGCCAAGGTCATCCGTGATCGTACGGATGTAAGTACCTTTCGAACAGTGCACTTCCATCTCAACTTCATCACCTTCAAAGCGAAGCAGATCAATCGAGTAGACCGTGATCTTACGTGATTCACGTGGCACTTCGATACCAGCACGAGCGTACTCGTACAGTGGCTTGCCTTGGTACTTCAATGCAGAGAACATTGACGGAACTTGGTCAGTTTCACCTTTGAAGCTTTCAATGCAACGCTCAAGTTGCTCTTGAGTCACATTCACTTCACGAGTTTCAACCACTTCACCATCAGAGTCTGAAGTATTGGTACGCTCACCAAGCTTAGCAATCACAACGTAGCGCTTATCAGAATCTAGAAGAAACTGAGAGAATTTTGTTGCTTCACCAAGACAGATTGGCAGCATGCCAGTCGCAAGAGGATCCAGTGCACCTGTGTGCCCCGCCTTCTCTGCAAAGTAAATACGCTTTACTTTTTGCAGTGCATCATTAGATGAAATGCCAGTTGGCTTATCTAACAGAATTACCCCGTTAATAGGGCGACCTTTACGACGGCGAGCCATTACTCTTCGCCCTTAGACTGAGTTTCGTCAGTGCGGCCTGCTGCTTCTTGCTTACGCTTGTCGTCATTCAGAACTTCACTTACTAGGTTAGACATACGCATGCCTTCTACTAGTGTGTTGTCGTAAGTAAAACGTACTTCAGGTGTTAGACGGTGACGAATACGCTTGCCTAGCGCCATACGGATTGGCACTTCGTGCTCTTTAAGAGCAGCAAGGCATGATTCAGGTGTTTGCTCACCAATACATAAGAAAGTAACGAAAACTTTTGCGTACGCAAGGTCACGAGACACTTCTACGTCTGAGATCGTTACCATACCGATACGTGAGTCACGAACTTCACGTTGTAGGATAAGAGCAAGCTCTTTTTGAAGCTGCTGAGACACACGTTGTGTGCGGCTAAATTCTTTTGACATTTTCTTTTCTCACTTAGAAAGATGGGGGGCTTGGTAATTACCAGCCCCCCATGGTGTATTCAACAACCGATTACTTCTTACCTTTACTAGTAATGTTAGTAACCTTAGTCAATATGTCGAGTCGTACAGACGATTAGTCTAGAGTACGTTTAACCTCAACGATTTCGAATACTTCGATCTGGTCACCAACGCGTACGTCGTTGTAGTTCTTAACACCGATACCACACTCGTAACCATTCTTAACTTCTTGAACGTCGTCTTTGAAGCGACGAAGTGACTCAAGTTCACCTTCGTAGATAACAACGTTGTCGCGTAGTACGCGGATTGGGTTGTTACGCTTAATTACGCCTTCAGTAACCATAGAACCAGCGATCGCGCCAAGTTTAGGTGACTTAAATACGTCACGTACTTCAGCAAGACCAATGATCTCTTGTTTGAATTCAGGAGCAAGCATACCGCCCATTGCCTGTTTCACTTCGTCGATCAGTTGGTAAATGATTGAGTAGTAACGTAGATCTAGGTTTTCGTTCTGAACCGTGTTACGCGCAGTTGCATCAGCACGAACGTTGAAACCAAGGATGATAGCGTTAGAAGCTGCTGCAAGTGTTGCATCAGTTTCAGTAATACCACCAACACCAGAACCTACGATGTTCACTTTAACTTCGTCAGTTGATAGTTTCAGTAGAGAGTCAGCAATTGCTTCTACAGAACCTTGAACGTCAGCTTTAAGTACTACGTTCAGTTCAGCAACTTCACCAGCAGCCATGTTAGAGAACATGTTCTCTAGTTTCGCTTTCTGTTGACGAGCTAGTTTCACTTCACGGAATTTACCTTGACGGTAGTTCGCAACTTCACGAGCTTTACGCTCATCACGTACTACTGTTGCTTCATCACCTGAAGCTGGTACACCAGAAAGACCTAGGATCTCTACTGGGATAGAAGGACCTGCTGTCACTACTTCTTTACCGTTTTCATCGCGCATTGCACGAACACGGCCGTACTCTTGACCACAAAGAACGATGTCGCCTTTGTTTAGAGTACCAGACTGAACTAGGACTGTTGCAACTGGACCACGACCTTTATCAAGACGAGATTCAACAACAACGCCAGATGCCATGCCTTCTTTAACTGCAGTCAGTTCAAGAACTTCAGATTGAAGAAGGATTGCTTCTAGAAGACCATCGATGTTTGTACCCTGTTTAGCAGAGATGTGAACGAACATGTTCTCACCGCCCCATTCCTCAGGGATTACGTCGTATTGAGCTAGCTCATTCTTAACGTTGTCTGGGTTTGCACCCTCTTTATCGATCTTGTTCACAGCAACAATCAGAGGAACGCCTGCCGCTTTCGCGTGCTGGATCGCTTCGATTGTTTGTGGCATTACGCCATCGTCTGCTGCCACTACTAGTACAACGATATCTGTCGCTTGAGCACCACGTGCACGCATAGCAGTAAACGCCGCGTGTCCAGGAGTATCAAGGAAAGTGATCATGCCGTTGTCAGTATCTACGTGGTAAGCACCGATGTGCTGCGTGATACCGCCAGCTTCGCCAGAAGCAACGTGTGCTTTACGAATGTAGTCAAGTGTCGATGTTTTACCGTGGTCAACGTGACCCATGATAGTAACAACTGGAGCACGACCTTCAGCGATAGCATCGTTATCACGGTCTGCTAGTACTGCTTCTTCAAGTTCGTTTTCTTTACGTAGGATTACCTTGTGACCCATTTCTTCAGCAACAAGTTGTGCTGTTTCTTGGTCAATCACTTGGTTGATAGTCGCCATAGCGCCCATCTTCATCATGACTTTGATAACTTCAGTTGCTTTAACTGACATTTTGCTAGCCAGTTCAGATACAACGATAGTTTCGCCGATAGCAACGTCAGACTTAGCAACAGTTGCTGACTTATCGAAGCCTTGCTGCATTGAAGTTGGTTTAGCAAGCTTACCTTTAGCACCACGACCACGTTGGTTACGACCACCACGGTTGTTGCCAGGTTGGTTAGCTGGAGCTGCTTTCTTCTTACGACGACGAGGCGCTTTTTCTTCTTTCTGGTCAGCTGCATCTTCAGCTTCACGAGCGTAAGTAGAAGTTGTCACGTGGTAGTCCGCAGACTTCTCTTGTTCTTTCTTCTTCTGCTCTTCTTCAGACCAGCGCGCTTCGTTCTCTTCAGCTAGCTTACGAGCTTCTTCAACTAGCTTCGCCGCTTCAGCTTCAGCTTTACGCTGTGCTTCTTGCTCTTGACGAGCTTTTAGTTCATCCGCTTCTTTTTTCGCTTGTGCGTTAGCGTCTGCATTTTTTGAATTCATGTCTTTTTTAGCCTTTTCAGCTTGGGCGCGTTGAGCTTTTTCTTCAGCATCACGTTTTGCATCCGCTTCACGTTTTGCTTTCTCATCAGCTTCGCGCTGTGCTTTCTCTGCAGCTTCACGTTTCGCAAGCTCTTCAGCTTCTTGACGTGCTTTCTCTTCCGCTTCACGCTTAGCTGCTTCCTCAGCTTCACGTTTCGCTTCATCTTCAATAGCGCTGCGCTTCACGTAAGTACGCTTTTTACGTACCTCTACTTGAACATCCTTACTCTTACCGCCTCCAGCGGCAACACTTAGCGTGCTGCGGGTCTTGCGTTGAAGAGTTAAACGAGTCGGCTCTGCTTCACCAGAAGTATCGCCATGCTCCTTTTTAAGGTGCGTTAGCAATGTTTGCTTCTCTGAATCAGTTACTTGATCCGACCCTGATTTCTTCATGCCTGCATCAGCAAGTTGTTCAATTAAGCGGTCAACTGGCGTACCAATCTCTTCACTCAGTGCTTTAACTGTTAATTGTGTCATACCGCTTTCTCTCCTTGCTGAATTATTCTTCGTCGCCGAACCAACAGATGTTACGTGCAGCCATAATTAGCTCACCCGCACGTTCTGCAGTTAGGTCTTCAATGCCTTCTAGTTCATCAACGCCTTGGTCAGCTAGGTCTTCCAATGTTGCCACGCCTTTTGCTGCAAGTTTGTAAGCCATTTCACGCTCTAGGCCTTCAAGTGCTAGCAAGTCTTCAGCAGGTTCAACACCGTCAAACGTCTCTTCTTTCGCAAGTGCTAGAGTCGTTAGTGCATCTTTTGCACGGTTACGTAGTTCTTCAACGATACCTTCGTCTAGGCCATCAACTTCAAGAAGTTCGTTTACTGGTACGTAAGCCACTTCTTCTAGCGTAGAGAAACCTTCTTCAACAAGTAGCTGAGCAAAGTCTTCTTCGATGTCTAGGTGCTTCATGAAGTTTTCAATCGAAGCAACCGCTTCTTCTTGGTGTTTCTTCTGAAGGTCTTCAACCGTCATTACGTTCAGTTCCCAACCAGTCAGTTGAGATGCTAGACGTACGTTTTGACCGCTACGGCCGATAGCTTGCGCTAGGTTGTCCGCTTCAACAGCGATGTCCATTGAGTGTGCATCTTCATCAACGATGATAGAAGCAACATCAGCTGGAGCCATTGCATTGATTACGAACTGAGCTGGGTTATCGTCCCAAAGAACGATATCGATACGCTCGCCGCCAAGCTCGCCAGATACAGCTTGTACACGTGCACCACGCATACCAACACACGCGCCCACTGGGTCAATGCGCTTGTCGTTTGTTTTCACAGCGATTTTAGCACGAGAACCTGCGTCACGTGCAGCACCTTTAAGTTCAATTAGCTCTTCACCAATCTCAGGTACTTCAACACGGAATAGCTCAGCTAGCATTTCAGGCTTAGAGCGAGTAATGAATAGCTGGAAGCCACGAGCTTCAGGTTTAACTGCGTATAGAAGACCACGTACACGGTCGCCTGGACGGAAGTTTTCACGAGGAAGTTGGTCATCACGTAGGATTACCGCTTCAGCGTTGTTACCTAGGTCTAGGATGATCGTGTCACGGTTAACTTTCTTAACCACACCAGTTACTAGCTCACCTTCGTTGTCGATGAACTGCTCAACGATTTGAGCACGCTCTGCTTCACGTACTTTTTGTACGATAACTTGCTTCGCAGTTTGAGTCGTAATACGGTCAAACGTTACTGACTCGATGTCATCTTCAATGAAACCGCCAAGTTCGATCTCTGGATCGTCGTACTTAGCAGCTTCAAGAGAAATCTCTTTTGTTGGGTTTTCAACAACTTCAACAGCTTCCCAGCGACGGAAAGTTTCGAAATCACCTGTTTTACGGTCGATTTCAACACGAACTTCGATTTCTAGTTCGCTTTTCTTTTTTGTTGCCGTTGCAAGCGCGATTTCAAGCGCTTCAAAAATACGCTCACGAGGAACTGCTTTCTCATTAGAAACAGCTTCTACTACCGCCAAAATTTCTTTGTTCATTAATCTAGCCTCTTAAGCTCTTCTCTCTAGGAGAACTAAAATTTAGGGATCAGGTTCGCTTTCGCAATATTGCTTAGGACGAATTCTTCTTCTTGTCCTTCAACCAATACTTTTACTGTCTCGCCTTCAATAGATTGGATATCACCTTTCCATTTACGACGGTTGCCGACAGCCATTTTCAAAACGATGCTTACCTCGTGACCAATAAATTGTTGGTAATGCTCTGCTTTGAACAGTGGTCTCTCTAAACCTGGTGAAGACACTTCAAGGTTATAAGCCACTGAAATTGGATCTTCAACATCCATTACGGCACTTACTTGGTGACTAACTTCAGCGCAGTCGTCTACATTGATGCCGTTTGGAGAATCGATGTAAATACGTAGCGTTGAGTGCTCACCAGCACGAATAAATTCTAATCCAACTAACTCATAACCTGATGCTGCTACTGGAGCGTCAAGCATTTCAGTAAGTTGTCTTTCTAAACCAGTCATTTAACCACTCCAGAAACAAAAAAAGGGCTCAAAGCCCAATTTAAATTCCAAGCAAACATTATCTAAACGCATTTACAAATGCTTAGATAACAAAAAACCCCGTATAAGCCGGGGTTTTTGTTGCTGGACCCTTATATGCTAAGTGCCATCAAATTTGATATCACACTTAACTCACAGTGAGGTTCACACTGTGCAAACTTGCTACCAATCAAGACTAAATATAGCACTTAAAATTGGTTGCGGGAGCCGGATTTGAACCGACGACCTTCGGGTTATGAGCCCGACGAGCTACCAATCTGCTCCATCCCGCGTCCGACTTGCGAGCATTATACGCCCAACAAGATGTTTTACAAGTTTGTAAACATGGTGCCGAGAGAGGGACTCGAACCCTCACACCCTAAGGCACTAGCACCTCATGCTAGCGTGTCTACCAATTTCACCATCTCGGCATCAAATCTTTACAGATTATTGTGGAATCTCGTCGCCTTGCGCCGGAACTTCACTCACTGCGTCTTCAGCTTGCTGGATAACCTGACCTTGAGTCGGGTCCATCCACTGTGACTCAGTTTTATGTGTAGACATATTACCAAGCACTAAGCTAAGGACAAAAAATGTAGTTGCAAAAATTGCAGTCATTCGGGTTAGGAAATTTCCTGAGCCACTAGCACCAAACACAGTGTTTGAAGCGCCAGCACCGAAAGAGGCTCCCATATCTGCGCCTTTACCTTGTTGAATCAACACTAGGCCAATTACACCAAGCGCTGCCAACAGGTAAATCACAAGTAGAACTGTAAACATTTTTCCACCTATGTTCCTAATTGTTGAGCCAGCGCCGTTCAAAAAAGTTATTTTCAAGAACAAGGCTAGCGACCTCCTAACTGAAGGCCGAGCAATACTAGCGAATGCGGCGATGGCTGACAAGGAGAATTTGCTAAAAAATAAGCCTTTACCAAGTGAACGGTTAAAAAAAGGCCAAAAGCGACACAAAACCCATTTATGTCCCTTTTGACCTTTATACTATTTAACCCTTGTTACTCGTAGATATACTTGATAGCACTCGCTGAGTAAGGCGCTAAATTAGCAATTCGCTTTTACTGCATCTGCGATCTTAAGTGCTGAAGCTTGAACTAAATCAGCATCTTCACCTTCAACCATTACGCGCAATAGTGGCTCTGTACCAGACTTACGAAGTAGCACACGACCCTTCTCGCCAAGCTCAGCTTCTACTTCGACAACTGCCGCTTTCACAGCTTCAGCTTCCAGTGGGTTTGAATCACCACTGAAACGAACGTTTTCTAAGACTTGCGGGTATAGCGTCATGCCTTGAGAAAGCTCGTTCAATGTCATTTCACTGCCAACCACTGAAGCAAGCACTTGCAGTGCTGCAACGATAGCATCACCAGTAGTCACTTTATCTAGCAGGATAACGTGACCTGAGTTTTCAGCACCGATCTTCCAGCCTTTTGCTAACAGTTGTTCCATTACGTAACGGTCACCAACTGCAGCGCGCACAAATGGAATACCTAATTGCTTAAGGCCGTTTTCCATACCTAGGTTGGTCATCAGTGTACCAACAACGCCACCTTTCAACTCACCACGACGCAACGCATCGCGAGCAATGATGTAAGCAATTTGGTCACCATCTACCTTATTACCTAGCTCATCAACCATGATGATACGGTCACCGTCACCATCAAAGCCAAGGCCTAGTGCGGCTTTTTCTTCTAGCACTTTCGCTTGTAGAGCACGAACATCAGTCGCACCCACTTCGTGGTTAATGTTGGTACCGTTTGGTTCAACGCCAATAGCTACAACCTCAGCACCTAGCTCTTTAAATACCGCAGGAGCAATGTGGTAAGTCGCGCCATGAGCACAGTCGACAACAATCTTCATGCCAGCAAGCGTCATTTGATTCGGGAACGTGCTCTTACAGAATTCAATGTAACGACCTGCCGCATCGTTTAGACGAACCGCTTTACCAAGCTCAGAAGAGTCAACACACTCAATGTCTTTATCAAGTTCAGCTTCAATCGCCAACTCGATATCATCTGGAAGTTTAGTGCCCTCAGAAGAGAAGAATTTAATACCGTTATCGTAGTAAGGGTTGTGTGAAGCCGAGATTACGATGCCCGCTTCAGCACGGAATGTTTGTGTTAGGTAAGCAACAGCAGGTGTTGGCATAGGACCAGTGAACGTCGCTTGTAAACCAGCAGCAGCAAGACCTGCCTCTAACGCAGACTCCAACATGTAACCAGAGATACGCGTATCTTTACCGATAATAACTTTCTTTGTACCTTGCTTTGCAAGTACACGACCAGCAGCCCAGCCAAGCTTCAGAACAAAATCAGGTGTGATCGGGTACTGGCCTACTTTGCCACGCACACCATCTGTGCCGAAATAACGTCTTTTATCAGACATAGTGAATTTCCTTAATTATATTTAGTGATTGTTATTCATCACTTCGATTATTTTCATCGCTTCCAGTGTCTCCTCGACATCATGAACGCGAATAATTTGTGCGCCTTTCATCGCGGCAATCGTCGCGCAAGTGACGCTTGCGACCATGCAGTCGGCTGGAACCTTATCTAGCAATTTAAAGATCATCGACTTTCTCGACATCCCCGCTAAAACAGGTAAGCCTAACGAATGAAACTTTTCAAGATGCACTAATAGGTGGTAATTGTGTTCGATGGTTTTACCAAAACCGAAGCCTGGATCAAGAATCAACTGCTCTTTTGAAATACCCACCGCCTCACAAGCTTCTACCCTTTCTTGCAAGAATGCTTCTACATCCTGAAGAACATCATCATAACTTGGGTTAGCTTGCATGGTTCTTGGCTGGCCTTTCATGTGCATCAGACAAATCGGAACATTGGCATCAGCAGCGACTTGTAATGCTCCAGGTTCTTGCAAAGCGCGCACATCATTGATCAAATCAGCACCCGCTTCAACAGCTTGGCGCATCACTTCCGCTTTACTGGTATCTATCGAGATCCACACATCAAACTTGGCACGAATGGCTTTAATAGCAGGGATGACACGCGCAAGTTCTTCTTCTAATGAAACATCAGGAGCGCCAGGTCGAGTTGACTCACCACCAATATCGATAATGCTGACGCCCGCTTGAATCATGCGTTCAGCTTGCTGCAGGGCATTATCGAGTGAGTTAAATTTCCCACCATCAGAGAAAGAATCTGGGGTGACATTGAGGATACCCATCACATGTGGGCGATCTAACACGAGAATTTTATTATTTGCTTTTAATATCATGGAAGGCCGATCTTAAAGGGAAAAACACCATAGGCTATAAACAGAAAAACCCTGAGCGTACTCAGGGTTTTAATTGATAGTTTAGCGATTAAGAATCTTTGTTTTGAGCATCATCTGATTCAGATTTAACTTCTTCAACTTTTGACTCTTCAGCTTTAGGTTCCGCTTTAGCTTCTTCTGCCTTAGCTTCAGGTTTTGCTTCTTCCTTTGTAGGTTCAGCTTTTACCTGATCACCCCAACCAGCTGGATCACGAATCTCTTGCTTGCGCTCCATCAAGTCATCAATTTGACCTGCATCGATCGTTTCGAACTTCATTAGAGCGTCTTTCATCGAATGCATGATATCCATGTTATCTTCAAGAATCTTCTTAGCTCTATCGTAGTTACGGTCGATAAGGATACGAATCTCTTCATCGATAAGCTTAGTCGTGTCATCAGAAACGTGCTTAGCTTGACTCATGCCGCGACCTAGGAAAACTTCGCCTTCTTCTTCTGCGTAAAGAAGAGGACCCAATTTCTCAGAGAAGCCCCACTGCGTAACCATCTTACGAGCAATATCAGTTGCACGTTCGATATCGTTAGACGCACCAGTTGACACTTTGTCTTTACCGTAAATAAGTTCTTCAGCAAGACGACCACCGTACAAGCTAGAAATCATAGACTCTAGGTGTTGGCGAGACATGCTCACACGATCTTGCTCTGGTAGGTACATCGTCACACCTAGCGCTCGACCACGTGGAATGATTGACACTTTGTACACTGGATCATGCTCTGGCACTAGGCGACCAACAATCGCGTGACCCGCTTCGTGGTAAGCCGTTGACTCTTTCACTTCTTCCGACATTACCATTGAACGGCGCTCTGCACCCATCATGATTTTGTCTTTAGCAAGTTCAAACTCAACCATAGAAACATTGCGCTTGTTACCACGAGCAGCAAATAGCGCCGCTTCGTTCACAAGGTTCGCAAGGTCTGCACCTGAGAAGCCTGGTGTACCACGAGCAATAAGAGATGGTTCAACATCGCCTGCTAGTGGAACCTTACGCATGTGTACTTTAAGGATCTGCTCACGGCCACGTACGTCTGGTAGACCAACCACAACCTGACGGTCAAAACGACCAGGACGAAGTAGTGCTGGGTCTAGTACGTCTGGACGGTTAGTCGCTGCGATAACGATAATACCTTCGTTACCTTCGAAACCATCCATCTCAACCAGCATTTGGTTCAGTGTTTGCTCACGCTCATCGTGACCACCACCAACACCAGCGCCACGTTGACGACCTACTGCATCGATCTCATCGATAAAGATGATACAAGGTGCTGCTTTCTTAGCTTGTTCAAACATGTCACGTACACGAGATGCACCAACACCCACAAACATTTCAACGAAGTCAGAACCTGAAATAGTAAAGAATGGTACTTTCGCTTCACCAGCAATCGCTTTTGCAAGCAACGTTTTACCTGTACCAGGAGGACCAACCAACAGGATACCTGTAGGGATCTTACCACCCAGCTTTTGGAAACGACTTGGGTCACGAAGGTAATCAACCAATTCTTTCACGTCTTCTTTTGCTTCGTCACAACCAGCAACATCCGCAAACAACGTTTTGATCTGTTCTTCGCTCATCATACGAGCTTTGCTCTTACCGAAAGACATCGCGCCTTTACCGCCGCCACCGCCTTGCATTTGACGCATGAAGAAAATCCACACACCAATCAGTAAGATCATTGGGAACCATGAGATGAAGATAGTGCCAAGTAGGCTCTGCTCTTCAGGTGGGGTGCCCTGAACTTTTACGTTTTGATTAATTAAGTCATCAAGTAGCTTTTGATCATAAACAGGCATGTAAGTTACATACTTAGCACCACCGCCACGACGTGTGAAAGTGATTTCGCTGTTATTGAACTGTGCGTCTTGAATCTGGCCTTGGCCAACTTCCTGTACAAACGTGGTGTAATCTACTGCTCTGCCGTTACTTTCCCCAGGGCCGAAGCTCTGGAATACCGACATCAACACTACTGCGATAACAAGCCACAGAATTAAATTTTTTGCCATGTCACTCAAGGTGTCAGCCTCTCGATAACTAATTGTAATTAAAGGTAGGGTACTACAGTTTGTAACCTGTAGCCATATTGTTAACTCTCACTCTTGGAAGAGAATCGTTAACCTTTGTAACCAGTGGCTACGATAAACACTTCACGAGAACGAGCTCGAGAAGAGTCGGGTTTTCTGACTTTCACCGTTTTAAACATCTCACGGACGTCTTTAACGTATTGATCAAACCCTTCGCCTTGGAATACTTTTACAATAAAACTACCATCGGTAGCTAGAACTTGTCGACACATATCCAAAGCTAATTCAACTAAATACATAGCTCTAGGCTGATCTACAGAGTTGTTGCCCGCTATATTAGGTGCCATATCTGACATCACGACATCAACCATGTTTGGTTGTATACGTTCCAATAAGGCTTCAAGAACAGCGTCTTCGCGAAAATCGCCTTGTAAGAAGCTAACGCCAGCAATCGGATCCATTGGTAACAAGTCACACGCAATGATTTGTCCGTTGTCTCCAACAATCTTAGCAGCATATTGAGACCAACCACCAGGCGCTGCACCTAAATCCACAACGGTCATCCCTGGAGACAGCAATTTATCTTTCGTTTGAATCTCTTCCATTTTGAAATAAGCACGTGAGCGATAGCCTTTCTTTCTTGCTTCGTTTGCGTACTTGTCGTCGAAGTGTTCCTTCAACCAACGGCCTGAACTGGCCGAGTGTTTCTGTTTGCTCATTGGATACCTAAAGTGGAGGAAAGTACTAATTGCCGAATAAATTATAGTCTTCAGCATTAGATGGCGTTAAAATAGGTTTTTTTCAACCCTAATAGTAAAGAAAATTGGCCGCGTAATGAACCTAAGTACCAAACAAAAGCAGCATCTAAAGGGCCTAGCTCACAGTTTAAAACCTGTAGTGCTAATGGGCGCAAATGGACTTACTGAAGCTGTTCTAGCGGAAATCGAATTAGCTCTAGACCACCACGAACTGATCAAAATTAAAGTTGCATCAGAAGACCGTGAAACTAAGCAGCTGATTATCGATGCAATTGTACGTGAAACTAAAGCTGAGAAAGTACAGACTATCGGTAAAGTTCTAGTACTGTTCCGTCAGTCAGAAGCACGTAAAATCGAGATTCCACGTAAATAAGTTAGCCATATAATAAGCTAGCTTCACAAAGGGATAGCCAGTGCGCTTATCTTTTAGTGTAGCGTGAGAAACGAAAAAGGTCGCATTTAGCGACCTTTTTACTTATCAGAAACAAAGAAAATTCAATTAGATATATTCTACTTTGTCAATTTCGTAATCTTTATCACCACCAGGAGTCGAAATCATCACTTCGTCGCCTTCCATCTTACCGATAAGACCACGAGCAATTGGTGACTTCACTGAGATACGGCCAGTTTTGATATCGGCTTCGTCTTCAGAAACGATTTGGTAACGGTACTCTTCGTCTGTATCAACATCAATCAGAGTTACTGTTGTACCAAAGATAATCTTACCCGTGTTTTCCATTTGGGTTACATCGATGATCTGAGCTAGAGATAGCTTGTATTCGATATCACGGATTTGAGCTTCACAGATACCTTGCTCTTCACGAGCGGCGTGGTATTCAGCATTCTCTTTTAAGTCACCTAGTTCACGTGCTTCACCAATAGCTGCTGAGATAACAGGGCGTAGCTTAAGTAGGCGATCTAATTCGTCACGTAGCTGCTGAGCGCCACGTACTGTCATTGGAACCTTTTCCATTTTTTACCTCTATGCCAAAGCTTTCTTTGGCCAACATAAATCCACCCAACGTATTTTATTGGGTAGTAGAAACAAAACAATTTGGCTTAGTGTAAACAAACTTTATGGCTAAATCATCTTTATTCCACTTTGCGTTTTAAAAGCTGTATCTAGGTCTAAATTACAGACATCACAAAAATGAATAACAACACCCCAATCAATAAGACGGCAAATAAATACCTAAAAAAACAAAAAACAAACAAAATAAACACAGATCACACTTTTGTAAAAATAACTATAAAACAAAGCCTTAAATGACAACAAATATAATAAAACAGTGTTCATTTTTTAGTTTTATATCATTTTACTAACTGACAATGGAACTTTAGAGGTAAAAAGTAACCCATGGATTGCACTGGCATTTTTCAGACTTCTGTTCTAATCATGGTTATGAAGCCTGATTAATACGGGCAATACACAAAAGGGTTCAAATCCTTAATAAAAACTTCTATGGACAGTAATTAGGAAATTATAACATGAACAAGACTATGATCGCGCTTGCTGTATCTGCTGCAGCTCTTGCTACTGGCGCTAACGCGGCAGAACTATACAACCAAGACGGTACGTCTCTAGACATGGGTGGCCGCGCTGAAGCTCGTCTATCTATGAAAGATGGAAAAGCTGACGATTTATCTCGTGTACGTCTAAACTTCCTAGGTAAAGTTGATATCCAAGACGGCCTATACGGTGTTGGTTTCTACGAAGGTGAGTTCACTACTGCAGATGCAGATGCAAATGAAGATACAGGTGATAACGGTTCAGACATTGACAACCGTTACACATACGCTGGTCTTGGCGGTACATTCGGCGAAGTGACTTACGGTAAGAACGACGGTGCACTAGGTGTAATCACAGACTTCACGGATATCATGGCTTACCACGGTAACAGTGCTGCTTACAAAGTAGAAACAGCTGACCGCGCAGACAACATGCTATCTTACAAAGGCCAATTCCAAGATCTAGGCGTAAAAGCGAGCTACCGTTTTTCTGACCGCATTGAAAACAAAGACGGCACTATCTCTGAAACAGAGTTTGATGGCTACTCTCTATCTGGTGTGTATGCTTTCGGTACATCTGGCTTCAAACTAGGTGCTGGCTATGCTGACCAAAACAAAGGCAAAAATGCATCTGAAGACGAGTACATGGTTGCGGGTTCATACGAGTTAAATGAGTTATACTTTGCTGCGACTGTTGTAATGGGCACAGACAAAGATGGTTCTAACAAGACTGACAAAACAGGTTACGAGTTAGCGGCTGCTTATACACTAGACCAAACTGTATTCAGCACAACTTACAACAAACTTGAAAAAGAAACATCTGGTAACAAAAATGATACTGCTGACAACCTAGCGGTTGATGCAACTTACTACTTCAAGCCGAACTTCCGTGGCTACGTATCATACAACTTCAACCTACTAGACAAGAAAGAAGTTGGTAAATTAGATTCTGAAGACGAGCTAGCTCTAGGTCTACGTTACGACTTCTAACTCTGATTATCTAATTGATTAGTTAATTAAGAATCAAAACGCCCGCTCTCTAGCGGGCGTTTTTTATATCTGTATACTGAAAACATCAGCCATCCAAGACAATCTTCTATGCGCCTTCTATCCACACTACTGCTATGTAGTTTTTCCATTAGCGCTTTCTCTATTGACGCTTTCGCATACGCCCCTCTAGATACACTGCCCGATGGTAGTAGTACGAGTTTGCTCCTCCAATCGTTAAGCGATGATTCGAGCGAGCTTAATTCCAATAGCGATGAGTTTTATCCTCCTGCTAGTACGTTAAAACTGGTGACGGCTTTAGCGGCTAAATTAGAGCTGGGCGACAACTTTCATTACACCACCAGCATTGTTCGTTCTGGCAATGATTCAATCATTTCATTTAGCGGCGACCCAACCTTGCAACGTGAACAGCTAAAAAGCCTGTTAGCTCAGTACGCTAAGTCTCAATCCAGAACCATCAAAGGCAACTTATACCTAGATAACACGGCTTATACCGGCTATCAACGGGCGGTTGGTTGGCCTTGGGACATTCTAGGCGTTTGTTACAGCGCGCCTTCTAGTGCAATGACCTTAGACAGCAACTGTGTACAAGCCTCTATTTACACAAAGGATAACGGCAGCACTCGCGTCTATATTCCAGCCCATTATCCAATAGACGTGACAACCAATGCAGCCACTGTTACGCGCTCTGGACAAAAAGCTACCCAGTGCGACTTAGAGCTCATCACCACGCCAGATAACTCGTACACGCTCTCTGGTTGCTTAGTGGAACGTAAGAAGCCATTACCACTAAAGTTCGCCATTCAAAATCCTGAGCTTTACACCTCTCAAGTGGTGAACTCACTACTTAACGAGCTGAAAATACAAGTAAAGGGTGATGTGATCATTGGAACTAAGGAAAGCACAAACAACACGACGTTAGTGGCTAGCCATCACTCAGCGAAACTTCCAGACCTGCTCGATACTATGCTCAAGAAATCCGATAACCTGATCGCAGACAACCTAACCAAAACCTTGGGAGCAAAGTTTTATGTGCAATCGGGGAGTTTCAATAACGGCACTGAAGCAATAAAACAGATACTGCTGACCAAAGCGAATATCGACCTCAGCAAAGCGCAGCTCGTTGATGGTTCTGGGTTATCTAGAAACAACCGAATGAGATCGCAGACCATGGCTAAAGTGCTTCGTTATATCTGGGAAAACGACTCACAGCTCAACCTAATCAATGCCATGCCAATATCAGGTATGAATGGAACGCTTAAGTACCGACAAAGCATGAGGAAAGCGCCGATTCAAAGCAATATCATAGCGAAGAGTGGTTCTTTGTACGGAACCTACAATATGGCGGGATATGGTTTGGATGAGTCTGGGAAGCCAAACTCTCTGTTTGTGCAATTTGTTCGTGATTACTTCCCTGAAGAGCAAGATCCAGACAAACCAGTGGAAGCACCGATTACGCAGTTTGAACGTGCTTTTTATAAAGATGTGATTGAATACAGCCAAACACAGAGCCAGTCCAAATAGCAAACCGTTTGTTGTAAGCGGTTTATGACGCAATAAAAATGGCGCTGAAGATCTAAGATCTTCAGCGCCATTTTTTATTTTCGAAGTGCTGTTACTATTTAATAAGCGCTAGGCGATGCCTAAAAACGCATTCACGACAGTGAAATAGATCCACATCCCCGAGATGTCTACTATTGAGGCCAATACTGGGCTCACTAGCACTGCAGGGTCCAACTTGAACAAACGAGCCACGATAGGCAACCCGCCGCCAAGAACCGTCGATATTGTCACCTGAATAAACAGAGCAACAGCGATTGCAAAGGCAATCATATTAATGTCATAGCCACCAGTGGATTGGTTCTCACTGAACAGTAAGATACGTCCAATCATTACCGCGGCAATCGCCAGTGCTAAACAAATAGCCACTCTAAACTCTTTCCATAGAACATTGGCCCACTGACGTTTTTTCAATTCACCAGTGGCTAAGGCTCTAATCACCAAAGTAGCGGCTTGTGTTCCCGTGTTACCTCCCGCTGCAGCGATAACTGGCATATAGATAGCCAGCAGTACCAACTGGCTTAGGATATCTTCATACTGAGCAATGATAAGCCCAGAAACGATGCCCAGCAGTGCCAGCGCAATAATCCAACCGATACGCTGTCTAACATGGCTTAATACACCTGTAGAAAGGTAACCCTGTTGAGGCTCAACCTCTGAATAGATTAGCCCTAGTTGGTGAGCTAGATGTCGCGAACGCTTTTCAAAGCCTTGCTCCTCTAACTCACTAAGTAGAGCTTGAATCGTACTTAGAGAGCATTGCCCTAATACAAGTACTGCATCTTCAAGCGGCATACAGTTCAAAAGCCTGACCTGCTGTTCACGCCCGTATTGCTGAAATGCATTCGATACAGCTTGGATGTCTTGCTCTGAGTACAGAGCTTCAATAGATAAAAAAGTGTTGTTCATTACCGTCATGGCGAATCTCCCGATTGGCAAAGGTAACGACCATCAAAACAAGTAGCCTACAGTGAGTACTTCACAAACATAAAGCGGTGTACACCAAGAGCGGAGAACTCGATACATAAAGCATATAACTGAGCGCACCAAGAGCTTAAAGCACTGATGTGTCTACTTGTTAGAATCTAGAGTGTGGAAAATAATGAAGGGAAAACAAAGATACCCTACCTGAACGGCAGGACAATAGATCAATACCGAGACAGATTATTCTTCTCCATTCAAACTAGGAGGATGGTCGGTATTGTTCATAAAAATCTCCAAAATTACTGTCAGTTCGACAGCGCGCATAGTGTAGCAATGCCGTTAAAAAGACTTCGTCAATTCTCTGTCAATAAAAAAGGCATCCGTAGATGCCTTTTATTCAATCATTGATGTACGTTATTACTTGATAGTAATACGAGCAAACTTACGCTTACCTACTTGGTAAACAGCTGTACCAGCTTCTGGTACCAGTTTGTTGTCTTCAACTTTCTCGCCTTCGATCTTAGCAGCACCCTGCTTGATCATACGCATCGCATCAGAAGTCGAGTTTACTAGGCCCGCTTCTTTTAGAACATTAGCAATTGGTAGGCCCGCTTCGAATTCGAACTCAGGCATATCATCTGGCACTTGGTTTTTAGCAAAGCGGTTAACGAACTCTTGCTCTGCAGCATCAGCATCCGCTTCACTGTGGAAACGAGCAATGATCTCTTTAGCCAAAAGTACTTTCACGTCACGTGGGTTTTTACCCGCTTCAACACCAGCTTTCAGCTCTGCCACTTCTTCAAGTGGACGGAAAGAAAGTAGCTCGTAGTAGCTCCACATTAGATCGTCAGAGATAGACATGATCTTACCAAACATTTCGCTTGGTGCTTCGCTAATACCGATGTAGTTGTGTGCAGACTTAGACATCTTCTTAACGCCGTCTAGACCAACAAGTAGCGGCATCATCAGTACCGCTTGTGGTTTTTGACCTGCTGCTTTTTGCAGTTCACGGCCCATTAGCAGGTTAAACTTCTGGTCAGTACCGCCAAGCTCAACATCGCTCTCTAGTGCAACAGAGTCGTGACCTTGTAGAAGTGGGTACATGAATTCGTGGATAGCGATTGGTTGACCACCAGAGTAACGCTTTTTAAAGTCATCACGCTCAAGCATACGAGCAACAGTTTGGTTAGAAGCAAGACGAATCATACCTTCTGCGCCAAGGTCAGATAGCCACTCAGAGTTGAAACGAATTTGTGTTTTCGCAGGATCTAGAATTTTGAATACTTGCTCTTTGTAAGTTTCAGCATTCTTCAGTACGTCTTCACGGCTTAGTGGTGGACGCGTTGAGTTTTTACCTGATGGGTCACCAACCATTGCAGTGAAATCACCAATCAGGAATGTCACTTCATGACCAAGCTCTTGGAAAGCACGAAGCTTGTTAAAGATAACCGTATGGCCTAGGTGAATATCTGGAGCCGTTGGATCGGCACCCAGTTTAATGCGTAAAGGACGACCTTCTTTTAATTTAGCAATCAGCTCGTCTTCTGGAATTAGTTCTTCTACGCCACGTTTGATCTCGGCTAGTGCAGCTTCAATACTCGCCATTCTTGTTCACTCCCACAGATTTGGCAAAAATATAATAGTTAGACATCTTACTTGAATAGCGATGTATTTTGAAACCAGTTACACTATTCCGTCGCCGATTTTCATAATATTTACAGAACGAACCGGAACATGTTGTCTATTTTTGCACGCCTTCCTATATTGCACCGGGCTTTTATCGCATTTTTTAGTGCCATAATTTTCATAGCGCTCTTCTTACTTCCCGACGTCAACAGCTTACGTGACGATACGGGCGCGCTTGTTGTAGGAAAACACTACCCTTTGAGCATCGACGCTTCTGCGCTAGTAAGCTCGAATGACGCGCCACCAACGGCTGTCCTTAACTGGGAAAAATACACGGTTCGCTCTGGCGAAAGCACTTCTGTTTTATTCGAGCGTATTGGCCTTTCATACCGCTTACTGCTCAACCTTCTCAATACCAATAACGATATTAAAAAGCAGCTCTCGAACCTAAGACCTAGTGACGTATTGCAATTCGGATTTGATGAAAACAACGACCTTATTCAGCTCAAACGACAACTAAGCGCGTTTGAAAGCTTCAAAATCACCAAATCCGGCGATTCATTCACTTCAAGTTTTGATAAAAAAGAAGTCGCTTACCAATACAACTACGCCGAAGCCAATATTACCTCTAACTTCTGGAATGCAGGCGTCAGTGCAGGCTTAACCGCTAACCAAATCATGGAGCTTGCGGGTATCTTTGGTTGGGATATCGACTTTGCATTGGATATTCGTAAGAACGACAGCTTTAAAATCTTATACCAAGAGAAAGTGGTTGAAGGCGAAGTGATTGGTCGTGGCAAAATCATGGCAGCTGTATTCAAAAACCAAGGTGATTCATTTACTGCGGTATTAGACGATAAAAGCGGTAACTACTACGACGAAAACGGCCGAGCGATGAAGAAAGCCTTCCTGCGCTCTCCTATTGATTTTCGTCGTGTAACATCAAACTTCAACCCTCGCCGAAAACACCCAGTAACAGGTAAGGTTCGTGCTCACCGAGGCACCGACTATGCAGCCCCAGTTGGCACACCTATCTGGGCCGCCGGTGATGGTATCGTACAGAAGTCTGGTTACAACCAGTTCAACGGTAACTACGTGTTCATCCGACACAGCAACACTTACATCACTAAGTACCTGCACATGAAGAAACGCATGGTGAAAACAGGGCAACGTGTTAAGCAAGGTCAAACTATTGGTACTCTGGGCGGCACAGGCCGTGTAACAGGCCCACACTTGCACTACGAGTTCTTAGTTAATGGCGTTCACAAGAATGCGCGTACCGTGAAGTTACCTCAATCTAAGTCTCTAACGGGTAAGGCAAAAGCAACCTTTATTGCAAACTCTGAGATTCGATTGAAGAACCTTGAGCGATACGGTCAGTTACTAGCGACTAACTAGGCGTTTGTAGCTTCACAGCAAAATAGAAAAATGCAAAGAGCGCCCATCAAGGCGCTCTTTTTTATGCTCACATATCACAACTAGCTACTGTTTTTCAGGTTTGTTGTTCCGTCCAAGCATTAACAAACAAGGGGTTAATACTAAAGTCAGCACCGTGGCAAACGCCAAACCACCAGCAATAGCGGTCGCAAGCTGTGACCACCATTGTGTACTTGGCGCGCCAAACTCTATCTTTTGATTAATCAGGTCGATGTTCATCTCTAACACCATCGGCATTAAACCTAAGATAGTCGTAACCGTCGTGAGCATTACTGGCCTTAAACGCTGAACACCGGTTCTTAGAATCGCATCTCGCTTGTCCATGCCTCTTTTGATGAGCTGATTATAAGTATCAATCAACACGATGTTGTTGTTCACGACTATGCCGGCAAGCGCTATTACCCCAATCCCCGACATCACAATGCCAAACGGGCGTTGGAAGATCAGTAGACCAACGAATACGCCAACCGTAGAGAACAAGACTGCACTTAGAATTAAGAAGGCTTGATAGAAGCTGTTGAACTGAGTGATAAGAATCAAAGCCATCACCGCTAGTGCTACTAAGAATGCACTTTGCAAAAAGGCTGACGAGTTCTCCTGTTCTTCATTTTGACCACGAATACGAAAATCTACGCTATCTGGAAGCCCTAGTTCACTTAACGCCTGCTCGATCTTTGGCAGTTCTAAAGCAAGGTTATACCCTTCTTCCATATCTGCCATGATGTTGACGACTCGCTTACCATCAAGGCGTTTGATAGTGTCTTGCTTGTGGTCTGGAACGATCTGAGCAAAATTGGTTATCGGAACCAGGCCTGCTGGCGTTTTGACTCTGAGCTGGTCGAAGCGTCCGATATCCCTTTTATCATTCGGATAACGCACCAAGATATCGACTTCTTCTGATGAGTCATCAGGCAGGTAATCCCCAATCTTGAGACCGTTGGTAACGAATTGAACTGTATTCCCCACCACGGTAGCATCAGCGGCAAAACGCGCGGCATCATCACGGCGGATATCCACTTTCCAATCGATACCATCTTTACTTGCTGTATCGCTGATATTGGTCAGTGTTTGATTACCATCCGCCCAGCTTCTTACGATTTTTGCTGCCAGATTAAGCTGCTCCGGTGTTTTAGCTGAGAGCTCGATCACCAAGTCATTTTCAACCGGAGGCCCTGCATCGGGGAACTTGTATTCGATCTCGACACCAGCGTATTGATCGGTTTTTTGCTTTAACTCTTCAATGATCGCTTTCACGCTACGGCGATATTGCCAGTCGACAGGCGTAATCGAGATCAAACCAATCTGGTCGTCACCACCGGTACGCGTATAAACGCTGTCGAACTCTTCATGATTCAGCATCACTTGCTCAAGATCACGCATGATGTCATCTTTTTCTTGAATCGAAAGATCACCATGTGAGCGCACTTTAACGTTAAAGAATGGCGGATCAACCTCAGGGAAAAACTCAGCTCCTAAGCCTGCTTTTGAGTAAGTAAAGCCTACTGCAACCGCGAGTAGTATCGCACTAAACAGAATTTTAAATGGATGCTTAATCGCTAAAGAAAGTGTGTGGTAATACGCCTTGGTGAAGCCAGTCGCTTGAGTAAAATCACCATTATGCAGGGCGACCATTCGAGCTTGGTTCTGAGGGGATACGTATTGAGGCTTACCAATCAAGCCACCTAATACAGGCACGAACAGCAGTGCCATAATCAATGAAGCTGTTAAAGTCGCGATCAGAGTTAACGGGAGATACTTCATGAATTCGCCCGTCACATCCGGCCAGAACAGCAACGGAGCAAACGCTGCTAAAGTGGTGGCCGTTGACGCTGTAATTGGCCACGCCATCCGCTTAGCGGCATCTCGATAGGCATCTTTACGTCCTTCTCCCTCTTGCATTCTCCTGTCGGCAAATTCAGTCACCACAATCGCGCCGTCGACCAACATCCCCACCGCCATAATCAAAGAGAACAGCACTACAATGTTAACGGTTAACCCAAATACTGAGAGAACCAATAACCCAGTGAGGAATGAGCCAGGAATTGAGATGCCGACTAACAAAGCAGTACGCACGCCAAGAATCGCGATGATTACGATCACCACTAGAATGATGGCGGATAAGATGTTGTTTTGAAGATCATTGAGCATAATCTTCACATCTTTCGATTCATCCCAAGTGTATTTAACCAACAGATTGTTTGGCCACTCAGCTTGCTGCTGAGCCCCAGCCATTACCGCTTTCACCAGGTCTACGGTTTCAATGATGTTCTCACCCGCTCGCTTCTTGATATCCAAGACCACCGCAGATTTCCCATCTAAACGCGCAAAGCTCTCCGGATCTCGAAACGCTCGACGAACTGTAGCTACATCACCAAAAGTAACGACCTGTTTACCATCCACTTTGATAGGTAACTCAAGCACATCCTTTAAGGAGTTAAACACCGAAGGGACTTTGACCGAGAAACGACCATAGCCCGTATCAACAAAACCCGCAGCAACCACTCGATTATTCAATGCGATCAGATTGTAGATATCAGCTTGATCTAGGCTGTAGCTCTCCATCAATAGAGGATCAACAATAATTTCAACGATATCTTCTCTGTCACCGGCAATATCGACCTCTAATATTTGGCGATAGCTCTCTAATTTATCTCCAAGCTCTCGAGCAATTTGCACTATGGTGCGTTCAGGAACAGTACCGAATAACACCACAGACAGAACAGGTTGTTCAGAGGCGAGGGTTACCTCATTAACCGTCGGCTCATCACTGTCTTCTGGTAGTTTTGGCTTGGCAAGATCAACGGCGTCACGTACATCGGCCATCGCTTTGGTAAGGTCAACCCCAACATTAAACTCCAACACCACAGAAGCATGGCCTTCTGCGGCGGTTGAATTCATCTCTTTTACGCCTTCAATGGATCTAAGCTCTTGTTCTATAGGTCGAACTAACAGACGCTCAGCATCGGTTGGTGAGATCCCTTGATGCCCAACTGAAACATAGATAATCGGGATGGTGATATCGGGGCTCGACTCCTTAGGTATCGTGATATAAGTAATAACACCTGCGACCAAGATCAGCGCCAACAGAGAAAGCATGGTGCGAGCACGAGACAAAGCTGCATCAATAATTGAATACATCAGTTATCTCCTACTCAGCCACTGTATTTGAGAGTTCAGCACCTTGCTCAACCGCAATCACCGAATCACCATCACGTACAAAGCCTTGTCCGACGGTAATAATATCGACCTGTTGACCTAAGCCCGTGAGCCAAACTCCATCTTGCTCAGCCTTCACTAGCTGTATGCCGACAAATTTAACGCTTGGCGCATCATCAACTGACACCAGAGTTTTAACCCCAAGGTTACCCGCCTCATCCAAAGCCAACATCGCAGGTGTCACCTTGATAGCATCTCTTGTTTCTAGATTGAGTTTTACTTCAGCACTGACACCAGCGGGCAGTAAGCCATCAGAGTTATCGATTTCAATTTCGATTGGGAAGGTATTAGTAGAAGCTGAAGAGATTCGAGACACATAACGTAATCGCCCTTCTACTTCCTCTCTGCCAAGTAGACGAACCAATGCATCTTGATTGGCTAACAGGTGCTGAATATGACGCTCACTGACATCCGCTTTAATCACCAGAGGGTCAAGGTCAATCACACCAGCAACGGGGTCGCCAACGCCAACGAAATCACCAAGCTCGACCATCAAGTCTTGAACCACACCCGAGAAAGGTGAGGTAATAACAGTATTCTTTAATGCCAACTCCGCATTACGCATCATGGCTTTCGCTTCAGTTAAAGATGCCTCAGCGGTAGTGTAAGCAATTTCCCCTTGTAGCCCTCTTTTCTTCAGTGACTGCGCCGCTTTAAATTCTTTCTGTTTGAGGCGATACAGAGCCGATGCCCGCTCTAACTGTATTTCCAAGTCGCCTTTATCGATCTGAGCAATGGCTTGTCCTGCTTTTACAGTATCACCCTTAGCAACGTTGAGCCTGACGACCTTGCCTGCAACCTCTGCGCCTAATCGCGCATGTCGATCTGGCGCTGTTCGACCGTATAAATCAATGGTCTTAAAGGTGGGTGATGAGGTAAATGTTTGGTAAGAAACCTTTGCCAATGGAATCCCAGTCGCTTTTTTCTCAGGCGACTCTTCAGCTTGCCCCACTCCTAAGCCAAGCCAGAGAGAAAGCAGTATGACTAAAATCAGAGAGACCAACCACGGCTGCTTAAGTTTCTGAAAAAGTGGCGAGTTAGAAAATAGAGTGGGCATAGCAAATCCTTTTCTGGCGCATTAGGTGCATTAGGTGCATTAATTGACGCAACAGCGTCACAAGAGATGTACTGATACAAATAAGTAATATTAACAGGACAGGAGAAATAAAGTTGAGGACGTTATCGACAGTTTAAAAAAATATGCCGTGTACTAAAGGAAGTAAAAGTGAAGGGGATAAAAAACAAAAACGCCGAACATAAGTCCGGCGTTTACGGTGTTTCGAATATAGCTTTCAGAGAAAGCTTTTTCTTTATTGCTATACGCTAAATGATGCGCCACAACCACATGTTGTTGTGGCATTAGGGTTGTTTACGAAGAAACGTGCACCCTCTAGGCCTTCTGTGTAGTCAACCACGCCACCCATTAGGTATTGTAGGCTCATTGGGTCAACAACCAGTGTTACACCGCTATTTACAATCGTAGTGTCGCCATCATTTACTTTTTCATCGAATGTGAAGCCGTATTGGAAACCACTACAACCACCACCTGTAATGTATACACGCAGTTTTAGTTCTGGGTTTTCTTCTTCAGCAATCAGCGTTTGTACGCGGGTAGCTGCTGCATCAGAAAAAGACAATGGGATATTTGCTTCGCTCACGACAACCTCTCTTACCTGTGTCAAAAACAACATGATACAAATCTAATTCGAGACCATAGTTGTTGAGTGTTTTCTTATATTCTGCTGATTATCCAATACCTGACTGAAACGTTCAAGTATTCACCACCTGATCGCCGTTTTTCCTGCTAAAAACTCATCAAATAAAAACAAAATGAATGTGCAACCACACAAAACAATCAGATTCGGGCGATTATATCAGCGAAACCATTCCTAGTTGGATTATGGATAGGTACAATGCCTGCCAATTGGTCCGACAGTCAAAAGAGGATATATCAATGACCAAATCAGCAGAGCTGTACGAAAAAGCACAGCAAACTATTCCTGGTGGCGTAAACTCTCCAGTTCGTGCATTCAATGGCGTAGGTGGTTCTCCAATCTTCGTTGAACGCGCTGATGGCCCACTTATTTTTGATGCTGATGGTAAAGCATATATCGATTACGTTGGCTCTTGGGGTCCAATGATCCTTGGTCACAACCACGCGGTTATCCGTGATGCAGTAATTGAAGCGGCTCAACGTGGTCTTAGCTTCGGTGCTCCAACTGAAACTGAAATCAAAATGGCTGAGCTTGTGTCTGAGATGGTTCCTTCAATGGAACAGCTACGTATGGTTAGCTCAGGTACTGAAGCAACCATGAGCGCGATTCGCCTTGCTCGTGGCTTTACTGGTCGTGACAAAATTCTTAAGTTTGAAGGCTGCTACCATGGCCACGCAGACAGCCTACTTGTAAAAGCAGGTTCTGGCGCTTTGACTCTAGGTCAGCCAAGCTCTCCAGGCGTACCAGCAGACTTCGCTAAGCACACACTAACGGCGACATTCAACAACCTAGACTCTGTACGTGAGCTGTTTGAAGCAAACAAAGGTGAGATCGCTTGTATCATCGTTGAACCTGTAGCGGGCAACATGAACTGTATCCCACCAGTAGAAGGCTTCCACGAAGGTCTACGTGAGATCTGTGACCAAGAAGGCGCGCTACTGATCTTTGATGAAGTGATGACAGGTTTCCGTGTGGCTGAAGGCTGTGCGCAGGCTTACTACAACATCAAGCCAGACCTAACGTGTCTTGGTAAAGTTATCGGTGGCGGTATGCCAGTCGGTGCTTTTGGTGGTCGTAAAGACGTGATGCAATACATCGCACCAACAGGCCCAGTTTACCAAGCGGGTACTCTTTCTGGTAACCCAGTAGCAATGGCTGCAGGCTATGCATGTCTGAACCTTCTACGTGAAGAAGGCAACGAGAAGCGTCTAGCATCAAAAACTAAGCAGCTAGCGAATGGCTTCAAGCAACTTGCTGACAAGCACGGCATCCCAATGCTAGTACACCAAGTTGGTGGCATGTTTGGCTTCTTCTTCACTGAGCAAGAAACAGTAACTTGCTACGAAGATGTAACTAAGTGTGATGTAGAACGCTTCAAGCGCTTCTTCCACCTGATGCTAGATCACGGTGTGTACCTTGCGCCTTCAGCATTCGAAGCGAGCTTCACATCGCTTGCTCACGGTTCAAAAGAGATTGATGCGACACTAGAAGCCGCTGACCGCTCTCTTGCGATCATTGCTGCAGAAAGCAAATAATCATAAGCGCTGATAAGCCGCTAACTGATTGAATTTAGGGCTGCATTAACGCAGCCCTTTTTAATGGATGGCACTCAGCTTTTTTAAGGGAACCTCCCTTTCACATCCGTCATCCTATGTCGGCAAAGCGCTTAACGTTCCCAGAACAGGAAAACCAACAGCATCAGCGTACCAAGGAACATTCTGAACCAAGGGAGCTCTTTTTTCGTTTGCTGCTCTTCATCTTGGCATTTCTTATCTTTATTACAGCATCCCATAATCAAAACTCCTCATTGCTAACTCTCTGTTTTGCAGCCATTATAAACTCAGAACGCAAATATAGAGACCATTACCGTGTCAGAAAAAATTAAAATCAATTCCAGTCACTGGGTAATCATCATTGCGCTGCTCGTTGCAGCTTATGCTTGTTACTTACTTATAGAACCATACGTTAATTCAATCGTGATGGCCTTCATCATTTCACTGTTGATGTTTCCTATCCATGAGTGGCTTGAAAAGAAGATACCAAATAAAGCAAACCTAGTCTCATTGCTTTCGTGTGTGATTCTAACTTTTATTATCGTTATCCCTCTATTGGCGGTGTTTGCAGCGATCGTGCAACAAGGCTCTCTATTTTCTCAAAACACCTATCAATGGGTAACCCATGGCGGTATTCAAACCCTGTTTGAGCACCCTATCGTGGTTAAAGCGCTGTCGTTCGTAAATAACTACCTGCCTTTCGATAACATTGAACCGAAAGCTATCGCACAGAAAGTTGGTGAGTTCGCGACAAGCTTTGGCTCTAAGCTTGTCGGCATTAGTGCGAAGATCCTTGGTGATGCGACCAACTTCTTGATGGACTTCTTCTTGATGCTGTTCGTTCTGTTCTTCCTACTTAGAGACCATGACAAAATCATCAGTGTGGTTCGCCACATTCTTCCTCTGTCTCGCAGCCAAGAAGACAAACTTCTCGCTGAAATTGAGCAAGTATCAAAATCAGCAGTGATGGGGTCATTCCTAACTGCAATCGCACAAGGTATAGCTGGTGGTTTCGGTATGTGGATTGCTGGCTTCCCAGGACTGTTCTGGGGCACCATGATGGGCTTTGCCTCTTTCATCCCGGTGGTCGGTACTGCGCTAATCTGGATCCCAGCGGCGGCTTACTTGTTCTTAACCGGTGACACGACTTGGGCTATCTTCCTAACGGTTTACTGCGTGGCAATTGTTGGTTCGATAGATAACCTACTACGACCACTGTTAATGCAAGGCAGTGCGGGTATGAACACCCTGATGATTTTCTTCTCGCTACTGGGTGGTATCCAACTATTCGGACTGATTGGTCTTATCTACGGCCCGCTGATTTTTGCGATTACCATTGTTCTATTTAACATCTACGATGAAGAGTTTAAGGACTTTTTAAATCAGCAAGACAAGAGTTAAACCGCTCTTCAATCACTTACTTGCCGAACGAGTATTAAACACTTCAAGCTTTGGGCGGATTATGCGAGAATCCGCCCTCATTTTTTGCTAACAATTCAATAGAGTGTCCTATGTCAGCTTATATTGCCCCAAGCCAGATTGCTGAGCGCCAACTTGCCTACTTTGAAGGCAAACATGTTTTAGTTGCCGGTGAGGCTGAAGACTTATTTCCTGTTGAGTTAGCAAAACACTGTGAGTCTGTTTCTGTATTTACTTCAAACTACAGCTACTACCGTCAGCTTGAAGGCTACAGCGCTATTCAACGTTTTTACGGTGCTGAGTTTACCGAAGAGACCAAAGCTGACTTAGTGATGCTGTACTGGCCAAAAGCAAAAGCTGAAGCTGAGTTTTTGCTGGCGATGCTGTTTGCCAAACTAGGCAAAGATACTGAGATTGTTGTGGTTGGTGAGAACCGCTCTGGCGTGAAAAGCATTGAGAAGATGTTTGCCGCTTACGGTAAGGTCGTAAAATACGATTCAGCGCGTCGTTGCTCTTTCTACTGGGGTCAATGCTTTGAGCAACCAGCCGCTTTTAACCTGCAAGACTGGTTTAAAACTTACACGGTGAACATTGGTGAGCAGTCACTTACCGTAAAAAGCCTGCCAGGTGTATTTAGCCATGGTGAATTTGATGTCGGTAGCCAGCTTCTGCTAGATACATTACCAACGTTGAAGGGCAAAGTGTTGGACTTCGGTTGCGGTGCCGGTGTACTCGGTGCAGTAATGGCCTCTCGCAATCCTGATATTGAACTTGAGATGTGCGACATCAGTGCGTTTGCAGTAGCGTCTAGCCAAGCAACTTTGGAAGCGAACGGCTTAACGGGCAAAGTTTTCGCTTCTGATGTCTACTCTGATACAGCGCAAGACTATCAATTCATTATCAGCAACCCACCATTCCACTCGGGCTTGGATACGAGCTACAGTGCAACAGAAACCCTTCTGGCGCAGGCTCCACAGTATTTAAACCGTTCTGGTGAGCTGATCATTGTTGCCAACAGCTTCTTAAAATACATCCCAATTATTGAGCAAGCATTTGGAAAATGCGCGACTCTAAATAAGACCACCAAATTCGCGATCTACCACGCAAACAAGTAGCCTCTCTAGCACAGCGCAGGGTCATTATCTGCGCTGTCTGTTCATATTTTTGTCAAAAGTCTATAAAAGTGAGCTTTTGCACACGCTTTAAATACCACTTACTTGTCAAAGTAAAAAAACTCGTTAATTTCGTTAAATTGGAAACCATTAATTCTATTCTCTGTACTTGTTTTCGCCCCTTTTAGCAGTACATCAAAGGAAAGTAGTACCCAATTTATGTTTAGATTTTATCGTAAGCAGAAGTTTAAGCGCCTTCAAAACACCCTAATGCTGGCATTTCTTGTCCTTAGTATTACTCCAGTGACACTTATCGCGATATTTTTCCTCCAATCGCACAGTCAGGATCTTCAGGAACAAAGTACTTCGCACCTTGTTTCTGTTCGTGATACTAAGCAACAACAGATTGTCGACTACCTACAGGCTCAAGAATCCCAAGTCATGGGCTTTGTTCGCTCAGAACTAGCCAATGCCAGTGGCGGACGCTTCTATGGCTTAATCAATGCCTTCCAACGCCTAGGCTTGGATATTGACGAAGCTCGCAACAATGCTCAGCAACGTTATATCCAAGGTTCTGGTGATCAGATCAAAACATCCATTCTTCCAGAATCAAGCAGCTATATTGGTAGTGAACGTTATCGCCTACTGCATAAGCGCTATCATAACGCCTATCTAGAGTTGCTTAAGCGCTCCGATTTTGACGATATTTTATTGGTTGATATCAACGGTAACGTTGCTTACTCCGTCTTCAAAAATGACGATTACGGCACTAACTTGCTGACTGGTAAGTACAAGGACTCAAACCTAGGTGTTACTTTCAAGCGCCTGGCTAAAGACGTCACAGACCGACGCAAGTCAAATGAAGATTACACACCAGTTATTGTCTCTGACTTTAAGGACGAGAACGGTAAACAGACGGCATGGTTAGGCGCACCTATCGTGCAGCAAGGTTACTTACACAGTTACGCGATGTTTAGGCTGCCAATCAACGGCATCACTAAGCTGATTGCCGATCTAAACAAGAGCTCAAACATTCAAACTTTGCTCGTTGGTAGTGACCACTTACCTCGTAGCCTCGCTCATTCGCAAGAATCTATAAATCTAAGCCTAGATGTAGTGGACAAAGCACTAGCAGGCGAAACCGCTGTTGGCACATTCGATAACACCCAGAATCAAGCCATCATTGCGGCCTATACACCTATTGAGCTTAAGTACGCCACTTGGGCTTTGGTCGTTGAGCTTCCAGAAAAAGAAGCCTTCGCACGTATTCACCAGCTAGAAAAGATCTTTGTTATCGTCATGCTCACCGCCATCATTCTAGTGGTGGTTGCATCGCACTATTTATCAAACTTCATCACCTCCCCGCTGCTTAAACTGACATGGGCAGCCGAGAAAGTCTCTGCCGGTGACCTTGATGAAACCATGATCAATACAGAGCGCAAAGACGAAATCGGTCGCTTGGCTGTCAGCTTTGAGCGAATGCAACGTTCAATTCGTGACAAGATGCAGCTGATCAAAAATCAAAATGATGAACTTGAGGACAACCTTAAGACCATTCAGAAACAAAATGATGAGTTGCAGCTCGCCAACAAACTCAAAGATGAATTCTTAGCAACCACCTCACACGAATTGAGAACACCACTGCATGGTATGGTTGGTATTGCTGAAGCATTGATATCGGGTGCGAATGGCCCTATTCCGGCGAACCAGAAATACCAGTTGGATATCATCATCAACAGTGGTCAGCGACTAGCAACCTTGGTTGATGATCTGCTTGATTATCACAAGATGCGTTACGGTAGCTTGGACATTAAGAAATCTGCGGTTGATCTGTCTGCTGCCACCAGCTTGGTGCTTGAGCTATCTCATCACCTGTTGGGCAATAAACCGATTCGTATTATTAACCAAGTGCCGAGTGATTTAGGGCTAGTATCGTCCGATCCTCAGCGCCTTGAGCAGGTGATGTATAACTTGGTCGGCAATGCCATCAAGTACACATCAGAAGGTAAAATCGTTATCTCTGCGAGCGTAATCGACGACAACATTCGTGTGCAAGTGGTCGATACTGGTCAAGGCATACCAGCAGAGTATCTTGAACATATCTTCGAACCCCTGATTCAAGCAGGCCAAGACGCCAGTAACTATCGCCAAGGTGCAGGCCTTGGCTTATCGATCAGTCGCCAGTTAATTGAATTAATGGGTGGTTCGCTATACGTAAGTAGCCAGCCAATGCTAGGTACTACGTTCAGTTTTACTCTGCCTCTGGCGACAGAAGAAGAACTTAAAAACTACAACGAATCAGGTAGCTACTCACACTTCAAAGCGCCTGACTTGATTGATAACACACAGCAAGAAAACAGCGTCATCAATGAGAACCCTGATGGTCCACTGCTGGTTATCGCGGATGATGAACCCGTTAACCTTCGTGTACTAGACAGCTTCTTGAAACTAGAAGGCTATCGAGTACGTACAGCCTGCGATGGCCCTGAAACCATCGAGTTGATTGAAAAAGAGAAGCCAGAACTATTGCTCCTCGATATCATGATGCCGGGCATGAGCGGCTATCAAGTGTGTGAAACACTGCGTAAGCAATATGACCATGCGCAACTACCGATCATAATGCTGACCGCGCTCAACCAAGCAGAAGACCGTGTACGCGGCTTCGAAGCTGGCGCTAATGACTATTTGTCTAAGCCATTCAACAAACAAGAGCTATCAGCTCGAATCACAGCACATCTATCAGCAAGTAAAGCTGAGCAGAGACGCCTTGAGAACGACCAACTACAACTAGAGCTCAAGCACAGAGCGATGGTTGAAGCTAACTTGCTAGAAACTCAAGGACGTTTACTCGAGCAGCTAGAATCTGCACCAGAGGCCATCATCTGCATTCGTGATGACCAACGTATTCGCTTTGCCAACGAAGCGGCAGCTAAACTCTTTAGGCGCGGACAAGAGCAACTTAAGCGCTCAATGGCCGACGAAATCATCGCGCCTAAATACCTGAGAGTGGAACAAGCACACTACTGTGGCGATATCGACATCTATATAGATGACACTCGTCAGCGCATACCGAGTGACATCCTCAAGTTACCTGAAGGCTCAGGGCTAGACACCATGTACATATTCAATGTTGGCGGTGGCGTTAACTCAAACCGTATCAATAACCTTGAGACGGCTGTTGAAGCGCTTTCTAGCTATGCCTTTGAAGGTGATAAGGACAAGCTTCAGCAGCTGAAAGAACTAGGCGGAGAGTTTACACGCTTAGCAGATAAAGCCACAGGAGAAGGTAAAAACAAGCAAGAGTTAATGCGTGAAGTCTTAGTCGACGCGATGAGCAACGCCATCCTATACTGGGAATCGGTTACCGGAGAAACCAAGTTTGCGTTCGCAGAGAAGAGTGGCTTATGGCGCGTTTATCTAGACAGAAGCACACTACAAACGCGAACGTTAGACAAATACCTACGTGTAGAAACGCTGCCTAAAACACCTCGCTGGCGAACAGTACTAAGCTCTATCGAGTTCATTCTCGAACACTGTAAAGAACAGACACCAGAGAGAACGCACATTGAGATGCTCAGAGACAAACTACAGAAGTTACTGACCAGTTAACCCTGAACTAACATCACTCTATTAGCCCACCTTACGTGGGCTTTTTTGTACGTATAATAGTCGTAAAAAGCACAATTAGAGCCGTTCACTCCCACTTCTTTTACAGCTTTAAACAAGAGAAATATCATGCTATTTCGACGTAATGAGTATCGGCATCAGCTACCGATTTTCGCTCTATTCTCCACCGATTCTAACCGTAACCTGACTATTTGTTGCAGTTTGAGAAGCGAGTCACAACAGAACGGCAGATTTAATTTTCTCGGAAAATTTAACGTGAAATTAGTAAGTGACCAAGATCTACAATTAGATTAAATTAGAAACAACCACCATATTTAAAAACACAAAATGTAAGTAACCACTCACACGCAATGTTCAACAACTAACTAGTTGCGAGTCACATCACCTTAACAATTACGGACGAAAAACCACCAGAGCGCCCTATTTTGACGTTAATGACGTGAGGTTATCTGTTTTTAACGTTTTTGACGGGAAACGAGTTTGATTAATTCATCGATAAGGTGTTTTCTTACTCCTGCCAAAGGCCTACAGGCCACTCTTACCACTTCTCAGAAACAGCGATGAATCTGGAGCAACGAAGAAGAAGAGGTAGGCCTTTAACCAGAGTGTGTATCTACTAACCAATTAGCGATAGATAACATTCAATCCATTAGTGAAATGAAAGCAAATAGTAAGGAACAGCTATGCTTGCCAATATAAAAAAAACAGCCCTAGCAACAGCAATTATTGCAACTGCTACAACAGGTTTTGCATCAGTAGCAACAGCTGCAGAACGCAGCGAACTGACTATTCACCCTAAGGAGTTCACTACCTTTGTACGTAACTTTAACCCGTATTTAGGCGCAACTCATTTACATACAACTTGGGATTTCCTCTACGAACCATTAGTTGTATTTAACGAAATGCACGGTAACACTCCAGTGTTCCGTCTCGCTGAAAACTTCAAAATGTCAGATGATCTGACGAGTGTTGTTTTCGACATTCGTAAGGCTGTTAAGTGGTCTGATGGAGAAACTTTTTCTGCTGATGATGTTGTTTTTTCTTTCAACCTTGTAAAAGAGAGACCAGAACTTGACCAATCTGGTATCAACTCTTGGGTAACTTCCGTAGAAAAACTTAACGACTATCAAGTTAAATTCACACTAGCAGAAGCCAACTCGAATGCGCCTTACGAGATTGCTAAAGTACCTGTAGTACCAAAGCACATCTGGAAAGACGTTAAAGATCCATCAACGTTTACCAATGAAAATCCGGTAGGTTCTGGTCCATTTACAGAAATTGATACATTTACTGCGCAACTATATATCCAGTGTGCAAACCCTAATTACTGGGATGCAGACAACCTAGATGTTGACTGTCTGCGTGTTCCACAAATTGCGAATAACGACCAATTCCTAGGTAAAATCGTAAACAGTGAAATGGACTGGACGTCTTCTTTCGTTCCAGATATCGACCGTACATACGCGGCAGCCAGCCCTAAACATCACTACTGGTACCCGCCAGCAGGTACACAAGCTTTCGTTGTAAACTTCAAGCATCCAGATGCTGCAAAGCATGAAGCGTTAAGCAACGTTGAATTTCGTCGTGCCTTCTCCATGGCGCTTGACCGTCAAACTATCATCGACATCGCATTCTACGGTGGCGGTACAGTGAACGACTTCGCATCCGGCCTTGGCTACGCATTCGAAGCTTGGTCTGATGAAAAGACTCACAACAAGTACAAAGGCTTTAATACTTACAACGCTGAAGGCGCGAAGAAGCTTCTTGCTGACGCAGGCTTCAAAGATGTAAACAACGATGGTTTTGTTGATACTCCATCTGGTAAGTCTTTCGAACTAATGATCCAGTCGCCAAACGGCTGGACTGACTTCAACAACACAGTTCAACTAGCGGTAGAGCAGCTAAACGAAGTGGGCATCAAAGCAAAAGCTCGTACGCCAGACTTCTCTGTATACAACCAAGCAATGCTGGAGGGTACATACGACGTAGCATACACAAACTACTTCCACGGTGCGGATCCATACACGTACTGGAACAGTGCTTACAACTCATCACTACAATCTGGTGACGGTATGCCTCGTTTTGCCATGCACTTCTACAAAAACGACAAACTAGATGGTCTTCTAAACAGCTTCTACAAAACAGCTGACAAGAACGAACAGCTAGACATTGCACACGGTATCCAGCAAATCATCGCTGCAGACCAAGTGACAATCCCTGTGATGTCTGGTGCTTACATGTACCAATACAACACAACTCGCTTCACTGGTTGGTGGAACGAAGAAAATCCAAAAGGCCGCCCACAAATTTGGGCTGGTATTCCAGAGCGTTTACTTCATGTACTGGACCTAAAACCAGTCAAATAAGTATTCGTTCAATCCTTGCGGCGTAATCTCTTACGCCGCTTATAAAAATCCCCAGACTCTCAATTGAAAGTATGGCGCTCGTCGTCAGGGGATTTTTCGTTCCAAATTTCGCTAGGAGCGACCTGAATCCAGAAACAGGGAAACAATCTGGGTGAGTAAGGTGTGAGTTATGGGTTATTTTTTAAGACGTTTGTCATTTTATTTTGTCGCGCTATTAGTTGCAGCGACGTTAAACTTTATTATTCCAAGAGCAATGCCTGGTGATCCAGTTACCATGATGTTTGCGAACGCTTCTGTGCAAGTTACTCCAGAACGTATTGCTGCAATGAAAGAGCTATTAGGTTTCGTTGATGGCGGCTTACTAGTTCAATACGCAGCGTACATGAAGAACATCCTTAGCTGGGAGCTTGGTACATCAATTCAATTCTACCCTCTTTCTGTAAATTCATTGTTGGGTGGGGCATTCGGCTGGTCGCTTTTCTTAGCAGGTACCGCTGTAATTCTTTCTTTCTCTATCGGTTCTATCCTAGGTATTTTCGCGGCGTGGAAACGTGGCAGCAAATACGATGCTTTTGTAACGCCAGGAATGCTGATTCTACAAGCCGTTCCTCAAGTCGTTATCGCGATGATTGCACTATTTACCTTTGCAATCGGCTTGAAGTGGTTCCCAACGGGTTACGCTTACACCGCTGGTACTGTGCCTGATTGGACAAGCTGGGCATTCATCAAAGATGTTGCTTACCACGCTTTCTTACCACTTTTCTGTGCTTCAGTTGTTCAAATTGGTGGCTTCCTAGTCAACATGCGTAACAACATGATCAACCTACTTGCTGAAGACTACATCACTATGGCGAAAGGCAAAGGCCTGAGCGAAAACCGAGTGGTATTCAACTACGCAGCACGTAACGCAATGCTACCGAGCGTGACCGCACTTTCTATGTCGCTAGGTATGGCAATCGGTGGTCAGCTAATTATCGAAATCATCTTCAACTACCCAGGTCTTGGCAGCGTACTTTTCAACGCAATCAACGCTCGAGACTACCAAGTACTGCAAGGTCAGCTACTTATCATGACGCTATTCATGCTGTTCTTTAACTTGGTGGCAGACATGCTTTACGTAGTTCTTGACCCTCGTCTTCGTAAGGGTGGTAAATAATCATGAAAGACTTTCTAAAACTCATTTGGCGTAACCCGATGGCCCTAACAGGCGTCATCATCCTAAGCATCTTTGTTCTTGGCGCTCTTGCAGCTCCATTGATCACCAAACATGCACCAGACAAGCGCACAGGTAACCCACACGAGTACCCTGGCTTTGTTGTTAAATCGGCACAAACTAACCCGAACGGCTGGGTGGCACAAAACCTTGCAGACGACCGTCGCACACTGATTATGTCTAAAAAAGCGGACCACGTATTAGGTACGACTCGTATGGGCCGTGATGTTTGGTCACAAGTGGTATACGGCGCACGCGTATCACTGGCAGTAGGCTTCGGTGCAGGTCTAACAGTATGTTTACTAGCAACAATTATCGGTGTTTCGGCAGGTTACTTCGGTGGTCGTGTCGATGACGTACTAACCGCTGCGATGAACATCATGCTGGTTATCCCCCAATACCCATTACTGTTCGTGGTAGCAGCTTTCATCGGTGAGGCAGGGCCACTCACAATAACCTTGGTTATCGGCTTTATGTCCTGGGCTTGGGGCGCCCGTGTTGTTCGCTCCCAAACTCTAGCACTGCGTGAAAAAGAGTTTGTTAAAGCAGCAGAAGTACTTGGTGAGTCTCCAATTCGCATCATCTTCGTTGAGATTCTGCCAAACCTTATCTCCATCGTAGGTGCAAGTTTCATCGGTTCAGTAATGTACGCAATCATGATGGAAGCAACAATCTCGTTCCTAGGTCTTGGTGACCCGAACACAATCAGCTGGGGCATCATGCTTTACAACGTTCAAACCTCTTCATCAATGCTGATTGGCGCTTGGTGGGAACTGTTAGCTCCTTGTATTGCACTGACAATGCTAGTTACAGGCCTTGCTCTGCTTAACTTCGCTGTCGATGAGATTGCTAACCCGCAACTGCGTTCTCACAAAGGTATGAAGCGTTGGAAGAAGCTTGCAGCTCAAGATAAACAAGAACGCGAACCAGAACTACCACCACAAAATGCACTTTGGAGCGGAGATAAATAATCATGTCTGAACCACTAATTTCTATCCGCAACTTATGCGTGGATTACATAACAGAGTCAGGCGATGTGCGTGCGTGTAACAACGTTAGCTTCGATATCGCGCCTGGTGAGGTATTTGGTCTAGCCGGTGAATCGGGTTGTGGTAAATCAACCGTTGCTTTCTCACTAATGCGTCTTCATAAGCCGCCAGCTTACATCAGTGGTGGTGAGGTTATCTTCAATGGTGAAAACATTCTTGAATACAGTGATGACCGTATGCAAGCGTTCCGTTGGAGTGAGATGTCGATGGTATTCCAGAGTGCGATGAACGCACTCAACCCAGTATTACCAATGGAAGAGCAGTTCTGTGACGTAATCATGCGTCACACGAACATGACTCGTGAGCAAGCTAAAAAGCGCGCTGAAGGCTTACTGGAAATCGTAGACATTCACCCGAGCCGTTTGAGTGATTACCCTCACCAATTCTCTGGTGGTATGCGTCAACGTCTAGTGATTGCTATCGCGTTGGCACTGAATCCAAAGCTGATCATCATGGATGAGCCAACAACAGCACTCGATGTGGTTGTACAACGCGAAATCCTACAAAAGATCTATGCACTAAAAGAAGAGTTTGGTTTCTCGATTCTGTTTATCACCCATGACTTATCGTTAATGGTCGAGTTCTCTGACCGCATCGGCATCATGTACTCGGGTGAGCTTATCGAGGTCGCTAACTCACAAGATATTCTAGAAAACCCTTACCACCCTTACACCAAAGGGCTGGGTAGTTCTTTCCCTCCACTAACAGGGCCAAAGACAAAACTAACCGGCATTCCAGGCAACCCTCTGAACTTATTAGAGATTCCTGAAGGATGTCGCTTCCAAGCTCGCTGTGACCGTGTACATGAAACCTGTACTAAGGTGCCAACCAAGCTGCGCTCTATCGAGCCGGGACACTTGTCGAACTGCCACCTGTACGGTGACCCAATAGTACAAAGGAAGCTATAGCTTGCACGCTGATTCAGCGTGAATAACGAACAAGGCGGCTCCGACCGCCAAAAAGCAAGCGAAGCGAATAAGGATTCTGGAGACAATTATGAGCAAAGATTTCGGTCAATTATTGGTAGAAGGTAAGAACGTTGTAAAAGACTTCCCAATAAGCAGTACCACCATTCAAACCCCAATGATGCGTGCGATTAACGACGTGTCATTCAAAATGTACAAAAGCCGCGGCCTAGCCGTCGTTGGTGAGTCTGGTTCAGGCAAATCAACCACAGCAAAAATGATCGCAAAAATGTACGCGCCTTCAGGCGGTACCATTGAGTACAAAGGCCGTGATATTCAAGATATCTCAAGCCGTAAAGATCTGATGCATTACCGTGAAGGTGTGCAAATGGTATGGCAAGACCCGTTTGGTTCTCTGAATCCAACCCATAACATCTTCCACCATATTGCTCGACCACTGTTGATCCACAAGAAGGTGACTTCTGGCAACAAGAGAGAGCTAGAAGAGCGTGTATACGATCTTTTAGAGCAAGTAGGCCTAATCCCACCAAAAGAGACAGCGAAAAAATATCCACACCAGCTGTCTGGTGGCCAACGTCAGCGTGTCAACCTTGCACGTAACATCGCGGTAGGTGCAGAAGTCGTTCTTGCCGATGAACCGACGTCAATGCTCGACGTTTCGATTCGTGCTGGTGTTCTGAACTTGATGGAAGAAATGAAGTTTGAGAAACAAATGTCTCTGCTTTACATCACCCACGATATCGCCACTGCGCGTTACATCGCTGAAGACCTGTCAGTAATGTATGTGGGTCACATGGTTGAGTGGGGGGATACCGATGACGTAATTGCTAACCCTCAGCACCCTTACACCCAACTATTGGTTTCAGCGGTTCCAGATCCAAAGAAATCAATCCATGACCAACTGGCCGGCAACAAAGGTGAAATTCCGCTTTGGACGCCAGCATCTGTAGGCTGTCCATTCGCTGGCCGTTGTACTCACGCGATGGACAAGTGTAAAGAGCAACTTCCTGGCGTGACTCAATTAGCAGAGAACCACTTCGTTCGTTGCTACCTACACGAAAGCTAAACATTAAGACTGAGTTAGGGTCTGCGGACCCTAACTACTTATATCCAAAACAATTCAGGTACCTAGCCACAAGAAACTAGGACCTTTGGAGAATATTGATGCTGTTATTGACCAACCATATTGGCTACGAATCTTCGGCTCCTAAGCAAGCTATTCTGCAGACAAAGAAAGCGCGTTTATCCAGTACCACTGCATTGCTCGTGTGTGCCGACAACCACATTACCGTGGGTAACTTCGACGTTGTAAAACAGGGTCGCGTAGCAAACTGGCATCAAGGGCAATTCTTCACGATCGATTTCAGCGCATTCACTGAGAGCGGACGTTACTACCTGCGCTTTGACAGCCTTCGCTCTGAAGTGTTCGAGATTGGTAACAACCTACTAATGAGCCACACTTTTTCTGATGTGCTTCACTACTTTAAGTCACAACGTTGTGGCGGCATTTTTGATAAGAAAGATCGTCAAGCCCAAATTCTTGGCACCGACCGATACGTTGATGTTCATGGTGGTTGGTACGACGCATCAGGCGATGTAAGCAAGTATTTTAGCCACTTGTCGTATGGCAATTACCTAAACCCACAACAGATTCCAATGGTAGTTTGGAACATGCTTAAAAGCGTGCGCTTAACCAGCAACAACCCAGACTTCCCTAAATTCTCTATGACACGACTAATGGAAGAAGCGCTATTCGGTGCCGATTTCTTAGTACGTATGCAAGACGCGGCTGGATACTTCTACATGACAGTATTCGATAAGTGGAGCAAAGATATCAACCAACGCGACATCTGCGCGTACTCCACTCAAGAAGGCCATAAATCAACAGATTTGCAAGCCGGCTACCGACAAGGTGCTGGTGTGGCTATTGCAGCACTTGCCGCAGCGTCTGAACTAGACATATCGGGTAGCTACTCAAGCCAAACCTATCTTGATACCGCGACCAAAGGTTACTGGCACCTAAAAGAATACAACTTACAGTACCTAAACGATGGTGAAGAGAACATCATCGATGAGTATTGCGCCCTACTCGCGGCCAATGAGCTTTACCGAGTAACACAAGACGAACAATACCTTTCAGAAGCAAGAACTTGGGCGACTCGTTTAATCTCTCGCCAACAGTCAGATGATTCATTTGAGCACTTCTGGTCAGCAAACTCTGATGGCTCTCGTCCATACTTTCATGCAGCTGAAGCTGGCCTTCCAGTAATTGCTTTGTGTGAGTACATCAACAATGAAACCGATACGGAGCTCAAAGAACAAGCTCGCATTGTTGTTGAACAAGCATGTCAGTTCGAAATCAACATCACCGATAAAGTCACTAACCCATTTGGCTACCCAAGACAGTATGTAAAAAATGTTGATGGTGATAAGCGCGATGCTTTCTTCGTCGCTCAGAAGAACGAAACCGGCTACTGGTGGCAAGGTGAAAACGCACGTCTTGGTTCCATTGCAACCATGGCTTACCTCGTTCAACCACATATTAAAGATCACGGCTTGCAAGAACGTTTAATCCAACTTTCACAGAACAGCCTCGACTGGATCTTGGGCCTTAACCCTTACCACATGTGCATGCTTGATGGTCACGGTCATAACAACCCTGACTACTTACCTCAGCTTGGCTTTTTCAATGCCAAAGGCGGTATCTGTAACGGCATTACCGCTGGCTTTGAAGATGATCAAGACATTGCGTTTAATCCACCAGCACAAAAAGATGACATGCTTCAAAACTGGCGCTGGGGCGAACAATGGATCCCTCACGGTGCTTGGTTCCTATTGGCAACCGCTGCGCAATTCAATTTCCTAGCACAGCGTAAGGAGCAATAATCATGACGCTTTACTACGTAGGTATTGATGGTGGCGGCACGTCTTGTCGTGCTCGTATTCGCGATGACCAAGGCACACTCATTGGTGAAGCGAAAAGCGGCAGCGCTAACATCCTTTTAGGTGTTGATGTTGCGATGAGCTCAATTATTGATGCGATTACTCAAGCAGCACAACAAGGGCAACTCGAATCAAGTCATTTTTCAAATATGCATGTCGGCCTTGCACTGGCTGGTGCTGAGCAAAAGTCAGCATGGTTCAACTTCATGGCTCAGCCACACCCTTTCGCCAGTATGACGCTCAACACCGACGCTTACGGTGCTTGCATTGGAGCTCACAATGGCCAAAACGGCGCCATTATGATAGGTGGAACAGGTTCATGCGGCATCTACCTACAAGATGGCGAGCAACATGTCGTTGGTGGCCGTGAGTTTCCAATTTCCGACCAAGGTGGCGGCGCGGTGATGGGTCTTCGCTTGATTCAACAAGTTCTGCTGGCAGAAGATGGCATTCGCAACAAGACAGCACTGACTCAACACGTGATGAACCACTTTGGCAATGATGTTGATGCCATCGTCGAATGGTCAAAAGGCGCTATTCCAAAAGACTATGGTCAATTCTCGCCAGTAATTTTTCAACTAGCTAACGAAGGCGATGAGCTCGCTATCGAGATGCTCAAGCAAACCGCCGCTGATATCGAAATGTTTGTACTAGCACTGCATCGCAAAGGCGCGGACAAGGTATGCCTGATGGGCAGTATCGCAGAGCGCATTCTCAACTGGTTATCACCACCAGTACAACAATGGATCGTTGAACCTCAATTTGATGCTATCGAAGGCGCATTGATGTTTGCCGGAAAACCACAACACAACTTGTATCAACAGGCTTAGCAGGGAAGTTATATGAATTATCGCATCGACTTAGCTGTTCTTTCTGAACAAAAAAACAACTGCCGATTTGGCCTTACGGTACACAACTTAAGTGATCTTGACGTAACTGATTGGTCACTCCATTTTGCATTTGACCGATTCATCCTTCCAGAGAGTCTGTCGCAAGGTGAATTAACTCAAGTAGGAAGCTTTTGTTCTTACCAGCCAAGTGCCAACGTGTTAAAGGCGAACAACCATTACTACCTTGAATTCAGTATTCAAAGCGCTCCATTCCGTTTCTATTCTGATGGTCTCAATGACGCCTTTATCCAAACACATCATCAAGGCGAAACCTCGGTACTACCAGTAGCAATATCACCAATAGTGCTGGCTTCACCATATCGTGAACGCAGCCAAATCCCAGAAGTGGATGCGGCACAGGTAGCACTGATCCCCCAACCGAATCAATTCGAGTTGAAACAAGGCGGCTTCGCACTGAACAAAGAGTGCAAAGTTGAAGTTCAGTCTCACCTTGCAGAGAAAGCCAGTGCTTGGCTACAACAAGAATTACTGACGACGTTTGAGCTAGCGGTTTCAACAGAACTATCACCAGAAGAAAACGGTGACATTCTACTGCGTAGTAATCCGACTTTAGATGAAGCCGAGCACAAGCTAACGATCACAACTCAGCAAGTGGTCGTAGAATCCGGCAGCCAATCAGGCTTTACGCATGCCGTCGCTAGCTTAATCCAATTGGTTCAACAACAAGATGCTGAACACTTCTCTGTGCCATGTTGCAAAATCGCCGATCAACCTCGTTTCAAATACCGAGGCATGATGTTGGACTGCGCACGTCACTTCCACTCTGTGGAGCAAGTGAAGCGTTTAATCAACCAACTGGCGCACTACAAATTCAACGTTTTTCATTGGCACCTAACCGATGATGAAGGTTGGAGAATCGAGATTAAGCGACTACCTCAACTCACTGAAATCGGTGCTTGGCGAGGCCCTGACTATGCATTGGAGCCGCAATATACCCATATTGCGGAAAACTACGGCGGCTTCTACACACAGCAACAGATTCGCGAAGTTATTGAATACGCAGAGCAACGTAGCATCACGGTGATCCCAGAGATCGATATCCCAGGACACTGCCGCGCCGCGATCAAATCACTGCCTGATATGTTGGTAGAGCAAGCGGACACCACTCAATATAAAAGCATTCAGCACTACAACGACAATGTACTAAACCCAGGTTTATCGGGGACTTATCAGTTCTTAGATATCGTTATTGAAGAAGTCGCTGAACTCTTCCCGAGTGAATTGATTCACATGGGTGCAGACGAAGTGCCACCTGGAGTGTGGACCAACAGCTCTGCTGCTCAAGCACTGATGAAAGAACATCAATACCAAGACAGCAAAGATCTACAAGGCCACCTGTTCCGCTATGCCGAGAACAAACTTAAGCAGCTAGGCAAACGCATGGTGGGCTGGGAAGAGGCACAACACGGCGACAAGGTGAGCAAAGAGACCATCATCTACTCGTGGCTCAGTGAAGAAGCCGCCGTGAACTGTGCTCGCCAAGGCTTTGATGTGGTTCTGCAACCCGCACAATTTACTTATCTCGACATGACCCAAGATTATTCCCCGGAAGAGCCGGGCGTAGATTGGGCTGCCGTTATCCCATTAGAACAAGCTTATACCTACGAAACGCTTGCTGAGATATCCGACACCGACCCAATTCGTAAGCGGATCCGCGGAATTCAGTGTGCTCTATGGTGTGAGATCGTCACCAACCAAAAGCGTATGGATTACATGGTATTCCCAAGAATTAGCGCTTTAGCTGAAGGATGTTGGACACACAAAAACAACCGAAACTGGCTTGATTACCTGTCTCGCCTAAAAGGTCACTTGCCGCTACTCGACAGACTCAATGTTGATTACCGCAACCCTTGGAAAGCTGAATAAAACAAAACCACAGCATGCTCATACCGAGTGATAGCTGACTCAAATTAAGGTGCTCAGTCCAACAAAACTCAGCATCACTATTTAAAAATTAGCTGCATAGATGCAGTTTGTTAAAAAGGAAATGACAATGAAATACGGCTATTTCGATAACGACAATCGCGAATACGTCATCACTCGCCCTGATGTACCAGCACCTTGGACCAACTACCTAGGTACTGAAAAGTTTTGTACTGTAATTTCGCACAATGCGGGCGGTTACTCGTTCTACAATTCTCCGGAATACAACCGTGTTACTAAATTCCGTCCAAACGGCACCTTTGACCGTCCAGGACACTATGTTTACCTGCGTGATGATGAGACTGGTGATTACTGGTCTATCTCTTGGCAGCCAGTGGCAAAGAGCCTAGATGAAGCGAACTACGAGGTTCGTCACGGCCTGTCATACTCAAAGTTCAAATGTGAATACAGCGGCATTACCGCAACCAAAACGCTATTCGTACCTAAAGGTGAAGATGCAGAAGTTTGGGACGTTGTGCTAAAGAACAACACTGATAAACCACGTACTATCAGCACATTCTCATTTGTAGAGTTCTCGTTCAGCCACATCCAATCAGACAACCAAAACCACCAGATGTCTCTGTACTCTGCGGGCACGTCTTACCAAGAAGGTGTGTTGGAATACGATCTGTACTACAACACTAACGACTTTGAAGGCTTCTACTACTTAGCGTCAACCTTCTCACCAGACAGCTACGACGGTCAACGTGACAACTTCCTTGGCATGTACCGCGATGAAGCTAACCCAATTGCGGTTGAAAACGGTAAGTGTTCGAACAGCGCTCAAACCTGTTACAACCACTGTGGTTCTCTGCATAAGCAATTTACCATTCAACCAGGTGAAGAAGTTCGCTTTGCTTACGTACTAGGTATCGGCAAAGGCAACGGTGAGCGCCTACGTGAAAAGTACCAAGACACTGCAAACGTAGATGCAGCGTTCCAAGGCATCAAGGATCACTGGGACGAGCGTTGCAACAAGTTCCAAGTTAAGTCTCCAAACGAAGGCTTAGACACCATGATCAACACCTGGACACTATACCAAGCCGAAACCTGTGTGGTTTGGTCACGCTTTGCTTCATTCATCGAAGTTGGTGGTCGTACTGGTCTGGGTTACCGTGATACGGCGCAAGATGCTATTTCAGTACCTCATGCCAACCCACAAATGACCAAGAAGCGAATTATCGACCTGCTTCGCGGCCAAATGAAAGCGGGCTACGGTCTACACTTGTTCGATCCAGACTGGTTCGATCCAGAGAAAGCCGACGTTGAGCCATCAAAATCACCAACGGTTGTTCCAACACCGTCAGATGACGACAAGATCCACGGCATTGAAGACACATGTTCTGATGATCACCTATGGATCGTTCCGACCATCATCAAATACGTAATGGAAACTGGCGAGCACGAGTTCTTTGACGAAGTGATTCCTTACGCAGACGGTGGTGAAGCAACAATTTACGAACACATGAAAGCGGCACTGAACTTCTCTGCAGAATACGTTGGTCAAACGGGGATCTGTAAAGGCCTACGTGCTGACTGGAATGACTGTTTGAACCTTGGTGGCGGTGAATCGTCAATGGTGTCATTCCTACACTTCTGGGCGCTACAAGAATTCTTAGACTTAGCTAAGTTCCGCAATAACGACGCTGATGTTGCGAAATACACAGAAATGGCAGCGAACGTTCGTGAAGCGTGTGAAACACACCTTTGGGATGATGAAGGCGGTTGGTACATTCGTGGTCTAACCAAAAATGGCGACAAGATCGGTACCGCTCAACAAGCTGAAGGTCGTGTACACCTTGAGTCAAATACACTAGCAGTTCTATCTGGTGCGGTTTCTCAGGAGCGCGGTGAGAAAGCGATGGATGCAGTCGACGAGAACCTATTCTCTGAATACGGCTTGCACCTAAACTCTCCATCGTTCGCGACACCAAACGATGATATCGGCTTCGTCACTCGCGTTTACCAAGGCGTAAAAGAGAATGGCGCTATCTTCTCTCACCCGAACCCATGGGCTTGGGTAGCAGAAGCGAAACTTGGCCGTGGTGACCGTGCGATGAAATTCTACGATGCACTTAACCCATACAACCAAAACGACATGATTGAAACACGTTACGCAGAACCGTACTCGTACGTGCAGTTCATCATGGGTAAAGACCACCAAGACCACGGTCGTGCAAACCACCCATGGTTAACCGGTACTTCTGGTTGGGCATACTTTGCGGTAACCAACTTCATTCTTGGTGTTCGCACAGGCTTTGAAGGCTTAACCGTAGATCCTTGTATCCCAACAGATTGGCCAGAGTTTGAAGTGACTCGTCAATGGCGTGGTGCGACATACAACATCACAGTACAGAACCCGAATGCAGTAAGCAAAGGGGTTGCCTCTATCACTATCAACGGTGAGTCAGTAGAAGGCGCAATCCCAGTTCAAGCAGAAGGCAGCGTGAACGATGTTGTCGTTGTTCTAGGCTAGTCACGCAACTTAACCAACCACTCTTGCCTCAAGCCTATTGGGTTTGAGGCAAAGAGACTAAAAGGATTTTCTAATGATTAAATTTGGTACAGGTGGCTGGCGCGCTTTCATTGGTGAAGAGTTCACCAGAGAGAACGTTCGCCTTGTCGCACAAGCGCTGGCAAACATCATCAACAATGAAGATGCAGCCAAAAATGGATTTGTGATCGGTTACGACCGTCGCTTCCTTTCCGATAAAGCTGCATGTTGGTTTGCTGAAGTTTTAGCCGCTAACAACATCAAAGTCAGCTTCATCGATAAGTTTGTTCCAACCCCTATCGTCATGTTCCAAGCGAAAGAGATGGGCTGCACCTACTCGGCATGTATTACCGCTTCTCACAACCCAGCGGATTACAACGGAATCAAGGTGTTTATTGAAGGTGGTCGCGATGCTGACGAGATCATCACAGAGAAGATAGAACAGCAAATCGCAACTCTAACCAACGAAGACGTTATCCGCGTCGACTTCGAACAAGCGTTGAATGACAAAGAGATCGAGATCATCAACCCAATGAACGACTTTGTTGATTCGATCATTAACTTCATCGATATCGAGTCAATCAAGAAAGCGAATCTGCGCGTACTGATTGACCCAATGTTTGGTGTAGCGAAGAACGCCCTACAAACGGTTCTGATCAATGGCCGTTGTGATGTCGACGTGATCAACGATGGTAAAAACCCAGATTTTGGTGGATTAATGCCATCACCAAGCGCAGCTACGCTCTATCGCTTGAAGCACTTAGTTGCAGCTGAAGGGTATGACATCGGTATTGGTACCGATGGCGATGCTGACCGCTTAGGTATTATCGATGAGAAAGGTAGCTTCATTCACCCAAACGAAGTGCTACTGCTGCTTTACTACTACTTGTTGGAATACAAAGGCTGGAAAGGATCGGTAGTTCGCAATATCGCAACCACTCATCTACTCGATAAAGTGGCGGCCGATCATGGTGAGAAGAGCTTTGAGGTTCCAGTAGGCTTTAAGCATATCAGCTCGCAAATGGAAGCCGACGACTCTCTGATTGGTGGTGAAAGTTCAGGTGGTTTAACCATTCGCGGCCACATCAAAGGTAAAGATGGTGTCTTCGCATCTAGCCTACTGGTTGAGATGATCAGTGTAACGGGCAAGAAATTGTCTGAATTACTTGATGAGATCTACTCGAAATATGGCTATGCCTACACCGCTGAAGGTGACTGCAAATTCAAACCTTCAGAAAAAGAAGCGCTCTACACCAAGATCTACGTAGAGAAGCAACTGCCTGAGTTTGAGTATGAGATTGAAAAAGTCAGCTATGAAGATGGTGCCAAGGTGTACTTTAAGAATGGCGGCTGGGTTATTGCTCGTTTCTCTGGAACAGAGCCTTTACTACGAATCTTCGCTGAAATGGAAGATAAAGAGACTGCAGAACGTGTTCTTCAAAAAGTGAAAGACTTCCTCTCTCTATAGGGCTTATAGAGTGCAGCAGTTTTGTATGGGACTTAACAAACCACTGCCTTGTTAAAGCCTATAGGTGAAGAACTCTTGCCCAGTACTTTGGTGAAAGTACTGGGCCTTTTTATAGCTGAGCCACTAAACCACCTAAAAAGCCAGTACGCCTTTAGTGTCTACTTTCACGGTCACTGGCATACCAACTTCTAACGCTTCCGACGAAGTCGCCAGTAGCTTTTGCCCATTGGCTTCAATCACATAGCGACAATGGTCACCCATGAATTGCTGCTCCAATACTGACAAGTTACTGTCTGTATCATGGCTCGCGACAATGTGCTGAGGTCGTAGTAACAGCGCACACTCAGAGCCAACATCAATCTCCGTTTGCGCTTTTGCTTCCACTAAGCCCAAGCTGGTTTCGAATTCATTATCTGAGATACGCTGAGCATTTAAGTAACTACCACCACCTAAGAAATCAGCCACAAACTTGCTTGATGGGTGGAAGTACAACTCAGATGCTGAGCCATATTGTTCAATCACACCATGGTTCATTACGGCCATTTTATCCGCAAAGGCAAACGCTTCTTCACGACTGTGAGTAACAAAAATAGCGGTTACGCCCTGCTTCTTAAAGATCTTGCGGATTTGAGAAATCAACTCATGACGAACTTGGGTATCAATGTTCGAGAACGGTTCATCAAGTAGCAATAAATCAGGCTTGTAAGCCAAAGAGCGAGCAATAGCGACACGTTGCTGTTGTCCACCAGACAACTGATGAGGATAGCGCTCACCATATTGATCAAGGTGAACCAGCTCTAGCATCTCTTTCACTTTTGCTTTCTTGTCTTGCTCAGACATATCACGCAGTCCAAATGCCACGTTCTGATTTACGGTAAGGTGCGGAAACAATGCATAATCTTGGAAGATCATGCCGATGTTACGTTGCTCTGGTGGTAGCCAATTCTTACCATCATCAATAGTCTGACAGTTAAGATTCATTACCCCATGGCTCAACGGAAGTAATCCAGCAATCGCCTTTAGTAAGGTTGTTTTACCACAGCCACTAGCGCCAAGTAGGCATACGATCTCGCCATGTTCAACTTCAAGAGAAAGTGACTCGAGAACCGTTTGAGACTCATACTTACAAGTCAGATCTTTAATAGATAATGCACAGCTCATTAGTTTTTTTGCTCCAAAGAACGGTTGACGATGATCAATGGGATTAGACCCACCAGTACAAGTAACACAGCAGGCATCGCAGCCAGCTCTAGATGCTCGTCTGAGGCATAGTTATAAACATAGGTAGCTAGAGTTTCAAAGTTAAACGGACGCAGCAATAGCGCTGCATTCAACTCTTTCATCGATTCGAGAAACACCAATAGTCCTGCAATCAAAGCACCACGCTTAATCAGAGGCAAATGCACTCGGCGTAACATCTGGTTGGTGTTACAACCCATGGTCTTTGAAGCCATATCCAAAGACGGCGACACTTTACTTAGGCTACTTTCCACACTGCCGATAGCAACCGCAGAAAAACGCACTACCATCGCAAAAATAAGCGCGAACATAGAGCCAGAGAAGATCAGCCCCGGACGTCCCCACTCCATCACTTTCGCAATATCATTAATTAAGTGGTCCATGAACAAAACCGGCACCATCACACCAATTGCCAACACGGTGCCGGGTACGGCATAACCCATAGAAGCAAGACGCGTGTATGCCTGACTTCTCTTGCCTGGGCTTACTCGCTGATTAAAGTTCACAATGAGAGCAATGATCACACCGATGATCGCAGCCACAATAGAAACATATAAGCTGTTAACCGCGTATTCTCTAAATTCTGGAGTCCAGCTTTGACCGAAGTATTTATAAGCATAAATAATTAACTGACCAAGCGGGAACAAAAATGCGACGCAGACTAGCCCCCAACACCAAAACATTGCTAGCCATTTTTTCCAACCAGACAGGTCATAACGAAAATCTTCACTACTACTGAATTGATTTTGAAATAGCTTCTGTTTACGGCGACTGTATCGCTCCGAGCTTAACAATAGAATCACGATAACCAACATGATTGCCGATATTTTCGCCGCCGCGGTCAAGCTTGAGTAGCCTAACCAGGTATCATAAACCGCCGTTGTTAAGGTGTTCACCGCAAAGTAGCTGACCGTGCCGAAGTCACCGATAGTTTCCATGGCAACAAGTGATAAACCGACAGCCATTGATGGGCGCACAAGCGGCAAAGAGATGCGGCGGAAGCTTTCCCAAGGTGAGCATTTCAATAATCTAGCGGATTGGAGTAGAGAGACGTTCTGCTCCATGAATGCAGCACGGCACAACAGGTATACATAAGGGTATAGAACAAGTGACAGAACAATAATTGCGCCAGACAAGGTTCTAATGTCCGGGAACCAATACTCCCCAGGCCCCCAGCCAGTTAGGTCGCGAAGCAGAATCTGCACAGGCCCGGCGAAGTCAAACCAATCGGTAAAGATGTATCCAACAATATAAGCTGGCATTGCGAGTGGCAAAACTAATGCCCACTGCAACACTTTCTCACCCGGCAAGCGACACATCGCCATGATCCAAGCTGAGGGGATACCAAATAGCAGCGACAAGAACATGGTTCCTATCACTAAAACGACAGTGTTATAAGCGTAAGTCGGCATCACTGTGGACATCAAATGAGAAAACAGCTCATTTGTTTCACCCACAGCGGTGGTGAATATCGCTAAGATCGGAAAAACCAGTAGTAAAGCTATCAAACCACTACTGGTGTTCCATAAATAATTCTTTTCTTTCATCGCCTAATTACAACGAGGCTTAATGAAACACAAATGCAGTTGCAAATACATCTCATGCCCTTTTAGTGGTGGGGGTTATTTATACCCATATACGGTAATGACTTCAAGGAGCTGTGCTAATAACTCTCAAGATCAAACGAGAGCTTTGTTTCAAAAAGTGACTTAACTAAAAACAAAACAACCTCAAGTACCCAAAACGGCAACTTGAGGTTGTTAAATCTAATATTGGCCGAAGCCTATATTAATAATTACAGGTCGAATTTAACTTCGTCTAGAAGCTTGATTGCAGCTTCGTGGTGATCTGCAATTTGGTCTAGAGAGATAGTATCTGCTTTGAATTCTCCCCAAGAAGCTACTAGCTCAGAAGGTTTAACATCAGCTTTAACTGGGTATTCGTAGTTTACTTCTGCGTACATACCTTGTGCTGTGTTACCAGATAGGAATTCCATTAGCTTAACTGCGTTCTCTTTGTTTGGAGAGTACTTAGCCATTGCCATACCAGAGATGTTTACGTGAGTGCCTGTCGTCTCTTGGTTAGGGAAGTTAATGTAAACAGCGTCAGCCCAAGCTTTTTGCTCTTTATCGTTAACCATCTTACCTAGGTAGTAGCTGTTACCAAGAGAAACGTCACATAGACCTTCTTTGATAGCTTTAACTTGTGCACGGTCGTTACCTTGAGGCTTACGAGCTAGGTTTGCTTTTACGCCTTCTAACCACTCTTTAGTTTCCGCTTCACCTTTGTGAGCAATCATAGAAGATACTAGAGAAACGTTGTATGGGTGCTTACCGCTACGAGTACAGATTTTACCTTTGAATTCAGGCTTCGCTAGATCAGCGTAAGTGAAGTCTTCACCTAGACGGCCAACGCGGTCACGTGAAGAGTAAACGCTACGAGTACGTGTTGTTAGAGCAAACCACTCGTTGTCTGTATCTTGGTATTGAGCCGGGATGTTCTTTTCTAGAACGTCGCTGTTTACCGCTTGAACTAAGCCTTTTTCAGTTAGCTCAGATAGACGGCTGATATCAACTGTTAATACCACGTCTGCAGGGCTGTATTCACCCTCTTGAGCTAGCTTTTCTGCCAAACCTTTCTTAGCAAACTTAACATTTACCTCAATACCCGTCTCCTTTGTGAACTCATCGAACATTGGCTCAACAAGGAAAGGTTGGCGGTAAGAGTATACGTTTACTTCTTCTGCAGCCATTGCTGCTGGTGCGATAGTGCTGCACGCAAGAGCTGAAAGAGTTAGCAGTTTTTTCATGGTAAAATCCTTTATATCGAAATGATAATCTATATCAGTTGCGTTATTATATTCATCAATAACACAATTACAATGATATCCGACAAAAAAATTGTTCGCTCTGCGCCATCAGCCTCGCACTTTTGTAACAATCTATTTCAAAGTGACCGCTTATTCTTGCGAAGAGTTGCCGGCTAGCTCGGTTTATCTAAATCAATCAAAACGACTCGACCATTAATAACAAAACCCCACAACCAATGGCTATGGGGTTTTCTTTGTCCTGCCTAACCCGTTCAGGTTAGACAAATGCTATTGATTATTTTACTGATACAAACTCTGGGTAAGCACCAACACCACAATCGTGCATGTCCATACCTTCTAGCTCTTCGTCTTCACTTACACGGATACCGATTGTTGCTTTAAGTACAGCCCATACCGCCAGGCTCGCACCGAATACCCAAGCAAAGATTACTGCTGCACCGAATAGTTGAGCACCGAATGTAGCGTCTGCATTGCTTAGTGGCACAGCCATTAGACCGAAGAAACCACACACACCGTGCACTGAGATTGCACCTACTGGATCATCAATCTTAGCTTTATCTAGAGCGATGATGCTGAATACAACCAATGCGCCAGATACCGAACCAATTGCTACTGCAAATAGAGGTGATGGTGATAGAGGGTCTGCAGTGATTGCTACTAGGCCAGCCAACGCACCGTTAAGAATCATGGTTAGGTCCGCTTTACCCCAGGTTGTCTTACATACTAGTAGTGCTGCGATTGCACCCGCTGCTGCTGCTGCGTTGGTGTTAAGGAAGATTTGACCCACTGCTGTTGCGTTCTCAAAATCTGAAACCATCAGTTGAGAGCCGCCGTTGAAACCGAACCAACCAAACCAAAGGATGAACGTACCTAATGTAGCAAGTGGCATGTTTGAACCAGGAATTGGGTAGATTTCACCATTTTTACCGTATTTACCTTTACGAGCACCAAGTAATAGAACACCCGCTAACGCTGCTGCTGCACCCGCCATGTGTACGATACCTGAGCCTGCAAAATCACTGAAGCCTGCTTCTGATAGGAAACCACCACCCCAAGTCCAGTAACCTTCCATTGGGTAAATAAATGCAGTTAGTACTACAGAGAAGATTAGGAATGACCAAAGCTTCATACGTTCAGCTACTGCACCTGATACCACAGACATTGCGGTTGCAACGAATACTACCTGGAAGAAGAAGTCTGATTCTAAAGAGTGGTCTGCGCCTTCACCTTGAGTACCAATCAGACTACCGAATGATGGTAACCAACCGCCTTCGCCGTTATCGACATACATAATGTTGTAACCAACGACTAAGAACGCAGTACATGCAATCGCGTACAAGCAGATATTCTTAGTTAAAATCTCTGTGGTGTTCTTTGAACGAACTAGGCCAGCTTCTAACATTGCGAAGCCTGCTGCCATCCACATTACCAACGCACCTGAAATGAGGAAGAAAAAAGTGTCTAGTGCGTAACGTAGTTCCGTTACTGTTGTTGTAAGTTCCATATTAAAGTCTCCAGTCCTTGTAATTCTTTAAAGTGCTTCTGCATCCATTTCACCAGTACGGATTCGTACAGCTTGGCTTAGGTCATACACAAAAATCTTACCGTCACCGATTTTGCCTGTGTGTGCTGCTTGGCTGATCGCTTCAACAACTCGGTCAACGTTTTCAGCTTGAGTAGCAATCTCTAGCTTCACCTTTGGAAGGAAGTCGACTTGGTATTCCGCACCACGATATAATTCAGTGTGTCCTTTCTGACGACCAAAGCCTTTCACTTCAGAGACCGTCATACCTTCAATACCCACATCAGACAGCGCTTCACGTACGTCATCTAATTTGAATGGCTTAACAATGGCATTTATTAGTTTCATATTCGTTCCTTAAATTCTTCACTAATTCCGTTAATTCTCTTATTACAATCCAAGTTGTGTGCCAAAAAGTTAACTTGTTGATTTTTAATAATATGAAGATAATTAAGCACTAATAAAAAAAAAGGCCGCACCAATTTGGTGCGACCTTTTCACTATCTTAATGCGTAACTCTATTATTGCTCCAGTTTTGGGCAACGGAGTCTTAAGCACTGTTATAACAACGGCTAGTACCCTAGAAACTCAACCCAGCGCTCGATTAGCAACTCGAAGTCGTCAATTCCACAGCTTGCTTGGCTCTCGCAGTTGTAAAAGTCGAACTCACTGCCCTCTTCCATTTCTTGCTCATGACCTAACACGTTTTCTTGAATCGTTACTTCATCTTCATTGATCGCTAGACTGATCTCTTTACCAAGTAACGTCACTTCGTTGCTCAGATCCTGTCGTGATTGCTCGATAAGCGCCATCACATGATCTAATTTCTGCTTATCTTTACCGATCTCTTCTTGTAACCAGCGGCCAACGATTTCATGTCCCATGCTGCATTTCACGTAGTACTCACCCATCAGAGTGTTTCTTGTAAATTCGAATTCCATAGTGGCTCCACGCAGTAACTGCAGACAGGGTTAAAAATGAGGCGAGAGTATATAGTGAAGTGATCAATAGATCGAGTCACTCGTAGCCCAGTATTCAGACATAAAAAAACGCCTTCTACGAATAGAAGGCGTTTAATTAGTTACTTAGTCAATCAGCGATTATGCTGGTTCTTGGAAAATAACTGTATCGGCTTTTTCCGTGTACTGACCCATTTTATGGAAGTTCAGGTAACGGTATGTATCTGCAGCCGTTGCATTGATCTTATCCGCGTACTCTAGGTACTCTTCTTTAGTTGGAATACGACCAAGAATCGCACCAACCGCAGAAAGTTCAGCAGATGCTAGGTAAACGTTAGCACCTGTACCCAAACGGTTCGGGAAGTTACGAGTAGACGTAGACATTACTGTCGACTGGTCTGCAACACGTGCTTGGTTACCCATACATAGAGAACAACCCGGAGTTTCGATACGAACCCCGGCACGACCGAAGATACCGTAGTAGCCTTCTTCTGTTAGCTGGTCTTTATCCATCTTAGTTGGCGGAGCCACCCATAGACGAGTGCTTAGCGAGCCGTTGAACTCTTCAAGCATCTTACCTGCAGCACGGAAGTGACCAATGTTGGTCATACAAGAACCGATAAACACTTCTTGGATCTCTGTGCCTTGAACATCAGAAAGAAGACGAGCATCATCTGGATCGTTTGGTGCACATAGGATTGGCTGATCGATGTCAGCAAGGTCGATTTCGATAACGTGAGCGTATTCAGCATCTGAATCGGCAGACAGCAACTCAGGGTTCGCTAGCCACTCTTCCATTGCCGTAATACGACGTTCGATAGTACGTACATCACCGTAGCCTTCAGCGATCATCCACTTAAGCATAACGATGTTTGAGTTCAGGTACTCTTCGATAGACTCTTGAGACAGCTTAACTGTACAACCTGCCGCTGAACGTTCAGCTGAAGCGTCAGAAAGTTCGAACGCTTGCTCAACAGATAGGTGCTCAACACCTTCGATTTCTAGCACTCGACCAGAGAATTCGTTGATCTTACCTGCTTTCTCTACGGTTAGTAGACCTTGCTTGATGCCGTATAGAGGGATTGCATGTACTAGGTCACGTAGCGTGATACCTGGCTGCATTTCACCTTTAAAGCGAACCAAGATAGATTCAGGCATATCAAGAGGCATAACACCTGTTGCTGCCGCGAATGCAACTAGACCAGAACCCGCAGGGAATGAGATCCCTAGAGGGAAACGAGTATGCGAGTCACCACCTGTACCTACAGTATCAGGAAGAAGCATACGGTTTAGCCATGAGTGGATAACACCATCACCAGGACGTAGTGAAACACCGGCACGGTTCATGATGAAATCAGGTAGCGTATGGTGCGTATTAACATCAACTGGTTTCGGGTATGCCGATGTGTGACAGAAAGACTGCATCACTAGGTCAGCAGAGAAGCCAAGACAAGCAAGGTCTTTAAGCTCATCACGCGTCATAGGACCAGTAGTATCTTGAGAACCTACTGTCGTCATCTTAGGCTCACAGTATTGACCCGCGCGAACGCCTTCAACACCACATGCTTTACCAACCATCTTCTGAGCTAGTGTATAGCCTTTATCAGATGCAGATGGATCAACAGGCTTAGCAAATAGGTCTGTTTCTTCTAGACCAAGAGAAGCACGAGCACGACCTGTTAAACCACGACCGATGATAAGTGGGATACGACCACCAGCACGAACTTCATCCAGCAATACTTTGCTTAGTTCGAAGCTAGAGATCTCTTCACCGTTTTTACGTACAACACCTTCATATGGGAAAATATCGATAACATCGCCCATGTTCATGTTTTGAACGTCTAATTCAATCGGAAGTGCGCCTGAATCTTCCATCGTGTTGTAGAAGATTGGAGCAATTTTACCACCAAGACAAACACCGCCAGTGCGCTTGTTTGGTACGAACGGGATATCTTCACCCATGAACCAAAGTACTGAGTTCGTCGCAGACTTACGAGAAGAACCTGTACCAACAACATCACCTACGTAAGCAAGCTGAATGCCGTCTTTTTGCAGTTCTTCGATTTGAGCGATTGGGCCAACCGTACCTGGTTGATCTGGGTTGATGCCATCACGTTCCATCTTCAGCATCGCTTTTGCGTGTACTGGAATATCTGGACGAGACCATGCATCAGGTGCTGGAGATAGGTCATCGGTGTTCGTTTCACCAGTGACTTTGAATACTTTTACAGTGATCTTTTCAGCGACTTTATCTTTCGCTGTGAACCATTCTGCATCAGCCCAAGATTGAAGGACTTGTTGCGCTGGTTCGTTACCAGCTTTAGCTTTCTCTTCTACGTCGTAGAACGCATCAAACATCAGTAGAGTGTGAGACAGTGCTTTCACAGCGATTGGAGCAAGCTCAGCATCATCAAGTAGAGATACTAGAGATTCGATGTTGTAACCACCTTGCATAGTACCAAGCAATTCTGCAGCTTTTGCTTTGCTTACTAGTGGAGATGCTACTTCACCTTTAGTGATAGCCGTTAGGAAGCCCGCTTTTACATAGGCAGCTTCATCTACGCCTGGTGGAATGCGGTTTTCTAGTAGGTCAAGAATGGTTTCTTCTTCACCTTGAGGTGGGTTCTTCAGAAGTTCAACTAGGCCAGCTACCTGCTCAGCATCTAGTGGTTTTGGAACAACTCCTTCGGCAGCACGTTCTTCGACGTGTTTACGGTAGGCTTCAAGCACGACTTTTTTCCTCTCATTGCGGTTCACTTCTCACCTTCATAATTGTTAGTAAAATAAAGAAGTGAACATCCTTGGAAACTTGGCTCTCCATTGCCATTTTTGTCATTCAATTTGTATTGATGAGCGGCGTCATAGAGGCCAAACTGTGGGCGGTAGAATAGCAAATTTAACGTTAAATTAAAATCTTATCATTTTGACCAACATAGCAAGTTAAGACGAAAGTCCCACTATTTTTGCCTATTTACGCACTAAAATGACGACTCTACGCATGATTATTTGTAAGACGTACCAACAATCAAGTAAACCGAATCGAAGTTATCTTCCGTGCGTCCATAAGCCAAGATGATTGGCCCAATTGGGGAATCAACACCCGCGAAAACCGAGCCCGCGGTGTACATCGGCGCTTCATTAAGCTTCAATTCATTGTTCGACCAAACGCCACCATGTTCGATGGATGCGCCTATATAGAACGGCGACTCAAAGAGACCGAAGTCATTATCAAACCACTTATAGCGATAGATCAGACTAGTGTACGCTAAGTTCTGACCGATCAAGCTGTTTCTCGGGATACCAGATAGGTTCAAGAAGCCGCCTAGCTCTTTCGGATCGATAGGAAAAACTGAGTTCTTGCTCTCAACAATACCGTAATCGACTTTTCCGACTAAAGTATGCTTTTCATAGCTTTTTGCAGCCATTAGATTGGCGGAAAACTCATAGACTGTATCACTTCCAGAGGCCAACTCCTCATCTCCAATCGAACTGTTATTCTCAAAGTCATCATGAGAGACAAGGTACTCTAAATCAACGAAGTAACCTTCGGTTGGCAAACTGAAGTTGTCTAAGGTATCCAGTCGATAACTGATGAAACCGCCTACGCGATTGTAACTACCACCACCCAGTGAAGGTAACGAGGCCACTTCTACATCACCATCGGTATAGCGAACACCAAACTTAAGTTCTTGCCACAAAGTAGGTTGATAACCTAACGCCAATTCACCTATGTATTCGCTGTATGACATCGGAACATAATCTTGAGTTACGTCTAACGTAGGCTCCTCAATCTCATCAATTCCTGCGGGTAGGTTTCGATTCTCTTTACTGTAAACAATCGAAGCAGAGGTAAATAACTTCTGGCTTGAGAAGAACGGTGAGTAAAGTTCCGCTTCAATTCGCTTATCCGTACCCATTTCAATATTGGTTCTCAACTCAGCACCATGCGAGTTGATGTCGGTGAAGTTCGCTGAAACACCGAGTGAATATTGACTCTCGGTAGAGAAGTCATCTTCAAGGAAGAATCGAAAGTTGAGGTAATTAGGCCCCCAAGACTTTTCATCCACATTCACCGTAAGTTGATCTTCACCATCAACGTTTTCGAACTCATAAGTCACCAACTCAAAGCGATCCAACGCATAAAGGTCTTGCACCTTTGCCTCGATTTCGCTGGTTTTGAGAACCTTGCCTGAATGAAGGTTCAAACGGTTTTCGAGCAGCTTATCTGAGTAATGGGTATTGTTATTAATGACCACTTTATCTACCACGGTTTTATCACCATGCTTCAGCTGCCTGCGAGCTTTTTGTTTGTCTTCGATATAGTGTTGGTAATCAGCATTCGAGAGTGACAACTTAGAAAGTTCAGCAGAGTGCTCCTTAGCAGACTCGTAACCGGCTTCGTAAGCTGATGGCATTTTATCGAATTCAGTGGTTTCAATTTCTCCAACATCAGGTTGGAGGAATACATCATTGTCTGTAAGTGTTTCAGCTTGTTCCTGAGTACTACGCTGGACAAGATAATTGGAGAGCTGGTCGGCTGCGGCTAAAAAGGTCGTAAAATCTTCTTTGCCTTTGTAGTTGGTACTGATATCAACCGCAATGATGATATCTGCGCCCATCGCTCTTGCGACATCAACAGGCATATTGTTGGTTACGCCACCGTCAACTAGCATTCGCCCATCAACTTCATAAGGCGGAAGAGCACCAGGTACCGACATACTTGCCATCATGGCATCGACAAGGTGACCATGGTCAATCACGACTTCTTCAAGTTCAATTATGTCGGTTGCCACTGAGCGATAAGGGATAGCAAGATGATCGAAAGAGTCGAGTGGTGACAGGTTACCTGTGGTTTCACGCAGAATACGCAGCATATTCTGACCTTGTACCACGCCTTTTCTGGCTTTGATTTCTCCCCAACCTAAACCAAGATCGGTATTCAGTTGGTAGCGGTCTTCATACTCTTTATCTCGTACACGACGATCGCTACGGTTTACACGATCACGGTAACCGCGATTCCAATCCACCGTATAGATAAAGCTTTCAATCTCGTCGGCGCTCATCCCTGTCGCATAAAGACCACCAACGTATGACCCCATACTGGTACCGGTAATGTAATCAACCGGGATTTGCATCTCTTCGAGCGCTTTAAGTACGCCAATATGGGCAGCACCTTTTGCACCGCCGCCCGCTAAAACAACAGCAACCGTTGGCCTCTTATGAGCTTGTTCAAGTTCCACATGCTCGGATGAATCAACCTGTGCCGCAGTCGCTGCGAACAGTTGAAAACTGATCACAGTACCGACCATACCTAAGCTGCTCACTAACCAACGAGAAATCATTATTTAAACTGTCCTTGTCATTGTTTTCTGTTATGACTTTACCATTGAAAAAGCTTCTTTAGCCACTGTTTTGGTTGACTTTCACAGCTCTTTTTAATGTTTCCATTTTCATCCCAAACCGGCAATTTAACTGCGCCATCACAGTCAAACTCCAACGCACCGTCAGACGTACGAGTGAAGCTCGCGGTTGCGATTCCGGTTGGCCATGGCAGTAGTAGCTGCTCAGGCGTTCTCTGCTTCAAGTAATCAGCGTAGACACGCAATGCACCACTAGAACCAGTAAGCTTTGTCGGTTTATTGTCATCACGTCCAAGCCAGATGGTTGTTACTTCGCGCCCATCAACACCCACAAACCAACTATCGCGGCTGTCATTACTGGTACCTGTTTTACCGGCCAGCCCTGCCCATGCAAACTGGTTCTGTAGGAATCGCCCCGTCCCTTCCGATACACCACGTTTCATTGCGTAAGTGGTTAGCCAAGCGGCTTGCTGATCAACGCGCTGCGATACTCGAGGGATTGATTGGTATAAAACCTCACCGTCACTATCAACCACTGAGCGGAGCGCAGACAAAGGTGCGATACGGCCAGAGTTAGTGATCGTCTGGAACATCTGAGACACTTGGAATGGTGTCAGAGAGAACGCCCCCAAAAACATCGATGGTACTGGACGAATTTCATTTTTATCGACACCCAGTTTACCTATGGTATCGGAGACCGTATCAATGCCTAACTGCATCCCTAGACGCACAGTTGGTACGTTATAAGACTTAGACAGTGCCACATATAAAGGCACTTCTCCGCGGAACTTACGGTCGAAGTTTCTCGGGCTCCATACGCTGCCCTTACTGCCTTTCAAGCTGAGTGGTGTATCCATCAAAGTCGTCGCAAGCGTGTACTTTTCTGGCTGCTCAAGTGCGGTTAAATAAACCGCCGGTTTCACCAAAGAACCGATAGGACGGCTTGCATTCAAGGCACGGTTAAAGCCGTCATAGCCAGTACGCTTACCACCGACCATTGCACGGATTTCACCAGTGTTTCTATCTACCGCGATCGCTGCAGCCTCTAATTTATCACCTGCCGTTTTCGATAGTTCAGGCACCTTGCGAGCAATCGACTTCTCTAGCTTGTCTTGCGAAACCGGATCCAAAGAGGTGAAGACACGTATCCCTTTCTTAGCTTGGAACCTATCACCAACATACTTTTTCAGCTCGATATTGACCTGTTGGAAATAAGCAGGCTGACGGCTGGCAATGCGCGGATTGTCTTGGATATCCAAATCACGGCTTGCTGCTTCTTCATATTGTCTTGGGGTCAAAATATCTTGTTGCATCAACAAGCGCAGAACCAGATCGCGTCGAGTTTTAGCGCGCTCAGGGTAGCGAACCGGGTTGTAATACGATGGTCCTTTCACCATGCCCACCAGCAAGGCTAACTGATCAATACGCAGTTCTTGAATCGGTTGGCCGAAGTACAAGCGCGAAGCCAAACCAAAGCCGTGAATCGCTTCACCGCCATTTTGACCAAGATAAACCTCGTTTAAGTAAGCCTCTAAAATACGGTCTTTGCTGTAACGATGATCCAAGATAAGCGCGATATAAGCCTCACGAATCTTACGCCAAAGCGTACGTTCACTAGATAGGAACAGGTTTTTCGCGAGCTGCTGTGTCAGCGTACTACCACCTTGTACAGTGCGCCCAGCCTTGACGTTAACCACCATCGCACGAGCAATCGCTAGAGGTGAAACACCATCGTGCTGATAGAAGTTTCTATCTTCCGTCGCGAGCAAGGCATCAACCATCACCTCTGGAAATTGGTTACGTTTTAAGAACAGACGTTGTTCATCGTTACTTTTCTCAAGCATGCCCAACATCTTAGGTTCGACACGCAAATACCCCATGTCGCCTTTCTTCTCTAGCGACTGAATACGAGTTAACTCATTACCATTGAAGTGCAGCATCACGTGACGATCAGCTTCCGGCCGATCGACAAACTCGAACGGACGACGAATCATCTCAATTTTAGTTGATGAAGATGAATATTCACCAGGATGACGAGGGGAGCTCACCTTACGATAATTCAGCACATCCAATTCATTCTTCACCTGAACAAGGCTGACCTGAGTACCTGGATATAAATCCAACACACGCGCATAAACAACCGTTGGTAAATCAAACAGCTGGCCTTCAAAGCGCTGCTTCACCACAGAGTCAAGATAGATACCAACAAACAATAGCAATGCAGCCAGTGCTAGGCCCGCTTTCCACGCGATGCCCCACAGGATCTTTAACCAACCTCTGTTACCCGCCTTTTTCGCTTTTGATTTGCCTTTCTTGGCCGTCGCTCTCGGCTTTCTTGGTTTCGCTTTGGTCGCTGGTGACTTCTTTGCTGGCGCTTTTTTAGGTGGTGCCTTTTTTGGCGTTAACATTTTGGTCATCATCGGTTCAACTGTCGTTTGGTTTTAGTGGTTGCAACATGGTTAGCAGGGTCATCAGGCCAAGGGTGTTTTGGGTAACGACCTTTCATCTCTTTTTGCACTTCTTTGTACGCGCCAGCCCAAAAGCCAGCTAAATCCTGAGTAATTTGTAATGGGCGCTGTGCAGGAGAAAGTAATTCAAGCACAACCTTTTTACGCCCTTGGGCTATCAATGGTGAGTCTTGTTCACCAAAGACCTCTTGCATTCGAACCGAGATCACGGGTTCAGATTGATACTGGTATCGGATCGCTTTTTTACTGCCTGTCGGCATCACATAATGTGTTGGCAGCCACTGGTCAATCTCTTGATTCAGAGGCCAACCGAGATACGCCGACAGTGCCTGCTCAATCGAAACGTTTGCCAGCCCTTTCGCAGATTTAACGCCGTTCAAATACGGCGATAACCAAGTATCAAGATGTTCTACTAGGCTCGCGTCATCCATCGCAGGCCAATCATGTTCTGGCATCCAAAGCTGAGCGCAACGCACGCGTTCAACAAGTTGCTTCGCCGCTGGCGTCCAATGTAAAAGGTCCAGCCCACATCGAGCGATGTAATTCAACAGCGCTTGGCTAATCTGACTTGCGTCCGGCTCAGGTAAAGCCTTAGTGCTGATAACAAGCTTACCCAAAGCAACTCGCTGCTCGGCAACTAATTTGCCACGTTTTTCATCCCAGTCGGCATAATCGGAACAAACAAAAAGCTTAGGAAACGCGTCTTCTAACTGTGTAATATCAACGGGGGTCGCTAAGAAGATCTGACTAGCACGCCCGGTGCTACGCATCAAATCAATCACCACGATATAATCATTGTTTGCCAATGGATCATCATCACGCACCTCTGCACCGTGACCGTTCGCTAACAGAAAAGCATTACTATTGGCACTTCTTGCTTGAGCAATTCGGTCTGGGAATGCAAAACAAAGCACCAATGGTAGCAATGATTCGTCAAGTTGTGACAAATCTAAGTGATGATTCAGTTTGCTAGCGAGGTTTTTCGCTCGCTGCATCACAACGCTATTTTTCGTGTGCTTTCTCTGCTTTAGCCTATGTAGCGAATGCTGAATATCCGAGACATTGCGCTCTGGCTCTTCCAACAACGCAGCGGCAACAATAGCAACATTCAACATGGCTTGGCTGCCCTGCTGCGCTTTGATCAGCATACTGGCGATACGCGGCTCAATACCTAATCGCTGCGCTTGCTTACCTAACGAAGTAAACTGACCATGGGTGTCTAATAGCTCAAGGCTTTGCAACAATTGTCTAGCTTGCTCTTTAGAGGCGCGTGGCGGAATATCAAGCCATTGCAGTTCATCCGCATTTGCAGCGCCCCACTGGGTCAACTCTGCCACCAGCGAGGAGAGGTCTGAATGGAGAATTTCCGGTTCAGGTACAGCAGGTTGCTGCATTAACTGCGTTTCGCTGTACAAACGAACACACAGCCCTTCTTCAATTCGCCCAGCACGACCCGCGCGCTGCTCAGCGGAAGATTGTGAGATTTTGACTTGCTCGAGCTTAGTGATACCAGTTTTCAAATCAAACTTAGCGACTCTTTCAAGCCCTGAGTCCACCACTAATCGAATACCTTCGATAGTCAAAGAGGTTTCAGCGATATTGGTAGCCAATACCACTTTGCGGCGTCCTTTCTCCGATGGTGCAATCGCCTTCTGTTGCTGAGAAAAGTTAAGCTGCCCGTACAGAGGGCACACATCAATGTCACTGACTAAGTTCTCTAATTGAGCTTCTACCTGCTTTATTGCAGACACTCCTGGTAGGAACGCCAATAGTGACCCCGACTCCTTCTCCATCAGAGAACGAATCACGTTAGCCATTTTAGGCGCCAAGTAATCATTAGTACCCAGAGGCTGGTAACGGAATTCAACCGGAAAAGTGCGACCTTGCGACTCAACATACTTAGCCTCTGGCAACAAGGATTGCAGAGCTTGCTGATCTAAGGTGGCCGACATCACTATCACTTTCAGATCATCACGCAGCGCTTCTTGGATCTCCAAGCTAAACGCCAGTGCCGTATCTGCATGAATGCTGCGCTCATGGAATTCATCGAAGATCACCATATCGACCCCAGTCAGTTCAGGGTCAGTTTGGATCATTCTGGTCATGATACCTTCGGTAACGATCTCTAAGCGAGTTGCGCTGCTGGTTTTAGATTCGCCACGAACTCTAAAACCGATGCTCTCCCCCACCTTCTCTCCCAATTGACTCGCCAAGTAAGCCGCAATATTTCTTGCAGCCAACCGCCTTGGTTCAAGCATGATAATTTTGCCTTGAACGGCTTTGGTCTTAACTAACTGTAAAGGGAAGAATGTTGACTTACCCGCACCGGGAGCCGCTTTAAGAATTAGTTGAGTGTGTGTTTCTACGCCAGCGAGCAGATCTGGCATCACAGCTTCTATGGGCAGTTGTGGCAATGGGAGAACCTTGTGGTGTAATGTTGGCAACATTGTACATAAAAACCTACCCGTCTAAATAAGTAATATGCAGTTCAATCCACCATTAGAGTCAGCGACTCTTATCAAACGCTACAAACGTTTCCTCACTGACATCAAACTTCCCGACGGCAGCGAGCGTACTATTCACTGTGCCAACACTGGAGCGATGACAGGATGCGCGACTCCGGGTAACACTGTGTGGTATTCAACCTCCGATAATGCAAAAAGAAAGTACCCAAACAGCTGGGAGATCTCAGAAACGGACAAAGGTCACCGGATTTGTGTAAATACTGCGCGAGCAAACCAGCTAGCAGTGGAAGCAATTGAAAATAAGACTATAGTTGAACTCTTAGGTTATAACGCGTTACGAACCGAAGTGAAGTATGGTAGCGAGAATAGTCGAATTGACATTCTGCTTGAAGATAACGAAAAGCCGCCTTGCTATATCGAAGTAAAAAGCGTCACCTTACTCGATGAACAAGAGACCTCAACTGAGGGGCAAGGTTTTTTCCCTGATGCGGTGACAACCAGAGGCCAAAAACATCTGCGTGAACTCACAGAAATGGTCGAATCTGGAAATAGAGCCGTACTTTTATTCACTGTTTTACATTCAGGTATTGAAAAAGTGTCTGCGGCACACCATATAGACGCCAAATATTCGTTATTACTAAAACAAGCACAAGACGCTGGAGTTGAAGTGCTTTGCTACAAAGCAGAGCTCAGCAGTACTCAAATACAACTAAAACAATCTGTTGAATTTATCAATAACTAAACAAAGATGTTGAACAAATCACATTGATTGCAAGTTTGAATAAGAGTATTTGCCACCATTCGTTCTTTCTGCTATAGATACCCGCCTTAAAATTAGCTGCTTTGCAGTTGACTAGGTGTAAATAGGAGATGCTGTATGCCAGAATCTAAGAAAAAAGCGCTAGGCATCCTAGCCATCGCAGGTGTTGAACCGTACCAAGAAAAGCCAGGTGAAGAATACATGTCACCTGAGCAAACGGAACATTTTACAAAAATTTTAGCAGCTTGGCGCAACCAGCTCAGGGAAGAAGTTGATCGTACTGTGCACCACATGCAGGACGAAGCAGCGAATTTCCCAGACCCAGTTGACCGTGCTTCTCAAGAAGAAGAATTCAGCCTAGAGCTACGTAACCGTGACCGTGAGCGTCGTCTAATCAAGAAAATTGAGAAGACACTAGACAAGATCGAAGAAGATGATTTCGGCTTCTGTGATTCTTGCGGTATCGAGATTGGCATTCGTCGCCTTGAAGCTCGTCCAACTGCTGACCTTTGTATTGACTGTAAAACACTTGCAGAGATCAAAGAGAAACAAATGCAAGGTTAATACTTGCGGATGTAAAGAAAGGGAGCTTTGGCTCCCTTTTTTGTTTGCTGCCTAAGCGAGATGCCTTAGATAGCAATGAGCAGTGTTAAAACGAGTACTAAGCAGCAACAATACTCACTGCATGCAATAAACACATTAAACGTCTTAAGAATCGGCTACTGCGGTACCCTCTAGATTAGGTTGTTCACATATGAATTATATTGGGCGCTTTGCACCATCACCGTCAGGTCCTCTTCATTTTGGCTCACTGGTTGCTGCTCTTGGCAGCTACTTCCAAGCAAAATCTCATCAGGGACAATGGTTAGTCCGTATGGAAGACCTAGATCCGCCAAGAGAGATGGCTGGCGCTGCAGACCTGATTCTTAAGACGCTTGAGGCTTACCACCTATTTTGGGATGGAAAAGTCGTTTATCAGAGCCAACGTCACGACCTATACCAAGCGCAAATTGATCAATGGGTGGCTGACAACCAAGCCTACTACTGCCAATGCACGCGCAAACAGATAAAAGCCTTGGGTGGTTTCTATAATGGCCATTGTCGACAGGCGGGGTTAATTGATACGGGCGAGCAAGCCGTGCGTTTATGTATGGATTTCCCCGTCGAGTCATTCGACGATGTTCGCCATGGCACCATTCAAATCCCTAAAGCATTGGCTGAAGAGGATTTCATCATCAAACGCCGCGATGGCTTGTTTGCTTATAACTTGGCCGTGGTACTTGATGATATCGAGCAAGGCGTAACGGAAGTGGTGAGAGGCGCTGATCTCATCGAACCTACGGGCCGCCAAATCAGTCTTTATAAGACACTGAAACAAAATACAGTGAGCTACTTGCACTTGCCGTTAGCGACCGACGCGTCTGGCAATAAACTATCAAAGCAGAACCACGCCACCGCTATTGACCTCGATAACCCCAAACCAACACTGCTCAATGCCATGCAGTTCTTAGGCTTTGAGGTTCCTAAGGCCGTTTGTGAAGCTTCAGTCGATGAGATTTTGGCATGGGGCTGCCAGCAATGGAACGTTGCTCAATTACCTGATAGTTTACAAAAACAACACTGCAATTAGCTCAAAACAAACGGCAAATAGTACAAACGACACACAAAAATGCCATAACCAACCACTGTGGTTAAGCAGACGATGTTCTCAAATGGCTCGCGCTAAGCTATTATTAGCCGCAATTAAACTCTGCACTACCACTTTGGACTAAGAGAAAAACAAAGTTGGCGATACCTACTTTGTTCTAAACTAATGAATACAAACGACAATACCCCAAGCGAACAACGCGGATTCCACGAACTAGCACTGAATATTTATACTCGCCAAGAGCACAATATTTCACGTAAGCAGATCAGCGATAACGCACTAAAAGTACTATATCGCCTGAATGGTGCGGGTTTTGACGCATTTTTAGTCGGTGGTGGTGTCCGTGATATCTTACTTGGCTCTCAGCCAAAAGATTTCGATATTGCGACCAACGCTACGCCAGAGCAGATCAAGAACCTCTTCCGAAACTGCCGCCTAATTGGCCGTCGTTTCCGCTTGGCACACATCATGTTTGGTCGTGACATCATTGAGGTGGCAACTTTCCGAGGTCACCATCAAGAGCCATCTAAAAACGTATCTGCACAATCGAAAGAAGGCATGCTATTACGCGACAACGTGTACGGCAGTGTTGATGAAGATGCAGAGCGTCGCGATTTCACGATCAATGCGATGTACTACAACATTGCAGACTACAGCATCCACGATTACGCAGGTGGTGTAGAAGATTTAGAAGATAAGCTTATCCGCCTAATTGGCGACCCAGAGACACGCTACCGTGAAGACCCTGTACGCATGCTGCGTGCAATGCGTTTCTCGGCGAAGCTGGATTTTGATATTGAAGAAGACACCGCCGACCCAATTGAAGGCCTGGCGCACCTTCTAAAAGACATCCCAGCAGCACGTCTTTACGAAGAATCTCTAAAACTGCTTCAATCAGGCTACGGCTTAGAGACCTACCATCTGATGCGTGAATACAACCTATTCCAGCAGATGTTCCCAGCGGTAGCTGAGTACTTCACTGAAGATTACGACTCACCGACTGAGCAAATGCTTGATTTGGTGCTCGACTCTACCGACCTTCGTATCGAAGATGGTAAACGAGTAAACCCTGCATTCATGTTTGCCGCGATTCTTTGGTACCCAATGAATAAGCTGGCAGACAAGCTTGTTGCCGAGCAAGGCATTGCACACTACGACGCGATCATGGAAGCAAGTAACATCATTCTTGATCAGCAAGTAAAATCCATTGCTATCCCTCGTCGCCACACAGCAACCATTCGTGAAGTTTGGCAACTGCAACTGCGACTACCTCGCCGCAACGGTAAACGTGCCGTTCGCCTAATGGAGCTCAACAAGTTCCGCGCTGGTTACGACTTCTTAGAGATGCGTGGCGAGATTGAAGGTGGCGAGACAAAAGAGTTAGCTAAATGGTGGGAGCGTTATCAGACAGCTGGTCGCAACATGCGTCAAGCAATGGCTAACGACGTAGCAGCACCATCAAAGTCAGGTCATCGTCGCCGTAAGACTTACCGAAAAAAAAAGAGTAAGCAAGCCGAATGATAACTGCTTATATTGCGGTCGGCAGCAACCTTGCCGACCCAGTTAGCCAAGCAAATTTGGCTATCGAAACGCTAAAAAGCCTACCGCGATCAACGTTTATTGCGACCTCTCAGCTATATAGTAGCACTCCAATGGGGCCGCAAAATCAACCGGACTACATCAATGCGGTAGTCGCGATTAAAACCGAATTAACGCCTATTGAACTGCTTGATTGCACTCAAAAAATCGAGTTAGAGCAAGGGCGTGTCCGTAAAGACGAACGCTGGGGACCAAGAACCTTGGATCTCGACATCGTGTTGTACGGCAATGAGGTGATCGATTCAGAGCGCTTAACCGTTCCTCATTACGGAATGAAAGAACGAGAGTTTGTACTCTACCCGCTTGCTGAAATCGCACCAAGTTTACAACTCCCTGATGGGACTGAGCTGACAGAACTATTGAAAATTGTAGATAAAAACGGGCTCAATGTTTGGCAGCAATAGCCAGGCACATTAAGGAAAACCAATGAAAAAAGTAACCATTAACGACCTGATCAAGTGTAAACGTGAAGGCCGTAAATTCGCGACGTCAACAGCTTACGATGCGAGCTTTGCTCAACTATTCGAAAGCCAAGAGATGCCTGTTCTGCTTGTCGGTGATTCACTGGGTATGGTTCTACAAGGCCATAACGACACATTACCAGTAAGCGTTGAAGACATTGCTTACCACACTCGCTCTGTGCGTGCTGGTAGCCCTAACTGTCTTCTAATGGCTGATATGCCTTTCATGAGCTACGCGACTCCAGAGCAAGCTTGTGAGAGCGCAGCTACCTTGATGCGTGCTGGCGCGAACATGGTAAAAATCGAAGGCGGAAGCTGGTTGGTTGATACTGTGAAGATGCTAACAGAACGCGCAGTACCGGTATGTGCACACTTAGGCTTAACGCCACAATCTGTGAACATCTTTGGTGGTTACAAGGTTCAAGGTCGCGATGACGACCAAGCTGATAAAATGGTTGCTGACGCACTAGCGCTACAAAACGCAGGTGCTCAAATCGTTCTACTTGAATGTGTACCAGCTTCATTGGCAAAACGAATTACAGAAGCTTGTCACGTGCCAGTTATTGGTATTGGTGCAGGTAATGTTACCGATGGTCAGATCTTGGTTATGCATGACATGTTCGGTATTTCTGCGAACTACATGCCGAAATTCTCTAAGAATTTCCTAGCAGAAACAGGTGACATGCGCAAAGCAGTGGCTCTATACAAAGAAGAAGTAGAGAGCGCACGCTTCCCTGATGATGCTCATACAATCGCTTAGGAGTAAGTATGCAAACTTTTGCTGAAATAGCGGCTCTTCGTGAGCAGATTAAACAGTTTAAGCGTGATGGACGTACGGTTGCTTTTGTACCGACTATGGGAAACCTGCATGAAGGCCACCTTACTCTGATAAAGAAGGCTCGTGAACTGGCAGACATCGTCGTGGTAAGCATCTTTGTTAACCCGATGCAGTTTGATCGTGCTGATGACCTGAACAACTACCCTCGCACGTTAGAGGCTGATTTAAGCAAACTAACTGGCGAAGGCGTTGAACTGGTATTTACCCCAACGCCAGAAGTGATGTACCCAGATGGTCTAGACAAACAGACGTTTGTTGAAGTACCAGGGTTATCTCACATGTTGGAAGGTGCGTCTCGTCCGGGTCACTTCCGTGGCGTTGCGACGATTGTCACTAAGCTGTTTAACATCGTTCAGCCAGATTTTGCATGCTTCGGCGAGAAAGACTTCCAGCAACTTGCTGTAATTCGCCAAATGACAACTGACTTAGCGTTAGACATTGAAATTGTAGGTGTTGCGACGGTTCGTGAAATGGACGGTTTAGCGATGAGCTCTCGCAATAGCAATCTCACTATTGATGAGCGCCAACGTGCACCGGTTCTAGCACGCACTATGCGTTGGATCAGCAGTGCAATTCGCGGTGGACGTGATGACTACGCATCAGTGATTGAAGATGCGACAGATCAGCTTCGTGCAGCAGATCTACAGCCAGATGAAATCTTCATCTGTGATGCTAAGACTCTGCAAGCCATCACTTCAGAATCCACTCAAGCTGTGATTCTTATGTCGGCTTTCCTAGGTAAGACGCGTCTTATCGACAACCAAGTTCTCGACTTGGTAACGGAAACCAAAGAAGAAGTGAAAGAAGAAACCGCTGAGTAATCTCTTTCTTCTCTTTGCGTAAACAAGCTCTTAATGCAAAGCAAAAGCACAAACGCAGAACATAAAAAAGGTCGATGTAATATCGACCTTTTTCTTTATCTGCAATTCAGGGACGTCGGAGTTAGCTGCGTAAGCCTATGCCCTTAGTCACTAGGTAATGTGCAATACCATACAGCACAACGATAAACACACCTAGTACGCCAAACGACGTCACAATACCCACGTCAGACACACCCAAGAAGCCATATCTAAACGCATTCACCATGTAGACGATAGGGTTCAACTTCGACACTCCCTGCCAAAACTCAGGCAACAGGCTAATCGAGTAGAATACACCACCAAGATAGGTAAGCGGCGTCAGAATGAAGGTTGGGATAATTGAGATATCATCAAACGTGCGTGCAAATACCGCGTTGATAAGGCCACCTAACGCAAATACCACCGACGTAAGGAAAACGGTCGCAATAATCACGCCCCAGTGATCAACCTGAAGGTCAACGAAGAACAGAGAAACAAAGGTCACGATAGTCCCGACCAATAGGCCGCGCACCACGCCACCCATCACGAAACCAGAAATAATCACATAGTTCGGCACCGGCGCAACCAGCAGTTCTTCAATGTTCTTTTGGAATTTAGCACTAAAGAATGATGAAGCCACATTCGAGTACGAGTTAGTGATTACCGACATCATGATCAGACCCGGCACTATGTATTCCATGTAGCTAAAGCCGTTCATTTCACCGATTCGCGCACCAATCAGGTTACCGAAGATGATGAAGTAGAGCGTCATAGTAATTGCAGGTGGAACCAGCGTTTGCACCCAAATACGAGTAAAACGGTTGATCTCTTTGGTCAGCAAGCTGCGAAAAGCAGTCCAATATAGGCTGTACATATTATTTACTCCCCTCACGCACGATACTTACAAACAGTTCTTCTAGACGGTTAGCTTTGTTACGCATCGAGAGGACTTTCACATTCTGCTCACTCAACTGAGCAAAGATGGTGTTCAAACCTAGGTTCTTATCAATTTCGATCTCTAAAGAACCATTCACCAAGACTTGGTTATTCACGCCTTCTAGCTTAGGTTCAGTCGCGCCCTCTTCAAGATCTAAAATAAAGGTCTCGGCGCTCAACTTACCTAGTAGCGCTTTCATGGTGGTGTTCTCAATCAACTCACCACGATTAATGATGCCGATGTTGCGACACAACATTTCCGCTTCTTCTAGGTAGTGCGTGGTCAAGATAATGGTAATGCCCTGCTTCTCGTTGATCTCTTTGAGGAACTCCCACATCGAGCGGCGCAGTTCAATATCGACACCTGCAGTTGGCTCATCAAGAATCAGCAGCTGTGGCTCATGCATCAATGCACGCGCGATCATCAAACGACGCTTCATACCACCAGACAAGTTACGCGCACGTTCGCTACGTTTTTCCCATAAATCAAGTTGAGATAGGTACTTTTTCGCTCGCTCTTTTGCCAGAGCTTTAGGCACACCGTAGTAACCAGCTTGCTGCAAAACGATCTGCTCAACCGTTTCAAACGGGTTGAAGTTAAACTCTTGAGGAACTAAGCCTAGGTTTTGCTTTGCCAGCTCCAGATCGGTATCAATGTCGTAGCCGAATACCTTAACCTTGCCAGAGGTTTTATTTACTAACGAAGAGATAACGCCAATGGTGGTGGACTTGCCCGCACCATTTGGACCAAGAAGCGCGTAAAAGTCACCTTTTGCTACCTGTAAACTAATGCCTTTAAGTGCCTCGAAGCCACCCGCATAATTTTTTCTTAATTGCTCAATTTCTAATGCATACATAGAGATGATTGCCATTTGCTATAAATAGTGTGGTTAGCCGGACAGGGTGAAGAGAACGAAACCTGAAATGAACCAGTTGAACTAGCTCAAGATAATGTACGCGGCCATTTTGCAAACAAGTCTATCGTTGAATGACGATGAATACAAATATCGATTAACGGTTTCGTTATAAAACTTAAAAGAACTAAGGCTGCATAGAGCCCTATATCGAATATCACAGAAAAAAAATACCGCTAAGATATTAACTTAGCGGTATTTTCCGTTATTAGAAATTCATGACCAACATTGATAACTATTGTTCAGTCACAGTGAATTAATAAGAGTATTAAACCGATTCAAATTGGTGCTCGTCTCTCTCAACGTAGCTTGTTGCGGCCGTCAAGGCTTCATATCTGAAGCGATATGTGTTCGATTCCGGTACTAAATCAATTACGTGGAACTTCTCCAACTGTTGACGAGTGTTCTCATTCGGACACAACAAGTACACCTCACATTGAGCGTCTAGCGCATCTTTGATTGCATTCTCTAGCGCAAGACCAACCGTAACATCAATTATAGGTACATCGGTTAGGTCTAAAATCATTGCTTCATAATCAGAAATACTTGAGTGCTGACGTGAAATCGCCTTTGAGACACTGAAGATCATCGGCCCTGATAGATAGAAGAACAAAACCTTGCCGTTGGCATTATCCAGTAACTGACGTTCGCTGTCGGTCAATGGGATATCGTCTTCATCATCACCATCACTGATCGCCTTAACTTGTCTGGCTTGCTCACGGCTCAATCTTTCAATAATCAAAATGTTCGAGATAAATACACCCAATCCAACCGCGATGATCAAGTCAACAAATACGGTTAGCAGCATTACACCATACATGACGCCCATGCCCGCATAACTGACCTTGTGCGCACGCTGAATGAAACTCCAATCGAGAATGTTGAAGCCTACATACATCGCAATACCCGCCAGCACAGCCATAGGAATCGGCTCGGTTAATCCACCAGCGACCAAAACCACTAACGCCAATACTAATGCTCGAATCACACCAGACAGTGGAGAGCGAGCGCCGACCTGAATGTTGGTCACGGTACCCATGGTCGCACCCGCACCTGGCAACGCACCAAACAAGCCCGAAAGCATATTTGCAATACCTTGACCACGCAGCTCTTTATCAGAGTCATGCTCTTTACGAGTCAATGAGTCCCCAATAACAGCGGTCAAAAGCGTATCAATACAACCTAATGTACCAAGTACCAAGGCATCGATAACCATAGTCGTGAATTGTTCAGCACTGATAGTTGGGACAACAAGAGAAGGTAAACCTGCTGGGATTTCACCAATACGACGAATAGAATCAGTATCGAAGAAGATAACGGACAACAGAGTGACGGCCACTAACGCGACCAGTTGCGCCGGTACATATTTACGATACTTAGCCGAGAAGCCAAACAGAATACCGAGTGTCAGCGTACCTAGAAATAGCTCACTCACTTTTAAGTTTGCTAGCGTATCAGGCAAAGCAGAGAGCGTGCCCATTACACCACCAGATGGGGCTGCATGTCCTAACAATGGGGACAACTGCAAAATAATCAGAATAACGCCAATACCCGACATAAATCCGGAGATCACGCTATATGGCATCAAAGTGACGTATTTTCCAAGCTTTAACGTGCCAAGTAATATTTGGAATGCACCGGCCATCATCACGACAGTAAAAGTCATTGCCATACCCGTTTCAGGATATTTAGCAACCATACTCGTCATTACGGCAGTCATGATAACCGTCATCGGGCCGGTAGGTTCAGAAATCAAACTACTCGAACCGCCAAACAATGCTGCAAACAGGCCAACCATAATGGCGCCCCACAAGCCAGCTTCAGCTCCCGCGCCAGAAGCAACACCAAATGCCAATGCTAAAGGTAACGAGATGATGGCTGTAGTCACACCGCCAAACATATCCCCTTTGAGATTGATATCCGTAAAACGACTTCCAAACAAAACACACCTTCCTGATGATGAAATGACAAACCTTATCACTTTAACAAATGTATCAAGTGTTCAGAAAGTGTTAATTCAATCACATTATTCATGTCTTATAACCGGATCATTGATAGTAAGCTAAGTTTATGATTTTCCGTACTAGAACACGTCAGATGAGTACATTTTGACGCAGTTTTTACGAGATTGAATTTGTAACATTGTGTATAGTGAAGCATCTTAATTGAGGGATGTAAGAAGCAAGATGCCAGAAATAAAACAGCTTTTTGAGAACAATTCCAAATGGTCTGAAGAAATTCGCTCTGAAAGACCTGAGTATTTTACAACGCTTGAAGAGGGTCAAAGCCCAGGTTTTCTATGGATAGGTTGTTCAGATAGCCGAGTTCCAGCCGAGCGCCTTACTGGCTTATATTCTGGAGAACTGTTTGTTCACCGAAACGTGGCCAACCAAGTGGTTCATACAGACCTAAACTGTCTATCTGTTGTTCAGTACGCAGTGGATGTGCTTAAAGTGAAACACATTATTGTCTGTGGTCACTACGGTTGTGGCGGTGTTAATGCGGCAATTGATAATCCGAAACTAGGCCTTATCAACAACTGGTTACTGCACATTCGCGATAACTACCTAAAATATCGTAAAGAGATCGAAGCGCTTCCACGTGAACAGTGGGGTGACAAGCTTTGTGAGATTAACGTCGCAGAGCAGGTTTACAACCTAGGTAACTCAACCATTATGCAAAGTGCATGGGAACGCGGCCAAGAGGTCGAGATCCACGGTGTGGTATATGGCATTGGTGATGGCAAGTTACAAGACCTTGGCGTACGTTGCTCAAGTATCGACACATTAGAGAGCAGCCACATTGAGGCATTAAACAAAATCTTAACGACGCCTCTTCTTAGCCAACAAGGCTAATTATCTCTATCAAAATACAAAAAGCCCGCATCAAGCGGGCTTTTTAATGTCTTGTGTCGGCAAGTGTAGTGATTACTCTTGCGGTACAACTTTGCCAATGTATGGCAGGTGACGGTATTTTTGAGCGTAGTCGATACCAACACCAACAACGAACTCATCTGGGATCTCAAAACCAATCCACTTAGTGTCCACTTCAACTTCACGTCGTGAAGGCTTGTCTAGTAGCGTACAGATCTCGATAGATTTAGGACCACGTAAGCTCAGGATCTCTTTTACCTTAGTCAGTGTGTTACCAGTATCGATAATATCTTCAACAAGCAGAACGTCTTTACCTTGGATGTCGTCATCTAGGTCTTTCAAAATACGAACATCACGTGAGCTTTCCATGCTGTTGCCGTAGCTAGACGCGGTCATGAAATCAACTTGGTGAGTTAAATCAATAGCACGAGCAAGATCCGCCATAAAGACAAACGATCCACGTAATAAGCCAACTAAAACCAGATCTTCACTGCCTTGGTAGTGTTCCGTGATCTGTTTGCCTAGTTCGTTTACTCGATCCTGAACTTCTTGCTCAGAGATCATGACTTCAACTGTATGCTTCATACTGCTCTCATTTTGTTTGGTGATTGCGACAAGTGTAGACAGTTTTGCCATTGGTGCCGCTCAATTTGTGCGTAAGTCTAGCACTGCTCAAATACCCACACCACCTTATGGTTCCAATTTACTGTCAGATTATCAATGAAATGTGCACTTGTGCTTTGTCTGATAGTCGCCTCCTTTCACATCAATGTGGATCACGCTTTATGTATCAAGTTTGATTTAACTGTCTATTAAATAAGCTCAAAGGATTGACCATTCGCATATGCACCATTACACTCATCTTGGCTTAAATAATAATAAAATCATTAATATAAAAAAATCGTTGGCAAGGAAAATAAAATGGACTCAATCTCTAAGAGACCTAGAACTAGGCTTTCACCTTTAAAAAGAAAACTTCAGCTGATGGAAATCGCGCTTGAAGTATTCTCTCGTCGCGGCATTGGCCGTGGTGGTCACGCTGACATTGCAGATATCGCTCAGGTATCAGTAGCAACAGTATTTAACTACTTCCCTACTCGTGAAGATCTGGTTGATGAAGTGCTTAATCATGTTGTCCGTCAATTCTCAAACTTCCTTTCAGACAATATCGATCTAGATATTCACGCAAAACAAAACCTACATAATATTGCGACTGAAATGGTGACACTAGTAGCTCAAGACAGCCACTGGTTGAACGTATGGTTCGAATGGAGCGCATCGACGCGTGACGAAGTATGGCCACTGTTCGTAACGACAAACCGCACTAACCAAATGTTGGTACAAAACATGTTTAGTAAAGCGATTGAGCGCGGCGAAGTTTGTGACGATCACGATCCTAAGCATCTTGCGAATCTGTTCCACGGCATCTGCTACTCGCTATTTATCCAAGCGAAACGTGTCGATACCAATGAAGAGTTGTCGACTTTAACTGACAGCTACTTGAACATGTTGTGTATCTATAAGTAGATTCGAGATTCGGTTAAAACTATTGAAAGGGTTGGCGTTTGCGTCAATCCTTTTTTGTTACAAGCAGATAGCGGTTGGTTGAAAGAGATTCCCTACTCCTTCCTTCGTTAGTCTAGGGAATGACGGATATAAAGAACTCCTGTACTTCACCGTCGAAGAAATGAATCAGCCATTCAAGTCTGAGATTACCAACTCCCTCCTTCGTCAGTCTAGGAATGATGGCTCTAAAGAGATCCTGCACTTAACCATCGAAGAAATAAACCAGCCATTCAAGTCTGAGATTACCAACTCCCTCCTTCGTCAGTCTAGGGAATGATGGCTTTAAAGAGAGCCTGCACTTCACCATCGAAGAAATAAACAGCGATTCAAGCCAGAGATTACCTCTTCTCTCCTTCGCCAGTCTCGGTAACGAGAAGGTGAATAGTGAGCTGCAGCTCGTTCACACTCAAGAATAACTAAAGGACAAACTCCAACACCTCACTCCGTCATCCTCAAGAGCGAGGGACGTATATGGACTCCCCTAGTATTGCAAGGAAACGAGTAAAGGTATGCAAGTGCACGTATACTCGGTTTCTTTATGGGGAGCTACCCCGAACCTCTATGGCTTAATCCACTCAGCAAAAGTTCTTATCGAGCGTGTGGTGTATTATCACCTTCGTCCCTCTCAGAGTTTCTTTTGCTTGCTATGCTTACTCTTTACCATAATTTACTTGCTTACATGGGGGGATTGATGTCTCCCTTAAACTTATAAAATCAACTGTTAAGCGATTAACGTCTCATTATAAGATTGATTGCTTTTCAGCATGGCACAAGCCATTCTGATCGTTTTGTTCGCAAGGGCGACAACCACTTGGTTAAACGACTTTCTTTCTAATAAGTTTCGTATCCAGCAACTTAAGCGATCTTCTTTATCTCGGATATTCGCTACCACCGCTCTTGCTCCATGAACGACAAGAGAGCGTAAGGTTTTATCACCTGATTTACTTATTCCGTGGTTTTTGTTCTTACCACCACTGCCAGTATGAGCCGGAACTAAACCTAAGCTCGCACTAGCTCCTCGACCATTTCTATAGGCCGAAGCGTCACCCAGACGGGAAAAAATGGCACTTGCAATCACCCAACGTACACCTCGTAAAGTGATTAATAACTGGCAAGCGGGTATTTGCTTTGCAAAGTCTATAAGTTGCGATTCAACTCTCTCGATAGGCTCATCAAGATTTAGTAGCTGAGCATGTAATTCTCGGAGAACGAATCGAGTTGTCGGTGTTAATTCATTCTCCATATCTTCGATAACGAAAGGGAGTAGTTCTCGCAGTTTATTGGCTCCTTGTGGGAAGGTAATGCCACATTCCGCTGCATAGCCACGGATACGTAGACTTACTGCCGTGCGTTGTTTTATATAGCTTTGTCTTAAACTCAGCAGCATTGCGATATCTTGCTGCTCCGGTGTTTTTACAGGTACAGCATGAATATCGGAGCGTAAGGAAGCTTCGTAAATCGCGATAGCATCATTAGCATCGTTCTTATTACCACTGCGATACGGCTTCACTTTTTGGGGAGGTCTCATTTTGACGGTATGACCACAGCTTTGAAACGTTCGTCCCCAATAATGAGATGCTGCACAGGCCTCTATGCAAATGGTTGCGTCAGGGTGTTGGCTGATGACCGTTAGCATTTTCTTTTTAGACATAGCTTGGTTCAACTTACGCTTGCCATGGCGGTTAAATACCGCGACTTGAAAGACGGATTTGGCTAAATCAATCGAGATTGTGTTAAATTTATTCATGGTATGGGCTCCTGTTTTTGGTTCGCACCTGTAACTTTAGCTGACGCTGTCAGTTGAGGTGGGGAGTCCATACCATTGAGCGAGTTGGGGATCTTTTGCAGCAAAACAACTCACTTATAATGACGTATAAAAAAAACCGCTGACGAATCAGCGGCTTTTACAATCTATATATACTCAAAATAATTGGAGTTGCAGCTAGGCAACAAGTAAGTTCAGCCCTATGAGCATAGGAGTTCTATGTAATTAGGGTGAACTTACGCAGTTAACAACGCTGCGGCTTCAAGTATGAAGAGTATTTACTTCTTCTTTTTCACTGCTTTCTTATTTGGAAGGTCAGTGATTGAACCTTCGAATACTTCCGCAGCAAGACCAACAGACTCGTGTAGAGTTGGGTGAGCGTGGATAGTAAGAGCGATATCTTCTGCGTCACAACCCATTTCGATTGCTAGGCCGATTTCACCAAGAAGCTCACCACCGTTAGTACCAACAACAGCACCACCGATTACGCGATGAGTATCTTTATCGAAGATCATCTTAGTCATACCATCTGCACAGTCAGAAGCGATTGCACGACCAGAAGCAGCCCAAGGGAAAGTCGCCACTTCGTAGTTTAGGCCTTCCGCTTTCGCTTCTTTCTCAGTCTTACCTACCCAAGCAACTTCTGGCTCAGTGTACGCAATTGATGGGATTACTTTAGGGTCGAAGTAGTGCTTCTTACCAGAGATAACTTCAGCAGCTACGTGACCTTCATGCACACCTTTGTGAGCAAGCATTGGTTGACCAACAACGTCACCGATCGCGTGGATGTGAGGAACGTTTGTACGCATTTGCTTATCAACGTTGATGAAGCCACGCTCGTCAACTTCGATACCTGCTTTTTCAGCATCGATAAGTGCACCGTTTGGAACACGACCGATAGCAACAAGAACAGCATCGTAGCGCTCAGCTTCAGCTGGTGCTTTCTTGCCTTCCATTGAAACGTAGATACCGTCTTCTTTCGCTTCAACTGCAGTTACTTTAGTTTCAAGCATTAGCTTGAACTTGTTCTTGATACGCTTAGTGAAGACTTTAACGATGTCTTTATCCGCAGCAGGGATAACTTGGTCGAACATCTCAACTACGTCTACTTTAGAACCTAGAGAGTGGTAAACCGTACCCATTTCAAGACCGATGATACCACCGCCCATGATAAGCAGTTTTTCAGGAACTTCTTTCAGCTCAAGTGCATCCGTAGAATCCCAAATACGTGGGTCTTCATGTGGAATGAAAGGAAGTTTGATTGGGCGAGAACCCGCAGCGATGATTGCGTTATCGAAGTTAACTGTTGTTGCTTCGCCTTCGCCTTCAACTAGGATGCTGTTAGGACCAGTGAACTTACCGAAACCGTTAACAACTGTTACGTTACGCATCTTAGCCATACCGCCAAGACCGCCAGTTAGTTGGTCTACTACTTTTTCTTTCCAGATACGGATCTTGCTGATGTCCGTTTGTGGCTCTCCAAATACAACGCCGTGCTCTGCCATCGCTTTCGCTTCTTCGATTACTTTAGAAACGTGAAGAAGTGCTTTCGATGGAATACAACCAACATTTAGACATACACCACCAAGAGTGCTGTAACGTTCAACTAGTACTGTTTCTAGACCTAAATCCGCACAACGGAATGCAGCTGAGTAACCAGCAGGACCTGAACCAAGTACAACAACTTGGGCTTTAATTTCTTTGCTCATTGTGACCTCTTGTAGTCATTATCCCTAACAGGCTGAGTAGATGTTCTTAAAATTATTGGGCTTTCAAACAGCCAACATTTTACAGAGATGTTAACAGTGTGAAAGTAGCTTTAAGTTAGCCTGTGAGCTAGACAACACTTCCCTTTCGCTTTATGAGAAAAGCGGGAACTGTTCTCTAAAAATAGTCTTTATATAAAGAATTAAGGTGACCCGAAAGCCACCTTAATAATTACTTTCTCAATTACAGTACTAGACGACGGATGTCAGATAGTGCGCTGTTTAGGAAAGTAATGAAGCGTGCACCTTCAGCACCATCGATCACACGGTGGTCATATGATAGAGACAGTGGAAGCTGAAGACGTGGCTGGAACTCTTTACCATTCCAAACTGGCTTAATTTCAGACTTAGATACACCTAGGATACCTACTTCTGGAGCATTTACGATTGGCGTAAATGCAGTACCGCCGATGCCACCAAGGCTAGAGATTGTGAAACAACCGCCTTGCATGTCAGCTGCAGTTAGCTTACCAGCACGTGCTTTCTTAGACACAGCCATTAGCTCTTCAGATAGCTCGTAAATGCCTTTCTTGTTCACGTCTTTGAATACAGGAACAACTAGACCGTTTGGAGTATCTACCGCGATACCTACGTTTACGTACTTCTTAAGAATGATGCTTTCGCCATCTTCAGAAAGAGAAGAGTTAAACGCTGGGAACGCTTCTAGCGCTTTAGCAACAGCTTTCATGATGAACACAAGAGGAGTGATCTTCATGCCAGTGTCTTTCTTAGCTTCGATTGCGTTCTGCTCTTTACGGAATGCTTCTAGCTCAGTGATGTCTGCGTTATCCCACTGTGTAACGTGAGGGATCATTACCCAGTTACGGTGTAGGTTTGCACCAGAGATCTTCTTGATCTTAGAAAGCTTCTGAACTTCAGTTTCGCCGAACTTGCTGAAGTCAACTTTTGGCCATGGTAGTAGACCAAGAGCAGAGCCGTCACCGCCTTTGCCAGATGCCGCAGCACCAGACTCTAGACGCTTAAGTGCATCTTTAACGTAAGACTGAACGTCTTCTTTAAGTACACGGCTCTTACGACCAGTACCTTTAACTTTCGCTAGGTTTACACCGAACTCACGAGCTAGACGACGAACAACTGGAGACGCGTGTGCGTACTCACCGTTTTCTTGGAAGTCGTCTGCAGCTGCAGGAGCTGCTGCCGCTGGAGCTTCAGCTTTAGGTGCAGGTGCCGCCGCTGGAGCTGCTGCTTGTGCAGGTGCTGCAACAGGAGCTGGAGCTGCGCCTTCAACTACGAAAGTCATGATTAGAGAGCCAGTTGACACTTTGTCGCCAGCTGCAATCTTGATCTCTTTAACTGTACCAGCGAATGGTGCAGGAACTTCCATTGAAGCTTTGTCGCCTTCAACAGTAATTAGAGATTGCTCTTCTTCTACTGTATCGCCAACCGCTACCATTACTTCAGTAACTTCTACTTCGTCACCGCCGATGTCTGGAACGTTTACTTCTTTTTCAGCTGACGCTGCTGGAGCCGCTGCAACTGGTGCTGCCGCCGCTGGAGCAGGAGCTGCTGCAGGTGCTGAACCAGCAACTTCGAATACCATTACTAGAGAACCAGTAGAAACTGAGTCACCAGAAGCGATCTTGATTTCTTTAACGATACCAGCGAATGGTGCAGGAACTTCCATTGAAGCCTTGTCACCTTCAACAGTTAGAAGAGATTGCTCTTCTTCTACTGCATCACCGATAGCAACCATGATCTCAGTAACTTCTACTTCGTCGCCACCGATATCTGGAACGTGAACTTCTTTAAGCTCTGCCGCTGCTGCCGCTACAGGAGCAGCTACTGGAGCTGCCTCTGCTGCTGGAGCAGGCGCAGCTTCAGCTGCACCCTCGGCTTCGAAAATCATGATTAGAGAACCAGTAGAAACTGAATCGCCTTCAGCCACTTTGATTTCTTTAACGATACCGGCTTGAGACGCTGGAACTTCCATAGAAGCTTTGTCGCCTTCAACAGTGATTAGAGACTGTTCTTCTTCAACCTTGTCGCCAACGCTTACAAGAATCTCAGTAACTTCAACCTCATCCGCACCGATGTCAGGTACATTAATTTCGATTGCCATTGCTTATTTACCTTCTAGTTAAGCGCTGTATTAAGCGTATTGTGGGTTTGTTTTTTCAGTGTCGATATCAAATTTAGCAATTGCTTCAACAACTACAGATTTCTCGATATCACCACGTTTAGCCAGTTCAGTTAGGGCAGCAACTACTACGTAGCCTGCGTTAACTTCGAAGTGACGACGTAGGTTTTCACGGCTGTCAGAACGGCCGTAACCATCAGTACCAAGTACTTTGTAAGACTCAGAAGGCATGAACGCACGAACTTGCTCAGAGTAGTTCTTCATGTAGTCAGTCGCTGCGATTGCTGGCTCAGTACCCATTACTTGTGCAATGTAAGGTACTTTCGCTTCTGCTTCTGGGTGAAGCATGTTGTAACGCTCTGCGTCTTGACCGTCACGAGTTAGCTCGTTGAACGATGTTACAGAGAATACGTCAGATGCGATGCCGTACTCTTCGCTTAGGATAGTCGCGGCTTTACGTACTTCGTTCATGATAGTACCAGAGCCCATTAGCTGAACTTTAGACTTGTCACCTGCGTAAGACTCAAGCTTATAGATACCCTTACGGATGCCTTCTTCAGCGCCTTCTGGCATTGCTGGCATTGCGTAGTTTTCGTTCATAACAGTTAGGTAGTAGAACACGTTCTCTTGTTTCTCACCGTACATGCGACGGATACCGTCTTGCATGATTACTGCAACTTCGTAAGCGAATGTTGGGTCGTAAGAGATACAATTAGGAACCGTGTTCGCCATGATGTGTGAGTGGCCATCTTCGTGCTGTAGACCTTCACCGTTTAGCGTTGTACGACCAGCAGTAGCACCTAATAGGAAACCACGAGCTTGTTGGTCACCAGCCATCCACGCCATATCGCCTACACGTTGGAAACCAAACATTGAGTAGTAGATATAGAACGGGATCATTGGTAGATCGTTCGTGCTGTATGATGTTGCAGCTGCGACCCAAGAAGCCATTGAGCCTAGCTCGTTGATACCTTCTTGTAGAACCTGACCTGACGTAGCTTCTTTATAGTAAGAAACGATGTCGCGATCTTGAGGTGTGTAGTTCTGACCGTGCGGGTTGTAAATACCGATCTGACGGAATAGACCTTCCATACCGAACGTACGAGCTTCGTCACAGATGATAGGAACGATGTTCTTACCGATGTTCTTGTCTTTCAGTAGGATGTTTAGCGTACGTACGTAAGCCATTGTTGTAGAGATGTCACGCTTCTGTTCAGTTAGTAGCGGAGTGAACTCTTCTAGCTCAGGTGTTTTGAATTCTTGAGTGAACTTAGGTAGACGCTGTGGCGTGTAACCTTTTAGTTCTTTACGACGAGCGTGTAGGTATTCGTACTCCGCTGTACCTTCTTCAAGTTTCAGGTATGGAAGTTCTTTTACTGCTTCGTCAGTTAGGATGTCTTGAAGACCTAGACGATCACGTAGGTGTAGTACGTGAGTCATGTCCATCTTCTTAACTTGGTGCGCGATGTTCTTACCTTCAGCCGCTTCACCCATGCCGTAACCTTTAACAGTCTTCGCTAGGATTACTGTTGGACGACCTTTAGTTTCTGCTGCGTTCTTGTAAGCTGCGTACAGTTTAGAAGACTCATGACCACCGCGCTTAAGTGCGAAGATTTCATCGTCAGTCATGTCTGCAACTAGTGCAGCCGTTTCTGGGTACTTACCGAAGAAGTGCTCACGTACGTATGCACCGTCTTTAGATTTAAATGTTTGGTAATCACCATCTACAGTTTCGTTCATCAGCTGTAGAAGCTTGCCTGTTGTATCTTTAGCAAGTAGTGCATCCCAGTTGCTACCCCAAATAACTTTAACAACGTTCCAACCAGCGCCTTTGAATAGACCTTCTAGCTCTTGGATGATGCTACCGTTACCCATTACAGGGCCGTCTAGACGCTGTAGGTTACAGTTGATTAGGAATGTTAGGTTGTCTAGTTTTTCACGCGCAGCGAAAGACAGTGAACCACGTGATTCTGGCTCATCCATCTCACCATCACCTAGGAATGCGTATACACGCTGTGCAGATGTGTCTTTTAGACCACGACCGTCTAGGTACTTAAGGAAACGTGCTTGGTAGATCGCAGAAATTGGACCAAGACCCATAGATACTGTTGGGAACTGCCAGAACTCAGGCATCAGTTTAGGGTGTGGGTATGACGGGATACCTTTACCATCCACTTCTTGACGGAAGTTATCTAGCTGCTCTTCAGTTAGACGACCTTCAACGAATGCACGAGCGTAGATACCCGGTGAGATGTGACCTTGGTAGTAAACTAGATCGCCACCGTCCGTCTCGTTTGGAGCTCGGAAGAAGTGGTTGAAACAAACTTCGTAGAACGCCGCTGCTGACTGGTAAGAAGCCATGTGACCACCTAGGTCTAGGTCTTTCTTAGAAGCACGCAATACGATCATGATTGCGTTCCAGCGAATAATCGAACGAATACGACGTTCAAGAGTTACATCACCTGGGTATGCTGGCTCTTGTGCTGCCGGAATCGTGTTGATGTAGTTAGTGTTGATACCAGTTGGCATATCAACGCCATCTAGACGTGCTTTCTCTAGAACTGTTTCTAGTAGGAACTGTGCACGTTCTACACCTTCTTCACGTACTACTGACTCAAGAGCTTCTAACCAATCTTGAGTTTCCAGTGCGTCTACGTCATGCTTCATGTCAGACATGGCGATCTATCCTTTTTGTTAGTTGGATTCTACTAAACACGTAAAAAGCCGAAGTATTACGGCTATTTACCCTGTTGAATTCGACGCAGGGAGCGTTCGCGGCGCGACTCTTCCTTCGTCAAATCCAGCAATGTTTCTTCGATGTAAGCTAAATGAGAATGTGACATTTCACGCGCCTTCTCAGGCTGGCCAGAAACGATCGCATCTACGATATTAGCTCGATGTATACTCACTTTCTCCACAACGTCTTTACGACGATGCAACAGCTTTAAATTTTCTAAGACGTTTTGTTCGAGTAACGGAGCCAAGCTACGAACAATGTGCAATAACACCACATTGTGTGCTGCCTCTGTTAAAGCAATAAGGAAAGCCATCACCGCTGCAGATTCGGCTTCAATATCACCCTTATCTTGCGCACCGTGAATTTTTTCTTGGCAGGCTTGAATACGAGCAAAGTCTTCATCAGTGCCACGCAATGCCGCGAAGTAAGCCGAAATCCCTTCCATCGCATGACGCGATTCCAACAAGTCTAGTTGGGTTTCAGAATGGGATGACAACAAATTAAGCAAAGGATCTGAAAAGCTTTTCCAGATATTTTCGCTAACAAACGTACCTCCACCTTGACGGCGAGTAAGCAAGCGTTTTGCTTCTAAACGTTGTATCGCTTCTCGGATTGAAGGACGAGACACATCGAACTGTTTCGCCAGTTCGCGCTCAGGCGGCAACTGCTGCCCAGGAGCCAGTGTTCCTTCCACAATCAACCTTTCTAACTCTTGTTCGATTACATCGGAGAGTTTTGGCTGACGAATCCTTTGATAAGCCATAGTTTGTTGTTCTTCTTTTTCTTCGCTGACAATTGGTAATACCAATTTTAAGTTGGGCAGAAATTAACATAATTAAAACGCCACTGTCCAGCGTAAAATTGACCTGCATCATAGAACGCAGTGTGAATTAACCACGATTTAACAAATGAAATTTAAAACAGCAACCAAATTGGTCTTACCATTTACAGCGCTAATACTTTTGGGGAGTATTCGTGCTAGAAAGTTTCAGGATAAAAATGAATTGTTTCAGAAAGATTAGCCTAAGTCGGTCAAAAATCGAACCAAGAGCACATTTGGGAGGGAAATTCTGTTCACAAGCTTTAATATCTAGGTGTTTGATAAGCTCGTCACACTCTCGATTTATTGACGCACACCCGCCAACCACTTTCTTTACATTGCAACAACAAAAATTCACAAGTGGTTATGCTAAGCGTTGATTAAGCAAGGCTCTGTAATTAGCAGAGCCATGAAGAATATGAGGAATTAGAAGCGTAATTTGCCTTTAAATTTTGCCCAGTCAAAGACTAAACCTGGGTCAGTTTTGCGTAAAGGTGCTATGTATTGATGGCCAGTAATACGTTCATTAGTAATCTGAGGAAAGCTTAGTACCAACGTTTCAGTTAGCTCAGTCAAGGCGTGATACTGCTGCTCTGTATAGGCAACAAAGTCACTTCCCTCTAATTCAATACCAATAGAGTAATCATTACACCTTTCACGACCGGCAAAGCTCGATTGGCCAGCATGCCAAGCCCGGTCAAGGAAAGAAACAAACTGCACCACTTCGCCATCACGGTGAATCAAGCAGTGAGAAGATACCCCCATTTGATGAATCACTTTGAAAAACGGGTGTTCCGCTGGATCGAGATTACCCGTAAAGAACTGCTCGATATAAGGCCCACCAAATTGCCCCGGTGGCAGGCTAATATTGTGGACCACCAGTAGAGAGATATCATCGACACTCAGTCGAGCGTCAAAATACGGAGAAGGAACATGCCGAGCGTTTTCGTACCATCCTTTGGAGCAGATCGTCATCTTGGTCTCTCTTTCTTTTTTGCTAGCACAGTAGATTGTGACCTTGCCCATAGAGCAGTCGCGCTAGCCTCTTTAATTTGAAGTTAAGCAAGAGTATCATTCCATTCCCACTCCCTTTCAAGATTAGATTTGCGATGAAAAACACACATAACAGCCACCAACGCCTTGACTACTTAAAAGAGCAACTGCCTCTCGAGATCACTCGTGCAGTCGCAGAAACAATCAAAGAAGATCTAGGCGGTACGTTAGATCCAGCGGCTGATATTACGGCAAGTCTAATCCCAGCTGACGCTATCAACAGCGCAACCATCATCACTCGTGAGCACGGCGTATTCTGTGGTAAAGCATGGGCTGATGAGGTATTTAAGCAGCTAGGCGGTGAAGTGACTATCGAGTGGAACGTAGAAGATGGCGATAAGGTTGAACCAAACCAAACGCTTTGTACCCTAACCGGTCCAGCGCGCGCACTATTAACTGGTGAGCGTAACGCAATGAACTTCATTCAAACGCTATCTGGTTGTGCGACAGCGACCGCTATCTATGCTGATAAAATCAAACACACTGAGTGCCGTCTGCTAGATACTCGTAAAACCATCCCTGGCCTGCGTAGTGCACTAAAATACGCTGTAGCTTGTGGTGGCGGTTTCAACCACCGTATCGGTGTTTTCGATGCCTACTTAATCAAAGAAAACCACATCATCGCATGTGGTGGTATTGAAAAAGCTATCTCAACAGCAAAAGAGCTAAACCCTGGTAAGCCAATTGAAGTTGAAACTGAGAGCCTGGAAGAGCTAGAGCAAGCGATCAACGCGGGCGCAGACATCATCATGCTAGACAACTTCACCACTGACATGATGCGTGAAGCTGTTAAGATCAATGCAGGCCGTGCTGCACTAGAAAACTCTGGTAACGTGACGTTAGACACCATCGCTGAGTTCGCTGAAACGGGTGTCGATTACATCTCGGTTGGCGCTTTAACCAAACACCTAAAAGCAATGGATCTATCAATGAGATTCAAAGCGTAATTTACTGAATAGTAAATAGTTTATATGAAGGCACTGTTAATGACAGTGCCTTTTTTATTGCCTTAATTATCAGTATTTCAAACCGTTATTTAAGTTGATCGCATAAATTTGCGCGCCATATGCAACAGCCACTCAATAAATTCAAAACCACTCGCGACCGCACCTGAACACCATTCCACTTCCCTATCTCGACTTCTATTCTCTCTACCATCTTGTGCTTGCACTGAAACAAACTAAAGAATGGAATGAAAAGAATGAATAACAAGAACAAAAGAACAAATCAGAAAGGTTTCACGCTGATTGAATTGATGATCGTAATTGCAATAATTGGCATTTTGTCTGCCTTTGCCATACCTGCTTACCAAAATTACACAATGAAAGCGCACGCTAGTGAAATGTTAAGCGCTTCTTCTGCTATGAAAATGTCGCTTGGTATATGCCTAGTAAATGGAGAGACTAATTGCGCATCAGGTAATGGTGGTGTGCCTGGGGCGCAAGACTTGGGAGCTTTTACCGTATCAGCAGTTGCTGGGGTTAGTGGAGCTGCAACAACAATTCAAGCTGTTGTAGATGCAGGGGAAACAAAAGGAAGACTAGTTGAGGGAGACACCATAACCATAACCCCTGACCTACAAAACGCCGGGGTAACATGGGCTATTACATGTACAAATGGAGGAACACAAGGTGCAGCGGTCACTGATTGGTGTCCTGTTAACTAATGCTAACCAACCTCCCTACAATTCTCCGTCAGGCTGATTTACTTAGCCTGACTCAAGAACAAGCCGTGGCGGAGCACGTGCAAGCTTCAGGTATTTCGACTCCTGAAGCTTTGCTTGTTCTTGATCTCTTCACAGGCGACTCCCTAGCAAACAATATACAAGCCATCTTTGGCTTGCCGTTAGTTCAATTGAGCAACACAGATTATGAAGCTTTGTGTGACCAATTAGGGCTTCGCGAGCTGATAACCAAATACCGTGCACTTCCGATCTCAGTCTCTAATTCGACGCTCACAGTGGCTTCAGCCGACCCTACCGACTTACAGGCTGAAGATGATTTTCGTTTTGCTACCGGCCTGCAGATAGAACTGGCAGTCGCCAATTACTCAGAACTGGAAGGCGCGATACGCAAGTTATACGGCCGTTCTATTTCAGGGCAAGAGTCCAAACGCAAAGAGATCACCCAAGATGAACTGGCTAACCTAGTTGAAGTGTCTGACGACGAGCTCGCGTCGATTGAGGACCTTAGCCAAGACGACTCTCCAGTTAGCCGATTTATCAATCAGATACTGGTCGATGCGGTACGTAAAGGCGCATCAGATATTCATTTTGAACCTTACGAAGAGCACTACCGTGTGCGCCTGCGTTGTGACGGTATATTGGTTGAAATCCAGCAACCCGCTTCTCACCTAAGCCGACGTTTATCCGCCCGTTTAAAAATTATCGCTAAATTAGATATTGCCGAGCGTCGCTTACCTCAAGACGGACGAATAAAACTTCGCCTGAATGATGAGTTAGCGATAGACATGCGCGTCTCCACATTGCCAACCTTGTGGGGCGAGAAGATCGTACTGCGGCTGCTTGATAGCAGCGCGGCGAATCTCGATATCGACAAGCTCGGGTACAGCGGCGATCAAAAAGCCCTCTACCTGAATGCACTCAAACGCCCGCAAGGAATGATCTTAATGACAGGCCCCACTGGCAGCGGAAAAACCGTCTCGCTTTATACCGGCCTTAGAGTATTGAACACCACAGAACGTAATATCTCCACCGCAGAGGATCCAGTAGAGATTAACCTGTGTGGCATCAATCAAGTGCAAGTGATGCCAAAGATTGGCTTCGGATTCGCTGAAGCCCTGCGCTCGTTTCTACGACAAGATCCAGATGTGGTGATGGTTGGTGAGATCCGTGATTTAGAAACCGCAGAAATAGCCATAAAAGCATCGCAAACCGGTCACTTGGTACTTTCAACTCTCCATACCAACTCTGCGGCAGAAACGGTGACCCGACTCGCTCATATGGGGATTGCGCCCTTTAATCTAGCCTCATCATTGAGCTTAATCATTGCCCAACGACTGGCAAGACGCTTGTGCAACCAATGCAAAACCGTTGACGACTCTCCAGACATCTTTCTGCGTCACTCAATCCCTAATAGCAAAACCATTTATAAGGCCAACCCACAAGGGTGTAACGAGTGCAATCAAGGCTATTCAGGGCGTGTCGGTATTTACGAAGTGATGCCATTCACCGACAAACTCAAAAATAGCCTGATCAGCAAACCGAATGCGCTGGAGATTGAAGACCTTGCTCGCCGAGAAGGAATGCGCACACTGCAAGAGTCAGGGTTAGATAAATTGCTTGAAGGCACCACCAGCTATCAAGAACTGCAACGTGTTCTGTACCTATAGTCCATCGGAGCTTCAATGATCACTAAACCTAAGCAATCACAATTAAAAAGCTACCACTGGAAAGGCATCAACAGCTCTGGCAAAAAAGTGTCAGGGCAGACCTTAGCGCTTACTGAATTAGAGGTGCGTGAAAAGCTCAAAGATCAGCATATCCAGATAAAGAAAATCAAAAAGAAAAGTATTTCGGCACTGACGCGTTTAACCCATCGAGTTAAATCTAGAGACATCACCGTGTTGACCCGCCAGCTTGCTACCATGCTAGGAACTGGCGTCCCAATCGTGCAGGCGATTAAATTGGTCTCAGATAACCACCGCAAAGCTGAAATGAAATCTATCCTGTCACACATATGTAAAGGTGTCGAAGCTGGTACACCTATCTCCAAAGCGATGCGAACCGCGAGTCGCCACTTTGATGATCTTTATACCGATTTAGTCGCAACGGGTGAGCTCTCGGGTAACCTTGCGCAAGTATTTGAACGCCTAGCGACATATCGAGAGAAGAGTGAACAGCTCAAGTCTAAGGTCATCAAAGCGCTCATCTATCCTGCAATGGTGGTTACTGTCGCACTCACAGTCTCTTATTTAATGCTGACCATGGTGATTCCTGAGTTTGAGTCGATGTTTTCGGGCTTTGGTGCCGACCTCCCTTGGTTTACTCAGCAAGTACTTGAGCTTTCTCATTGGATGCAGGCATACAGCTTTTACACGTTTGTAGGTGCTGGGTTGGCTGCCTTAGTAATCTATCAACTCTGTCAGCGCTCCTACTCGATTCGATTATCTACCAGCCGCTTAGGATTAAGGTTTCCAATCCTAGGCGGAGTAATGGCCAAAGCCTCCATTGCCAAGTTCAGTCGAACACTATCAACCAGTTTCGGTTCTGGTATCCCCATTCTCATGAGCCTAAAAACCACGGCCAAAACCGCAGGCAACCTGCACTATGAATCGGCAATCATTGAAGTACATCGTGAAACCGCTGCGGGCATCCCTATGTATATTGCCATGCGTAATACCAATGCGTTTCCTGAAATGATGTTGCAGATGGTGATGATTGGCGAAGAGTCTGGAAACCTTGATGAAATGCTCAACAAAATCGCCTCGATTTACGAGTTTGAAGTAGACAACACCGTCGACAATTTAGGCAAAATATTAGAGCCGCTGATCATTGTGTTTTTAGGATCTGTAGTGGGTGGTCTTGTGGTTGCGATGTACTTACCGATCTTTAATCTTATGAGTGTGTTAGGATAGCCAAAAGCAACTAAACACCCATGAGTAGAAACCTCTACTCATCTTGATTAAGTGGTAAAGGACACTATGGAAGTATTTCACTACTATCCTTGGCTATTCCCGGTATTAGCATTCATTTTTAGTCTTCTGATTGGCAGCTTCCTTAACGTCGTCATACATCGTTTACCAATTATGATGGAACGCGAATGGCAACAAGAGTGCTCGGAGTATTTCTCCCAATATAAAATTCCGGCGCCAGAAGGTAAGTTCAACCTCAGTGTTCCTCGCTCTACTTGCCCTAAATGTAAAACTCAATTAAGAATCGTCGACAATATTCCAGTGTTAAGCTGGTTGTTCTTGAAGGGTAAGTGTCACAGCTGTGCTAATCCAATCAGCGCTCGCTACCCTTTGGTTGAACTGCTGACTGCGACACTTTGCACAGTTGTTGCCAGTCACTTTGGTTTCAGTTTTTACGCTATTGCACTGGTATTTTTCACCTTTGCGTTAATTACCGCGACTTTTATCGACCTCGACACCATGCTATTGCCTGATCAAATTACCTTGCCGTTAGTTTGGTCTGGTATCGCTTTAGCCCTATTTAATATCGGCCCAGTATCGCTTCAAGACTCAGTAGTCGGCGCTATGGCTGGCTACCTCGCGTTATGGTCCGTCTACTGGCTGTTCAAACTGCTGACAGGTAAAGAAGGCATGGGTTACGGTGACTTCAAGTTACTGGCTGCACTTGGCGCATGGCTGGGTTGGCAGCATCTACCGATGATCATCCTGCTGTCTTCGCTTGTTGGCCTGGTGTTTGGTTTGATTCAGCTGCGCTTGAAACAGCAAGGCATTGATAAAGCCTTCCCATTCGGCCCTTACCTTGCGATTGCTGGTTGGGTAAGCTTGATGTGGGGTAACGACATCATGGGTTGGTATTTCACTTCAGTATTAGGAATGTAACCATGGCAATCATTATCGGATTAAGTGGCGGTATAGCCAGTGGAAAAACGACTGTCGCTAACCTATTCAACGAACATTTTGGCATTGATATTGTCGACGCCGATATCGTGGCACGTGAAGTGGTTGCGTTAGGCAGTGATGGACTAAAACAGATTACTGCTCATTTTGGTGAAACCATCTTGCTTGAAGATGGCACACTCAATCGATCTAAACTGCGCGAGCTGATCTTCTCAGACCCAGAGCAAAAACAATGGCTCAATGATCTTCTTCATCCCATGATCCGTGACAAAATTGACAGTGACCTGTCTAAAGTCACCTCTCCCTATGGTTTATTAGTCGCACCTCTATTGGTTGAAAACCAGATGCAAGGCATGACGGATCGCGTATTAATTGTTGATGTGCCTACAGAAGTGCAAATTGAACGAACGATGAGCCGTGACAATGTTTCTAGGGAACAAGTTGCATCAATTTTGAAATCACAAGCTTCAAGAGAACAACGCTTAGCAGTTGCAGATGACGTGATTAAAAACCATACTAAAAACCAAGAACTTTTGCCGCAAATCACAGATTTACATAAAAAGTATCTGGCAATCAGTACAGTAGATGGGTCAGAATAGAACTATGTTGAATGAAGGCTTGCTCGATGATCACCCACAAATTTGAACATCCTCTAAATGAGAAAACACGCATCTACCTAAGAGTGGAATCACTCTTGAGGCAGTTACACCTGTCTTCTACATTTTCCGATGCTCAACAGTATCAACTCTTTTTCCGCTCTATCTTCGATCTGATTGAAATCTTCGAACAGATCCAACTCAAGAGCGAACTTGCAAAAGATCTTGAGAAGCAACGTGTCACCTACAAAAGCTGGTTAGACGTTGAAGGTGTCGATCAAGAGATGCTTACGTCACTGCTCAATGACATTGGCAACATCTATCGTGATTTAATGCACGCGGAGCGTTTTGGTCAATCTCTCAAAGAAGACCGCTTCCTAAGTGCCATTCGCCAGCGTTTTAATCTGCCTGGCGGTTCATGCTGCTTTGACCTACCAGCGCTGCATTATTGGTTACACCTCCCTCTTGATAAAAGAATGAGAGATGCCAAGGCGTGGATGGATAGCCTACAGCCTCTGTATGAAGCGCTAACGCTATGGTTAAAGCTAACCCGAGAGACTGGTCACTTTAAAGAGCAAATTGCTCGCGCTGGCTTCTTCCAAAGCGATGCTGAAGAAGCGAATATCCTTCGCCTATCCATTCCGATGCAATACGGTGCCTACCCTATGATCTCAGGGCACAAAAACCGCTTTGCTGTTAAATTCATGAGTTTTGAAACAGGACAAGCCTGTACTCAAGATATCGAATTTGAGCTGGCTATCTGCACCTAATTAATTTCCTTTAGCGTTTGGCTTGAGTGAACACTTGAGCCTAAACTTTTTGTTATTTCACCCTCTAATTAAGAATCACTATGTCGAACAAAATCACCATCGTTAAATGCCCTCAATGTAATACTGACGTTGAATGGGGTGAACAGAGCCCACACCGTCCGTTTTGCAGTAAGCAATGTCAGATGATTGATTTCGGTGAATGGGCAGACGAAGAGAACAGCATCGCTGGCGCACCAGACATGTCCGATAGCGATGGTTGGTCAGAAGACCAGTACTAAGATTCGAGATTCGAGATTCGAGATTCGAGATTCGAGATTCGAGATTCGAGATTCGAGATTCGAGATTCGAGATTCGAGATTCGAGAAGAATTATTAAGGGTTGGCGTTTTGCGTCAATCCTTTTTTATTGCCGACAGTTTGGTGTTTGCCAAAAGAGATTCCCTACTCCTTCCTTCGTCAGTCTAGGGAATGACGGTAACTTTAGTGTTCGGTTTACTCTGTCACCTCCTTAACTAAGGAACAGGCTAGCCCGGAGCTAATGTCTCTGAGCTAGATACATAGCATCACAAACCAAATGCAGACTACTGTACTTCCTCACGGACAGGATTGATGCCCCAGTCCTCTCATAGCGAGCCCTTTGGTTTTATGTACTAATTCGTACATAAAACCTCCCGTCATCCCCAAGAGTGAGGGACGTATATGGACTCCCCTAGTATTGCAAGGAAACGAGTAAAGGTATGCAAGTGCACGTATATTCGGTTTCTTTATGGGGAGCTACCCCGAACCTCTATGGCTTAATCCACTCAGCAAAAGTTCTTATCGAGCGTGTGGTGTATTATCACCTTCGTCCCTCTCAGAGTTTCTTTTGCTTGCTATGCTTACTCTTTACCATAATTTACTTGCTTACATGGGGGGATTGATGTCTCCCTTAAACTTATAAAATCAACTGTTAAGCGATTAACGTCTCATTATAAGATTGATTGCTTTTCAGCATGGCACAAGCCATTCTGATCGTTTTGTTCGCAAGGGCGACAACCACTTGGTTAAACGACTTTCTTTCTAATAAGTTTCGTATCCAGCAACTTAAGCGATCTTCTTTATCTCGGATATTCGCTACCACCGCTCTTGCTCCATGAACGACAAGAGAGCGTAAGGTTTTATCACCTGATTTACTTATTCCGTGGTTTTTGTTCTTACCACCACTGCCAGTATGAGCCGGAACTAAACCTAAGCTCGCACTAGCTCCTCGACCATTTCTATAGGCCGAAGCGTCACCCAGACGGGAAAAAATGGCACTTGCAATCACCCAACGTACACCTCGTAAAGTGATTAATAACTGGCAAGCGGGTATTTGCTTTGCAAAGTCTATAAGTTGCGATTCAACTCTCTCGATAGGCTCATCAAGATTTAGTAGCTGAGCATGTAATTCTCGGAGAACGAATCGAGTTGTCGGTGTTAATTCATTCTCCATATCTTCGATAACGAAAGGGAGTAGTTCTCGCAGTTTATTGGCTCCTTGTGGGAAGGTAATGCCACATTCCGCTGCATAGCCACGGATACGTAGACTTACTGCCGTGCGTTGTTTTATATAGCTTTGTCTTAAACTCAGCAGCATTGCGATATCTTGCTGCTCCGGTGTTTTTACAGGTACAGCATGAATATCGGAGCGTAAGGAAGCTTCGTAAATCGCGATAGCATCATTAGCATCGTTCTTATTACCACTGCGATACGGCTTCACTTTTTGGGGAGGTATCATTTTGACGGTATGACCACGGCTTTAAAACGTTCGTCCCCAATAATGAGATGCTGCACAGGCCTCTATGCAAATGGTTGCGTCAGGGTGTTGGCTGATGACCGTTAGCATTTTCTTTTTAGACATAGCTTGGTTCAACTTACGCTTGCCATGGCGGTTAAATACCGCGACTTGAAAGACGGATTTGGCTAAATCAATCGAGATTGTGTTAAATTTATTCATGGTATGGGCTCCTGTTTTTGGTTCGCACCTGTAACTTTAGCTGACGCTGTCAGTTGAGGTGGGGAGTCCATACCATTGAACGAGTTGGGGGTCGCTTACTTTCAAAGCTCTAAATAGCAGGCACAAAAAAGCGGAGCCAAATGGCTCCGCTTTTATCGATAGAATGCAAAAAGAATTACTTCTTAGCAAGCTTCTCTTTAATACGAGCAGACTTACCAGAACGCTCACGTAGGTAGTACAACTTGGCACGACGTACTGCACCACGGCGTTTAACTTCGATGCTATCAACCATTGGAGAGTGAGTTTGGAACGCACGCTCTACACCTTCACCGTTCGAGATCTTACGAACTGTGAATGCAGAGTGAAGACCACGGTTACGAATAGCGATTACTACGCCTTCGAAAGCCTGTAGACGCTCACGGTCACCTTCTTTTACCTTAACCTGAACTACAACAGTGTCACCTGGTGCGAATTTAGGAAGGTCTGATTTTAGTTGCTCTTCTTCAAGAGCCTTAATGATGTTGCTCATTTGTATAAATTCCTAGAATAAACTGATACTAAATTTAATAGGTTACTGCTTGCTTTTCGTTAAGAGCGTTGCTCTTTAATGAATTCAGCCAGTAATTGTTCCTGTTCGTCAGTCAGAGCTAGGTTTTCCAGGAGTTCTGGTCTTCTTAGCCAAGTTCGGCCCAACGATTGTTTTAATCGCCAGTGACGAATGTCCTTATGGTTTCCAGACTTGAGTACCGAAGGCACCTCTTTGTCGTCTAGCACCTCAGGGCGCGTATAGTGAGGGCAATCTAGCAAACCATTTGCAAAAGAATCTTCTTCTGCTGAAGCGAAATCTCCAAGTACACCCGGTACAAACCGAGATACTGAATCAATCAGCGTCATGGCTGGCAGTTCACCACCCGTCATCACAAAATCTCCAATCGACCATTCTTCGTCGACTTCAGATTGAATGATGCGCTCATCTACCCCTTCATAGCGACCACAAATAAGAAGTAAATTCTCGTTTGTTGCCAGCTCTTCAACACCTTTCTGGTCGAGTTTACGACCTTGAGGTGAAAGATAGATAACTTTCGTCTTTCCCGGTGATGCTTGTTTGGCAGTTTGAATAGCGTCGCGCAAAGGCTGAACCATCATTAACATGCCAGGACCACCACCGTAAGGTCTGTCATCAACAGTGCGATGCTTATCATGAGTGAAATCGCGAGGATTCCATGTCTCAATAGATAAAAGACCTTTCTTTACCGCTTGACCCGTTACTCCAAAATCAGTAACTGAACGGAACATTTCAGGAAATAGGCTAATTACGCCAACCCACATGTGTTCTCTCGCTCTATGATTTTAAAGTTAGAATCCAGGATCCCAGTCAACTTCGATCCGTTGAGCTTCGCGATCAACTTTCTTGATCACTTGCTCTTCAAGGTACGGTACTAACCGTTCCTTTTGTCCGAAAGCATCCTTAAGATTTGCTTTGATTACTAGAACATCGTTTGAGCCAGTTTCTAGCATGTCGGTAACGACACCTAGATCGTAACCTTTAGTGGTTACAACTTGCATACCAAACAATTCACGCCAGTAGAATTCCTCTTCTGACAATTCAGGTAATGAAGCAGGGTCTATTGCGATTTCAAAGTTAGTCAGTACATGAGCGTCCTCGCGAACCTCAAAACCTTCCAGCTTACACACCATACCTTTGTTATGGCGCTTCCAGCTTTCTACTTTGAATTCAACCCACTTCCCCTTTTGGTTAACGTACCAAGGAGAGTAATCAAATATGCTTTCAGCGTTGTCTGTGTAGGAAAAAACTTTAAGCCAGCCACGAATGCCATAGGTAGCACCAAACTTGCCCATAACAATTTTTTCGTCTTGCTTGCTCATCGTTTCTTTACCCTTCATCGACATAAGCTATTTCTCTTTTAAAAAGAATTAAGCCGCTTTTTGAGCGTCTTTAACTAGCTTAGCTACACGATCAGATAGAGATGCGCCTTGACCAACCCAGTGGTTAACGCGATCTAGGTCTAGACGTAGACCTTCTTCTTGACCTTGAGCAGTAGGGTTAAAGAAACCTACTTTCTCGATGAAACGGCCAGTTGCAGCGTTACGGCTATCCGCAACTACGATTTGATAGAATGGACGCTTCTTAGCGCCGTGACGTGCCAAACGAATGGTTACCATGTCGTCCTCTTTGCTTTCTTAATAAAATAATTAACCCCAATAACCATTTATCACTAAACAGCTTGGGGTCTCGTGCCAAATTAAAGCCCCGGAATTTTACTCTTATTCCGGGGCAATGCAAGGGGTTTAGCTATTTTTTCACCAACATAGTGCCTGTATACTTTCTGTGACACAGATAACACTATGAAAAGTAAAGGTGCTACAGGTTACATTAGGCGATTATCGACCGAACGGGTTGAAGCCGCCGCCCATACCACCCATGCCACCGCCGCCCATCATGCCTTGCATGTTGCGCATCATGCCTTTCATGCCACCTTTCTGCATTTTCTTCATCATTTTCTGCATTTGGGTGAACTGCTTAAGCATACGGTTTACATCTTGTACCTGTGTACCAGAACCTGCAGCAATACGTTTTTTACGTGAGCCTTTGATTAGCTCAGGGCGTTGACGCTCTTTCATGGTCATAGAGTTGATGATCGCTTCCATCTGCTTGAACATCTTGTCATCAACTTTATCTTTCACGTTGTCTGGTAGCTGAGACATGCCTGGAAGCTTATCCATCATGCCCATCATGCCGCCCATGTTTTGCATCTGACCTAGCTGTTCACGGAAGTCTTCAAGGTCAAAACCTTTCTTCTCTTTGAACTTCTTAGCCAGCTTCTCTGCTTTCTCGGTATCAACGTTTTTCTGTAGGTCTTCAATAAGCGATAGAACGTCACCCATACCTAAGATACGAGAAGCAACACGATCAGGGTGGAATGGTTCTAGTGCGTCAGTTTTCTCACCCACACCTAAGAATTTGATTGGCTTACCTGTAATATGACGAACAGACAGCGCCGCACCACCACGCGCATCACCATCAACTTTCGTTAAGATAACACCGGTTAGTGGAAGCGCATCACCAAAGGCTTTTGCCGTATTCGCCGCATCTTGACCTGTCATAGCATCAACAACGAATAGAGTCTCAACTGGGTTGATTGCAGTATGAAGCTCTTGGATCTCGCCCATCATCTCTTCATCAATCGCTAAACGACCCGCGGTATCGACAAGTAGCACGTCGTAGAATTTCTTCTTCGCGTGGTCGATTGCAGCGTTAGCAATATCAATCGGCTTCTGGTCAGCCGAAGAAGGGAAGAAGTCAACGCCAACATCGCTAGCTAACGTTTCAAGTTGTTTGATCGCCGCAGGACGGTAAACGTCGGCAGACACAACCAATACTTTCTTCTTGTCACGCTCTGTCAGCAATTTAGATAGCTTACCTACCGATGTGGTTTTACCCGCACCTTGTAGACCAGCCATTAAGATAACCGCTGGCGGCTGCGCAGCTAGGTTAAGTGCCTCGTTAGACTCACCCATCACAGCTTCAAGTTCAGCTTGAACGATCTTAATGAATTCTTGGCCCGGTGTTAGAGATTTAGAAACCTCAACACCCACAGCGCCTTCTTTTACGCGCTTAACAAAATCGCGAACAACTGGCAGTGCCACGTCAGCTTCAAGAAGCGCCATACGCACTTCACGTAGCGTATCTTTAATATTGTCTTCGGTCAGACGACCTTTACCGCTGATATTCTTCAGCGTTTTGGATAGACGATCCGTTAAATTATCAAACATAGTTTTCTCTTCGCTCAATCCTGCGACTATTAAGTTGAGTATACATTAGCGTGGATTAGAGTCATACCCGTTGTAGAGCGTTAATCATCCACGCTTGTGACGTGAGACGATGTTCACTTGGAATTGAGTGAGGTTCACCATAGCCCCAAAGAGCGATGCAAGGTATAATTCGCCAATTAGTAATCATTTTAATGGATACCATGGACAGTCTTATTGCGATCGCAGCAGCCTTTCTTTATACAATGGCGATTTCCACGATCATTCCAGGTCTCGTGCACCAAACAGGAATCCGTGTAAAAACGGTGTTTATCAGCGCATTACTTGCTCTAGCTTTCCATGCTTGGTTGCTTGGCGACTTAATCTTTAATGCCAGTGGTCAAAACCTCAGTATCTTAAACGTTGCGTCACTGATCAGTTTAATCATTTCTCTAGTGATGAGCGGTGCTATGCTCAAAACCAGACTGTGGTTCATTCTTCCTGTGGTTTATAGCTTCGCAGCACTGAACTTGATGGCGGCAACTTTTCTTCCAAGTACCTTCATCAAACATTTAGAGAATGACCCAAAACTGCTGATGCACATCTCTTTGGCGCTGTTCTCTTACGCGACACTGACTATCGGCGCGCTATACGCACTACAGCTTGCGTGGCTAGATCACAAACTTAAAAAGAAGAAAGCACTGGTTATCAACCCTAACCTACCTCCATTAATGATGGTTGAAAGACAACTTTTCAAGATCATCCTAATTGGTAATGGCTTATTAACGGGTACCTTACTGACTGGTTTCATCTTCGTACAAGACATGTTTGCTCAAGGTAAAGCACACAAAGCCGTATTGTCTTTTATTGCTTGGGTTATCTACTCCATTCTTCTGTGGGGCCATTACCAAAAAGGCTGGCGTGGACAAAAGGTGACTTGGTTCGCCCTTGCTGGTGCCAGCATGCTCACATTAGCCTACTTCGGTAGTCGCTTCGTTCAGGAAATCATCCTGAGATAACACCCAAATTAAAGGCAAGGTCACGCATACCTTGCCTTTAAAATATTGAGTCAGATAGATTCAATTGACATCTCGACCATGTTCGGTCATAAATTAATCAAGATACACAAATAGGAAAAGAATAATTTTGGACGACATATCAACGGGTATCTTATTTGCGCTACTCGCGTGTCTCATTGTAATTTCTGGTTATTTCTCTGGTTCCGAAACGGGCATGATGTCCTTGAACCGCTACCGTTTAAAGCACTTGGCCAATACGGGTCATAAAGGTGCAAAGCGCGTTGAAAAACTTCTGAACCGCCCCGACAGGTTGATAGGCCTCATTCTCATCGGTAACAACCTTGTCAACATTCTCGCTTCTGCGATCGCAACCATTCTTGGTATGCGTATCTACGGGGACATCGGTGTGGCTGTCGCAACCGGTACCCTGACTCTCGTGATCCTCGTATTCGCTGAGGTCACACCAAAAACCATCGCTTCTCTGTTTCCTGAACGTGTCTCCTACGCCAGCAGCATCTTGTTAATGATTCTGATGAAGGTGCTGTCACCACTGGTGATATTAGTGAACTTCATTACCAATGGCTTTATTCGTATTCTGGGTGTCAAAGCCAGTCACGACGCGACCGATCATTTGAGCTCTGAAGAGCTAAGAACCGTTGTAAATGAAGCGGGCAATCTGATACCTCAACGTCACCAAGATATGTTGGTGTCTATTCTAGATTTAGAGCACGTTACGGTGAACGACATCATGGTGCCTCGTAACGAGATTACCGGTATCGACATTAATGATGATTGGAAATCCATCGTTCGCCAGCTGACCCACTCCCCTCATGGCCGAGTTGTTCTTTATCGTGACCAAATTGATGAAGTAGTTGGCATGCTAAGGCTGCGCGAAGCGTATCGTTTGATGCTGGAAAAAAACGAATTCAACAAAGAGACTCTGCTGCGTGCCGCAGACGAAATCTACTTCATTCCTGAAGCAACCCCACTCAATATTCAGCTGCTAAAATTCCAACGCAACAAACAGCGCATCGGTCTAATCGTTGATGAGTACGGTGATATCAATGGCTTGGTGACATTAGAAGATATTCTAGAAGAAATTGTCGGTGAGTTTACCACTTCAATTGCGCCAAGTTTGTCTGATGAAATCACACCGCAGAGCGACGGCAGCTTCCTAATTGAAGGCAGTGCGAACATTCGTGATATCAACAAAGGCTTGCAGTGGGCTCTCCCAACCGATGGTCCTAGAACGTTAAATGGTTTGATACTTGAACATCTGGAAGACATTCCAGAGAGCCACCTAAGTGTTCAGGTTGCCAGTCATCCAATGGAGATTGTGGAGCTTGAAGAGAACCGCATCAAGCTAGTACGTGTCTTTCCACAAATCGCCAATGGATAACAGGTTCAAATAGTGCTCGCTATTGACCTGCTACATGAGAAAACAGAAAGGCCCGGTTCAATGAACCGGGCCTTTTCATATCTTACTCATCGAGAATCAACTCAAATGATTAATCGACTTTAAGCTCTTTAAGCATTGACTCTGGCAGTGCTAGTTCGTCGTTCTTATTTACTGAGATACCAGCAGCGATGATGGCATTCGCGATCTCTTTCGCTTCGTCTAAAGAGTGCATTGCTGCTGTACCACACTGGTATTCGTTCAGCTCAGGGATCTTATTCTGGCTCTCAACTTTCAGCACGTCTTGCATTGCCGCTAACCAAGCATCAGCAACTTGCTGCTCTGAAGGTGTACCAATCAGGCTCATGTAGAAACCTGTACGACAGCCCATAGGTGAAATATCGATAATCTCTACGTCTGCACCGTTCAGTTGAGCACGCATGAAGCCAGCGTATAGGTGCTCTAGAGTATGGATACCTTTCTCAGATAGGATATCTTTGTTTGGTGCCGTAAAACGCAGGTCAAATACCGTAATGGTATCCCCTTTTGGAGTTTGCATTGTTTTCGCAACACGAACTGCTGGTGCGTTCATACGAGTGTGATCTACAGTAAAACTATCTAATAAAGGCATTGCTATTCTCCGTGACGGTTGGCTTTAGAAAAGCCAACTTCGATTGTCTTCTAGTCCTTTGCGGCACTGTTTCAGTTGCCAACCATAATCTTTTGCTTGCTGTTCGACTTTACGAGCCACCTTAATTAAAGATGGTTTGCTGTTATACGACTTACGTTTATAACCACCGCGGCCTTCATGGTAAGCCAAGTACTGGTTGTACGGGTCCCATAGCGAGATACCGAGTTGACGACGCGTTTCGCTGGTGTACCAGCCTATAAACATCAGCGCATCATCAAAGTTGGTTCTTGAACCGCCATTGTTGGTCGCTTTTTGGAAATCTTCCCAAGCGGGATCCTGAGCTTGAGCATAGCCATAAGCGCTGCTTACACGGCCCCAAGGGATGAAACCAAGGATGTAATCTTTTGGTGGCCGCGCATCATGACGAAAGCTACTCTCTTGTTTTACAAAAGCCATCGCTACGTTGATGGGAGTGCCCCACTCTTCTTGCATATCTAAGGCATCTTCATACCACGATGGATGTTCTCTGAAGATGCTGCATAGGTTATCTTGCTGTTTCGGCGGTGGTGTTGCACAACCAACCAAAAGGCTAGAGACAACACCGACAGTGACTACAGGTAACCATTTACTACTCACACGAGTAGGCTTACCAAATAAGGCTTGCTTCCTTTCCACCAACGTCTCGCTATGCTTTTAAATACGAAAAATAATCCGCTAAGAAGCTATCAAAATCTTGAGTGCTCGCTTCTTCACTTTGTTGCTGAGCAACCACAGAGCGTTGAACCTCTGCTTCCATCAGCTCAGCTGAATATACTTTGTATTGATGTGCTTTGTGCTGTTGAGCGTACATTTTTCCTAGCGCACAGCCAACTTTACCTAAACCACCTAACTTCTTAGTCTCTTCTAGCAATTGTCCAGAAATGGTTAGCTCTGGGTTATCAATCCAAGCTTCAAGCGTATCGCAGGTTTCTTGGTAAACTCGGCCGCCTTGTTCAGCATCCATCATCTCAGCAATTGAGCGTAGGTCTTTGAACACGCGCTTAGCCCAATCTTGAAGAGACAATCGCTCACCGTGACAACCAATTTGCAGTTCTAGACCAACTTGACGACCTTCCAAGATCACCTTGTTCCAGTTATCACGCCAGCATTCAAGCTCACAGTTATCCATTTCAGCAGAGTCAGTTAGCACACTCCACGTTAGGAATAGATCTAAGAAGCGAACTTGCTGCTCAGTGATACCAATTGAGCTGAATGGGTTTACGTCTAAAGAGCGAACCTCGATGTACTCAACACCGCCACGAGCCAGTGCTTCAGATGGTTTCTCACCACTCTTCGCCACACGCTTAGGACGAATAGGTGCGTAAAGCTCATTCTCAATTTGCAATACGTTGCTATTAAGCTGACGGTATTCGCTATCAACCTTAACACCAATCTCTGCAAACTCTTCAGATGGCGTGCGAATCGCTTGGTTTAAGCCTTCAAGGTACTGACCTAGGCTGTTAAAGCCTATCTTCAATACGCTTTGTGCGCTGTTAGTATAACCAAGATCACTCAGACGCAGCGCCGTTGCTTTTGGTAGATACAGTGTCTCGCCAACCTTTTCAAAAGGTAGGTTGGTTTCTCTTCCTTTGATGAAAGAAGAACACAATGCTGGCGAAGCACCAAAGAAGTATGGGATTAACCAACCAAAGCGGTAGTAGTTACGGATCAAACCGAAGTAAGCATCTGACTTAGCTTCACAACGCGCCTCTTCTGTTTGCTCTCCAAATAGGCTATCCCAGAAGCTTTCAGGGAAAGAGAAATTGAAGTGCACACCAGAAATAATCTGCATCAAGCTACCGTAACGACGTTTCAAGCCTTCTCGATATAACGTTTTCATTTTACCGTTATTAGACGTGCCGTATTGCGCGAGCTGAATGTAATCTTCGCTACCAACGTAACAAGGCATAGAGAGCGGCCACAGCTTTTCGCCGTCTAACTTGGTTTGCGTGAAGTGATGAATATCAGACAACTGATTCAAAAGAGTAGGAACATCATTTGAAACAGGAGTGATAAATTCCAGTAACGACTCAGAGAAATCGGTTGTTACCCACTCGTTCATCAACGCAGAACCTAAAGCCTTAGGGTGCGGCCCAGTAGCAAGGTGCCCATCTTCCGTGTAGCGTAATGTTTCCCTTTCAACACCACGACCAAATTGAGAGAAGGTCTTAGGGTTGGTTGCAACTTGCTTTAGTCGCGCAGCAAAATCAGTCAAAATTCAGTTCACTTATCTTATATCGTTCCGATTAGAACTATCATAAATTAGGTTGGAGGAGAAAAGTAGAGTCTCTTCCCTCCCCCTTTAATGTGTACTCTAACGAATGATTTCAAGCTCTTCTATTGGAATATCTAACTTTTCTAATTGAGGGCGAAGCGAAGCCGCATCACCAACCACAATTATTTGATAATCATTCGGGTCGAACCATTTCTTCGATAGTTCATTCAATGTCTCTTTTGAGACCGTCTCAACTATCTGATTACGTTGTTGTAGGTAATCTTCATCAAGGCTCAATGCGACAATATTACTCAACAAACCAGCCTTTTGACTTGGCGTTTCGTATTTGAGCGCATCTTGTTGACCGACGGCAAGGCGCATAAATTTCACCTCATCATCAGTTAATCCACTTTGACTAAACTCATTCAGTTCATTAATAAACTCTTGAATCGATGGCACTGTCGCATTCGCTCTTACCTGCGCGCTAAATACCACCGCGCCCGTTTCGCGTGTACTGGCAAAGTAACCGCTCGCACCATAAGTGTAAGCCTTGTCTTCGCGTAGGTTTTGGTTGATACGGCTATTAAAGTTACCCGCTAGGTTAAAGTTAGCCAATTGGCTCTTGTATAGTTCACCTGTTGCATCAAAAGGCAGGCCTTTACGAACTAAGCGAACAATACTTTGCGGCGCACCCGGCTTATCAACTAAATATAAACGCTGCTCAGTCAGGTCTTTGACAATCTGTGGGCGTGTCAGCGGTGCCGCCTCGCCTTGCCACTCCTCAAAGAATTGTAGCTGCTTTCCAACCTCTTTCTTCGAGATGTCCCCTACAATAACAATATTAGCTCCCTCCGGAGTATAGTGTTGACTGTAAAACTGTTTTACATCGTCCAGAGTTAACGATTCTAAAGACTCTTTAGTACCATCACTTGCGCGAGCAAAAATACTGTCGCCAAACAGCACTTCACGGGTTGCTTGAGATGCCATCCAGCTTGGTTGTTGATGCTGATATACCACCCCTTCTAGCATCTGTTTCTTAACGCGTTCGAAATCTTGCTCATCGAACTTAGGCTCCAGCAAAACTTCTTGCACGATCGCTAAGGTTTGAGGCAGGTTTTTCTCTAGCGTAGAAATTGAAATATCTGTGGTGTAACTACCAGCATTGATACTCACACTGGTACCCAACTTATCTAGGGTCGCCTGTAGCTCTTCAACCGTTCGTTTAGTAGAGCCTTCTTCCATCATAGCGGCTGTTAGGTTTGCTAGGCCCTCTTGTCCTTTACGAACATAACGCTCACCTGCAGGTAGTTGGATTTGCATTTGTACCGTCGGCGTTTCGCCGGTTTCAGTACCAATCAAATCAGTACCGTTTGCAAAGTGCATGCGATACAGCTCTGGCATTGTCGCTTCGACACCAAAGGTCACCTCAGGCATCACACTTCGATCAAAGGTGTCCGTTGCTCTTCTGAAGTTCAGTTGGTCTTCCGTTACTTTACTGTATTCAGGCAAAGTACGTGGTGGCGTGGTAAATGTTGCTTCTCGAACCGCTAAATCAAGCTGCTTTTTCGGAACCACACTCAAAGTCACCTTGTGCTTGCCTTCGATGAAATCTTGGTAGGCCTTGCTCACGCTTTCAGGCGTGACGGCACGGATTTGATCCAGTTGGGACTCAATGCGATCTGGCTGACCATAGAAAGTTTGGTTAGATGCCAATTGCGACACTTTACCTTTAACACTTTGCAGTGCAAAAACCGCATCCGCTTCGGCCATTCCGGTAATCTGATCTAGGCGTTCTTGTTGAACGCCCTCTTTCGAGAACTTATCTAAGGTATTCATTAACTCTTTGTTGAGAGCCGTTAAGTCACCTTTTTTACCAGAATTACCCATCGCATAGACGTACATAGTACATGCCAACTCAGCACAATCGTGGAATGAGCCTGCACTCACGGCTTTTTGTGTCTTCACTAAGTTTTGGTAAAGGTAACTGTTAGTACCGGAACCTAAAACGTTAGACAGTGCATTCAGTGAAGCTTGTGTCTCTTCACCGCGATAAGTCGTTGGCCAACCAACCAATACCATTGGCTGACGAATGTTATCTTCTAGGGTGATGTACTTATCTTCCGTTAGTACCGCAGGTTGTTTCTCAGCCGGCTCAACCTCTGGACCTTTAGGGATCGGACCAAAGTATTTATTAACCCACTCCAGCGTATCGTCAACATCGATATCACCACCGATTGTCAGTACCGCATTATTTGGGCCGTACCAACGCAGGAAGAACGCCTTGAGGTCGTTTACATCAACGCGGTCAAGATCTTCTACATAGCCGATTGGTTGCCATGAGTAAGGGTGGCCTTCTGGGTAAAGCGCTTCACCCATGCGCTCCCACATCAAACCATAAGGGCGACTTTCATAGCTTTGAGCTCGTTCATTTTTAACCGTACCTCTTTGTACTTCGAATTTCTTCTGAGAAACCGCATCCAATAAGAAGCCCATTCGGTCTGACTCTAACCACAACATTTTCTCAAGCTGGTTTGAGGGAACCGTCTCAAAGTAGTTCGTGCGATCGCGGTTAGTGGTACCGTTTAAAGAACCACCCGCTTCTGTAATGATCTTGAAGTGCTGCTGATCGCCAACATTCTCAGAACCTTGGAACATCATATGCTCGAAGAAATGTGCAAAGCCTGACTTGCCTATCTCTTCACGTGCAGAACCGACATGGTAAGTCACATCCACATGCACAAGTGGATCAGAATCATCAGGAGAAAGAATAACGGTTAAGCCATTATCCAATTGATATTTAGTGTAAGGAATCACCACTTTATCTTTCGAGGGCTTAACCTCTTCTAAAAGAGTGACACCTTCTGGTAATGAGGAAAAGAAGGATGTTGAGCTAGGTACATTGTAAGAACAGCCGGCGATGGCGATAAGAGAAAATGTACCAAGTAAAACCTTTTTCATAGGTTCTCCTTAGAAAAAACCGAAATAGATAGCAGCAAGTAAGCTATAGCGAGCAGCTTTGCCAATCGCAATCAAGATAACGCTAGGGATGAATTTCATTCTCAGCCAACCAGCAGCTAGACACAAAGGATCACCGATAACGGGCAACCAACTGAATAGTAAAGTCCAGTAACCATAACGGCTTAGCCAAGCCATAGCCTTATGACCATGCTTTTCTGATTGAGTTCGATTAGGTAACCACAAACCAATCCAATAGTTAGTAAGACCGCCTAAGGTGTTGCCGAGTGTCGCTATCAGAATGATCGACGATGTTGAGAATTGATCTAAGCTCAATGCCGCGACAAGGCTCGCTTCAGAGCCTCCGGGCAACAAGGTGGCACTCAAGAAGCCACTGATAAATAAGACCCATAGCGCTGAATCAGAGAACCACAGCGCTATGTTTTCGAAAAGGGAATTAAAGAACTCTAGCACTGCATATTAACCTTCTTGCATCTTTAGCAGTACCTTGCCTCTGGTGTGTCCGGTTTCTACCTGCAGATGAGCCGACTGTGCCTCTTCCAGCGGGTAGATACCTTGAATTTCTGTTTTTAGCAATCCAACACTCACCATATAAAGCATGGTATCCATTTGCTCTGGGTTAGGTTCCACCAACATCCCTGATGCAGTGAAACCTAAAAGTTTTGCTTTCTCACAGATTAACTCTGCCGATAGGGTCGGCACGGCAACTACTCTCGCGCCATCCTTCAGGCACTTCAACGCGTCAAGCGCAGTATCGCCCCCCACCAAATCAATCAGCACGTCAACATCCGCCACACGTTCAGACGCCGGAGCAAATTTATAGTTGATAGCATGGGCACCTAGCGTTGCTAGGTAATCAAGGTTTGCTTCACTACAAGTGGTGTAAACCTCAGCTTTGGCTGCAACGGCGATTTGAACGGCAATGTGACCAACACCACCCGCACCCGCTAAAATGAGTACGCGATCGCCCTCTTTCACTTCCGCTTTATTGAGCGCTTGTGCCGCCGTTTGGCTAGCTAGAGGGAGAGCTGCTGCCGCTTCTAACGTTACAGAGTTAGGAATGATGCTCAGCGCAGTTTCAGGTACACACACATATTGGCTGTAGCCACCGCCTTGCAATGGGAAGCCGATAAAGCCCGCTACATTATCACCAACAGTAAAACGTTCAGCCTGTTCGCCTAACGTAACCACTTGCCCCGCGATATCGTAGCCTGGTACCCAAGGTAGGTTATCTTTGTTTTGTGCAGCCGCCCAACCTAGCCCTGCACGAGTTTTAACATCTATCGGATTGACGCCGGAAAAAGAGACCTTAACCACTACTTCGCCCGCTTTAGGCTCTGGTATTGCACTGGTTTGAAGTACAAGGTTTTCCACCCCACCAAACTCGGTAATCGCTATCTGTCTATTTTCCATTTAAACACGTCCCTAATTAGTTAAAACCTAACGAATAAAAGAAAGGGATGCACAAGCATCCCTTCGACTATAAACCATTTAATAAGGCTAAGTTAACCGCTCTTTCGTAAATTGACGACCAATTAACGTAACGATACATGACCTAGCTATCCATTAGCCGACTAGCGCTAATAGAATACCGGCCGCAACCGCACTACCTAGTACACCTGCTACGTTCGGCCCCATTGCATGCATCAACAAGAAGTTCTGAGGGTTCGCCTCAAGACCAACCTTGTTCACAACACGAGCCGCCATTGGAACCGCTGATACACCAGCAGCACCTATCAGTGGGTTGATATCCTCTTTCGAGAAACGGTTTAATAGCTTCGCCATCAACACACCACCCGCAGTACCGATACTGAACGCTACCGCACCTAAGCCTAGAATACCTAACGTTTCTAAGTTCAAGAAGGTATCTGCTTGAAGCTTAGAACCTACACCCAAGCCAAGGAAGATAGTTACAACGTTGATCAGTTCGTTTTGTGCGGTCTTCGATAGACGGTCAACCACACCCGCTTCACGCATTAAGTTACCTAAACAGAACATACCAACCAGTGGTGTTGCTGAAGGTAGGAACAAGATCGTCATCAGTAACACTGCAAGTGGGAAAAGGATCTTCTCACCTTTGCTTACGTGACGAAGCTGAGCCATCTTAATTTTGCGCTCTTCTGGAGACGTTAACGCCTTCATGATTGGCGGCTGAATGATAGGAACTAAAGCCATGTAGCTGTATGCCGCTACAGCAATCGCACCGAGCAGATCTGGAGAGAGCTTACTCGCTAAGAAGATAGCCGTTGGGCCATCTGCACCACCGATGATTGCGATAGAAGAAGCATCTGCCATGGTAAATTCCATGCCTGGAATGTAGTTCAGCAAGATCGCACCAAACAGTGTTGCGAAAATACCGAACTGAGCAGCCGCACCTAACCACAAGGTTTTAGGGTTAGCAATCAACGCACCGAAGTCCGTCATCGCGCCCACGCCCATAAAGATCAGCAGCGGGAAAATACCCGTTTCAATACCAATGTAGTAAACGTAGTAAAGCAAACCACCTGGATCAGTAAATCCAGCATTTGGAATATTGGCTAATACAGCACCAAAACCAATCGGCAACAACAGTAAAGGTTCAAATCCTTTGCGGATCGCCAAAAACAACAGCAAGCAACCGACCAGCATCATACAGATCTGGCCGAACTCGAAGTTAGCAATCCCTGTTTCAGACCATAAGGTCATCAATCCTTCCATGGTACTCCCTTACGCTAGGCTTAGTAGTGGAGCGCCTACAGTAACTGCATCGCCTTCTTTAACATTCAGTTCTTGAACGATACCACCACGAGCAGCACGAACTTCCGTTTCCATCTTCATCGCTTCAAGAATAAGCAGAACGTCGCCTTCAGCGACTTCAGCGCCCGCCTGAACGTTAACTTTAAAGATGTTACCCGCTAATGGAGCTGGTACCGCTTCCGCGTCAGAGGCCGCTACCGGTGCAGCTTGTACCGCTTGAGCTGGTTTTGCTGATGGTGCTACTGACGTCAGCTCACCTTGTGGGCCAACTTCTACATCATAAACCTGACCATCCACTTTCACGCTGTAGCTCTCGATACCACCAGATACGGAAGCTGGTGCCGCTGCTGCCGCAGGAGCCGCAGCTTCTGCCGTTGGCGCTGGTTCAAATGCTTCAGGATTACGACGGTTCTTAAGGAACTTAAGACCCACTTGTGGGAACAGTGCGTAAGTCAGTACGTCATCTACCGTGTCTTCCGCTAGAGAGATACCTTCTGCTTTTGCTTTTTCTAGCAAATCAGTCGTTAGCTCATCCATTTCAGACTTCAGCAGATCTGCAGGGCGACAAGTGATCGCTTCCGCACCATCCAATACTTTAGCTTGCAGTTCTGCATCCACTTCAGCTGGAGCTTGACCGTATTCGCCTTTCAATAGACCCGCTGTTTCTTTAGTGATGCTCTTGTAGCGCTCGCCCGTTAGTACGTTAATAACCGCTTGAGTACCAACGATTTGAGAAGTTGGCGTTACCAAAGGAATGTAGCCAAGCTCTTTACGTACGCGTGGGATCTCTTCAAGCACCTCATCCATACGATCTGCAGCACCTTGCTCTTTTAACTGGCCTTCCATGTTAGTCAACATGCCGCCAGGAACCTGAGCAATCAAGATACGAGAATCAACACCTTTTAGTTGGCCTTCCCATTTCGCGTACTTTTTACGAACATCACGGAAGTAAGAAGCGATTGGCTCAATCTGATCCAGCTTAAGGTTAGTATCACGCTCAGTACCTTCTAACATCGCCACAACCGTTTCTGTTGGTGTGTGACCGTAAGTACAGCTCATTGAAGAGATAGCGGTATCTAGAATATCGATACCCGCTTCAACGGCTTTAACTGCTGTTGCTGTAGAAAGACCCGTTGTCGCGTGGCTATGCAGTGCTAGAGGAACGTCACACGACGCTTTGATACGTGTAATTAATTCTTCAGCTTCGTAAGGCTTTAATAAACCTGACATATCTTTGATACATAATGAATGACAACCTAGGTCTTCTAGACGCTTAGCCAAATCAACCCAAGTATCTGAGTTGTGGACAGGGCTGGTTGTGTAAGACAAAGTACCTTGAGCGTGACCACCAACATCAATTGTTGCTTTCACAGCTTTTTCAAAGTTACGTACATCATTCATCGCATCAAAAATACGGAATACGTCCATGCCGTTCTTATGGGCACGTTCAACAAATTTTTCGACTACGTCATCCGCGTAGTGGCGGTAACCCAACAGATTTTGACCACGCAGTAGCATCTGCATTGGTGTGTTTGGCATCGCTTTCTTTAGTTCACGTAGACGCTCCCATGGATCCTCTCCAAGAAAACGAATACACGAATCAAACGTCGCGCCGCCCCAAGTCTCAAGTGACCAGTAACCGACCTTATCTAGTTCTGCCGCTATTGGCAGCATATCTTCGATACGCATACGAGTAGCAAATAGTGACTGATGGGCGTCACGAAGTACCACGTCTGTGATAGCTAGTGGTTTAGACATGCTCATAAACTCCTTTTTAATCCTTTAAATGCTACTTAACAGTCGACGCACGGTATTGATGAACCGCGGCCGAAATTGCTGCCACTACCGGTGGACTAACAGCTGAAGGGTTTGATTGTGATTTTTGAATTTTTTTAGGTGCTGCGATCGGCTCTGGTACTTCTTCTGGTACCAGTTTTGACATCAACCGAACGAGGTAAACTAGAATAGTTAGGAAAATAAAGACAACGGACATCCCCGTTATCATCAGAGTCGCCGCATCTCCTAGCAGGCTTCCAATATTAGTCATGTTGCTTCCTTTCTTCGTCATCCTGACATATGTACAGGATTTCAGCGAATAGTGATCCCGACCCTTGGATTATCTCGATTGGTAAAACTTTGTCAATTTTGTTTAAGGTTCTGTTACGGATAACGCACACATTAGGTTAATTATTCGCCTGTCAGATCACATAAATCTGTCAAATATGTAATTTTCGGAGAATTAAACTGTGACTTAAATAGAGCTTTTTTAAGAAATGATATGAGAAAGGTGGAATAACAAGGAAGTATTCGATAACCACTTAAAATACAACAAGTTAAATGTTAAGTTATTTTAACATTTAATCAACATTTACGTATCAGACATAAAAAAAGCCTCGTAAAAACGAGGCTTTTTTTATAATGTGGCGCGCTCTGGAGGATTCGAACCTCCGACCGCCTGGTTCGTAGCCAGGTACTCTATCCAGCTGAGCTAAGAGCGCACGGTTTTCGATATCAGTATTCCCAATATCAGGGGTTCACAAGGAAACCCTAAAGAGTGGCGCGTCCTGGAGGATTCGAACCTCCGACCGCCTGGTTCGTAGCCAGGTACTCTATCCAGCTGAGCTAAGGACGCACGGTTTTCGATATCAGTATTCCCAATATCAGGAGTTCGCAAGGAAACCCTAAAGAGTGGCGCGTCCTGGAGGATTCGAACCTCCGACCGCCTGGTTCGTAGCCAGGTACTCTATCCAGCTGAGCTAAGGACGCGCAGTTTTCGATATTGGTATTCGCAATATCAGGAGTTCACAACGGAAACCCTAAATAGTGGCGCGCTCTGGAGGATTCGAACCTCCGACCGCCTGGTTCGTAGCCAGGTACTCTATCCAGCTGAGCTAAGAGCGCACGGGTTTTAGTATCAACTTAGTCAATACAAGGATCAATAGAGCCTTAAATAGTGGCGCGTCCTGGAGGATTCGAACCTCCGACCGCCTGGTTCGTAGCCAGGTACTCTATCCAGCTGAGCTAAGGACGCACGGTTTTGATATTAATTCTCGACGAACGATTTATCAATATCGGTATTCACATTCTTATTAGAAGCAAACCCTAAATAGTGGCGCGCTCTGGAGGATTCGAACCTCCGACCGCCTGGTTCGTAGCCAGGTACTCTATCCAGCTGAGCTAAGAGCGCACAGGTTTTAGTATCAACTTAGTCAATACGAGGATCAACAGACCCTTAAAATAATGGTGCGTCCTGGAGGATTCGAACCTCCGACCGCCTGGTTCGTAGCCAGGTACTCTATCCAGCTGAGCTAAGGACGCACGATGTTCATTCATTAAGAATGAAGTTGTGAAATATATCACATTCTTCTTGCTACGAAGAAAAAAAAAGGCCATCGGCCTGTAATGAATGGCGGTGAGGGAGGGATTCGAACCCTCGATGCAGCTACAAACCACATACTCCCTTAGCAGGGGAGCGCCTTCGGCCACTCGGCCACCTCACCTAATTCATTATTCTCACATCACTTACAAGTAAGAGAAGAGAGAATGGCGCGTCCTGGAGGATTCGAACCTCCGACCGCCTGGTTCGTAGCCAGGTACTCTATCCAGCTGAGCTAAGGACGCACATTTACATTGTCTAAGTTGCTAACTTTAGACTCGCAAGAAATGGCGGTGAGGGAGGGATTCGAACCCTCGATGCAGCTACAAACCACATACTCCCTTAGCAGGGGAGCGCCTTCGGCCTCTCGGCCACCTCACCGTCTTGCGGAGGCACATATTACGTTTTACCGAAAATATGTCAAACACTTTATTGAAAAAAATTGGACAAAAACACTCAACCGTTTGCTATTTAATCAAAGCGCTTGCAATTTGAACTTATAACATCAAAAGCGCGCTTTTTCCCTTAAAAATTAAGGCGAAAGATTGGCAATAATAAACCGCTAAAAACAATTATCTGATTTCTCCAGCAGCAAGTGCTACCGCTGGATGAACAATACTACGGGATGCGTATTTGCGCTATAGGGGAAGCCAATAAATCTTGAAGTGTGGCAAAGAAATTTCACCGTCCGCTATCACACCCAGCAATTACCAATAGCACCTAACTTGGTGAAGTATTCATTCTGCAAAATCAAAACAAATACGTTATCCGATGAACCAATGTTTCGACGTCAAATTATCATTCCTCAAGATCAAAAAAGGCTAGCAGTAATGCTAGCCTCTTCTCTACGCAAAGTATTAGTAGTTGCCAGATGCAACGTTACCATTACCTTTTTCAGCTTGAATGCGCATGTAGATCTCTTCACGGTGAACAGATACTTCTTTAGGTGCGTTAACACCAATACGTACTTGGTTACCTTTAACACCTAGTACAGTAACTGTTACTTCATCACCAATCATCAGTGTTTCGCCAACGCGGCGAGTCAAAATTAGCATTCTTTGCTCCTTGAGTAATCTCTAAATTTATCTAGCTACGAGAGCATTATCCAACAAAAGTTATATTTTCGTAAACTATCGATTGAGTTTATTTAACCAAAATGCACTTCTTTTTGGGGATAACCCTGCTTTTCACGCGCTACGATGTATGCATTATGTAATATGTTAGCAGCCGTATCGACTTGCGTTGGTGATATCACCAAAGTTAAAGACTGCTGCTGCAATAAGTGATGCTGTACATCAATTTCGCCTTCAGACAACAATCCATGTGAACTGACCACAATTTCTTGTGTTCGGCTTCCTACCACAGTTAACAAACTAACCTGTTCACTATTACGGATTTTCTCATCAAAAACTAGTTTTAATTTGGCACTTATGTCTTGTTTAATAATGAGTGCTGCCCGTTCTGTTCCCTCGATCACACTACAGACTTCAATTCCTAACAGTTGGCAATGCGATAAGAAAGAATCTAGGTCCTCATTCAAACACTCGATACGCACCATATCTCTTTGTATAGCGAGGCCAGAAATATCATTCAAACACTGGTCGCCAGCAATCAATGTACCCTCGCCTTCTTCAAAGCTTGAAAGCACTCGCAATGGCACATTGTGTTGCCACGCGTACTGCACGCACGGAAGGTGCAATACCTTAGCACCACGACGAGCCATCTCTTCCATCGATGGAAAGTCTAAGGTATCTAACTTCTTCGAATGTTTAACAACGCGAGGATCACACGAGTAAACGCCATCGACATCAGTATAGATCTGGCACTCTTTAGCTTGAAGGGCGCCAGCTAACGCAACCGCTGTGGTATCGGAACCACCACGGCCTAATGTCGTAATGTCGCCTTTAGCGTTCATACCTTGAAAGCCAGCCACAATCACAATCTGATTGTCGTCTAACAAGGTTTGAATAGGAGTAGTATCAATACGCTCGATCGTCGCATTGTTATGATTAGAATCGGTGTGAATCCCAGCTTGATAGCCCGTCATCGATGTCGCTTCATAACCTAACTTGTGCAGCGTCATCGCCAACAGTGCCATGGAAACTTGTTCTCCTGCAGTTAACAACACATCCAATTCTCTAGCATTTGGTACGCTATCGATTTGAGTGGCTAAGTTAACCAACCGATTCGTTTCTCCTGACATAGCAGAGACCACAACCACAACCTGATTGCCTTCATTTTTCGCTTCAATGATTTTCTCTGCTACATGTTGGATTCGTTCTATTGAACCCACTGACGTTCCGCCAAACTTCTGCACGATAAGAGGCATTTTCACCCGTCCTCACCTTCCCAAGACCAATGTCTATATATGACAAAAAAACACACGCTCCGCGTCATGGCGAAGCAATAAAAAATTAACCAAGAAGTCTAACATTGACATTAGACTTCTTGGTTAATCTCAATCAAACCTGGTTTAGACACTCTTCCAATAGGCAAAATAAAAGATGCCCAATCAACTGATTGGGCATCTTTGTATCAATTACTTAAGCTTAAAGACGCTCTTCTAGCCAAGTACGTACAGATTTAAGCGCTTCAGGTAGTGCTTCAACGTCAGTACCGCCCGCTTGAGCCATATCTGGACGACCGCCACCTTTACCGCCAACTTGCTCAGCAACCATCTTAACGAGATCACCAGCTTTTACTTTGCCGATAAGGTCTTTAGTTACACCAGCAATCAAGCCAACTTTACCGTCTGCTACGTTAGCGATCAGGATGATGCCGCTACCCACTTGGTTTTTAGCATTATCAACCATAGTACGTAGGTTCTTGTTGTCTGCACCTTCAATAGCAGCAACCAGTACCTTAGTACCAGAGATCTCTTCTACTTTGCCCATGATGTTTGCACTTTCTGCTGCAGCCATCTTTTCTTTAAGTAGTTGGATTTCTTTCTCTAGAGATTTCGCTTTCTTAGCTGACTCAGCCAGTTTCTCTTCGTAAGCGTTAGCTTGAGCTTCTACTGCATCTAGTGCAGCTTCACCCGTTACCGCTTCGATACGACGAATACCCGCTGCGATACCACCTTCAGAAGTGATCTTGAATAGACCAATATCACCTGTGTTTGAAGCGTGAATACCACCACAAAGCTCAGTAGAGAAATCGCCCATAGACAGAACGCGAACTTCATCATCGTACTTCTCGCCAAACAGTGCCATTGCACCTTTTTCTTTCGCTGACTCGATGTCCATGATGTTGGTTTCAATTGCATGGTTCTTACGAACTTGTGCGTTAACCAAACGCTCTACTTCTTTAATCTGTGCCGGTGTTACCGCTTCAAGGTTAGAGAAATCAAAACGTAGGTTGTCTGGCTTAACCAAAGAACCTTTCTGAGCAACGTGCTCACCAAGCACTTCGCGCAGTGCAGCGTGAAGTAAGTGAGTTGCAGAGTGGTTTAGTGAGATAGCAGCACGACGCTCAGCGTCTACTGTTGCTTCTACTTTATCGCCTTTCGCGAACACACCTTCAACTAGCTCACCGTGGTGTGCAAATGCGTTACCTAGCTTTTGAGTGTCTTCAACTTTGAAAAGACCAGACGCAGTTTTTAGCGTACCGGTATCACCACATTGACCGCCTGATTCCGCGTAGAATGGGGTTTCCTCAAGGATGATGATTGCTTTATCGCCCGCAGACAGAGAAGCAACCTCTTCGCCTTCAACGAACAGTGCAGAGATCTCACCAGCACCTTCTGTACCTGTGTAGCCACAGAACTCAGTGTTAGTTTCCACTTTAATCGTCGCGTTGTAGTCAGTACCGAATTGGCCTGCTTCACGTGCACGCTGACGCTGAACTTCCATCGCCTTCTCGAAGCCTTCTTCATCAATGGTGAAGTCACGCTCACGAGCTACGTCGTTAGTTAAATCAGCTGGGAAGCCGTAGGTATCGTAAAGTTTGAATACTGTTTCACCGTCTAGCTCTTTGCCTTCAAGAGCGTCTAGTGCTTCGTTCAGGATAACCATGCCGCGCTCTAGTGTGCGACCAAAGTTCTCTTCTTCGATACGAAGTACTTTTTCAACAAGCTCTTGTTGCTTCTTCAGCTCGTCTGCTGCAGAACCCATCACTTCAGCTAGTACACCCACAAGTTTGTGGAAGAATACGCCTTGTGCACCTAGCTTGTTACCGTGACGAACTGCACGACGGATAATACGACGTAGAACGTAACCACGACCTTCGTTTGAAGGCATAACGCCATCAGCGATCAGGAATGAACAAGAACGGATGTGGTCAGCGATAACGCGTAGCGACTGGTTTGATAGGTCTTCGTAACCGATCGTTTCAGCCGTTGCTTTGATTAGCTTTTGGAATACATCGATTTCGTAGTTTGAGTGTACGCCTTGCATGATTGCAGAGATACGCTCAATACCCATACCTGTATCAACAGCAGGCTTAGGTAGCGGTTCCATTGTGCCGTCTGCGTGACGGTTGAACTGCATGAATACGTTGTTCCAGATCTCGATGAAACGGTCACCATCTTCTTCAGGAGTGCCTGGACGGCCGCCCCAAATGTGTTCACCGTGATCGTAGAAAATCTCAGTACATGGACCACAAGGACCTGTGTCACCCATTGTCCAGAAGTTGTCAGACTCGAACTGTTTACCGCCTTCTTTGTCGCCAATGCGAACGATACGGTCAGCAGGTACACCTACTTTCTTGTTCCAGATATCGAATGCTTCGTCATCTGTCTCGTATACCGTTACCAATAGACGATCTTTTGGCAGTTGTAGAGTTTCTGTTAGGAATTCCCAAGCAAACGCAATCGCGTCTTCTTTGAAGTAGTCACCAAAGCTGAAGTTACCAAGCATTTCAAAGAATGTGTGGTGACGAGCCGTGAAACCTACGTTTTCAAGGTCATTGTGTTTACCGCCAGCACGTACACAACGTTGAGCCGTAGTCGCTCGAGTGTAGGCACGCTTCTCGGCGCCTAAGAAACAATCTTTGAATTGGTTCATACCTGCGTTAGTGAATAGCAGGGTTGGATCGTTATGTGGAACTAACGATGAACTGTCTACGATTTGGTGTCCTTTGCTCTCAAAGAACTTAAGGAACGCGTTGCGAACCTCATCAGTGCTCATGTACATGCAGCTCTTCCTGAAAATAGTCGAGTTAGAATTTTGCCGTATTGTAGATCATGGTTAAGGCTTCGACTAGTTTTCTTGTAGAAAAGACGCCCTTGGGTAGGATTTTAGTTGGAATTAGCGAAAATGAAGAATATTCCACTAGGTTGTACCAAGTAGATATGAAGAAAACCGGTGTGATGAATGTTTATGGGGGAGGCTTCAATCAACTCTGATAAGTAAGAGAACGCACTGGGTATTACTGACTATGGAAGGCTAGCGCTTAGTGCAGATATGATTGAACTCTTCACTATTATTGGCAGAGAACAGATAAAGAAAATCATCTTCCAATTCAATATCATATTGAATCGTAAAACCCTTATACAGCGCCTGATTACGATTGATCATGTCATTCGGGTGTTTATGCCTGAAGTTCACTTCATTAAATACCATATCTAAATGATTATCTTGCAATGTATATTTTCCGACAAACACTACCTCTGCCGTTTCGACTGCCCCCTGCTGATTCACGGTTTGAATCCTATCGCTGACAAAAAAATCTTCGTCAGAACTAAATGAGTACAGCATAAATTCATTCAACTCAGAGTACTGCGCATACGATGACGTAACAAAACCCACATGTTTAAGGTTACACGCCCATTGACTCCCTCTTAAAGAGATCGGTTGAATGAGTAATACGATTGCCAGAATAAATACACCTAGCGCTGTAATCAGGACAAAAATTGCAGGCTTAGATTTTATCAATGCGTGACACCTTGTATCTGATTCTATTCTTTACTTACTTGCCTGTCATTCACGGCAAGCATCTGAATTATAAGCGTAGACCGAAACCAACTAAGGTTCAGCAAAATCTTGTAATCCATAAAGTTTCGCCTAATTAACAGTGAAGCCTCGGTGCCCAAAATTCACCAAGGCTCCCACTATGATTAAGCTTTTAGAGCTTCCACAATAGCGTTGTAGTTTGGTTCTTCAGTTACTTCCGAAACCAATTCGCTATGCAAAACGACGTTGTTCGCATCTAGTAGAATAACTGCACGAGCTGACAAGCCAGATAGTGCATGCTCTTCAAACTGAGTACCGAATGCTTTTAATAGCTCTGGATTTTTGAATACCGATAGCTGCTCAATGCCTTTCACACCTTCGCTCTCTTGGTAGCGAGCAAGCGCAAATGGTAGATCGGTTGAAACCGTATATACATCTACTGACTCAGATTTTAGCTCTGCTAGTTCAGAGATCACCTTAGTACTGCTTGAACATACTGGTGTATCAACGCTTGGGAACAAGTAGATCAGTTTAAAATCAGCTTGTTTTTCTGAAATCGTTAGTGGTGCTAACGATACCGATGTCATTGCTGGTGTAGTAAGTACTTCACCTTTTTGTGGGAAGTCACCTGCTAGTGCGATTTTATCGCCCATAAATGTCACTGTGTTCATGTTTATTCCTTTCAATGTAATTCTAAAAATGGCTGTTGTAGCTGACTGTGTTGCTATTATCTAAAGACATTCAAATCGAACATCTCTTATCTATATGTCATTCGTAATTTGCACCTGCGAAATCAGTAAAAACGTTTATTAACGCTCGGGCGCAAATTCAACGCTTAGGCAGCTTCGATTACTTTTCGTATTTGATTGAGGATAGGAACCGCATCGTCGAAACCAACAGAAAGAGAGAAATCAATTTCTTGATCAATATGCTGCTGAGCAACCTTGAGTAAGGTCACCTTGTCGCAGCGCTCAAGGCTCTTCTCTTTATCGGCAAAAATCTTAGTAAGAGACTGAACAACATCCAGTTGAAAGGACTCTATGGAAGTGACGTACTTATACTCTTGCAACAGCTGATTCACCGATTGAGAGTTTTTCTGTTTAATTTCTGGCATCCTAATTACCTTTAAAACAACGATTAGAAGTCAAGCTATCACCCAAACTCGAGGCGGCATTACGTTAGCAACCAGCCCTCGTTCTCACCACAAACCATTGCCAAACAAAAACATAACCACATAGCTAAATGTAATCTTTATATAACCAATGAGATTTTACAGTTACAGACAGCCCTCCTATGCTTAAAGTACCGCCCGCCAAAATGAACTTCATTAAAATTACTAAGCCCATGAATCAAATGCGTAATATCACCGATTCCGTCACTATTGATATTGAGATAAGGACGCTGACTCACCATCCAGCGGATATCACGGTCAGCATGCGCCCTCTACCGTTCAAGGTTCTGTTGTACTTGTTAAAGCACCAAGATAGATGCGTTTCGCGAGAGGAGTTGTTTGAAGAGTGTTGGCAAGGTGTGTTGGTTACCGATCAGTCCCTAACCAACACCATTAGTTATATTCGAAAAGTATTCAAAAAATTAGACACTAACGAGCTAGAACTCAAAACAATCAGTAAGCAAGGTTACTTATTGGTGATTTCACCAAAGCAACAAGCTCTGAAGGTTGAAGAAATTAAGCCTTTCGTTGATGCTGAAGTGCAACTTGAATTGGCGGATGCAGGCACTAGCATTGATGAAGAAAAAATAAGCCCAGATTTACAGCAACCAGTCAGTACTCAGAAAACGAAAACCAAGTTTCCTCGTCAATTTACGTTAAATTTATGTGCCCTGTGGCTTGGCATCATATTGGTCGCCTACTACGATATTCATTACAACAAAGAGCAAGCGCCATTTTTAGATAAAGACAACTACCAGTCCTATTCCTTTGGTAGTGCCACGCTTTATGTTCATGACCAATCAAATACAATCACTGCACCCGAAATGACCTCATACATCGATCACCTCGAGCTATCGCAGTGCAATGTAAAAAGTATCTACATTCGCATCACTAATTCAGCTTTCCGAGACAACATCATTTCAATGTATGCTTTTGTTTTTACCAACAATCGAAAGAGTCAAAATATCTTCAAACAGAAACTAGATGGCCTCAATATTTACCCATCCATTATTACTCCTTTACTGGATTCCTTTTACTGCAAAGGTAAGCCACAGCAATAATAGTTCCAGCCCTTGGAAAGTTGTACAGCTTAGTTTCAGGTGGGGTAGTAACGTGCAAAAGCGCCGATGAGAACTGAGGAAATGTAGCCACAATGTGTCCACTAATAAAAAAGCCCCGCATACAATGCGAGGCTTAAAGTTCTTAGCTAAGAGCAACGATTTAGATTAAAACTCTTCGTTCTCTTCTTCTTTTTCTACTTCTTTCTCGTCAAGAACAGCAGGAGTCAGTAGTAGTTCACGAAGTTTAGTATCTAGCTCTAGAGCGATCTCTGGGTTTTCACGTAGGAACTTACAAGAGTTCGATTTACCTTGACCGATCTTATCGCCTTTGTAGCTGTACCAAGCGCCAGCTTTATCAACTAACTTGTTCTTAACACCTAGGTCAATCAGCTCACCTTCGCGGTTAAAACCCTGGCCGTATAAGATTTGAGTTTCAGCTTGTTTAAACGGTGCAGCAATCTTGTTCTTAACAACCTTAATGCGCGTTTCGTTACCAACGATCTCGTCACCTTCTTTGATAGAACCAGTACGACGAATATCAAGACGAACCGATGCGTAGAACTTAAGTGCGTTACCACCCGTTGTTGTTTCTGGGTTACCAAACATTACACCAATCTTCATACGGATTTGGTTAATGAAGATACACATACAGTTAGACTGCTTAAGGTTACCAGTCAGCTTACGCATTGCCTGAGAAAGCATACGAGCTTGAAGACCCATGTGGCTGTCACCCATTTCGCCTTCGATTTCAGCTTTTGGTGTTAGTGCTGCTACTGAATCGACAACCAATACGTCGATAGCACCAGAACGCGCTAGAGCATCACAAATTTCTAGAGCTTGTTCACCAGTATCCGGTTGAGAAACAAGAAGTGCATCGATATCAACACCAAGCTTTTGAGCGTAAATAGGGTCTAGTGCGTGCTCAGCATCAACGAAAGCACAGGTTTTACCTACTTTTTGTGCTGCAGCGATCAGCTCAAGTGTTAGCGTTGTTTTACCTGAAGATTCTGGACCGTAGATTTCAACGATACGACCCATCGGTAGACCACCAGCACCTAGTGCGATATCTAGAGATAGAGAACCAGTAGAAATCGTTTCTACATCCATTGTACGGTTGTCACCAAGACGCATGATAGAGCCTTTACCAAATTGTTTTTCAATCTGACCAAGGGCTGCGGCTAACGCTTTTTGTTTATTCTCGTCCATTACTATCTCCAGGTAATCGGTTGTCGTGAAACAAGCGATTTAGAATCTATTTCTAACCCACATAGGGATGACTAATTGGCTTTTATTATACTGTTGATTCATACAGTGTCTATACCTGTATGAAAATAATTTGTACAAATGTTACTTGTCTTCCATTGATAGGTAATCATAAATAACTTGCAGAGCATGGTGGGTGGCTTGTTGGCGTACTTGTGATCTGTCACCATCAAATACATGCGTTTCCACTTTATTCAAACCACTTAGCGCTTTCCAAGCAAAGCATACCGTTCCTACGAGCTTCTCTTTTGTACCGCCGCCAGGGCCTGCAATACCACTAATTGACACCGCGATGGTTCCGTTCGAATGCTCTAGCGCTCCTTTAGCCATTTCGATGACGACAGGTTCACTGACCGCACCAAATTCCACTAAGGTTTCTAACTGTACGCCAATCATCTCTTGTTTGGCTTCATTGCTATACGTGACAAAAGCGCGATCAAACCAAGCAGAACTGCCCGCGATATCCGTTACCGCACTTGCTACACCGCCACCAGTACAAGATTCGGCGGTGACCAACACCTGATTGTGCTCTGCAAGCAACAGTCCGAGTTTTTCACTAAGATCTTGAGTCATCTGCATTGTCAGCTTCCCTTTATTTACCATTAGAACATTTGGATGCGCATCTTTTCGCTTCAGCCGCTTTTCGCACGAAACGCTTTCACGTATCCTAAGCCGCAATAGAAATAAACGAAAGAAGTTAACTGTGAAAGCCGATCAAAAACATACTCCCATGATGCAGCAGTACCTAAAACTGAAGGCAGAAAACCCAGAAATTCTGCTGTTCTACCGCATGGGCGATTTCTACGAGCTTTTCTACGATGACGCAAAAAAAGCGTCTCAACTCCTCGATATTTCACTGACTAAACGCGGCTCTTCAAATGGTGAGCCAATCCCAATGGCCGGTGTCCCATACCATGCCGTTGAGGGGTACCTAGCAAAGTTAGTGCAACTCGGTGAATCCGTAGCAATTTGTGAACAGATTGGTAATCCAGCACTTTCAAAAGGCCCTGTAGAGCGTGCGGTTGTGCGTATCGTGACACCGGGTACCGTAACTGACGAAGCACTGCTTTCTGAACGCGTCGACAATTTGATTGCCGCTATCTACCACCACAATGGCAAGTTTGGTTACGCGACGCTAGACATTACCTCTGGCCGATTCCAACTGTGTGAACCAGAAACCGAAGAAGCAATGGCAGCAGAACTGCAGAGAACCTCTCCGCGTGAGTTGTTGTTCCCTGAAGATTTCGAACCCGTTGAATTAATGGCAAGCCGCACTGGCAATCGTCGTCGTCCAGTATGGGAATTTGAACTAGATACCGCTAAGCAGCAGTTGAACCAACAGTTTGGTACTCGTGACCTTGTTGGTTTTGGCGTTGAAGGCGCGAAGCTTGGCTTGTGTGCAGCCGGCTGTCTTATTCAGTATGTGAAAGATACCCAACGGACAGCACTTCCACATATCCGTTCACTGACCATGGACAAGCAAGATCACTCGGTGATCCTTGATGCTGCAACTCGCCGCAACCTAGAGATCACACAAAATCTTGGTGGTGGTACCGATAACACCCTTGCTGAAGTGCTGGACCACACTGCAACCGCAATGGGTAGTCGTATGCTTAAGCGTTGGTTACATCAACCAATGCGTAATATCTCGGCACTCGATCAGCGCCTAGACGCGATTGGTGAAATGAAAGATTTGGCTCTATTTACTGAGCTGCAGCCAACCCTGAAACAGATCGGTGACATTGAGCGTATTTTGGCTCGATTGGCACTTCGCTCGGCTCGCCCTCGTGATATGGCGCGACTTCGTCAAGCGATGGAATACCTACCAGAACTTGTAGAAACGCTAACCCAGCTTAAGCACCCATACCTCACTCAGTTAGCTCAGTATGCTTCTCCTTTAGATGAGGTCTCAGAGCTATTAGAGCGCGCCATCAAAGAGAACCCACCCGTGGTTATCCGCGATGGCGGTGTAATCGAAGAAGGCTACAATGCTGAACTAGACGAGTGGCGTAACCTAGCCGCTGGTGCAACCGAATTCCTTGACCAACTCGAACAAGAAGAGCGTGAACGTCATGGTATCGACACACTAAAAGTGGGTTACAACAACGTACACGGTTTCTTTATTCAGGTAAGCCGCGGGCAAAGCCACCTTGTTCCGCCACACTATGTACGTCGTCAAACACTAAAGAACGCTGAGCGCTACATCATTCCTGAGCTAAAAGAGCACGAAGACAAAGTTCTAAACTCTAAGTCGAAAGCTCTGGCTATCGAGAAGCAGTTATGGGAAGAGCTGTTTGATTTGCTACTGCCACATTTAGAGCGACTACAAAACATCGCCTCTTCTGTGTCTCAGCTTGATGTCTTACAGAACTTAGCCGAACGTGCAGACACTCTCGATTACTGCCGCCCGACTATGACGGAATCCGCTGGCGTCCAAATCCAAGCAGGCCGTCACCCAGTGGTTGAGCAAGTGATGGACGAACCATTCATTGCTAACCCAATTGACCTTAACGATAAGCGTAAGATGCTGATCATCACAGGTCCAAACATGGGTGGTAAATCGACTTACATGCGTCAAACAGCACTTATCGCGCTAATGGCGCATATCGGTTGTTATGTGCCAGCTGAAAGCGCAACCATTGGCTCTATCGACCGTATCTTTACTCGAATTGGTGCATCGGATGATCTAGCGTCTGGTCGCTCAACCTTCATGGTTGAGATGACAGAGACTGCCAACATCCTGCATAACGCAACACCAAACAGCTTGGTGCTGATGGATGAAATCGGTCGTGGTACCAGTACTTACGATGGTCTATCTCTGGCTTGGGCAAGTGCAGAATGGCTAGCGAATCAAATCAATGCGATGACACTGTTTGCGACGCACTACTTTGAGCTAACCGAACTACCAAACCAGATTCCAACACTGGCCAACGTTCACTTAGACGCAGTAGAGCACGGTGACAGCATCGCCTTCATGCACGCAGTTCAAGAAGGTGCAGCAAGTAAGTCTTACGGCCTAGCGGTTGCTGGGTTAGCTGGCGTACCAAAAGCCGTGATCAAGAACGCTCGTGCGAAACTGACACAACTTGAAGCGTTGAGCATTGAGTCTCCTACATCGAAGCCGAGCGGCGTTGATATTGCGAACCAACTGAGCCTTATCCCGGAACCAAGCGAAGTAGAGCAAGCATTAGCGAACGTGGATCCTGATGATCTGACGCCACGCCAAGCTCTGGAAGAGTTGTACCGCTTGAAGAAACTGCTCTAATCAAAGGCAAATACCTTTAACCCCGATAAAAACAAAAACGCTGACATTAAGTCAGCGTTTTTTTGATTCCATACAGTGGATATCGTTTAGTCGTTTTCAACGTTGAACAGGTTTTCCATGTTCAGACCTTGCTTGATTAGGATCTCACGTAGACGACGCAGACCTTCAACTTGGATTTGACGAACTCGCTCACGAGTCAGGCTGATTTCACGGCCAACTTCTTCTAGCGTTGACGGTTCATAACCTAGTAGTCCAAATCGACGTGCAAGCACCTCTTTCTGCTTAGGATTCAGTTCATCAAGCCAGAAGATCAGTGAGTTCTTGATATCACTGTCTTGAGTTGAAACCTCAGGGTCAGAATTGTTGATGTCTGGAATAATATCCAACAGTGCTTTCTCACCATCACCACCAATTGGCGTATCTACAGAACTCACTCTTTCGTTTAAACGAAGCATCTTACTCACATCACCAACCGGCTTATCGAGCTTAGAAGCGATCTCTTCAGCTGTTGGTTCGTGGTCAAGCTTTTGTGATAGTTCTCTTGCAGTACGTAGGTAGATGTTCAGCTCTTTCACAACATGAATAGGCAAACGGATAGTGCGAGTCTGATTCATCAGGGCACGCTCTATGGTCTGACGAATCCACCATGTCGCGTAAGTAGAAAAACGGAAGCCACGCTCTGGGTCAAATTTCTCGACGGCGCGAATCAAACCTAGGTTGCCTTCTTCGATTAGATCGAGAAGTGCCAAGCCACGGTTGCTATAACGACGGGAAATTTTCACTACCAAACGCAGGTTACTCTCGATCATGCGTTTGCGTGCTGCTTCATCACCGCGTAGAGCTCGACGTGCGTAAAGCACCTCTTCTTCAGCGGTTAGTAGTGGTGAGAAACCGATTTCGCCCAGATACAGTTGCGTCGCATCTAAACTCTTGGAAGTAAATTCTGTTTCTTCTTTAACTTCGGCTTTCTTAGTGGCTGTTCGCTTCTCTTGTTCAAGTGTTTCCGATTCCGTGGTTACTTGGTCAAGATCGAACTCTTCTTTGATTACTGCATTGCTTATACTCATAACGCCTCCCCCTGGCGAAATTAGCATGACATTACAACTTCATATGTCGCTAAATGACTATGTCACTCAATACAATACGTGATTAGTTGGTATTGTATTTAAGGTAAATATCGTTTTGGATTGACGGATTTACCTTGGTAACGAATCTCAAAGTGCAGCCTAACACTGCTGGCTCCAGAGCTTCCCATTGTTGCAATCTTCTGCCCTGGTTTCACACTTTGCCCTTCAGATACTAATAGTCGGTCGTTATGCGCGTATGCACTTAAGTAATTATCATTGTGCTTCACAATCACTAGATTGCCGTAGCCTCGTAATGCATTACCCGAATAAACAACCGTTCCCCCTGCAGTAGATACTATTGGCTGACCTCGCTGTCCTGCTATGTCTATGCCTTTATTTCCTTGTTCGCCTACAGAGAAATTCTTAATTACTCTCCCCTTTGTTGGCCATAACCATTTGGATACTTTATCACTTGTTGGTTTGGTGGACGGTGTAACATTCTGTTTACCTTTAGACCCAACATACTCCTTTGATTTGGATTGTTCAACCTTCTTTGGTGGATCTTTTTTCGCCACTTTGGCTGTAGTTTGAGCTGGCGCAGGTTTAGAGTTTTTGCTCTGCTGCGGGGTTGCTTTAGGTTTACTTGCCGTCGATGATGTTGTGGACGCGGCAACAGGAGCAGCGACTGCTGCGGCTACAACCGTTGATTTACCATAGGCTGGCGCGTTATAGCTAGGACGCCACAACTTAAGCTTCTGCCCTGGGTGGATGGTATAAGGAGCTGCAAGTTTGTTATAGCTAATCAGGTCTTGTACATCTTTATTGGTGACATACGCGATGAAATAAAGCGTATCGCCTTTTTTCACTTCGTAGTAACTGCCACGGTAGCTACCGCGATCAACCGATGAGTAGTTTTTACTTAGGCTTGAAACTGGCGCAGGCGAATTCGCTGCACACCCGACAAGGGCACAGCTAAGCAGCAAGGAACTTCCTTTTAACAACTTCGAACGCATCGACTCTCTATCCACCTACACCATCAGTCTTTTATTAAGCTAGCTCACCAGGCACCAGAGGTACAAATCGCACCATCTCGATGACACTCGACAAAAACTCATCACCATGACGCACAATCTTCAATAACTGTTGCTCGTCATCACCAACCGGAATCAATAGACGACCACCATCTTTAAGCTGTTGCAAAAGCGCTTGAGGAATTGACTCTGCAGCAGCGGTTACGATGATCGCATCAAAAGGCCCTTTAGAAGACCACCCTTGCCAACCATCACCGTGCTTAGTTGAAATATTATAAAAATCGAGCTGTTTTAGCCGACGCTTAGCGTCCCATTGTAGCGACTTTATTCTTTCAACCGAATAAACATGATCAACAAGTTGAGCTAAAACAGCAGTTTGGTAGCCAGAACCGGTTCCGATTTCCAAAACTCGGCTATCTTGTTGCAGCTCAAGTAATTCTGTCATTTTAGCAACAATATACGGCTGTGAGATGGTCTGCCCTTGCCCAATAGGCAGCGCATTATTGTCATAAGCCTGATGATACATAGCCTGAGACAAAAAACTCTCTCTTGGCAGTTGGTAAATCGCATCCAGTACTTTTTGGTCTCGGATGCCATTTTCAATCAGAAAAGTAATTAAGCGTTCTGCTTGTGGGTTACTCACTTACTTCTCCCCTAACCATGTTGTCATAGCGCCCAAAGATTCGTGCGCCGTCAGATCAACCTGCAATGGCGTTACCGATACATAACCATGCTCAATCGCATAGAAATCAGTCCCTTCTCCTGCATCTTGCTCTTTACCCGGAGGACCAAGCCAATAGATATCATGACCACGCGGGTCTTTTTGCTTAATCATATCTTCAGCATGATGACGTGCGCCAAGGCGAGTGACCTGAGTCCCTGATAGCTGTTCTAAAGCGAGATCCGGCACATTGACGTTTAACAAGCGGTTGGTTGGGATTGGTTTTGCTAAATGTTGTTCGACAATACGACGAGCAATCGCTGCCGCTGTCTTAAAATGTTTTTTACCAACCAGAGAAAACGCCACCGATTGAACGCCTAAGAAGTGCCCTTCCATTGCGGCTGCGACTGTACCTGAGTACAACACGTCATCACCCAGGTTCGCGCCGTGGTTAATGCCCGTTAATACCAGATCAGGCATATCATCCTTTAGCAGTTCATTTAATGCGAAATGCACACAATCGGTTGGTGTCCCTTGTACTGAATAGGTGCTTTCTGCGATCTCTTGAACGCGTAAAGGCTGTTCTAAAGTTAATGAATTTGAAGCGCCTGAACGATTACGGTCAGGTGCCACTATGATAACTTCAGCAAGATCACGTAATTCATCTGCTAGCTCATGAATACCTTGAGCATGCACACCATCATCGTTGCTGAGTAAAATCTTCATTCTGTATCCTTTCTTCATATTCCAATGCCAAGTGACTTAAATTCCAATATTAAGTCACTTAGTGCCAAGCAGAATCATTACTGCTCGTAGCTTCTCTCTACGTGTACTTCTTCAACCAATTCACGAACGATAGCCGTCGCAAAGCAGCCTGCATCAAGAGAGAACTTCAGAGTGACATTATCTTCACTTACTTCCCACGTTAGATCAGTAGGTTTCAGCGACGCTTCACGGCGGTCGTGACGCATACGGTTACCACGAATCAGAGCCATCAAATCCGGTTCAGCATCAAGGTGTTTCTGCTCTAAGACTTGAGACTCATCTGTTGTTGGCAAAGCGTTATCACCGGCCAACGCTACAGTCACCAATGCAGTACCATTCGCGATATCTTGCTTTACAGATTCAAGGTTTTCAGCCGTTACCGTTAGCTGTGCACCGTCTTTAACCACAATATCGCCAACCAATGCCGAGGCAAATACATCCTGCTCAATACGGTAAGAAAGGATTAGGTTGTAAATCCACGAGCGAGCCGCAGAAAGGTACAAGCTACGTTTGTTCTGATTACGAGTACGAACGTTATCACGGCCCCAACGACGAGCTTCCGACAGGTTGTTACCTTCGTTACCAAAACGCTGAGCACCAAAGTAGTTTGGCACGCCCACTTGAGCGACTTTTTCCAAACGCTTGACCACATCATCGCAATCCGTTACTTCAGACAAGGTCAACTCAAATTGGTTGCCAACTAAATCACCTGGACGTAACTTTTTGTTGTGTCTTGCTGTCGCTAGGATTTCAATGCTTGGGTATTGTGCTAAGAACGCTGAAAAGTCAGGCTCACCTTTCGGTAGGTGGACGCTCAACCACTGCTCTGTCACAGCGTGACGGTCTTTCAAACCCGCCCAGCTCACGTCTTTCGACTTAACACCGCAAGCTTTAGCCAGCTCATTCGCTACGAAGCTCGTGTTCTCACCCGTTTTACGGATGCGAACCATTAGATGCTCGCCTTCGCCAGTAAATTCAAAACCCAAGTCTTCATTAACGACAAAGTGTTCGGCTTTTGCTTTTAGTTTTGCTTTCGCAGTTGGTTTACCGTTTAGATAAGCCAATGAAGATAAAATATCTGACATGCTGTTCTTTTCGTGTTGGTGCTTACGCACTTTTGGTAATTAGGACCACCGCTTCACATGCGATGCCCTCTTTGCGACCCGTAAAGCCTAAACGCTCTGTTGTCGTTGCTTTTACGTTCACATTACTGATGCTGGTTTCTAAATCTTGTGCAATAGCTTGGCACATAGAGTCTATATGAGGTGCCATTTTTGGCGCTTGCGCCATGATAGTAATATCGGCATTACCAATCACGTAGCCCTGTTCTTTTACTCGACGGTACACATCTTTCAATAGCTCACGGCTGTCTGCGCCTTTCCATTCATCGTCAGTGTCTGGGAAATGACGACCAATATCGCCCGCGGCGATCGCACCTAACAGAGCGTCACACAACGCGTGAAGAGCAACGTCACCATCTGAATGTGCGATAAGACCTTGTTCGTAAGGGATGCTCACGCCACCAATAATTACCGGACCTTCACCACCAAACTTATGTACATCAAAGCCATGGCCAATACGAATCATCATTATTCCTTATTCTGACTTAAATAGAACTCAGCGAGCGCTAAATCTTCTGGCTGAGTTATCTTAAAATTATCTGAACGCCCGGCGACTAAAGCGGGCGAGAAGCCTTTCCATTCAAAAGCAGAGGCTTCATCGGTAATCGAAACGCCTTGTTGCAGCGCTTCACTCAATACATTCCACAGAGGTTCAGCTCTGAACATTTGTGGTGTGAGGGCGTGCCACAAATCAGCTCGCTCGACAGTATGATCGATTTGCCCTTGAGCGCCTCGCTTCATCGTGTCTCGCACTGGGGCTGCTAAGATTGCCCCAACATCATGGCTCATCGCCGTCGAGATTAACTTGTCGATATCACTTAGCTGAACACAAGGCCTTGCTGCGTCATGCACCATCACCCAATCACCGAGTTGTTGCTTCTCGATATAATCTAAAGCAGAAAGAACGGAATCCGCTCTTTCACTACCACCAGCGACTCGAATCACTTGTGGATTCTGAGTAAGGGGTAGCTCTGGGTAGTATGGGTCATCATCACTGATTGCGACGACAATTTGAGAGACTTGCGGGTGAGCCAGTAGCTTCTCAACGGTATGCTCTAAAATCGTTTTACCATTGATCTTAAGATATTGCTTCGGACGGTCGGCCTTCATTCGGCTACCAACGCCCGCCGCAGGGACAACGGCAATCACGCTTTGAGGTTGAGTCAACATTAATGGGATTCCTCACCAATGATGCGATAAAACGTTTCGCCTTCTTTAACCATGCCAAGCTCATGACGTGCGCGCTCTTCTATCGCGTCTAAGCCTTGGCGTAGATCGTCGATTTCCGCAAACATCTCAGCGTTTCTAACTTTTAATTTTTCGTTAACTTGCTGCTGAACTTGGATTTCATTGTTCACACCGTAGTAATCAGAGATACCATTTTTACCGAGCCACAGTGTGTGTTGTAGCCAGCCAAACACTATGAGCAGTACTAAAGCAAAAATTCGCATAACACCTTTCGCCGGTTGAAAAAGAAGGAACTAGAATAAGGCACATATATACCATAATGAGCTTATTGGTGCGAGATATGTGGTGTCAGGTAATCAATGAGTCCGGGAATTATTGTCGTTAGGAACCAGTGGTGAGATTCCTGATCCACGTCATTCCCAAGAACGAAGAGCCAATAAGTTGAGAATCTATCGCAGGGAACGCAAATAAGAGATTCCCTACTCCTTCCTTCGTCAGTCTAGGGAATGACGAATTTTAGGCAAAAAAAACGCCCTACCGAAGTAGAGCGTTTCAAAAGCTTTAAGTTAACAATTCGCTAGGAATTATTGACCTTTAACGTTTTAAAGACCGCTTTCGTTGTAAAAAGGAGGAGCTTTAGAACCTAAAGCTTCTTCCCATCATTTATACAGACAAAAAAATGCCCCGCATTAGCGAGGCATTCAAAGCTTAGATTAACAATTCCTTTGGTTTAAAAACCAGAGAGGTTATTGACCTTTAACTTCTTTAAGACCGTTGAAAGGAGCTTTAGAACCTAGAGCTTCTTCGATACGGATTAGTTGGTTGTACTTAGCAACACGGTCAGAACGGCTCATAGAACCAGTCTTGATTTGACCTGCAGCAGTACCTACCGCTAGGTCAGCGATAGTTGCGTCTTCAGTTTCGCCAGAACGGTGAGAGATTACAGCTGTGTAACCTGCGTCTTTAGCCATCTTGATTGCAGCTAGAGTCTCAGTTAGAGAACCGATTTGGTTGAACTTGATAAGGATAGAGTTAGCTACGCCTTTCTCGATACCTTCAGCAAGAATCTTAGTGTTAGTAACGAATAGATCGTCACCAACTAGTTGAAGCTTGTCACCTAGTAGTTCAGTTTGGTGCTTGAAGCCAGCCCAATCAGACTCGTCTAGACCATCTTCGATAGAAACGATTGGGAATTGGTTAGCTAGCTCAGCTAGGTAGTGGTTGAACTCTTCAGAAGAGAAAGTCTTACCTTCGCCTTTCATGTTGTAGATGCCAGCTTCTTTGTCGAAGAACTCAGATGCAGCACAGTCCATAGCTAGAGTAACGTCTTTACCTAGTTCGTAACCAGCAGCTGCAACAGCTTCTGCGATAACTTCTAGAGCTTCAGCGTTAGACTTAAGGTTAGGAGCGAAACCACCTTCGTCACCAACTGCAGTGCTGTAGCCTTTAGACTTAAGAACTTTAGCTAGGTTGTGGAATACTTCAGCACCGATACGTAGACCTTCTTTAAGAGTCTTAGCACCAACTGGTTGGATCATGAACTCTTGGATGTCAACGTTGTTATCAGCGTGCTCACCACCGTTGATGATGTTCATCATTGGTAGAGGCATAGAGAACTGACCAGCAGTACCGTTTAGCTCAGCGATGTGCTCGTATAGAGGCATGCCTTTAGCTGCAGCAGCAGCTTTAGCGTTCGCTAGAGAAACAGCTAGGATAGCGTTCGCGCCGAACTGAGATTTGTTCTCAGTACCGTCAAGGTCGATCATGATTTGGTCAACGTCAGCTTGAGCTTTAGCGTCTTTACCAACTAGAGCTTCAGCGATTGGGCCGTTTACAGCTTCAATTGCTTTAAGAACACCTTTACCTAGGAAACGTGATTTGTCGCCGTCACGTAGCTCAAGAGCTTCGCGAGAACCAGTAGATGCGCCAGATGGAGCAGCAGCCATACCTACGAAACCGCCTTCTAGGTGTACTTCAGCTTCTACAGTTGGGTTACCACGTGAATCGATGATTTCACGACCTAGAACTTTAACGATCTTAGACATTGAATGTTTCCTTCTCGTTGAATATATAAATGTCAAATTTAAAGGTAGCAGCACAACTTACGCTGCTACCTGTATTCCTTTTACTTCTCTAACTCGCCGCGCTGGAACTCACCAGCCGCTTTAACGAAACCTGCAAACAATGGGTGACCATCGCGAGGTGTTGAAGTGAACTCTGGGTGGAATTGAGCTGCAACGAACCATGGGTGGTTCGGGTTCTCAATAACTTCAACCAGCTTCTTGTCCGCAGATAGACCCGATACTTTTAGGCCCGCTTTTTCAATTTGTGGACGAAGATTGTTGTTCACTTCGTAACGGTGACGGTGACGTTCATGGATCGTCGCGCTACCGTATAGTTCGTAAGCTTTCGTACCTTTCGCTAGGTGACAAAGCTGTGAACCTAGACGCATTGTGCCGCCTAGATCAGATGTCTCTGTACGCTCTTCAACTTTACCTTCGCCGTCTACCCACTCAGTGATTAGGCCAACAACAGGGTATTTAGTTTCAGAACAGAACTCAGAAGAGTGTGCGCCTTCCATTTTCGCAACATTACGAGCGTACTCGATAAGTGCTACTTGCATGCCTAGACAGATACCTAGGTATGGTACTTTGTTTTCACGTGCGTATTGAGCAGCAAGAATCTTACCTTCAACACCACGGTCACCGAAGCCACCTGGTACTAGAATTGCGTCTAGGCCTTCTAGAATTTCTACGCCACGAGACTCAACGTCTTGTGAGTCTACGTATTTAATATTAACGCTTAGGCGGTTTTTCAAGCCTGCGTGTTTTAGCGCTTCATTTACTGATTTGTATGCGTCTGGTAGTTCAATGTACTTACCAACCATACCAATCGTCACTTCACCCGTTGGGTTAGCTTCTTCGTAAATTACTTGTTCCCATTCAGACAGATCTGCTTCTGGAGCTGTAATGCCGAAACGCTTACATACAAGATCATCAGTGCCTTGAGCTTTAATAAGCTGAGGGATCTTGTAGATAGAGTCAACATCGCGCATTGAAATAACTGCATTTTCTTGCACATTACAGAACAGAGCAATTTTCTTACGCTCATTCGAAGGAATGTTGCGGTCAGAACGACAAACTAGGATGTCAGGCTGAATACCAATAGACAGTAGCTCTTTTACAGAGTGCTGAGTCGGCTTAGTTTTCACTTCGCCCGCAGCTGCTAGGTAAGGTACTAGCGTTAGGTGCATGAACATTGCGCGTTCACGGCCTAGTTCTACTGCTAGCTGACGAATCGCTTCCATGAATGGTAGAGATTCGATATCACCAACCGTACCACCAACTTCAACGATCGCGATATCGTGGCCTTCAGCGCCAGAAATAACACGCTCTTTGATAGAGTTAGTGATGTGTGGGATAACCTGAATAGTTGCACCTAGGTAATCACCGCGACGCTCTTTTGCTAGTACGTCTGAGTAAACACGACCTGCAGTGAAGTTGTTACGCTTAGTCATCTTGGTGCGAATGAATCGCTCGTAGTGACCAAGGTCAAGGTCTGTTTCAGCGCCATCTTCCGTAACGAACACTTCACCGTGCTGAGTCGGGCTCATAGTGCCTGGATCAACGTTGATGTAAGGGTCAAGCTTCATCATAGTCACTTTAAGACCACGAGCTTCTAAAATAGCCGCAAGAGATGCTGCAGCAATACCTTTACCTAGAGAGGATACAACCCCGCCAGTAACAAAAATGTAATTTGTCGTCATGTTTAACCTGAAATTGGTTGAATGAGGGAAATGGACTACTTCTGGACGGGATGAAAATATACCAGAAGCCCCTTATCGCCACAACGTGAAATCTATCACACTGCTATTTTTTATTTTTTGCTTCAAATCAATTCATGATAAAAGCTTTGGTTATCTTTTCTCCGCTACTTTTACCTCATCCCACATGGAATCAAGCTGTTGTAGTGAAAAATCGGTCAGACTTTTATCTTGTTGACGCACTTTTTCTTCCACCCCTTTAAAGCGACGTGAAAACTTCAAGTTGGCCTTATTGAGCGCCGATTCAGGGTTTTTGCCTAAATGTCGCACCAAATTCACCGTTGCAAACAGCAAATCACCCAACTCTTCTTCAACCAAATCTTCGTTTGGTGTCACTTGAAGCGCCTCTTCCAGCACCTCATCCACTTCCTCTATTACCTTGTTGGCAACTGGGCCAATTGAGTCCCAATCGAAGCCATATTTCGCTACCTGCTTTTGAATCTTTGTAGCACGAGAAAGCGCAGGTAGAGAGTTTGGTATTGAGTCTAGAATACTTTCTTGAGTTTTGCCTGCTTGTGCCTTTTCTTTGGCTTTTTCCGCTTCCCAATTCGCATTGATTTCTTCGTCACTAGCAAACTCGGCATCCGAGAACACATGAGGGTGACGGCGTGTTAACTTCTCATTGATGCCATCAACCACATCAGAAAACTCAAACAGCCCCTGCTCTTTCGCCAACTGACTGTAAAAAATCACCTGAAACAGTAGATCGCCAAGCTCTTCTTGCAGATTCGACCAGTCTTTGTTGTGGATCGCATCCACCACTTCATAAGTCTCTTCGATAGTATGAGGGACAATTGTTTCAAAATTTTGTTTTAAATCCCAAGGACAGCCACCTTCTGGATCGCGCAGCTTAGTCATGATCTGTTCAAGTTGTTCAATCGGGTGATTCATCGTTTTCTTCCTATTACTGTCTTTGATTTTTAAATTTATAACGTCTTATAAAACTAAAAAGGTGAGCAGCCAAAACCACTCACCTTTCTTGATACTGTCTAATTCTCTAAATAATTGAAACTGTGGCTAGGCGACAAGCAAGCGAGACTCCTGAGCATAGCTTGCCTATGTGATTGAGCGAGTGCGCGCAGTCAACAACGCCATCAGCTTCAAGTATGACGAGAATTTTAGCCCAAGCGCTTGACGCTCATGACATCTTTGATCTGCTCGACTCGGCTTGTCACTCGACTCAGAATCTCAATATTGGTCACTTCTAAATCGAAGTCCATTACCGATAGCTGACGCTTGTAGTCGATGCGACTCTTCATTGTCGTCACGCTGATCTTCTCGTTAGAGAACAGTGAGGTGATGTCTTTTAACAAGCCATTGCGCTCTAGTGCTTCTACACGCAGCGTTAGGATGTAAGAACCGACAAAGCCATTACCCCAAACTGTATCAATGATACGTTCTGGTGCGTGCAGGCTTAGTTCACTCAACTGCTCACAGTCGGCACGGTGAACCGAGATACCGCGACCTTGAGTGATGTAACCTTTAATCACATCGCCTGGAATCGGCTGACAACAGCGTGCTAGGTGCGTCATTAGGTTATCTACACCTTCAACAACAACTGCATCTTTCTTAGGACGACTCTGTTGTGCCGGCTTGTTTTCCGACTCAAGCAGTTTCTCTAGCGCTTTCTTGTCTTCTTCTTCCGCCGTTGGCTTATTCACTAGCGCATTGATGTGATTAACCACTTGGTTAATACGCAAGTCGCCACTACCAATACCTGCATAGAGTTCGTCTGGCGTATTCACGTTAAAGCGTCTTAGTGCGTATTGATCAGCATCTTTTAGGGTTGCGCCCACTTTCGCTAGCTCAACTTCCAGGATGTCACGACCCGCTTCTAGGTTTTTCTCACGGCTTTGTGCGCGGAACCAAGCGTTGATTTTCGCTCGAGCACGACCAGAGTGAACAAAACCCGTAGTTGGGTTTAGCCAGTCACGAGATGGGTTCGGCTCTTTCTGCGTGATGATCTCAACTTGGTCGCCCATCGATAGTTTATGAGTGAACGGTACGATACGCCCCGCTACCTTGGCACCGATACAGCGGTGTCCGACCATCGAGTGGATGTGGTAAGCAAAATCCAACGGGGTTGCGCCCATTGGTAAGTCGACCACGTCACCACGTGGAGTAAATGCGTATACACGGTCATCGAAGACTTGGCTACGTACTTCATCCAGCATCTCGCCAGAGTCCGACATCTCTTCTTGCCAGTCGATAAGTTTACGCAACCAAGTGATTTTCTCATCGTAGCCACTACGGCCGCTTGAAGCCCCTTCTTTGTACTTCCAGTGCGCCGCCACACCAAGCTCAGAGTCTTCGTGCATTTGCTTAGTACGGATCTGAATCTCAATAGTCTTGCCTTCAGGGCCAAGGACTACGGTATGAATCGACTGGTAACCATTTGGCTTAGGGTTCGCCACATAGTCATCAAATTCGCTCGGTAGGTGTTTGTATTTGGTGTGTACCACCCCAAGACCGGCGTAGCAGTCTTGTAGCTGGTCAGCGATAATACGTACTGCTCGTACGTCAAAAAGCTCATCGAAGGCTAAGCCTTTCTTCTGCATTTTGCGCCAGATGCTGTAGATGTGTTTTGGTCGGCCGCTCACTTCAGCATTGATGTTTGAACGCTGCATTTCTGCGGTTAAATCATCAACGAAATCTGTGATGTATTGTTCACGAACGATACGACGCTCAGACAGCTGTTTTGCAATCTGCTTGTAGGTATCTGGTTGTTGGTAGCGGAAGGCGTAATCTTCGATTTCCCACTTAAGTTGGCCGATACCTAAACGGTTTGCCAGTGGGGCATAGATGTTAGAACACTCTTTTGCTGCCGCGCGGCGCACAGCATCAGGCGCTTTTTTCACCTCGATAAGGTTACAGATTCGCTCCGCAAGTTTGATAACTACGCAGCGGAAATCATCAACCATGGCCAATAGCATGCGTCGAACGTTATCAACTTGACCCGAAGCAGCACTGCCTTCAAGGGTTACGTTTAACTGGCCCAAGGCCGCCATTTCTTCAACGCCGTCAATCAGCTTAACGATTTCTTTGCCGTAGCTTTCTTCGAAGGCTTCGCGCTCAAAAACGCCACTTGATACCACTGGGAAGAGTTGTGCTGCGACTAATGTTGCACGATCCATCGACAGCGTGACCAAGATTTCAATCATCTCGCGTCCACGCCATAGCAAGAGTGATGCTTGCTCGTGATCTTTTAATAGCTCTTCACAGTGACGATAAACTTTGTTCAGTTTATTCGAGGTTTTTGCGTCTTGCTTTAATGACGCAATCCAACTTTCTAGCTCAAACTGTTCGCTTGGGTTTAAATGTGCGCTTCGTACCGCAACCATCGTGCCTTCCTAGTTATTCTGTTTTATACCCAATTCAATATGACTAACTGGTTCCAAGTTAGTTCGACCATATTGATATCAGCGCAGGTGTCCCTGCGCCTTTGTCATTCATTTTTAAGCCTTATTTACGGGCCTTTAAGCCTTGATAAAGAGAGCCATCGATTCTAGATGGCTGGTGTGTGGGAACATATCCAACATACCAAGTTTGGCTAATTGGTAGCCTTGCTTTTCTAAGCTCTCTGAATCTCTAGCTAGAGTAGCAGGATTACACGAAACATAAACCACACGCTTCGCTCCTAATGCTGAAATTTGATCAACAACACCACTCGCTCCAGCACGAGCTGGGTCCAGTAAGATTTTATCAAATTTCTCTTTTGCCCAAGCTTGTGCCGATAGGTCTTCTTCAAGGTTCGCTTGGTAAAATTCGGTGTTGCTCAACTGGTTCAATTTGGCATTCGATGTGGCTTGCTGAACCATCTCATCGACACCTTCAACCCCAACCACAAATGCCGACTGTTGAGCGATAGGCAGACTGAAGTTACCTAAGCCACAAAACAGATCCAGTACTCGCTCGTCCGCTTTAGGTTCTAACCATTCAATCGCTTGAGCCACCATCTGCTGATTGACCTTCTGGTTCACCTGAATGAAGTGGTTTGGCTCAAAAGGTAAGGTAACGCCTGTTTCGCTGTAACTAGGCGCATCACCAACCAGACGGACCAACTTATCGGTCTCTGGCATTGAGTACAGTATCGCGCCTTCTTCTTTCGCCAACGCAACCAATGCTTGCTCATCCTTTTCAATCAAAGGCTTGAGGTGACGTAACACCATTACCGGGCCAGTATCACCCAATACCAATTCAACGTGTCCTAAAGACGTAAGGTTGCTGAAAGTGTTGAGTAAATTTTTCACCTTTGGCAGCAATACATTTAGGCGAGGATCAAGCACGGCACAATCGGTGATGTTTTCTATCTGCTTGCTCTGCTTCTTACGAAAACCGAACTGAAGCTTATGCGTTTTCTTATCAACAAACAGGCTGATACGCGCGCGACGACGATAACCCGTTTCATCACCCACAATCGGTTGAGCCATCTCTGTCTCATCCGTCTTATATTGGCTCATCAAGTGCGTAAGAGATTGTGCCTTGTGTTCTATCTGAGATTGGTAACCAAGGTGCTGAAGATGACAACCGCCACACTGATTAAAGTGTTTACAAAAAGGCTTTAAACGTTGCTCGCTTGGCTTCAGTAATTTGATGAGTTTCGCGCGTGCAAACTTACTTTTACTTTCAGTAAGCTGAATAACCACCTGTTCACCGGGCAATGCGCCATCAATGAAAACCGGTTTGTTCTTCTGATAAGCGATGCCAGCGCCATTGTGATCCATTCGTTCAACCAAAACCGATTGATGCTTGGTCTCGAGTTGAGTTTTCTTTTTTGGTTGGAAAAAACGTGCCATTGCTTGTGCCTAATGTATCTTTTAATAAGTAATTGGTATCCAGGACTCACTATTCTGCCTTGGAATCATTGTCGAACGTCACGGCTTTGATTAAGCTTACCGTTCACTTAACCGCCATTGTGTGCGTTATTTTCCCATATCCAGACCTCGATGTAATTAAAGAACATGACCAGATATGGCTTAAGAGCCCGTGTAATTACCTTAACTCTAGCTCCAACCCTGATTATTGGGCTGCTATTGAGTGCATTTTTCTCATTTAACCGCTATCAAGACCTTGAAGGTCAGGTGGTGAACACAGGTACTAGCATCATTGAGCCACTGGCAATTGCGAGTGAATCTGGCATGCAACTCGAAAGTCGAGAGTCTGTTCGTCAGCTAATCAGCTATGCACATCGAAAGAACTCTAAGCTGGTACGCAGTATCGCGGTGTTCGATGATCGTCATGAATTGTTTGTAACCTCAAACTTCCACCCTGATTTCGAAAGCCTAACTTATCCCAAAGATAAACCGATTCCGCATTTAAGCTCTTCTGACTTACTCGATAACACACTGATTCTTCGGACACCGATTATTGCTGAAGGCCAGTACATCAACTCGGCTAACGGTCAGTCTCAAGCCAACCAAGCGATTGGTTATATTGCGATTGAGTTGGACCTTTCTTCACTTCGTTTGCAGCAATACCAAGAAGTGTTCTCTGCCTTCTTAGTGTTGATTCTTGGACTGGGTCTTTCTGGTGTTTTCGCTTTCCGCTTGATGCACGATGTAACTCAACCGATCACTCACATGAAGAACATGGTGGACCGAATTCGTCGTGGTCACTTAGATGTCCGTATCGAAGGTAAAATGCACGGTGAGTTGGACTCGCTGAAAAACGGTATCAACGCGATGGCGGTCTCGCTGTCGGAATATCACGTCGAGATGCAGCACAGTATCGACCAAGCCACTTCGGATCTGCGTGAAACTCTTGAACAACTAGAGATTCAAAACGTTGAGTTAGACATCGCGAAAAAACGCGCACAAGAAGCGGCACGTGTTAAGTCTGAGTTCTTGGCAAACATGTCTCACGAGCTAAGAACACCACTCAACGGTGTGATTGGCTTTACTCGCCAAATGCTAAAAACTCACCTGTCGAACAGCCAGACGGATTACCTACAGACCATTGAACGCTCTGCGAACAACCTGCTCAGTATCATCAACGATATCTTGGACTTCTCGAAACTTGAAGCCGGTAAACTGGCGCTAGAAAACATTCCATTTGAGTTCCAAGCAAGCCTAGAAGAGGTAGTGAACCTTCAAGCGACCAACGCTCATGAGAAAGGCCTAGAGCTTACGCTTAAGATCGATCCTAAAGTGCCTGCAGGCGTTGTAGGTGACCCACTGCGTATCCAACAAATTCTGACCAACCTAGTGGGTAACTCAATCAAGTTTACCGAGCGCGGTAACATCGATATTAGCGTTGAGTTACGTTCACAAAGCGAAGACAACATCGAGCTACAGTTCATGGTTCGTGATACGGGTATTGGTATCTCTGAGCGTCAGCAAGCCCAACTATTCCAAGCCTTCAGCCAAGCAGATGCAAGTATCTCTCGTCGCTATGGTGGTACAGGCCTAGGTCTGGTTATCACCCAGAAACTTGTGAGCCAAATGGGCGGTGAGATCAGCCTAACCAGTCGCCTACACCAAGGTTCAACTTTCTGGTTTACGCTAAGGCTATCAACCACCGATATGCCGATGACAGAGCTAATTGAGACTCAATGTCTGCAAGACAAGCAACTACTGCTTATCGAACCAAACATGCAAGCCGCTTCGATTACTCAACAAATCCTGACCCAAGAAGGCTTAGTCGTTACCTACCGTTCGGTGATGCCTGACGAATCAACCTCGTACGACTACGTTCTGCTGAACCTCGCAGCTAACCAAGATTATCAATTTGATACGGTCAGTGGCTGGGCAATTGGCGCGAAGAAGATTGCTCAGAACGTGATCATTGGTACACCGAGTACCGAGCTCGCACTTGGCGAACAATTGATGAAAGAAGTCGATGTTCAATGCATCACCAAACCTCTTTCTCGTAAGAAGCTGCTGCAAACTCTGGTGTCGAACCAAGCGCCAACCTTGATTGCACCAGCAATTGAAACCCACTCGGAAGAGAAGCTGCCACTGACTGTAATGGCTGTGGATGATAACCCAGCTAACCTGAAACTTATCACCGCGCTACTCAAAGAACGCGTGGAAACCGTCATTAGCTGCACCAGTGGTCAGCAGGCGATCGACAAAGCCACTGAGACTCAATTTGATATTATCTTCATGGATATTCAGATGCCGCAGATGGATGGTGTAACCGCTTGCCAGAACATCAAAAAGCTCGCCAACAATGCCAGCACACCTGTGATTGCTGTTACTGCACACGCCATGACGGGCGAGCGCGATAGGCTGCTAGAAGCTGGCATGGATGACTACCTGACCAAGCCAATTGAAGAGCATGTGTTACAGCAAGTATTAATTCACTGGAGCCCAACCTCTGAGGTTGAGCACATCGAAAAGATCAATCCAGATCACCCTGCAGTGTCAGCCGAGATAGACAACAGCCAGGTGTCTGAAAGTAATGTTAGCGTACACAAGAACATCATCATTGATTGGCAAGCTGCGATGAAGCAGGCAGCCAATAAAGAAGACCTCGCACGCGATATGCTGCAGATGCTGGTCGACTTTATCCCTGAGGTGTATGACGCGGCGGAGAAAGCAATCGAAGACACGGATTACCCTGTAGATCAGCTGATACACATCATCCACAAGATGCATGGCAGCAGCTCATACAGTGGCGTACCAAGGCTTAAATCAGTCTGTGCCACGATAGAGAAAGAGCTGCGCTCAGGTACTTCAATTGAAGATATCGAGCCAGAACTTTTTGAACTTCAAGACGAGCTCGATAAGGTGCAAGCAACCGCTATTCACTACTTAAAACCAACCAGTGATTAAATCGGCTTAGCCTCAAACTCAAGGCAATAAAAAAGCAGAGCGTATAAGCTCTGCTTTTTTGTTTGTTCTATTTACTTAGCAGCAGACGAACGTCAGGGTTAGCTAGCAATTACGACTCAAATAATACCGTCGCCACCGCATAATGACGCTCATCTGAAATAGTCAGGTGAATCGAAGTTGTGCCACTCGCTTGTGCGATTTCTCGAGCTTTATTGTGCAAGCTCAGCACTGGCTTGCCATGCTCGTCGTTCGAGATTTCGAAGTCATGAAAAGTAACACCCAGTGCGATGCCTGTACCCAGCGCTTTTGATGCAGCTTCTTTAGCTGCAAAGCGCTTAGCGAGATAACGACCTTTTTGCTTTAGCTGTTGAAACACTTCAAATTCAGAATCCGTCAGAATACGCTGAGCAAATGCCTCACCACTGCGTGACAATGCTTTTTCAACACGTTCAATTTCCGCAATATCTGTCCCAAGCCCTACAACAGCCATGATTACCCTTTAACTACTTTTTGATGATGCCACTTAACAAACTAGATATTTAACAAACTAAATGTTGTTACGCGCGTTTTCCATTACAGCTTTCATGTCAGCTACTGCTTTGTTCAAACCATCAAAGACAGCACGTCCCATGATTGAGTGACCGATGTTTAGCTCGTAGATTTCTGGTAGTGCCGCAATTGGCGCCACGTTGTGGTACGTCAGGCCGTGACCGGCATTCACCGTAATACCTAGATCGTCTGCGTAGCTTGCGCCAGCCGCAATCTTTTTCAGCTCATCTTGTTGGTCTTCTTCTGTTTTCGCATCAGCGTAGTGACCAGTGTGAAGCTCAATGAACGGTGCACCACAAGCTTTTGCTGCATCAATCTGTTCGCGGTCAGCATCGATAAACAGCGACACTTTAATACCAGCTGCAGATAGCTTTTGCGTAGCCGCTTTTACTTTCTCAAGCTGACCAACCACGTCCAAGCCACCTTCAGTAGTTAGCTCTTCACGCTTTTCAGGAACAAGACAAACAAACTCAGGCTTAGTATCTAGTGCAATCTGAACCATCTCATCCGTCACTGCCATTTCTAAGTTCATGCGAGTTTGGATAGTTTCAGCCAGAATGCGTACATCGCGATCTACGATGTGGCGACGGTCTTCACGCAGGTGAATGGTGATGCCGTCAGCACCAGCTCGCTCAGCAATTTCAGCTGCGTGTACTGGATCTGGGTATTTAGTACCACGTGCATTACGTAGTGTTGCAATATGGTCGATATTAACGCCTAAAAGGATTGAGCTCATTTTCCAATACTCCGTGCTCTAGAAAGACCTGCTCTTGGCAAAAACAGTTCTCTACTTTTTAATGGTTTGCCGCCAAGATACGGCTTTAAGGCTATGCGTGTAAAGCGTTTTGCCGCTTTTAACTGCTCTTTAGTGATAAACCTACGTTCGCTGATCGCAATAAGTTCATCGCCCATAAAAGTTAGGTTGTCTCGTCGCACTGAAGCAATGAAACCTTTCTGCTCTCGATAGCGATAAGTCATTGTTGGATCAATCGGTTCGCCAGTACCTGCACAGTGTAAAAAGTCGACGCCATAACCCATAGCAGATAGCAGTGCCAACTCAAAGCGACGCAGTGCTGGCTCTGGATTTTCATTATGCGCCAGCTCTGTTAAAGCATGAAGATAGTCGTGAAAAAGAGCAGGCATTGGCACTTCAGCCATCAGCACTCGGCCAATCAGCTCATTCACATACATTGCGGAGTAGAGGTTAATACCAGTGAGAGGCAAACCTAAACTGATAGGCTCAGCTTGGCGCAGTGTTTTCATTGAGCTATTCCCCGACCACTTCAGTAATAGAGGCGTAAAAGGCTGCAACGCTCCTTTTAAATTGGAACGCTTGCTACGAGCACCTTTCGACATCAACGTTACACGGCCAAACTCTTCACTGAAAATATCCAGTATCAAGCTCGACTCGCTATATGGCCTGCGGTGCAATACAAAGCATCGCTGTAACCCTTCGCTCAATGATTCATCCTTCTTGCAGATACAAAAAGAGAGAGTTCGCACTCTCTCTTCAACTCACTATTTTGATTTCACATCCAGTTCAGGAAAGTGAAGTTCAATCTAGATTATAGATCGTCGATGTAGCCTAGTGAACGAAGTGCACGTTCATCATCAGCCCAACCAGATTTAACCTTAACCCAAGTCTCTAGGTAAACCTTACGACCGAATAGCTCTTCCATATCGATACGTGCTTCGCGACCAATCGTTTTGATCTTCTCGCCCGCTTTACCAATCACCATTTTCTTCTGACCAGTACGTTCAACAAGAATTAGCGCATTGATGTGGAAACCATCGTTGTCTGGATTGTAGTCGAAACGTTCGATCTCAACCGTTACCGAGTAAGGTAGTTCATCACCCGTAAAGCGCATCAGCTTTTCACGGATAATTTCAGACGCCATAAAACGCTGCGAGCGATCCGTCACATACTCTTCTGGGAAGTGGTGTGTCGCTTTAGGTAAGTGTTCACGTACGTGCTTACGCAGTACATCAATGTTCTTACCTTGCTTCGCCGAGATTGGCACAACATCAATGAAGTCCATCTTCTTCGAGACTTCCATCATGTGCTGCATCACGTTAGTACGGTCTTGAACGTTATCTACTTTGTTGATGCAAAGTACAACTGGGAAGTTAGTCTTCTTCAGCTTGTTCAGAACCATCTCATCGTCTTCAGTCCAGTGAGTACCGTCAACAAGGAAGAATACTAGGTTCACATCACTCAGTGAGCTGTTTGCTGCACGATTCATCAAACGGTTGATTGCACGCTTTTCTTCAATGTGAAGTCCAGGAGTATCAACGAAGATCGCTTGGTAATCACCTTCAGTTTCCACGCCCATAATACGGTGACGTGTCGTCTGTGGTTTACGTGATGTAATAGAAATCTTCTGTCCCAGAATATGGTTCAGAAGCGTCGACTTACCTACGTTGGGGCGACCTACAATAGCGATGAAGCCACAGTGTTGGTTTTCCGGTAGGCTAGGTTGTTTGCTATCAGATGAAAAGAATGCATCGATATCGAATTCTTGGTTGTTATCAGACATTGCTTAGTTGCTCTAATGCTGTTTCAGCAGCCGCTTGTTCTGCCTTGCGGCGGCTAGTGCCTTTACCGATAACAGGTTTATCCACACCTGCCACTTCACACTCAACCGTAAACTCTTGGTTGTGTGCTTCACCTTTAATATTAGTCACTGTGTAGACAGGTAGAGGATTTCTTCGACCTTGTAAGAACTCTTGAAGACGAGTTTTCGGGTCTTTTTGAGATACTCCAGGCTGAATAGCTTCTAGGCGAGATTGGTACCAGCTTAAAATAATGCCGCGAACCGTCTCGGTATCACTATCTAAATAGATAGCGCCGATGATCGCTTCAACAGCATCCGCTAGAATAGAATCACGACGGAAACCGCCACTCTTCAACTCACCTGGACCTAATTTTAAGTAATCTCCTAGTTCGAATTCACGGCCTAGTTCTGCCAATGTATGACCACGTACTAATGTCGCGCGCATGCGGCTCATATCACCTTCGTTTACCTTAGGAAAACGGTGGTATAGATCATCAGCGATAACAAAACTTAAAATTGAATCGCCCAGAAACTCAAGACGTTCGTTATGTTTACCAGCGGCGCTGCGGTGAGTCAGCGCCAAGTGGATAAGATCGGCATCATTGAACTGATAGCCAATCTTTCTTTCTAGTTTATCAATTGGAGAATTCATGCTCTCTCGATGTGTTAATTGATCGATTAATGAATCCCACCGATGCGATTAAAACGCACACCAGTAGGAATCCATGTTGGAAGTACACTGTCGGAACCACGTTCGAATTCGAAACTGATCCAAATAGCAACGGCCTTACCAACAAGGTTTGCTTCAGGGACGAAGCCCCAGTAACGGCTATCAGAACTATTGTCACGGTTATCCCCCATCACAAAGTAATGGCCTGCTGGAACAACCCATTCGTTAACACCGTTGCGAGGTTGATATGCATGCACACGATCACGACGCAGTGGGTTAACTAAGATTTGGTGCTCTACGTCTCCAAGCTGTTCATTCAGCTGAATCAGAGGCACACCGTCTTGAATAAATTGGCTCTCTTCTACGTGACTTAGTTTCACAGGTTTACAGCTACTTGTACCTTTCGCTTGGATACAGATTTCTTTACGACTGCTGTAACGAATAGTATCACCTGGCAAACCGACAACACGCTTGATGTAATCGATGCTTGGGTTTGGTGGATACTTGAATACCATAACGTCACCACGTTCTGGCTTGCCAGTTTCAACTAATTGAGCGCGCCATACTGGGTCTTTAAGACCGTAAGCGTACTTCTCTACCAAGATGAAATCACCAACCAAAAGCGTTGGCATCATCGAGCCAGATGGGATTTGAAACGGTTCATAAATAAATGAACGCAAGATCAAAACAAATGCAATTACCGGGAAAATGGACACACTGTTCTCAACCCACCAAGGCTGAGCCGTAACTTTTGCGCTGGTTTCAGCGTCTAGGCCATTGGTTTGTGCTTCCACATCAGCAAGCTTCTGCTGGCGTTTCTTCGCCCACACAAACTTTTCCAATGCCCATACAATGCCGGTCACTAGAGTTAAGAGCACTAAAAAGAGCGAAAATTTGTTAGCCATTGATATCCCTTAAATTTCATTTCTTTAAAAATAACGAAAGTGAAAGAATAGCGAGCTACCCTTTCACTTTCAATTATTCGTTTATCGTTGGATAAGCCTAGTCTTTGCCAACGTGAAGAATTGCTAAGAATGCTTCTTGAGGCAGCTCTACGTTACCGATCTGCTTCATACGCTTCTTACCTTCTTTCTGTTTCTTCAGAAGTTTCTTCTTACGACTCACGTCACCACCGTAACATTTCGCGATTACGTTCTTACGCAGTTGTTTAACTGTAGAACGCGCGATGATGTGGTTACCGATAGCCGCTTGAATCGCGATATCAAACATTTGACGAGGGATGAACTCTTTCATCTTCTCTACAAGCTGACGACCACGAGTTTGCGATTGATCTTTGTGTGTAATCATCGCAAGTGCATCAACCGTGTCACCGTTTAGAAGTACGTCTACACGAACCATGCTTGATGCTTCAAAGCGTTGGAAGTTGTAATCCAGTGATGCGTAACCACGAGACGTTGATTTCAGACGGTCGAAGAAGTCCAGTACTACCTCAGCCATTGGAATATCGTATACAACCGCTACTTGGTTGCCGTGATAAATCATATCAACCTGAACACCACGCTTCTCAACACACAGTGTGATTACGTTACCTAGGTAATCAGAAGGTACTAAGATATTACAGCGTGCAATCGGCTCGCGAATCTCGTTGATATCATTGATAGCTGGCAGCTTAGCTGGACTATCAACATACAGTTGAGTGCCGTCTGTTTTTTCAACTTCGTATACTACGGTTGGTGCTGTTGTGATTAGGTCTAGGTCGTATTCACGCTCTAGACGCTCTTGGATGATCTCCATGTGAAGCATACCCAAGAAGCCACAACGGAAACCGAAACCAAGTGCTGCTGAGTTCTCTGGTTCGTAGAATAGAGAAGCATCGTTCAGACTGAGTTTACCTAGCGCATCACGGAAGTTTTCGTAGTCATCAGATGATACTGGGAACAGACCCGCGTATACCTGTGGTTTTACTTTTTTAAAGCCTGGTAGCGCTTTTTCACAGCCGTTTTTAGCCAGTGTTAGCGTATCACCAACCGGTGCACCTAGGATATCTTTGATACCACAAACAACCCAACCTACTTCACCAGTATTTAGTTCAGTAGTATCTACCTGTTTCGGTGTGAAGATACCTAGACGGTCTACACCCCAAACTTGGCCTGTGCTCATTACTTTGATCTTGTCGTTCTTCTTCAGAGAACCGTTCTTGATACGAACAAGAGAAACAACACCAAGGTAGTTATCGAACCAAGAATCGATGATCAGCGCTTGCAGTGGCGCTTCAGGATCGCCTTCTGGAGCAGGAATTGCTGAAACAATGTTTTCTAGAACATCGTCAACACCGATACCTGTTTTCGCAGAACAGCGCGTTGCTTCCATCGCGTCGATACCTACGATCTCTTCGATCTCTTCAGATACGCGCTCTGGATCAGCTGCTGGAAGGTCAATCTTGTTGAGGATTGGCACAACTTCCAGATCCATTTCGATCGCTGTGTAACAGTTTGCTAGAGTCTGAGCTTCTACACCTTGACCAGCATCGACAACCAATAGTGCGCCTTCACAAGCCGCAAGAGAACGTGATACTTCGTATGCGAAGTCAACGTGTCCCGGAGTATCGATGAAGTTAAGTTGGTAAGTTTCACCATCTTTTGCGGTGTAGTTTAGTGTCACACTCTGAGATTTGATGGTGATGCCACGTTCACGCTCAAGATCCATCGAATCAAGGACTTGCGCAGCCATTTCACGATCGCTTAATCCTCCACAAACTTGGATTAGACGGTCAGATAGGGTCGACTTACCATGGTCGATGTGGGCGATAATCGAAAAGTTACGAATGTGCTTCATAATTTGGTGTGACAAACTCTTTAAATTAGGACGGTAAGAAAGCCGCAAAACTATTTAAAAATAGCTAACGGTGGCGGCATTTCAATCAAGTTGGCAGATTCTACCCAATTTAACAGCAAGACGCATCATAAATTAGACGAGCGGCTCACCTAGGATTCGAATCAATACGACTTCTTGCTTGGATTTGTCTTCCATCGGTTTAGCGAGTCGCTTCGCTAAAGCAATACCACCAGCTGTAAATAGGGCTGCACTCAGTATAACAATCCCCTCGCCCCCTTGAAGTAAGGGTTGTAACAAGAGTTGTCCAATGCCAGCACCAACCATCAACATGAAAAGTGGGATGAGATAAACAATAGCTGCAGACTGAAGCAGGCTTTTTTCAGGAAAGCCGATTTCTACAATCTGACCCGCTTTCACAAGGCTTTTGGTTTTTAATTGCCAAAACAAGGATTTGTTGCCAACCGCTTTGGTGACAATGCCAGTGCCGCAGCTTTTTTGTGAAGAGCAGCTGCTGCAACTGGTTTGTTGTTCGCAGCTCAGTTGAACAAAGTATTGCTTACCTTTTTGTTCAACTGAGCTAACGGTAGCCAGCGCGGTCATCATTGCGCTGATACCTGATGATTGAAAGTCACAGATTGAGCGATACGCTTAGCTGTCGCTGGCGGGATATCACCCACGACAGACACCTCTCTGTCGCCAATCACTAAGCTGTGCAAGGTTCTGCGTCCTTGACGTACCAACTGGCCTTTCAATGAGTGTTCGTCTTTGTCGGCGATATATACCGAAAAGCTAAATAATCCATCGCTGAAAAGCTGACTCTCGACCATTTTATCGGTCGCTGCCATTTGGTAACGGCTCAATTCTTTTGACTTAAACCCTTCTGGCACCCATGAAGCTTGCCAGTCGGTCTCACTCACCAAACCTTCAGGTAATGATAAAACCTTCGGCAGTTGCGCTTGGTTTAAGCCGCCCATGGCTTCAGCGATTTTATCGTTCACCACGTAAGAGATTGTTCGATACTGTTCCAGTATTTCACCATCACGGTCTAATAGGTCGGCACGTAGAGGAAGACTGGTTTTCTCGTCTACCCAAACCACGTAAGAGTAACGAAGGCCATCTTTTGGCACTACGCGTAACACTTGAGTAGTGCTGCCCGCTTCACGAGAACGCCCAACTTTTACAAAGTCGTAGTACTGATTCAGGGATTCAATATCTCGATTGATCATCGGAATAACAGGCGCAACCATACTGCCTGACTGGATCGTAAACGGCTCTGTACCCGGTTCGATGTAGCTCACTTCATTACCGCGACGAATCACTTCACGAACAGGGCCACTCAGGTAAACAAGGTGTGCGAGTTGTTGGTCGTCGTTAACCGCATGGCGATAAACAAGAGGTTCAATACTGCTCTTCTTGATCAGTATGTAAGAGAGTTCGTAATTTAGATGCTGACTGGCCTCGTTCATTTGATGCAACAACGCCTTTGCAGTTGTTTCCTCTGCAAAGGCTGTTGGAGACATCAAGCTGAACAGTGTCAGTGCACTGACCAGGATTTTCTTCATTCAATGTCCGATTCTAGATGTGCATCTTCCATAGGCGACGCATCACTGTTTAATCTTAGTTGTAGCTCATAATCTTCTAGCATTGCATGAACGCGTTTGCGCTGCTCTTGCAAGTTTGCTTCAGAAGCCGGTCTCTCTACAGAGTCACGCGTTAAGCTCACTGGCTCAGCCGATCCTGCAAATGGAATCGTCTGAAGTACAGGTAACTGTTCTGGTGCCGCTGGGTCGCTGCCACCATATTGTTGAACACCTAATACAACTGCTAATGAAACACACGCTGCCACAGCAACTTGTCCAAACTGTTGTAACCACGCAGGAAGCTGACGCTTCGCTTGCTGAGGCTTTGGTTGCTCTTCAATTGGAGCAACAGTAGGTTCAACATTCACTTGGTGCTGGTTTGGCATTGCACTGTGTGCAGGCTCATCTTCAAGCGCAGCTGCCACACTACCAGCAATGTTCCAATTTTTAGTTTCTGGCGCATCCCCACGCATAACGTCACCAATTAAGTGGTAACTCTGCCAGGTATTCATGCTTTCTTGATCAGATTCTAGGTCTACAATGAGAGATTTATCGATCGTTTCACCATCCATGAGTGCCGAAAGCTTTTCTTTATCAGCCATTATTTTCACCATAATTATTACAAGTTCTAGCGTTGCAAAAGAGGTTTAATTTTCTTTTCCACCGCTTCACGAGCTCGGAAAATACGCGAACGTACGGTTCCTACAGGGCAATCCATTACTTCTGCAATCTCTTCGTAGCTCAAACCTTCAAGCTCACGCAGCGTCATTGCAGTTTTTAAGTCTTCAGGTAGCGCTTCAATCGCACCAAAAACAACTTGCTTCAATTCTTTTGACAGCGTTAAGTTCTCAGGGTTCGATATTTCTTTTAACGCGCTGCCTGTTTCGTAATATTCAGCATCTTCTGCATCTACATCCGTTGCGGGAGGCCTACGGCTCTGGGCAACGATATGATTCTTAGCGGTGTTCACGGCAATTCGGTACAACCATGTATAGAAGGCACTCTCGCCACGAAAATTAGGTATCGCGCGGTAAGCTTTAATAAAAGCTTCTTGTGCTACATCAGGTACATCACCGGAATTATTCACGTATCGAGAGATAAGATTACAAACTTTGTTTTGATACTTAACCACTAGTAAGTTAAATGCTTGCTTATCTCCACTCTGAACTCGCTCAATCAACACTTGATCGGTTAGCTGCTCGTTCATTCGAGCGGGTACTCCTATTGTTATAACCCTCACCTTCACAGATATGGGTACTAATTATGCGAAATGTAGTATTGACACCACCGTCTACAAGAGCACTATTGTGACTAAGCCAAATACCGAAAGTTCCAACTTTCTTAAAATTATTTGCCATTATTGTTTCACAATGTGATGTAATAAAAATAGCTATCCCTATCAATTTGGGGAAACTTGAGCAAAAGCAATGGTATTGAGCAATTAAATATTTCTAGATAGCTGTCTATATCTTGATTTTGCATAGCGTTTTAGGACGACTCTGGGGAGATTATAACAGTCTTACCGCGACTCCTAAAACAAGACAAAGTCAATTGAGAGTGGACAACTCGACTATAGCCCGGGATTTAATAAGTTTTATGAACGCAAACCGTGAACATCAGTGTGATGTATTAGTGGTAGGAAGTGGTGCGGCAGGCTTGTCATTAGCCTTACGCGTAGCAGAACATGCAAAAGTAATTGTATTAAGCAAAGGACCACGCAGCGAAGGATCGACGTATTACGCACAAGGCGGTATCGCTGCGGTGTTCGATGAGTCTGACAGTATTGAGTCTCACGTTGAAGATACTCAAATTGCCGGGGCTGGGTTATGTGAAGAAGATACAGTTCAATTCATTGCTGAAAATGCTAAAGAGTGTGTGCAATGGCTGATTGATGGCGGTGTTCCATTTGATAAAGATGAGAACAGCACTGATGGTCAACCTAAGTACCACCTAACTCGTGAAGGTGGCCACAGTCACCGCAGAATCCTGCACGCTGCCGATGCAACCGGCATGGCAATGCAAACTTCACTGCAAGATAACGTCAAGAATCACCCGAACATCGAGATCTTCGAGCGCCACAACGCGCTTGACTTGATCACTGAAGATAAAATTGGTGGCTCGAAAGACAAGGTTATTGGTGCCTACATCTGGAACCGTAACCAAGAACAAGTAGAAACCGTACGCGCTAAATTTGTTGTACTTGCTACTGGCGGCGCATCCAAAGTTTACCAATACACCTCTAACCCAGATGTATCTTCTGGTGATGGTATTGCGATTGCTTGGCGTGCAGGTTGTCGTGTAGCAAACCTAGAGTTCAACCAATTCCACCCAACCTGCTTGTTCCACCCAGAAGCGCGTAACTTCCTACTAACGGAAGCGCTACGTGGCGAAGGCGCATACCTGCGTCGCCCGGATGGTACACGCTTCATGAAGGACTTCGACGAGCGTGGTGAATTGGCGCCTCGTGATGTGGTTGCTCGCGCGATCGACTTCGAAATGAAGCGATTAGGTGCAGACTGCATGTACGTCGACATCAGCCACAAACCTGAAGAGTTCATCACCGCGCACTTCCCAATGATCCACACTCGCTTGATGGACTTGGGTATCGATATGACTAAAGAGCCGATCCCGATTGTTCCTGCTGCGCACTACACCTGTGGTGGGGTGATGGTCAATAAAGATGGTCAAACGGATCTGCAAAACCTCTACGCGATTGGTGAGGTTAGCTACACTGGCCTGCACGGTGCGAACCGTATGGCATCAAACTCACTACTAGAATGTGTGGTTTACGCGTGGTCGGCAGCAAAACACATCGTTGAGAACATTGAACAGTCTCAGTTGTGTGCTGAACTTCCAGCATGGGATGAAAGCCAAGTCACTAACAGTGATGAAGAAGTTATTATCCAGCACAACTGGCATGAACTTCGTCTATTCATGTGGGATTACATGGGTATCGTACGTACAGACAAACGTCTTGAGCGCGCAATGCGTCGTATTCAGATGTTGCAGCAAGAGACTCACGAGTATTACAGCAACTTTAAGGTGTCGAACAACCTTCTAGAACTGCGTAACCTACTTCAAGTCGCTGAGCTAATGGTTCGCTGTGCGATGCAACGTAAAGAGAGTCGCGGCCTGCACTATACATTGGATTACCCAGAGCTTGCTGAAGACAGTGGCCCAACGATTCTGACACCAGAGAAACGTCAATCGTAATCTGGCGCATTCGCCAACAATGAAAAGTAATCAAATGGAAGGGAGCCTAGTGCTCCCTTTTCTTTTATCTCACGGCTAATCGATTACTTTAGCTGAGCGAACGCATTCGTTGTAAGTTCGCCAAAAAGTGCCGATATTCTTGATCTTGGCAACTGTCTCGCCATAGCAGTATCGAGTGACCGCATTCAAATCGTAATTTTATAAAGAATTGCGCCCAAATCTGGTCGACGGACTTTAACTTGTAAAGCTGATCATTAAGCCGCACCTCACCATCACCCTTATAATCAAAACGCCCTTGAGCACTGGTGATAAGCATATGATTGGCACGAAACAGATTGAAGGATAAATAAAGACAATAAAGGCTGACAGCCAATGGAATAGAAGAGACAACGATGAAAAACAAAAGGCACCCGAAAACAGTGCCTTTTGTTAATAATGCGAAATGCGAAGGGTTGAGCTGGAGCTTAACGAACCTTGCTGAGGTTGTGTGCGACAATTTTATCAACCATTGATGCATGACCTAGGTTTTCACTGCGGCCGTGGCCCATCACCCAAGTAAACAAGTCTGGATCATCACACTCTAGTAAAGAAACAAACTCGCGCTGTTCCTGCTCTTGCAATGAATCAAAACACTCTTCGAAAAATGGCATGATGACTACATCAAGTTCTAACATGCCGCGACGGCAACCCCATTTAATTCGTGCTTTCTGCTCTGCAGTGTACATTGGCTATCCTCACCTATAATTTTTCTTTCTTGGAGTGTAACAAGTCATACGCTCTGCAACTACTATGTGGGTCACAGTCCCTATCTCAGCTCACAAAAAAACCTAGGCTGACAAAGAAACAGAACAGGATTAACATAGAGCCAAATAAAATTCTTAGGAAAGATAAAATGGATTGGAAAAACACCTTTCAGCCGCACGCTCATACGCAAAATGATTCGCTTCCAGAACTGATGATGACACATGTGTCAGACTGGAGTGCAATTACCATGGTAGGCGATGACAAAAAATCGTACCTACAAGGTCAAGTAACGTGCGACGTCGTGACTCTTCCTAATGATGAATCCACATTAGGCGCCCACTGTGATGCAAAAGGAAAGGTATGGAGTATCTTCCGCCTATTCCACCACAACGGTGGTTATGCGCTTATGCAGCCTAAGTCTGCGATTGAAGTTGAGCTCTTAGAAATCAAAAAATACGCGGTCTTCTCTAAAGTCGATATTGAGCAAACCAGCGATGTGGTTATCGGTGTGATGGGCGCAGCTGCGGATCAATACATCGACTCAATTTCAGAGAGCCAAGGTAAAGTTCGTGCGATTTCAGGCGGTACAGCCGTTAAAGTTGCAGAAAACCGCTGGGCTCTGCTTGTAACAGAACAAGCTGCAGAAGCTTTGGTCACTAACAGTTCTGCGGAGAAAGTCTCAGAGGCGCTATGGCAGTATCATGAAATTATCGATGCTCAGCCTCACCTAACCAAAGCAGAGCAAAATGAGCACATCCCTCAGGCACTTAACCTGCAAGCGATTGGTGGCATTAGCTTCACCAAGGGCTGTTACACGGGGCAAGAAACAGTAGCTCGCGCTAAGTACCGTGGCATGAACAAACGTGAAATGCGCATTGTTTCTGGTCCGACTGCGGAAGTGCTAACACTAGAGAGCCCTATTGAGCTAGAGCGTAGCGTGGGTGAAAACTGGCGTGGTGCAGGTCGACTGATCAACGTATATCAATTTGCTGACAACCAAGCGATTGGTCTAATGGTTCTGCCGAATAACCTGGATGACGATGTTCAACTGCGTTTGACAGCACAACCTGATCAAATCTGGAATATCCTGCCACTGCCTTACAGTCTTGACGACGAGTAATTACGTGGAAACAGTGATTACACAATGGCTAGACCAACAGCAGGTGAACTATCGCCTGCTGTTACAAAGTAAGCCAACCACCAGCATCGAAGAAACCGCGCAAGAACGAGGCATCGCCCCATCTCAAATGGTGAAATGTATTCTGCTCAAAGACATGGGCAATCAATACGCGCTAGCGTGCACCACTGGTGATCGCTCAGTCGATCCGAAGAAAGTGCGCTCAATTCTAAATTGCCGCCGAATGACTTGTGTTCCGCTAAGCGATGTAGAGTCCATCACTGGTTTTAAGATAGGTTGTGTTGGCCCTCTTGCATTAAAAAGGCACATGCCGATCATCTTTAATCCTTCGATTCAAAACAATTCGACGGTGACCATCAGCTCTGGGGATCGAATGGCAGGTATTGCTCTGGATCCCGATGATCTCATAGCCCTATGCGCGCCTATCATTACAGAGATAAGCCGATGATCAGATCAAAGCAGTAACTGATCGCAAAGTCACATTCCAGTTTTCACTAGATACATATTTATTGTGAAGTTCGTCATAAGATAAATAGATTAAAGTTAAATATTTAATCAAAATTAAAGCATAAGTAGTCACAAGTAAAAAACTGCGTTATTGTGGATTTACTGACTAGCCCCTAGGCAAATCAGTACAAGTGAATCCACTGAGTAACATCAGTATCCACTTTTGTGTAATGCATCTGTGACTATTCGCCCGTTTTAGACGGGCTTTTTTTTGGTTCATCGCGGATTAGCGGGAACTAAAAACAAAAACGGTAGTAAGTGATATGGTTTAGTCGCCAAACAAAAATCATACACAAACTACCGTTTTCATGCCGAATCATACTTTCCTATCTTCATTCTGGGAAGGCTTTCAAGTCGTAAAGTCTCACCAGACAGCATCACTTATTACCCTGACTCTTGAACCGAACTCTGAGGCTAAGTGCCTTTGTGGTCTCGAGGCCGAGGCTATTCATGAGTATCAATGGCGTCATGTAAAAGAAGCCATGTTGCTCGGTGTTCCTGTTGTTCTTTCTGTTCAAACGCGAAGAATCAAGTGCCGTGAGTGTGGCATAAAAACAGAATCTCTATCTTGGTTGGAGCCTTATGCTCGTATAACGAAGCGCTTAAGAAGCTATATAGAACAATTACTGCCTCTTCTTCCTATTAAGCATATCTCCCGGTTAACGAACGTTCATTGGCACACCATTAAAGAGATAGATAAATCCCGACTTAGAAAAGTGGTACCGCCAGTGAAATGGGAGGAGCTAAGGCAACTCGTCATGGACGAGTTCGCCATCTTTAAAGGGCATCGATATGCCACGGTCATCGCTGACGCTAAGACACACCAAGTCATTTGGATAGGGTTAGGCCGAAGCCGTAAGGACATACGGCCGTTCTTCGAGCAACTAGGCAAGCATGGCAATAATATCGAAGCGGTCGCAATGGACATGAATACGGCTTTTGATCTTGAAGTTAAAGCACACTGTCCGAACGCAAAAATCGTTTACGACTTATTCCATGTTGTTGCTAAGTTCGGTCGAGAGGTGATGGATAGAGTCAGAGTCGACCAAGCCAACAAACTCAAGCAAGATAAAAAAGCGAGGCAATGGATCAAGCGCTCACGCTGGGTGTTGCTAAAAAACAGGGGTAATTTGAATACACAGCAAAACAGCTATCTTACCGAAATATTGAATATCAATAAGGACTTAATGACCACTTATATACTCGGAGCACAACTCAAAGAGCTTTGGTATTGTGAATCAGAAGTACATGCTAAAGGGCTCTGGGAGGCGTGGTGGGCACAAGTACAAGAGAGTGGAATTAAGCCATTGAAAGAGTTCGCACGAAAACTAAGGCCTTATCTTCACGGCATTATCGCATCTGCGAGTTATCCGCTTAACACCTGCACATTGGAAGGGATAAACAACAAGATAAAGCTAATCAAGCGAATGGGATATGGGTATCGAGATACAGACTACTTCTTCTTGAAGATAAAAGCGGCTTTCCCCGGAAAGCCGCGATGAACCTTTTTTTTGTCTTAATTTTACAATTTGATTACACAAACAAAAAAATCCCGCCTATTCTTATAATTGTCACATTTAAGCTGCTTAATACCGAACAGGAAAGTTCACGGCAGTTCACTACTCAGTATTATTTTGGGGAGGAGCTCACGGAAAAATAGATATTTACTGTAGAAAGTGCTTAGAACAGCACAAATATCTAATTAACGTCAACGCTACTGCATATTACTCCATGCTTATCACAATTATTATCTCGGAGTTTTCTATAATGTGCAGGCTAGGTAAATATAAGGATAATTAAAAATGAGACTGTTTAAGCGCTATACACCGAGTATGATTGCTAAACATGTAAGTCGACTTTTCAAAGGACGAATCTACATTTACGGCGTAGGGAAATTTGAGTTCGATAACGGTAAGCTAGTGCTGCCAGACCGAGCAGAGAAACGCCACTTTGAAACAGTGAAAGAAATAAATAGTGAAATTATGAAGCTGCGCTGTGCTTACGCATAATCAAATTATCTAGAGAATTCAAAACAAAAAGGGTTGGCTAACGCCAACCCTTTTTTCGTACCAATGATTCGAACGAAACTTTGGTGCGAAACATTGGAAACAAAGTCATTATCGATGAATCACAGGGGGCTTCGCTAAGTCAGGAAGGTTACCCGCAAGTCCTAAAGCTCGCTTCATGATTTCATCTTTCGCACCAGGTAATTGACCTGCGAGCTTCATACCGATACCACGAATCAGCTTCTTCGCCGGATTATCGCCTTCAAATAGGTCTTTAAAGCCCTGCATCGATGCAATCATCTTCGCGGCTTCTGCTTTTCTCCAACGCTCATAACCACGTAAGTTACGCTTGGTACCAATGTCCTCGCCCGCAGCCCAGAGCTTTAACAGCTCTTGTGCTAGGCTGGCAGCATCTAACAAGCCAAGGTTAACGCCCTGCCCTGCAAGCGGGTGAATGGTATGCGCGGCATCCCCCACCAAAGCCACACGCTCTACTGCGAAGTCTCTCGCATATCGCATGCGCAGCGGGAACGCAAAACGTTCTCCAACCACTTCACACAAGCCTAGTTTAGAGTCGAATTCAGCTGTTAGCTGTTTATTAAACTCCGCATCCGACATAGATACGAGCTTCTCGGCACGATTCGGCTCAGTCGACCAAACGATAGAGCTCATGTTACTCGGCTGCATTGGTAAAAATGCCAATGGGCCTTGTGGTGTAAATATTTGACGAGCCACACTATGGTGCGTTTCTGCAGTTTTAACGTTCGCAACAATTGCACTGTGTCCGTAGTCCCAATGTGTTAGAGGGATATCTTGCTGCTTGCGAACCCAAGAATTAGCACCATCTGCACCAACGACAAGCTTAGCCGTCAGTGCTTGACCATTGTCTAAAGTCAGCCACGCTTCGCTTTCACCAATTGCCATTGTTTTGCACGTCGCTGGCATGTAGAGACTGACGTTTTCTTGCTTTTTAACCTGTTCAAGCAACGCCAATTGAATCACACGATTCTCAACAATATGACCTAAATTAGGCTGCGCTAAACGCGTTGAGTCAAATTCAATACGAGCGAAGCTATCTTGTTCCCACACTTCCATCGCTTGATAAGGGGCTGCACGTCTTTGCTCAATTCCCTGCCACGCACCTAGATTACGCAAAATCACTTCACTAGAACGGCTCAATGCAGAAACACGTACGTCAGGCAGTTCATTAAGCCCTTCGCTTGGTGCCTTGCCTTCAATTACAGCCACTCTCAGATCACTGTCTTTCAAAGCCGCTGCAAGGGCTAAGCCAACCATACCTCCACCAACAATTGCGATATCAACACTTTGCATCATTATTTATCTACCTTATCTTTCTACTAGGCCAAGCGTATGACGCAAAAGTGGACCTTTAAGTGGTGGAAGGTTATCCATAACAGCTAACCCAAGGTTTCGCCCGATACGAGCGGTTAAAAAATCATTTGAGAACAGGTGTACTAGGCTCGATGTCAGTGTAATCGTCGCCCCTCTGTCCTGTTCTCTACGTTTTCTAAAGTTAACAAGACCAGTGTATCGACCAACATCATCCAACTGAGTACACAACTCTTCGGCTAAAGAAGCCACATCACGAATACCAAGGTTAAAGCCCTGACCCGCGATCGGATGAAGAGTTTGAGCGGCATTGCCGACAATCGCAAATCGATGAGAGATATTTTGCTGACGATGACGAAGAATCAGAGGATAGCTCGCACGCTTACCCACCTTATCTAAACGGCCTAATCGCCAACCAAAATCATTCTGCAGCTGTTCAAGGAACTGGCTGTCGTTTAAAGCCATGACTTTATCAGCTTGTTCTGGCGGTAAGCACCATACTAGCGATAGACGGTTGTCCGTCATTGGTAATAAAGCAACTGGCCCATGATGGGTAAAACGCTCAAAGGCACGACCTTGATGCGGCTCGCTCGCCACAATGTTGGCAATGACAGCCACTTGCTCAAAGTCATGCTCGCTCAACGAAATATTCAGTTGTTGGCAGCAGGTAGAGATCGCTCCGTCAGCTGCAACCAACAACTTAGTTGTAATGGTTTGCCCGCTATTAAGGTCAATGGTCGTCAGTAAATCACTACGCTCAATTTTCGCTACTGAGTCAGGGCACAGCATCGTAATTGCCTCTTCTGACTCCAGCTTTTGCTGATAGATTCGACCGACATCCGCCAACTCGACCACATAACCAAGCGCATCAACCGCAAGATCTTCGCTGTAGATATCAGTCATTCCTGCATGCCCACGATCCGAGACATGAATATCTTTAATCGGGGTTGCAACTGGAGCGATCGATTGCCACAACTGCAATGAATCAAGGATCTGCACTGTGCCATAAGACAAAGCAATAGAACGAGAATCAAACCCAGGATGAGCTTGATGATCAACCTGATAAGGTTCCACTACCGCAATCGATAGCGAGCCTTGGCTTAGGTGATTCAAGGCAAGCGCCAAAGTCGCCCCTGCCATCGCACCACCAGCAATTACAACATCATACTGAGCCATCATAACCTCAAACTGGCAAACGATTAGTGAATGGTTGGAACTACATCTTCAGATGGGCGAGCACCAAACTCAGCATGAATAGTTAATGCACACGCTTTTACGTGCTCAATAACGTGCTCTAGAAGTTGCGCCTGCTCTTCCAGATCATCATCTTCATCAATGCCTAGCTTTGCCATCTCTTCAAGATCAGCCAGCGCTTCTTTAGTGCCTTCCGACGCCTTATTTAACTGAGCGCCAACGAGCCCTAAACCAGAGATAAAGTGGTTGATCCAATCAGACACACCGTCAGCTAAATCAAATAGGCTCGCACTTGCGTCTTCATCAGGCAGTAGCATAGACAATTCCATGCCTGAACCCGTAATCTCACTAGTGGTTACTTTCAATGTCGCTTCCGCTAACGTTAATGCGCGATCCGGCCAACCCATACCTTCGTTGGTGTAATCAAAGATCAGTGGTTGCCAGCTCTTATCTACTAGGCTTAAGCCTCCGCTTAACATACCCGTTAATAAGCCATGCATCTCAGCAGGGGTTACGGCTAGACTTGCCGATTGAAGTTCAGTCGCAACCGTTAGGTAGTCAGGTAAAGTAGTTTCGCTCATCAGATAGCTCGCTCAGTTATTCTTTATATCGATAGTATAATCGTACCACTTCACCCCAATTCTGGTAAGCATCGATCCCTAGCAATTGAAGGATGACTGACTACCAATTGTTCAATTTGCTGAATTACTGTGTGCTCAAGCTCTCATTTACAAACAGTCACTCTGAAAAGCTTGAATCTTAATAGCGGTTTACCTATAGTTTCTCCCTCAGAGGAGATTGCTTCCTCATCGGTACTTGCACTTTTGGTTTCAAGAAAATAACGAAGCGCAACAGCCTTAAAATAGCGCGTTAAAGAGTTCATCCATCATGAGTAATCAAGCGGTAGACGTTGAAATATTAGGAAAACTGACTCGAGTAAATTGTCCAGCAGGGCAAGAGGAGTCATTGATTGCAGCGGCGGCCGATCTTGATAATCGATTGAAAGAGATGGCTGAACGTACTAAGGTAACCAATGAAGTGAAGCTGCTGACTATCGCAGCTCTGAACATTTGCTATGAATTACAAACCAAGAAGTTTGAAGCAAATGACGAACAAAACGCACTGACCGAGCGAATGGAGCAGCTCACAACATCGCTTTCAGATGTTCTCAGTAAGGTTAAGCACGGACAGCAATAGCGTACACAAAATTTACCCTGGAGTGTTTGTCAGAGGATTCACGTCCCCGAGCCGATAAGCAATCCCTAAGGGTTAGTACTTGAGTGCTATTGAGCATGCTCGGCCCGACCGAGAAGCCTACGGTAATCATTGCTGATCCGCCTTGAACTCGCTGGTTCAAGGGCCATCTATTCTCAACGGCACTTTGGGGTATCCCTTCTTATGAAGACGCTCACACGCAGCGAATTTCGCAAACAGATCCGCATCAAACGCAACTCCCTATCTAACGAACAACAAACTCAATCCGGCATAGACCTAGTTAAGCAGTGCGCTCAACTTGATGACATTCAGTCTGCCCAACATATCGCACTTTATATCTCTATCGACGGTGAACTTGATACCCAACCTTTAATCGAGTGGTTATGGGCGCAAGGTAAGCAGACCTATTTACCTGTATTGCACCCCTTCTCTGACGGGCATCTGTTGTTTTTGCACTATTCTCCGACAACCCCAACGGTATTAAATAAATACGGCATCGTTGAACCCCAGCTTAATCAAACGTTGGTGAAACCTTGTCATCAACTCGACCTCATTCTTACCCCGCTGGTTGGTTTTGACTCTCATGGTCATCGGTTAGGCATGGGTGGTGGCTATTACGATCGTACTCTGGCGAAATGGTTCGAGACAGGACAAGGGGCAACACCAATTGGTTTGGCTCACGATTGCCAACAGGTCGATACCCTACCAATTGAAGAGTGGGATGTTCCGTTACCTAAAATCGTGACTCCAAGTAAAACTTGGCAATGGGAAAACAACCGTTAAAGCGCTATAATCGCGCCGCAAACGTTAACCTCGATACTCAAACGTTAACTTAATACGCGAAAGACTAATTCAAAGCGCAAGATCTTATTCAGGAGAATGGCATGACTCAAGATGAAATGAAAAAAGCAGCTGGTTGGGCAGCACTTAAATATGTTGAAGAAGGCAGCATTGTAGGTGTTGGTACTGGCTCTACAGTAAATCACTTCATCGACGCACTAGGCACAATGAAAGACAAAATCAAAGGTGCAGTTTCAAGCTCTGTTGCTTCAACGCAACGCCTAGAAGAGCTAGAGATCAAAGTGTATGAGTGTAATGATGTTGCTAAGTTAGACATCTATGTTGATGGCGCCGACGAGATCAACCCATCTCGCGACATGATCAAGGGCGGCGGTGCAGCTCTAACTCGTGAAAAAATCGTAGCGGCTATCTCTGATAAATTTGTATGTATAGTTGATGGCACGAAAGCTGTTGATGTACTGGGTAAATTCCCTCTACCGGTAGAAGTTATCCCAATGGCGCGTTCATACGTTGCGCGTGAGCTAGTTAAGCTTGGTGGTGACCCGGTTTACCGTGAAGGTTGTACAACGGATAACGGCAACGTGATCCTAGATGTTTACGGCATGGCGATTGAAAACCCGAAACAACTAGAAGATATCATCAATGGTATCGCTGGTGTGGTAACGGTTGGCCTATTCGCACACCGTGGCGCAGACGTGGTTATTACAGGTACACCTGAAGGTGCAAAAATCGAAGAATAAATAATAGAAGATTGAGTTTTTCTGTTACTTCATTACATACGGTGCCTAAGGGCGCCGTTTTTTTTTGCTTTGTACCTGTAAAATTATGTCTTATTCCGTAATTTTCTTACCCAAAACATTTTTTTTTTGTTACTTTATTGTTCAGAAGACGCACAGGGAAAACGTTTGTCTCCTAACAAAGTGGTGAATTTGTTCCCCTTTCAGCCATTTTGTAGCACGTGCGCCGCATTTGCCCAACCTTTCCATTTTAAGGACGAGAACAATGGCCAAAGTTTCACTGGAAAAAGAAAAAATAAAAATTCTACTTCTAGAAGGTCTTCACCCTTCTTCAGTAGAAGTACTTCAAGCCGCTGGTTACACAAATATTGAGTACCACAAAGGCTCACTACCTGAAGATGAACTACTTGAAGCAGTTAAAGATGCTCACTTCATCGGTATTCGTTCTCGCACAAACCTTTCCCAAGAAGTAATTGATGCTGCTGAAAAATTGGTTGCTATCGGTTGTTTCTGTATCGGTACTAACCAAGTAAACCTTGAAGCAGCTGCAAAACGTGGTGTACCTGTCTTCAACGCACCATTCTCAAACACGCGAAGCGTTGCTGAGCTAGTTCTTGGTCAGGTTCTATTGCTACTACGTGGCATCCCAGAAAAGAATGCTCTTGCGCACCGTGGCATCTGGAAAAAGAGTGCAGACAACTCTTACGAAGCTCGTGGTAAGCGCTTAGGTATTATCGGTTACGGTCACATTGGTACTCAGCTGGGTATTATTGCGGAAAACCTAGGTATGCGCGTTTACTTTTACGATATTGAAAACAAGCTTTCACTGGGTAATGCAACGCAAGTTCACACCATGACTGAACTGTTGAACAAGTGTGACGTGATCTCACTGCATGTTCCAGAAACCAATGAAACCAAGAACATGATGGGTAAAGAAGAGTTCGATCGTATGAAGCCGGGCGCAATCTTTATCAATGCAGCGCGTGGCACTGTAGTCGATATTCCGGCTCTATGTGGCGCTCTAGATTCTGGTCACCTTGGAGGTGCGGCGATTGACGTATTCCCAACCGAACCGAAAACCAATGCTGACCCATTTGAGTCACCATTGATGCAGTTCGATAACGTGATTCTAACTCCACACGTTGGTGGTTCTACTCAAGAAGCCCAAGAGAACATCGGTGTAGAAGTGGCAGGTAAACTGGCAAAATACTCTGATAACGGTTCAACGCTATCAAGTGTTAACTTCCCAGAGGTATCGCTACCACTGCATACGGGCACATCTCGCCTATTGCACATTCACCAGAACCGTCCAGGCATTCTGACTCAAATCAACACCATCTTCGCAGAAGAAGGCATCAACATCGCAGGTCAGTACCTACAGACAGCCGCTGATATGGGTTACGTAGTGATCGATGTTGAGGCAGACCGGTCTGAAGAAGCACTGCTGAAACTGAAAGAGATCGAAGGCACTATCCGTGCTCGTCTACTTCACTAATCATCGAATTCGGTATTAGAAAAACAAAAAGGCTCTCATTGTGAGAGCCTTTTTAGTATTTGGCCTATGATAGGCAATTAGATCATGATGATCTAATTACTCTTCAAGCTGATAGATCACATTCACACGATCACGAATAGTGATCGTTGAGTCTTCATAAGAGTTCGACTCCGTTCTCGCATCCATCGCCATAGAACGCATTAGTACCGGCTGAGAAGACTGTGCGTTGTAATCAACACGCCACACGTCGCCAAGCTCACGCTCAAAACCAGTCGCTAATGATTTAGCTTTTGCTCTTGCGTCTTTGATTGCTTCTAAACGCGCTTGCTCTTGATATTTCGCTTGGTCACGCACTTGCAATTGGATGTTATCGATCTGGTTAATCCCTTGAGCAATGGCAATATCCATATACTCATTAAGATTCGATAAATCCTTAACTTCAACCGTCACATTACGTGAAGCTCGGTAACCAACTAACTCCGGCTTGCCGTCTTTTGGGTAGTGATATTGAGGCGCTAGGTAAAGGTTAGAGCTATGAACGCTCGCCTCATCAACCCCAGCTTTATGTAGCTTATTAAGGAAGCTCATCACCACTTTATCAACGGTGAGCTTTGCTTGCTCTGCGGTCATCGTTGACTCAACAACTCTGACTGAAAATGTCGCCATATCTGGCGTTGCCACCACTTCACCGTAACCGGTCGTCGAAATGTGTGGAAAAGATGGCGAATTAGCCAATGCCGAAAAACTTACAGCACTTAGGGCTGCTGTAAGAGTAAGAGAGGTTGCTAACATCTTTGGTACAAACTTCATGGGGGGAGACCTATGCTAAACAAATGTCTTTTCATCATAGAGTAATTTGCCGTTTATCCAATCTAGACACCGCACTTCTAACAGAACTTTGACGCTGAAAAAACCACCAGCTTACTGTGGTAAATGTTCGTGAGCAAAACTCAAAATCGCTTGTGAGATCTCTTTAAGTACCCCACTTTCAAGCTGCCAATGGTGCCAGTAAATCCGATAGGACAATAAAAACCCGGGCGTAATATCAATCAACGAACCTGATTCTAGCTCCTCGATGATCTGTAACCTTGGAATCAAACAGTAGGCAACACCCGACAAGGCCAAACGCACAAACGCTTCAGAGCTACCAACTGTATGGTTGATCACGCTGTCTCTAGGCACATTAAAATGATAATGCAGAAACTTCTTGTGGAGGTCATCGTATTGATCATAAGACACAGCTGGAGCCTTTCTCAATGTGGTGTAGTTGACCCCTTCCGAGAAGTAGCGCTGGTGGAAATCTGGACTTGCCACACACACATAATCCATGCGACCAAGGTAGTCGGCACTGCAACCAGGAATCGCTTGAGACTCCAAACTAATTGCACCTGCAACTTCACCACTTTTAATCTTCTCTATGGTTCTCGATTCGCCATGAATAGCGAGGTTCAATTCCACTTGGCGCAACTTCATCACATCCGACAAAGCTGGCAGTAACCAAGTTGCTAAGCTATCCGCGTTAGTAGCAATGGATATTGATAGAGGCTGATTCCCATCTTCATTCATCAGCTCGGGAACGAGTTCATGCTCCAACAAACGGACTCGACGATATAAGCCTAGTAACTTTTTACCAGCCGGGGTTGGCCTAGGTGGGTTTTCCCTTACCAAAGCAGGTTGAGCGAGCCACTTTTCTAGCTGTTTAATGCGTTGCGACACTGCTGATTGGGAGATATATAACTGCTCTGCCGCCCTTTCAAAACTGCGTTGTTTAACGACAGCATCCAGCGCTTCTATCCATTTATAATCTAAACCACGCATCACTTTGCTCCCTTTTTAATCAAGCCTCACCCTACATTAGCAACTCTAATAATGGATTAAAATCATTAATTATACTTATCACAAGGAGCGGAGTATCTTCCCCTTATAACCAGTATGTGTCGTTAATTAAATGGGAGGTTAAAATGAGTTTTTGGGTTTTATTACAAGGTTTTGGTCTAGGGGCAAGCATGATTATCCCTATTGGCGCACAAAATGCGTACGTCCTAAATCAAGGGATAAAGCGCAATCACCATTTAACCACAGCAACGATTTGTAGCTTGCTCGACACCCTATTTATCTCGCTAGGCATTTTTGGTGGTGGCGCTATCTTGTCGCAAAATGAAGTCCTGCTCACTTCAGTGACACTAGGTGGTATCGCTTTCCTGACTGTCTATGGTTTGTTGTCGCTGCGTAGTGCTTTTAAAGCGCCATCAGACAAGGAATCAAAAGGTGAAATATTGGCTCGTGGTAAACGTACTGTCATCCTAGGAGCATTGGCAGTTACAGTATTAAACCCACACCTCTATTTGGATACAGTTGTGATTCTTGGTTCGATTGGCGGACAGTTTGAAGGTAACGACAGAATCGCGTTTGCTATGGGAACCATATTGGCTTCGTTCGTTTGGTTTTACTCGCTCTCACTGGGAGCCGCAAAGCTTGGCCCAACGCTATCTAAACCGAATGTTAAGAAAGGCATTGATATCGCTGTAGCAACTATGATGTTCGCAATTGCTGCTGTGCTTACCAATGGACTGGTTGAGCAATACTGGTAAGCAATTAAAGAACAAAGACTGCCGACCAAGCCAAAGATGACATCAGTAACTCATTAATATAATGAGTTACGCTAGAATGACTCGAATTTTACTGTTAAGTTCACTCAGCGCAGCTTCAAGGCTTGGTTCCGGTTGGCTCAAGTGATTTATCAAGGTCATGAAATAGCTATCCATAATCAATGGCATTTTTTCAGAAATAGATGCATCGACATTAACAGTCTGAAAGAGTGCCTGATCAAAGGTGCGGTAATAGTCTAGATCCCAAATGACCTCTTTGAGTAACGCTCGACTTAACTCAACATTATCAAAATAATAGCTGTAGTAGTGTCCAATTAGCGAGATACCGATATCCACAGCACGTTTATCTTGCTCAGCCGCTAACACCTCCTGACCAATCTTTTCCAACTGCGATAGCATTCCTTCTCGAAGAATAGTCAGCTTGGTTTCAAAATGACTAAACACCGTGCCATCTGCCACACCCGCGTGGCGAGCGATCTGTCGAGTTGTGGTGTTGTCATAACCATTTTCCCCAAACAACTCCCAAGCAGACGCTAAGATCTTCTGTTTCGTTATCTCTCTCTTACTCACGAAAATACATCCTTCTCTAATCAAGCTTGATCATACTCTTAGTGCTCTAACTTGACAAATTGAGCACGCTCAATTATGAAAATGAGCGCGCTCAATTTAACTTTGGAGATACGGACATGATGAATATATTAAACCGACTGGGACAAGTGCTGATTTTTCTGCCCACGATCTTTTGCTTCTCTTACCTACTTCGACCGCTACTGATGATGATTCTGATTCCTGGCGGTTTATGTTTATTGGCTATTTTGGGAGGACAAGAAGTAAGAAAGCCCTTATATGCGATGTTAAAAACATCGTTGTGGCCGACGTCGAGTAGAACACGAAATAGGGATATACAAAGAAAAGAAGCTAAGCAGTAACAACAACTAACGAGTAAAAGGAATGATATTGAAGACAACAAAAAAGGCGGATAACCTAAGTTATCCGCCTTTTATTCAATTTGTCGAAGCTTTATTAGCCCTCAACTTTGTTCATGTGAACATCCATTTGTGGGAATGGGATTTCGATACCTTCTTTATCCAAGCCTTCTTTGATTGCTTGCATTAAGTCGAAGTAAACATTCCAGTACTCAGCAGTGCTAACCCATGGGCGAACCACGAAGTTAACTGAAGAGTCTGCTAGCGTGTGTACACCAACTAAAACACCTGGTTCTTTAAGTATACGCTCATCAGCTTCACAGATCTTAGTCAAAAGCTCTTTGGTCTTTTGTAGATCTGCGCCGTAAGAGACACCAATCATTAGGTCGATACGACGCGTATCATGGCGAGAATAGTTAGTGATTGAGCCACCGATAACATTACCATTCGGTACCACAACCATTTTATTATCAGGTGTTGTTAAAACCGTTTGGAAGATCTGAATTGAATCAACTGAGCCTGCCACACCGCCAATTTCCACATAGTCGCCAGACTTGAATGGACGGAATGCAACGATAAGCACACCTGCTGCAAAGTTCGATAGTGCACCTTGCAGTGCAAGACCAACCGCTAAACCAGCGGCACCTATTACCGCCACCACAGATGCAGTCTGAACGCCAAGGCGACCAAGAGCTGCAATCAAAACAATAACAAACAACAAATAACGGACTAAGCCATGAATGAACTCAACAACCGCTCGGTCCATATTCTTCTTCTGAAGAACCTTAGCCACGCTGTTTGCTACAGCTTTTACGATTAGGTTACCAATAAACAGAATAACCAATGCAGATATAATGTTTACCCCGTACTGAATAAACAAATCTGAGTTATCCGTTAACCACTGTTCTGCATTTGAAAGACCATCTACAAGCGGGGTCTCAATCGTTGTAGAACTCTCAGCCATAATGTGCATCCTCTATGTTATACGCTATGAGCTAAACTGCCTTAAACCAAATTTTTCAGTCGAATAGGCTTTGCTAACTTTATTTGACCAAACCAGAAGGCTAACGAAAAATTTGCTAAGTCTGTTTTACGAAACAGAGTGTCTACACTCCGTTTTCCGGCACGATATCCTGTCTTTAAAAGATTGCAAAGTCATACTCATGTAAGCCTTTGAATAAAGGAAACTTACGCATAAATACAAATACCGTTAACTCAATCCTAGGAAACTTATTCACCACACGCTAGGTTTTTCACATAAATAATACAACTTTTTATCAGATATAAAAAAACCCGCTCAATCTGCGGGTTTTGGAACTAAAGAGTACTTAATTCAAAGAATTATAGTACGTCTACAGCGTTAAGGTCAGCAAATGCTTTCTCAAGACGAGTAACCATAGAAGCTTGACCAGCACGTAGCCATACGCGTGGATCGTAGTACTTCTTGTTTGGTGCATCTTCACCAGTTGGGTTGCCGATTTGACCTTGTAGGTAGTCACGGTTTTCCGCTTCGTATGCACGGATACCATCCCATGTCGCCCACTGAGTATCAGTATCGATGTTCATTTTGATAACACCGTAGCCAATAGACTCTTGGATTTCTGCTTCAGTAGAACCAGAACCACCGTGGAATACGAAGTTTAGAGCGTTAGGTGCGATACCAAACTTCTCTGCACAGTATGCTTGAGAGTCACGTAGAATAGTTGGAGTTAGAACAACGTTACCTGGCTTGTACACACCATGTACGTTACCGAAAGATGCTGCGATAGTGAAACGTGGGCTAACAGCGCTTAGTTTCTCGTATGCGTAAGCAACGTCTTCTGGAGAAGTGTAAAGCTCAGATGCATCCATATCAGAGTTATCAACGCCGTCTTCTTCACCACCAGTACAACCAAGTTCGATCTCGATTGTCATGTTCATTTTAGCCATGCGCTCTAGGTACTTAGCACATGTTTCGATGTTCTCTTCTAGAGACTCTTCAGAAAGGTCTAGCATGTGAGAAGAGAATAGAGGCTTACCAGTTTGAGCGAAGAACTCTTCACCAGCGTCCAGTAGACCGTCGATCCATGGAAGTAGTTTCTTAGCAGCGTGGTCAGTGTGTAGAATAACTGGAACACCGTAAGCTTCAGCTACAGCGTGTACGTATTTAGCACCAGCTACAGCACCAAGGATTTGTGCACCTTGACCTTCAAGTTTAACGCCTTTACCTGCGAAGAATGCAGCGCCACCGTTAGAGAACTGAACAACTACTGGAGATTTAACTTTAGCAGCCGCTTCTAGTACTGCGTTTACAGAGTCAGTACCAACAACGTTTACAGCAGGAAGAGCAAATTTGTTTTCTTTTGCTACTTCAAATACTTTCTGTACGTCATCGCCAGAAATCACACCAGGTTTTACAAAATCGAAGATCTTAGACATGGAAATAGTCCTATTTATTCTATCGTTTTAAGATTAAAAAACTTAAGTTTAAAAACTTGCAATCGTTTGCTCACAACTTATGCCATTCTAGCAAAAAAGTGTGATATGCAGCAAACGTTAAAAGGCGAGATTCGCATCTCGCCTTTCTAAATCAATTATGCTTTAGCACGCTCTTCAAGCATTGCTACTGCAGGAAGTACTTTACCTTCAACGAACTCAAGGAAAGCGCCGCCGCCAGTAGAGATGTAAGAAACGTCAGCTTTGATACCGAACTTGTCGATAGCTGCTAGCGTGTCACCACCACCTGCTACAGAGAAACCTGCAGACTCAGCGATTGCTTTAGAAATACCAGCAGTACCCGCTTCGAAGTTCTTGAATTCGAATACGCCTACAGGGCCGTTCCAAAGGATAGTTTTTGCGTTGCCGATGATTTCAGCTAGAGCTGCAGTTGAATCAGGACCTAGGTCGAAGATCATGTCGTCGTCTGCAACTTCAGATACGTGTTTGATTTCAGCTTCTGCGTTCTCGTCGAATGCTTTAGCACATGCAACGTCAGTCGCTACTGGGATAGCACACTCTTTCATCAGCTTCTTAGCAGTGTCAACTAGGTCTGCTTCGTATAGAGACTTACCTACGTTGTGGCCTTCAGCAGCGATGAAGGTGTTTGCGATACCACCACCAACAACAAGTTGGTCTGCAACTTTAGATAGAGACTCAAGAACAGTCAGTTTAGTAGAAACTTTAGAACCACCAACGATAGCAACTAGTGGACGCTCTGGGTTGTCCATTGCTTTACCTAGTGCTTCAAGTTCAGCAGCAAGAAGAGGACCAGCACATGCTACAGGAGCGTGAGAACCAACACCGTGAGTAGATGCTTGTGCACGGTGAGCCGTACCGAATGCATCCATTACGAAGATGTCACATAGAGATGCGTATGCTTTAGATAGCTCTTCTTCGTTCTTCTTCTCGCCTTTGTTGAAGCGAACGTTTTCTAGAACAACAAGCTCACCAGCGTTTAGCTCTAGGCCGTTTAGGTAGTCTTTAGCCAGTTTAACTTCGCAATCTAGTGCGTCGTTTAGGTAGTTAACTACAGGAGCTAGAGAGAACTCTTCGTTGTATTCGCCTTCAGTAGGACGACCAAGGTGAGAAGTAACCATTACTTTTGCACCAGCTTCTAGGCAAAGCTTGATAGTTGGTAGAGATGCTAGGATACGTGCATCTGAAGTTACTTTACCGTCTTTTACTGGTACGTTTAGGTCAGCACGGATAAATACGCGTTTACCTGCAAGTTCCAGGTCAGTCATCTTGATCACAGACATGATTTGTCCTCTCAAATTTAAATAAAAATAAAGTTTTGGAAACTCAGCAACCCTGCTAAGCCTATAAATTATTCAACTGGTAATACTTTAGCTACTCATAATATGTGGACACTTCGCATTTATTTCAAGCTAAAAAATAAATAATCCGCACATTTGCTTCTAGGTCTTACTTCTTGCCTTCTGAAGCTTGCATTGCAAGAACCGTATCCAGCATTCGGTTCGCAAAGCCCCATTCATTATCACACCACACTAGCATTTTCACTAAGTGGCCATTGCTCACTCGAGTTTGTGAACCATCAACAATCGCGCTATGGGGATCATGATTAAAGTCAATGGATACGAGCGGCGCTTCAGTATAGTCAACGATGTTGTGTAATGTACACTGAGATGCGTTAACAATGGTTTGATTTACGTCATTAACTTTCACATTCGTATTAATTGTGACACTTAAATCCATCGCTGTTACGTTTACCGTCGGTACACGCACAGATATTGCTTCGAACTTGTTAGAAAATTTCGGGAAAATTCTTTCAATACCTTTATGCAGTTTGGTATCGACAGGAATAATGGATTGGCTTGCTGCACGAGTACGGCGAAGGTCGCTGTGGTAAGCATCAATAACTTGCTGATCATTCATTGAAGAGTGAATGGTCGTTATGGTGCCTGATTCGATGCCAAAGGCTTCATCAAGAACCTTAATGATAGGAACGATACAGTTGGTGGTACATGAACCGTTAGAAACGACTCTGTGGTCGGCTTCGATAGTATCGTGATTCACGCCGTAGATAATGGTGTTGTCTAGGTCATTAGCTCCCGGATGTGAGAACAGTACCTTTTTCGCGCCAGCCGCAATGTGTGCAAGGCCGTCTGCACGGCAGCCGTAAACACCAGTACAATCAAGAACGATGTCCACTTCGAGGTCACGCCAAGGCAGCAACTCGATATCAGCAAGATGTAAAATACGAATCGTATCGAACTCACCTTTATCTTCCACACCGATGCCATGATGGACATAGATGTGCTCTTGGTCGTTGGAGATCTTCTTACCGAAGCGACCGTGGCTGGTATCGTACTGTAATAGGTGAGCCATAGCGTCAGGCTGAGCAAGCTCATTGACAGCTACTACTTTGATTTGTTGGCTTTTGCCACTTTCGTAAACAGCGCGTAATACGTTACGCCCTATTCGTCCAAATCCGTTTATCGCGACTTTTAGCATAGTTCCGTACATCTAACCAAAATTTCGTGCAACAGATAATAACTGAATCCTACCCAAAAGGCATTAGTTGAGTTGTCTAACTAGACAAAAGCAATCTATTAGCATTGATTATCATTTTTGATTAATGTAGTTATTGAGGTGATGAGTCTTACCTAGTTCTACGGCTGTTTCTAACCCAGTTTTCTCAACCAAAGGAAAAGGTTATATCTGGATACCCAGCGACTCATTTTTGCAAGACATGCAATAAAGACACACCACATAGTGAAATTCTTGTTCGCCAGACAAGCAGTTATGATACCGACAAAAGTTTACTCGGTAGAATTAAGCTTTTTGCTAACTCAATTATCAATGGCGGCCACTACTACAACATGGATAGGTACGTGACATGTAAAGTATGTGGCACTAAAGAGCTGGACAATTGGGGTAATGAATTCGAATAGCCTAAAATTTGTATATTACTAAAAAAACCGAGCCTGATAGCTCGGTTTTTCTTTCATTGCTTGTTAACAAGTAATGATTAAGCAAGAAGCTCTTTTGCTGTGTTTACTACGTTTTCAGTAGTGAAACCGAACATCTTGAATAGCTCACCTGCAGGTGCAGATTCGCCAAACGTTGTCATACCGATGATTTTGCCACCAAAACCAACATACTTGTACCAGAAGTCAGCGATGCCAGCTTCTACAGCAATACGAGCTGTTACGTCAGATGGAAGTACAGATTCACGGTACTCAGCGTCTTGCTTGTCGAATGCGTCAGTTGCAGGCATAGATACTACACGTACCTTCTTACCTTCAGCTGTTAGTTCAGCTGCAGCGTTAACCGCTAGCTCAACTTCAGAACCTGTAGCGATAAGGATCAGCTCTGGCTTACCTTCACAATCTTTCAGGATGTAACCACCCTTCACGATGTTAGCTACTTGCTCTTCGCTACGCTCTTGCTGCGCAAGGTTTTGACGAGAGAAGATTAGAGACGTTGGACCGTCTTTACGTTCGATAGCCAGTTTCCAAGCGACTGCAGACTCAACTTGGTCACATGGACGCCATGTGCTCATGTTTGGAGTCAGACGTAGAGAAGCCATTTGCTCAACTGGTTGGTGAGTTGGGCCATCTTCGCCAAGACCAATAGAGTCATGCGTGTAAACTTGGATGTTCTGAACTTTCATCAGAGCAGCCATACGCATTGCGTTACGAGCGTATTCCATGAACATTAGGAATGTCGCGCCGTATGGTACGAAACCACCGTGCAGAGCGATACCGTTCATGATCGCCGTCATACCGAATTCACGTACACCGTAGTGGATGTAGTTACCAGAGAAGTCATTTGCTTCTAGAGACTTAGAGCCGGACCACATAGTTAGGTTCGAAGGCGCTAGGTCAGCAGAGCCGCCCATGAATTCTGGAAGCATTTGACCAAACGCTTCTAGAGCATTTTGAGATGCTTTACGTGAAGCAATGTTTGCAGGGTTAGCTTGAAGATCAGCAATGATTGCGTTTGCTTTCTCTTCCCACTGTGCTGGAAGTTCACCGTTAGTACGACGTTTGAATTCTGCTGCTAGCTCTGGGTAAGCCGCTGCGTATGCGTCAAACTTAGCATTCCACGCTGCTTCTTTCGCTGCGCCTGCTTCTTTCGCATTCCACTCAGCTGCGATATCAGCTGGGATTTCGAAAGGACCGTGTTCCCAACCCAATGCTGCTTTAGTTGCTGTGATTTCATCAGCGCCTAGTGGAGCACCGTGACAGTCGTGCGTACCTGCTTTGTTTGGAGAACCAAAACCGATGATAGTTTTAGTACAGATAAGCGTTGGACGAGGGTCTGCTTTAGCTGCTTCGATAGCTGCATTGATTGCTTCAGGATCGTGACCGTCTACTGCTGGAATTACGTGCCAGCCGTATGCTTCAAAACGCTTAGGAGTATCGTCAGAGAACCAACCTTCCACTTCACCATCGATAGAGATACCGTTGTCATCCCAGAAAGCAACCAGCTTACCAAGACCTAGCGTACCAGCTAGTGAACATGCTTCGTGAGAGATACCTTCCATCAGACAGCCATCACCCATGAATGCATAAGTGTAGTGGTCTACGATGTCGTGACCTTCTTTGTTGAACTGTGCAGCCAGTGCTTTCTCTGCCATTGCCATACCAACAGCGTTAGTGATGCCTTGACCTAGAGGACCCGTCGTTGTCTCGATACCAGGAGCGTAACCGTACTCTGGGTGACCAGGAGTCTTAGAGTGCAGTTGACGGAAGTTTTTCAGATCTTCAATTGAAAGCTCGTAGCCTGCAAGGTGAAGCAGAGAGTAAATCAACATTGAACCATGGCCGTTAGACAGGATAAAACGGTCGCGGTCAGCCCACTCTGGGTTTGCTGGGTTGTGGTTCAAGTGGCCACGCCAAAGAACTTCAGCGATGTCAGCCATACCCATAGGTGCGCCTGGGTGGCCTGAATTTGCTTGTTGAACACCGTCCATGCTAAGTGCGCGGATTGCATTGGCTAGATCTTTACGAGAAGGCATGTCTGCTCCTGGATACATAAGCGATTTAAAAAAGAGATAGTGCTAATGTTTTCATTTTAATTAGCGCGGGTATTCTCTCAAACGACTATTGCGACTGCAAACGTTTTACTGGCATTTTAACGGTCATTTTTCGCAATTTTCGAACATTTACATCACTTGTCAGCCGCTTATCTCAACCAACACGCAAACGTTTAGTTATGGCATATCATAAAAAAGAGCTTGTAATTCGACCGCTGGAATTTAGAATAGACGTCTAGATGTAGAAACACCTACAAAATATACTGTATTTAATGGCGGCGCTTCCTAGCTTGCGACGCCATGAACTATTTACACCAAAAACTAAAAGTGGAGCTCTCATGGCTAAGCACCTATTCACTTCTGAATCTGTTTCAGAAGGTCATCCAGATAAAATTGCAGACCAAATCTCTGATGCTGTTCTTGATGCCATCTTAGAACAAGATCCAAAAGCACGTGTTGCTTGTGAGACTTACGTAAAAACCGGCATGGTTATGGTTGGCGGTGAAGTAACAACTTCTGCATGGGTTGATATCGAAGAGATCACTCGTGAAACAGTTCGTGAAATTGGTTACGTTCACTCTGATATGGGCTTTGACGCTGACTCTTGTGCCGTTCTAAACACAATTGGTAAGCAGTCTCCAGACATCAACCAAGGTGTTGATAAAGCAGACCCGAAAGAGCAAGGCGCAGGCGACCAAGGCATCATGTTTGGTTACGCGACTAACGAAACTGAAATCCTAATGCCAGCTCCAATCACTTACTCTCACCTTCTTGTTAAGAAACAAGCTGAAGTACGTAAGAGCGGCAAGCTAGACTTCCTTCGCCCAGATGCGAAATCTCAGGTTACTTTCCAGTACGACCAAGGTAAGATCGTTGGTATCGATGCTGTTGTTCTTTCTACTCAACACTGTGATTCAGTAACAACACCTGACCTACGTGAAGCGGTAATGGAAGAGATCATCAAGCCAGTACTTCCTTCAGAGTGGATCAACAAAGACACTAACTTCTTCATCAACCCAACAGGCCGTTTCGTAATCGGTGGCCCAATGGGTGACTGTGGTCTAACTGGCCGTAAGATCATCGTTGATACCTACGGCGGCGCAGCTCGTCACGGTGGCGGTGCATTCTCTGGTAAAGATCCATCAAAGGTTGACCGTTCTGCAGCTTACGCAGCACGTTACGTTGCGAAAAACATCGTTGCAGCTGGTATGGCTGACCGTTGTGAGATTCAACTGTCTTACGCTATCGGTGTTGCAGATCCAACATCAATCATGGTTGAAACGTTCGGTACTGAGAAAGTAGCGCACGAAATCATCATTGAAGCAGTTCGTCAAAACTTCGACCTACGTCCATACGGTCTTCAAGAGATGCTGAACCTTCTTCAGCCTATCTACAAGCAGACTGCAGCATACGGTCACTTCGGTCGTGAAGAGTTCCCTTGGGAAGCGACTGACAAAGCAGCAATCCTTGCTGACTTCGCTGGCCTAAAATAATTTAGCCACTGCGATTTGTTTCTTTAAAGCCCTTACTGCTTAGTAAGGGCTTTATTTTTATGTACTTACCGAACCTTCACTAGCTACTTCTTTCTCTAACGCCCTTCTTTACCGTTAACCACTAAGTATAAAAAGCCGCTGATAATTTGTGTTTTCTAACACTACTGACAATAGTTAAGGTAACTCCTAGGCGATCAAGCTCACATTTAACTTAAATTAATTCAGTCTGATAACGCTCGTTAAATGCACGCTAGAACAAAAACTGGGATGACAAAGAGCAATTTAGCTCAACACCATAACTCTCATACAAGCCACACCGATGAGTCTTATGGAATTATAACTAGGACGTTATTTAACTAGGGGGATCTATGCCTCGTACCGCGCACCCATCCGAACTGAACGATAAAAAACACAAGGTCAGCGATAAGGATTACGCTCGCACCATTCCTTGCAACCAAATCAGTATTTCCGCACCCTTTCATTGGTTGTCGCTTGCTCTGCATGACTTAGTAAGAATGCCATTAATCAGCGCATTTTACGGTTTATGCTTTATGGGAGCGGCAATTGCCATTGTTCAACTTGTCCAATGGCAAGGAACACACTTGGTGGTGATGCCAAGCTTGATTGTGTACATGCTGATAGGACCTTTTCTCGCTCTGGGCTTGTATGACGCAGCCTGGGAAAGAGAAAAAGGGCACAACGCCAGCCTATTCCATTCAATGAAAGCCATTACTCGCAACTCGACTCACCAGTGGGCCTTTGCGATTGTATTAATGGTCGCGATGATATTCTGGATGCGTATCGCCGCTCTATTGCACGCTTTGTATCCATCAGTACAAGGCGCGCCATTAGCAGAGTTTGCGCCCTTCTTGATCACGGGTTCTGTTATTGGATTTGTAATCGCCAGCCTAATCTTCAGCATCTCGGCATTTTCTATTCCATTGATGATGGAGAGACGCGTGGATGTGATGAGCGCAATCTTCACCAGCTTCAATGCCGTGAAATCCAACATCCCAGCAATGGTGGTATGGGCAAGTATTATTTGTGCCGGTATTCTGGTGGGCTTTGCAACCTACGGCATTGGTATGATCGTCACCATGCCGCTACTTGGTTATGGTACATGGCATGCCTACCACGAAATCATCAAGAAGAATCACCACCTATAAATTATCGCCAGAATAACGAGCAATGTTATGATGAGGCCTTAGCTTAAACGCTGAGGCCTTTTTTTGGAGTTAACAACGTTTGTCTTACACCCCGCAACAACATCGAGCAAATAAGAAATTGGCCGAGTGCCTAGCTATCGCTAATCAACATTTCTCTCGTGAATTCCCATGCCCGACCATTACTTACAAGTTAAGAGGTAAAGCGGCAGGAAAGGCCTACCTTCAGCTCAATGAAATTAAGCTCAACCATGTACTCTTCGCCGAGAATGAGGATGCCTTCATTAACGAGGTGGTGCCTCATGAACTGGCACATCTGATCACACATCAGGTCTTTGGACGAGTGAGACCTCACGGGAATGAATGGAAATACGTGATGGAAAAGGTATTCAACGTGCCAGCCAAAACGACCCATAGCTTTGAGATATCCTCAGTGCAAGGAAAAACCTTTGAGTATCGCTGTGCCTGCACGGTTTATCCACTTTCTATCAGACGTCACAACAAGGTGTTACGTAACCAGTCAAGCTACCGCTGCCAGCAGTGTAATCAAACCTTGGCCTTTACAGGCACGCAACTCAGCTAACTCCCCCGACTCGGCGCCAGCTTTATTTTATCGCGCCCCTCGCCAATTTAGAAAACTGCACTCAATGGAATTCATGATAGAAATGTAATGGAGAAATCCATCCTTTGAGTGCTAGACTGATGTTTATCATACTTTTATCAGTCTTTTTCTATGTATAAAACCACCCCAAAAGCATTTGGCCTATCGGTGTCTTTTTACTTATCGATAGTATTTGGCCTACTGGTAACCCAAAGCGTTTTCGCCGCTCCACCAAGCTCATTCTCCAAAGCAAAAAAAGAAGCCGTGAAGATTTACCTTGATCACCCGACTTCATTCTATTGTGGCTGTGACATTACTTGGAAAGACAAAAAGAAAGGCATTCCAGATCTTGCAGGCTGTGGTTATCAAGTGCGAAAGCAACAAAAACGGGCCAGTCGAATTGAGTGGGAACACGTGGTTCCCGCTTGGCAATTTGGCCACCAGCGACAATGCTGGCAAGGCGGTGGACGCAAGAACTGCACCCGCAATGACAAAATATTCAAATCCATGGAAGCCGACCTTCACAACTTAACGCCGGCGATTGGTGAGGTTAACGGAGATCGCTCCAACTACAATTTCAGTCAGTGGAATGGTATGGATGGAGTAAGCTATGGTCAGTGTGAAATGCAGGTCAACTTCAAGCAACGTAAGGTGATGCCGCCAGACAGAGCGAAAGGCTCTATCGCTCGAACTTATCTTTACATGAGCCAAGAATATGGTTTCAAGCTATCTAAACAGCAAACCAATCTGATGATGGCGTGGAACAAGCAGTTCCCTGTCGATGAGTGGGAATGTACTCGTGATGAGCGTATCTATGCCATCCAAGGGAATCACAACCCATTTGTTTATCCAGCTTGTAAATAGCACCACTCGCGTAACCCACATTCCTAGCCGTCTCAAACAAGAGTTTCAGAATTGCCCCTGAAACTCTTGCTCTACCCTTGTTTTTTCAACTGAAAGCATCCATGTTAGGCAGAGACAAAATACCCTAATGACACTATTTATAGGTTTACCAGCATGAGAATCCCTCGTATCCATCACCCAGAACTCATTCACCAGTTAGGTTCACTCGCTTTAGGCGAAGATGCCGCGGGTCATGTTGGTCGTGTCCTTCGTATGAAAGAAGGTCAAGAAGTTCTTCTTTTTGATGGCAGCGGCGCTGAATTTCCAGCGACAATCACTGAAGTATCAAAGAAGAGTGTCACTGTTGACGTGACTGAGCGTATCGAGCGCAGCAGTGAATCTCCATTAGACTTACACTTAGGACAAGTGATCTCACGTGGTGACAAAATGGAGTTTACTATCCAAAAGTCGGTAGAGCTTGGTGTAAACACCATCACTCCTCTGATTTCAGAACGCTGTGGCGTTAAACTAGATGCTAAACGCTTCGAGAAAAAGCTCGCTCAGTGGCAGAAAATTGCGATCGCAGCATGTGAGCAGTGCGGTCGAAATACAGTTCCAGTGATTCGCCCTATCATGCAACTTGAAGAGTGGTGTAGTGAACCGAGTGAAGCATTAAAGCTGAACTTACATCCTCGTGCAAAATACTCAATTAATACCCTTCCAGAACCTATCAGTAAGGTACGCCTATTGATCGGCCCTGAAGGTGGCTTGTCGGCTGAAGAAATCGGCATGACAGAACAATACAAATTTGAAGAGACGCTACTCGGCCCACGTGTACTTCGTACCGAAACAGCAGCTCTAACCGCAATTACTGCCTTACAAGTCCGTTTTGGCGATCTAGGCTAGGAGAAAAAAATGATCAAACTTGGCATCGTAATGGATCCAATTTCATCCATTAACATCAAAAAAGACTCTAGCTTTGCCATGATGCTTGAAGCTCAGCGTCGTGGTTACGAAATCCATTACATGGAAATGAATGATCTACACTTAGATCAAGGCGTAGCGATTGCAGACACTAAGGTCGTTGAGCTCAAAGAAGATCCAAATGGTTGGTATGAATTCAAGTCAGAACAGACTATCGCGCTATCTGATTTAGATGCTGTACTGATGCGTAAAGATCCTCCGTTTGATACTGAGTACATCTACGCAACCTACATTCTTGAGCGTGCTGAAGAGAATGGCGCACTGATCGTAAACAAACCGCAAAGCCTACGTGACTGTAACGAGAAGCTGTTCACAGCATGGTTCCCTGAACTAACACCAACCACCATCGTGACTCGCAAAGCGGAGAAAATTAAAGAATTCCGCGAGAAGCATGGCGACGTAATCCTTAAACCACTTGATGGTATGGGTGGTGCATCTATCTTCCGTGTGAAAGAAGGCGATCCAAACGTATCAGTGATCATAGAAACACTGACTAACCACGGTCAAAACTACGCGATGGCACAGACTTTCGTTCCTGACATCAGCAACGGTGATAAGCGTATTCTTGTAGTTGACGGTGAGCCAATGCCTTACTGCCTAGCTCGAATCCCTGCTAAAGGCGAAACTCGAGGTAACCTTGCAGCTGGCGGTACTGGTGAAGCACGTCCTCTAAGTGACACAGATTGGGCGATCGCAAGAGCGGTTGCTCCTGCACTAAAAGAAAAAGGTCTAATCTTCGTTGGCCTAGACGTCATCGGTGATAAGCTAACTGAAATCAACGTAACGAGCCCTACATGTATCCGCGAAATCGAAGCCGCTTTCGATATCTCGGTAACGGGCAAATTAATGGATGCAATTGAGCGTCGCGTTAATGCAAAATAACCTAAGCTAAAAGAAAGCCCTAGCGCTTCACACATACGTCTTAGGGATAGAATGAGCGGCTTTACGCCGCTCTTTTCCTTTATTGGGAACACACTGGCAGGAGGCTCTATGAACCTAACGAACCACTTTTTGGTCGCTATGCCCGGGATGAAAGATCCGTACTTTCAAAACTCGGTAATCTACCTCTGTGAACACAACGAGGAAGGTGCGATGGGGTTAATGATTAACGCTCCCATCGATGTCACTGTCGGTAGTATGCTCAAACAAGTTGAGGTTGAATCTGAACAACCAAAACCGAATCAAGCCAGCCTTGATAAGCCGGTATTAAACGGTGGACCGGTTGCTGAAGACCGTGGGTTTATTTTGCACAAGCCCAAAGGCAGCTATCAATCCAGCATCAATATGACTGACCAAATCTCAGTAACAACCTCAAAAGATATCTTGATGGTGTTGGGCACAGAAGATGAGCCGATGAATTATTTAGTCGCACTTGGGTATGCAGGATGGGAACCGGGACAACTGGAAACCGAACTGACCGAGAACTCATGGTTAACCGTTGAGGCCGACCCTAAAGTCATCTTCGATACGCCAATTTCAGATCGCTGGAAAGTTGCGGTACAAATGTTAGGTATTAATGCCGCTCAGCTTTCAGCAGACGCTGGTCACGCCTAGCTCAAATCAGCTAAATAAAATAAACAGACACTCTCAAACACAGATAAATTTGGAAACCCCATGTCACGAACAATTATGGCATTTGATTACGGTACAAAAAGTATCGGCAGCGCGATTGGACAAGAAATCACTGGCACAGCGAGCCCTTTAAAAGCGTTTAAAGCTAAAGACGGTATCCCGAACTGGGACGATATCGAAAAACAGATTAAAGAGTGGCAACCAAATCTTATCGTCGTCGGGCTACCCACGGATCTTCACGGTCGTGATCTAGAGACCATCACACCAAGAGCAAAGAAATTTGCTAACCGCTTAAAAGGTCGTTTTGGTGTTGATGTTGAGTTGCATGACGAAAGATTATCGACCGCAGAAGCAAGAGCCGACCTCTTTGACATGGGTGGCTACAAAGCATTAAGTAAAGGAAATGTTGATAACCAGTCCGCAGTTGTCATTCTCGAAAGCTGGTTTGAAGCACAATATTCTTAACGAAAATTAAGTGAGCAAAAAGCAACCCGATTTGTGATCCCCACGAATTTCTCGCCGTAAAGACGATGCAATTCATCAATAGGTAAGTGGGAGTTCACATGAAAATTTTTCTAGCAATCTTCGCCGCTCTAACCATTTCTGCGTGCAGCTCCACAGGGTCTAGTAGCGCTAGTTACATGAATGATGGCAAAACCAATTCAGGATTCAATAGTGGCAATATGTACTACGACGACAGTCGAAGAAGTCATGGCTCGTTGAACAGCAACTAGAACAACAATGGTAAGCCAGATCTCTCCGTCAAAAGAGCTCTGGCTTTTTATTTTTTAATCTAACCCATATCAATTTTCACGCCAGATAATGCTCCAGTTCCATAGTCATCATCACCTCGTCTGGTTTTTAGCATCAAACGTAAGTCATTAGCCGAATCGGCACTATGAAACGCATCTTCTTCGCTAATCTTTCCCGCTACAACTAAATCAAACAAAGCTTGGTCAAAGGTCTGCATGCCGACTTCTTTTGATTTTGCCATTGTTGCTTTTAGCTCGTGCAATTCACCGCGACGAATCAAGTCAGACACTCGTGGGCTGTTGAGTAGAATTTCAAATACACCATGACGCCCGCTGCCATTCTTATCTCGAATTAACTGCTGAGCAATCACACCACGCAGATTCATCGACAGATCAAACAGGAACTGTTCTTTCTGTTCTTTAGGCACCAAATGAAGAATACGCTCTAACGCTTGGTTGGCATTATTCGCGTGCAAAGTTGCCATACACAAGTGACCCGTCTCAGCAAAGGTCATCGCATATTCCATGGTTTCGCGGCTACGGATTTCGCCAATCAAAATCATATCTGGCGCTTGGCGCAACGAGTTTTTAAGGGCGACTTCATAGCTCTCGGTGTCGAGCCCTACCTCACGCTGAGTAACTATGCATTTCTTATGTTCGTGGACGAATTCTATCGGGTCTTCAACCGTCAAGATATGCCCAGAACGATTGGTATTGCGGTAGCCTGTCATCGCCGCCATCGAGGTCGATTTACCAGAACCCGTAGCCCCAACCACCAGCACAAGCCCACGCTTAGCAATTGAGAGGTCTTGTAATACATCAGGAAGCTTTAATTGCTCAAAGGTTGGGATGTTCGTCTCGATGTGTCGAATCACTGCTCCAGGTAGCTCTCGCTGAAAGAACGCACTAACACGAAAGCGACCAAAATCACGTACAATGGCAAAGTTAGCCTCACGCGTTTGCTGATATTCATCACGTCGTTCTTGATCCATCATCGCATCAAGTAATTGAGCGACCTGAGCCGAATTCAGTTTCTCGCCTTGCGGTCGCAGCTCACCATCGACACGGAACAAGACTGGCGCATCAACCGTGATGTAAAGATCGGACGCTTTTTGAGAAAGCATTCCCTCAAGGATTTGATTCAATTCCATTATGTACACCTTGATTAGAACATTGAGGTTTCAATTTCGATCTTTTTCTCGACCTCTTCCGAGTCAACCAAACCTTGGGCCATCAGCTGCTTCGCATTCTGCTCCATGGTTTGCATGCCATGTGCTGCGCCTGTTTGAATGATTGAATACATCTGAGCGACTTTATCTTCACGAATCAAGTTTCTGATCGCCGGTGTCGCCATCATGATTTCATGACAAGCCACACGACCACCACCGACACGCTTTAATAGTTTCTGGGCAATCACCGAGCGTAATGATTCAGACAACATTGAACGCACCATGTCTTTGTCGCTCCCCGGGAATACATCGATAATACGGTCAATCGTTTTTGCCGCAGAACTGGTATGTAAGGTACCAAAAACCAAGTGACCAGTTTCTGCAGCCGTGAGCGCTAAACTAATGGTTTCTTGGTCACGAAGTTCACCAACAAGGATAACGTCAGGGTCTTCACGTAACGCACTGCGCAGCGCCGCTTTAAAGCTATGAGTATCACTATGAACCTCACGCTGGTTCACTAGGCACTTATTGTTGGTGTGAACAAATTCAATCGGGTCTTCTATGGTGAGAATATGCTTATTGTGGTTACGGTTAACGTAATCCACCATCGCCGCAAGAGTAGTCGATTTACCAGAACCTGTTGGGCCTGTAACTAACACTAGACCCTTTTCGAAATTAGCAATCTTTTCAAAGATATCAGGAGCGCCTAACTGCTCTAACGTTGGTATCTCGACAGGGATAGTTCGAAAGACAGCTGAGCAGCCACGGGCTTGGTTAAAAGCGTTAACACGGAAACGACCGACATTGGGTAATTCAAAAGAGAAGTCGACTTCCAGTTTTTCCTCGAACTCACCGCGCTGCGAGTCGCTCATGATCTCAAAAACCAAACGGTGCACATCAGCATGACTCAAAGCTGGTATTCCAAGCTTCCTTACTTCACCATCTATACGTACCATTGGAGATACACCCGCAGAAAGATGTAGATCTGACGCGTTATGCTTTACACTAAAATCTAGTAACTCAGTGATATCCATTTATTTTCCCTTAAGTAAAGTCAGCTATGAGTAGTATTCAACAAAATATCGAACAAATCACCTCACAGATTCGTAGTGCTGAGCAAAAGTGCGGACGAGCTCCAGAGTCCGTGCAACTTTTAGCCGTCAGCAAAACTAAACCGATTGATGCGATTCTAGAAGCCGCACTCGGAGGCCAAATTGCCTTTGGTGAAAACTATGTTCAAGAAGGTGTCGATAAAGTAAAACACTTTTCAGAACAACATTCTAACCTAAATTTGGAATGGCACTTTATTGGTCCAATCCAGTCAAATAAAACTCGCCCTATCGCAGAAAGCTTCGCATGGGTACACTCCATCGATCGTGATAAGATCGCTCAGAGACTGAATGACCAACGTCCAAGCGAGCTTCCACCTTTGCAAGTGTTAATTCAAGTAAACACCAGTGGTGAAGCGTCCAAGTCTGGCACATCTGAAGAGTCAGTTTTTGCACTGGCAGAGTTGATTTCCTCACTGCCCAACCTCACTTTAAGAGGGTTGATGTCGATTCCTGCAAACGTCTCTGACTATCAATCACAGCTTAACGCTTTCTCTCAACTGGCAGAGCTAAAAGATAAGCTAGCTGCAAAATATCCTGATATTGATACCCTTTCGATGGGCATGAGTGGTGATATGGACGCAGCAGTAGAGGCTGGCAGCACCATGGTTCGCATTGGAACCGCGATTTTTGGTGCTCGTGATTACGCGAAATAGCGACACCTAACAACCAAAAAAGTATAAGTATTGATACCGCTCCGCTTTCACCGCGTAGCGACACGCTCAGGATTTGATATATGGAACATAAGAACATCGCCTTTATCGGGGCGGGAAACATGGTTCGCTCAATTGTAGCGGGCTTAGTAGCGAGTGGTTACCCAGCGCAAAAGATTACGGCGACAGCGCCTTCTGACACGAGAAGAGTGCCGTTAGAGCAAGAATACGGCATCAATACCACCAGCGATAATATTGCCGCAGCTGAGCAAGCAGACGTTGTTGTATTATCGGTGAAACCGCAAATGATGGCCGATGTATGTAAACCCTTACAAAGCATCGACTTTAGCAACAAACTGGTAATCTCAATTGCCGCAGGTATTAATGCGAATCGACTCAATGAGATGTTAGACTGCCAACTGAACCTGGTTCGTGTAATGCCAAACACGCCATCACTGCTTGGGAAAGGCATGAGTGGGCTTTATGCTGATTCAACCGTTAGCCAAGCAGATAAAGATTTCGCATCACAGCTAATGCAAGCTGTAGGTGAAGTGAGCTGGGTAGAACAAGAATCTGGTATCAACAACATTATTGCAGCGGCAGGCAGCGCTCCGGCTTACTTCTTCCTGTTTATGGAAGCGATGCAAGCGGAAGCAGTCAATCAAGGTTTCGACCAAGAGACGGCCCGCAAGCTAGTGCAGCAATCGGCATTAGGCGCGGCAGAGATGGTGGTCGCGAATCCAGATACAGAATTATCTACACTGCGTGAGCAAGTGACTTCAAAAGGTGGTACTACCGCCGAAGCACTGCGCACGTTTAATGAACATCAACTATCAGACATCGTAGCCAAAGCCATGCAAGCGGCAGTTGCTCGAGCTGAAGAGATGGAAAAACTGTTTTAGTACCAATCAAGGTACAAAAGCCTTGCGTCGCTCATGTGATATCTAAGCGGCAAGTAAATCCGAAAAAGGAAACAATATGAACTCGATGAGCTTTCTGATCTCGACCGTTTTTGATCTTTACATCATGGTTGTGATCTTGCGTATCTGGCTACAGGCATCACGTGCAGATTTCTACAATCCGTTCTCACAATTCATCGTAAAAGCGACACAACCAGTGGTAGCTCCACTACGCCGAGTTATTCCGTCGATCGGCAGCCTAGATCTGGCAACGGTTGTTTTCGCTTATGTGCTATGTGTACTCAAGTTCGTCGCTCTCAACTTAATTATCTCTGGCGGCGCGGCTGTGTTCGACATCAGCTTCCTAATCTTTGGCGGACTATCTCTGATTAAAGCGGCGGGTGGTTTGATTTTCTGGGTACTACTAATCCGTGCAATCCTAAGCTGGGTTAGTCAAGGTCGCAGCCCAATCGAGTATGTGTTCCATCAACTGACTGAGCCAATGCTAATGCCTATCCGCCGCATCCTACCGGATATGGGTGGCTTCGACTTAAGCGTTCTGGTTCTGTTCATTGTTCTTCAGTTTGCGAACTTCCTAATGGGTGACATGATTGGTCCTATTTGGTATCAGCTATAATTCAAGTACGAACATCAGGTACTTTGACGATGCCAAAAACGGTTTGGGTCGAGGGAGACGATATTCTTCTTAGACTCTATATCCAACCCAAAGCAAGCCGAGACAAAATTGTTGGCTTGCATGGTGAGGAACTCAAAATTGCCATCACCGCTCCCCCGGTAGATGGCAAAGCCAATGCCCACTTAGCGAAATACCTTGCGAAACAATTTAAGGTAGCTAAAGGGCAAATTAAAATTGAAAAGGGAGAGCTCGGCCGGCACAAACAAGTTCGAATATGCTCGCCAAGCCACCCCCCCACTGAAGTCAAAGCCATCCTATGATGGCTTTTTGCTATTTATTGGAGTCATTATGCGTCTATGGATTACAGCACTACTTACCGCTCTTATTGCCCTACCAAGCTCGGCAGGACAATTTAAAAACATTAAGGATGTCGAGGTTCACTACTCAGCTTTTAACTCAACATTTTTAACGGCTCAAGTCGCTAAGCAATATAAACTTAAGCGAAATGGCTACTCAGCGATTCTGAACATCAGCGTGCTAGACAAAGCTTCCCTTGGCAAACCAGCAACAACCGCTAAAATCACGGGAACAGCCAAGAACCTTGTGGGCAATACTCGCACACTTAACTTCCGCGAGATAAAGGAAGGTGATGCGATTTATTACCTAGCTGAGTTCCCTGTAACACACGAAGAAAACATCACTTTTGATATTGATGTTAACGCAGGTTTGAAAGGCACAGGCCCACTGCGATTCACACAAAAATTCTATATAGAAGAGTAGGTTCAGCCTTCACTTTTCTGTTCACCAACTTATTAGAGCAACATCCCCATGAGTAAGATTGTTTTAGCCACAGGCAACCAAGGTAAAGTTCGCGAGATAGCAGGTATTCTGTCTGAGTTTGGTTTTGACGTTGTCGCACAAAGTGAGTTTAACGTTTCAGAAGTCGCTGAGACAGGAACAACTTTCATTGAAAATGCCATCATCAAAGCTCGCCATGCTGCCAAAGAGACAGGGCTGCCAGCCATTGCTGACGACTCCGGTTTAGAGGTTGATTTCCTTAAGGGCGCGCCAGGTATCTACTCTGCACGTTACTCAGGTGAAGGTGCTACCGATAAGCTGAACATCGAAAAGCTGCTTGATGCCATGCAAGGTGTTGAGGTAGCAAAGCGTACTGCTCGTTTCCACTGTGTATTGGTGCTAATGCGTCACGAAAATGATCCAACACCATTGGTGTGTCATGGTAAGTGGGAAGGACAAATTCTGACTGAAGAACACGGCGAAAATGGCTTTGGCTACGATCCTGTATTCTTTGTTCCAGAAGAGAACTGTGCATCTGCCGAGCTTGAACCTTCACGCAAAAAACAGCTTTCACACCGTGGTAAGGCCCTAGCGTCACTATTCGAAGCACTAAAAGAGCAAGCTCTGTAATGCACAACACAGCACTCGTTCCACCAGCTCTTAGCCTTTATGTACACATCCCGTGGTGTGTGCAAAAGTGTCCATATTGTGATTTCAACTCACACGCTCTGAAAGCCGAAATCCCTGAAAAAGAGTACATCGATGCGCTACTTGAGGATCTCGATACTGATATCGAGAAGTACCAACTCAATGGTGCACCTCGTCCTCTGCATTCGATCTTTATTGGAGGGGGAACTCCAAGCCTGTTCTCTCCAGAAGGTATCGGTCGACTGCTTCAAGGTATTGAGCAACGCACCCCATTCAAACCTGAAATTGAAATCACCATGGAAGCCAACCCGGGCACCATTGAAGCTGAGCGTTTCGCTGGTTACCAAAAAGCAGGGATTACTCGTATCTCGGTTGGTGTACAAAGCTTTGAGCAAGAAAAGCTAGAAAGACTGGGCCGTATCCATGGTCAAGATGAAGCGGTCAACGCTGCTCACCTTGCACATAAAATCGGTCTAAACAGCTTTAACCTCGATCTTATGCATGGCTTGCCGGATCAAAGTATCGATCAAGCATTGGCTGATCTAGACAAAGCCATCGAGTTAGATCCCCCGCATTTATCTTGGTACCAGCTAACAATAGAACCTAACACCATGTTCTATTACAAAACGCCAGCTCTACCTGATGACGATGATCTCTGGAATATCTTCGAATTAGGCCACAAAAAGCTCGCTGATGCAGGGTATGTGCAATACGAAATCTCAGGCTACAGCAAGCCGGGCTACCAGTGTCAACACAACCTCAACTACTGGCGCTTCGGTGACTACTTGGGTATTGGCTGCGGCTCTCATGGCAAGCTGAGTTTTGCTGATGGACGAATCATTCGAACAACTAAGGTTAAACACCCTAGAGGCTATTTGGCGGCTTACCAGAATATGGTGAAGCCTTATATTTCGGATGAATTTGAAGTAGCAAACGAAGATCGCCCTTTCGAATTTTTCATGAACCGTTTCAGGCTGATGGAAGCATGCCCTAAGCAAGATTTCATTGATACGACAGGACTTGGTTTGGACGCTGTTCAGCCAACAATTGAGTGGGCAAAAGAGCTAGGTTATTTGAACGAAACTGATACTCACTGGCAAATCACAGAAAAAGGGAAACTTTTCCTCAACGATTTGCTGGAAGCCTTCATGGCCGAAGAAGACGAATAGTTTGAGATTCGAGAAAAATGATAAAAGGGTTGGCTTTAGGGTCAACCCTTTTTATTGGAAGAGTCTTTCTCGAAGCGAAGCGCTCTATAGGACGAAGTCCGTGCTCGCATCTTTCTTCTAAAAAATCGAACGACCAATACGTTCTGAAAGCAGCTCGAGAGCCTTAGTGCCAGCCAGTGAGTTACCAGAAGGATCCAGCTCTGGAGACCACACAGCAATCGTCATTTCACCAGGAACGATAGCGATAATCCCGCCACCTACTCCCGATTTGCCCGGCATGCCGACGCGATAAGCAAACTCACCTGCGCCATCATACAAACCACAAGTTGCAAGCAAAGCATTCAGCTGCTTGGTCTGTACCGGCGTGATGATCTCTTTCTTAGTCTGTACTGACACACCTTTGTTCGCTAAGTAGCTAAAGGTTTTCGCCAAATCCACACAAGTCATCTTAAGTGCACAAGCATGGAAGTAATTATTGAGTACAGGGATAACATCGTTCTCAAAATTACCAAATGAACGCATCAAGTACGCGATAGCGGCATTACGGTCGCTATGCATCATTTCTGAAGCCGCTACAACCTTGTCGTACACAATATGAGTATCGCCCGATAACTGACGCACAAACTCCAATAAACGCTGTCTTGGTGCTGACAAGCGGCTTTGTAATAGGTCAGCGACAACAATCGCACCAGCATTAATAAATGGGTTTCGAGGGATACCCTGCTCCATCTCAAGCTGGATCATCGAGTTAAAAGCTTGCCCTGAAGGTTCTTTACCTACACGCTGCCAAATCTCTTCCGGCTTATAGAGCACCATTGCTAACGTCAAACTCAAAGCCTTAGAAATAGATTGTACAGAGAAGGCTTCCTCTGCATCACCAGCTTGAATCACTTCTCCTTCATTGGTGTATACCGCAATCGCCAGTTTCTGGTTCGATACACGCGCTAATGCAGGAATATAATCAGCGACCTTTCCCTGACCAATTAAAGGGCGAACTTCTTCTAAGATCTCGGCCAAAATAGCTTGAGTTGGTTTCATGTGTGCTTACTTCTATATTGTTATTTTTGTAGGGACGTAACATATACCAATCGTAGTAAATAACGGCTCACTCTAGCTTGTTAAAACGCTCGATAACTGCGTTAGAATTTTTGATTGTAGAGTAACTACTTATCGAAAAAACCTGCCTTGTTCCTACGCTATTTTTAATCACTTACTTACTGTGATTGGTATTACTTTCTGTCGTTAAGCCTTTACTGAAATAAAAGCCTAAGGACAAAAAAGCCAACACTACAATAATGTTGGCTTTTATCAATCCCACAAAGTGTAAGGTTAAGATCCTAATCAAATCTCACCTTATATTTGTTGAGGTTCAGAATTACTTAGTACGCTTGTACTTAATATCCCAAACACCATGACCTAAACGGTGGCCACGAGCTTCAAATTTAGTCAGTGGACGCTCATCCGGGCGAGGAATGTAATCACCATCTTCAGCGATATTCTCGAAACCTGGTGCAGCATTCATTACTTCAATCATGTGCTCTGCGTAGTTTTCCCAGTCAGTTGCCATGTGGAAAATACCAGTTTCAAGGTGTAGTTTAGCGCGAACCATTTCAGCGAATTCAGCTTTAACGATACGACGCTTGTGGTGGCGAGCTTTGTGCCATGGGTCAGGGAAAAACAGTTGCAGTGTATGCAGGCTGCTATCTGGAATCATGTGTTCAAATACTTCAACAGCATCGTGACACATTACACGTAGGTTAGTTACGCCAGCATCGCGCGCAGTACCCAAACAAGCACCAACACCTGGGCTGTGAACTTCAATACCTAAGAAGTTCTTCTCAGGTGCGTTCTTTGCCATTTCAACCAGTGATGCACCCATACCGAAGCCAATCTCTAGTACAACTGGGTTATCGTTGCCAAATACTTCTTTCCAGTTAAGAAGCTCTGGGTTGTAGTCGATACCCATTGTTGGCCAACATTCATTCATCGCGTTCTCTTGGCCTTTTGTTAAGCGGCCTTCGCGGCGAACAAAACTACGGATCTTACGAACCAGTTTGCCGTCTTCAGTATATTCGTTAGTGGTCACTTCACTCATTGATTTTTGCCTGCACATTGATTAATCAAAGCGGGGATTATCCAAAGAATTGCCTTCGGTGCAAGTCTTTCCGTGGATAAATTCCCACACAATTTGTCTGTTTTACATCCAACGTTAAGTGTGGTGCAATTTCGCTTCTAATAATAGCAAAGCATAGAGCATGTCGTGACTCCTTTCGCAACCGCCATATTAAAGTGGTATGACGCCTACGGGCGTAAAGAATTACCTTGGCAACAAAACAAAACCGCCTACACCGTTTGGCTATCTGAAATCATGCTTCAGCAGACTCAGGTCACCACGGTGATTCCATACTACCAACGCTTCTTGGAACGTTTTCCTACAGTTATCGATCTAGCAAACGCCGAGCAAGATGAAGTGCTCCATCTATGGACAGGGCTTGGTTACTACGCACGAGCTCGTAACCTACACAAAGCTGCCAAGATCGTCGTAGAGCAATATGGTGGGGAGTTTCCACTTTCTCTCGAAGAAATGAATGCGCTTCCAGGCATTGGTCGCTCAACAGCGGCAGCTGTTCTGTCCTCTGTTTACAAGCTCCCTCATGCGATCCTTGATGGTAACGTGAAGCGAACGCTTGCAAGAAGCTTTGCTGTCGAGGGTTGGCCTGGACAAAAGAAGGTTGAAAACCAACTCTGGGAACACGCAGAGGCACACACACCAAAGCAAGATGTCGATAAGTACAATCAAGCTATGATGGATATGGGAGCAATGGTTTGTACTCGTAGCAAGCCTAAATGTACTCTGTGCCCAATTGAAAGCATGTGTGAAGCTAAAAAACTCGATAGACAACTCGACTTCCCTGGCAAAAAGCCAAAGAAAGAGAAACCAGTAAAAGAGACATGGTTTGTAATCCTGTATCACGATAACCAAGTGTGGCTTGAGCAGCGCCCTCAATCAGGTATCTGGGGAGGCTTATTCTGTTTCCCTCAAAATGAGAACGCAGAAATCGAACACCAATTGGATCTTCGTTCAATCACAAACACAGATTCAATCAAGACCATGATTGCGTTTAGGCATACTTTCAGCCACTACCACTTAGATATCACACCAGTATTAGTAAAATTAGATAAACAACCAGATTTGATAATGGAAGGGACTAAAGGTCTCTGGTATAACTTATCAAAACCAGAAGAAATTGGCCTAGCCGCTCCTGTAAAGCAGCTTATTGAAAGCCTACCATTTGAACTGAATGACGACGTTTGAATCAACGAACGCGATAAGAGGAACCACTATGAGCCGCACTGTATTTTGTGCTCGCCTCCAGAAAGACGCTGAAGGCTTAGAATTTCAACTTTACCCAGGTGACTTAGGTAAGCGTATCTTTGACAACATCTCTAAAGAAGCTTGGGGACAATGGCAAAGCAAACAAACCATGCTTATCAATGAAAAGAAGCTAAATATGATGGATCCTGAACATCGTAAACTTCTTGAAACTGAGATGGTTAACTTCCTTTTCGAAGGTAAAGATGTCGTAATTGATGGCTACACTCCACCAAGCGAATAAGACATTTATTTAAGCAAATTTTAATGACATCATGGTTAGCGCTGCGATGTCATTTTTGTATGAGGAACTATGAAAAAGCTCAGTTACTTCCTAACCGCCATGCTACTTACTGGTTGCAGTCGTGAGTTCGTTGAGAGCATTTATGATGTGAATTACGAGCCAACCAACCGATTCGTAAATAACTTAGCGGAGTTACCCGGTCAATTTGAAAAAGATACAGGCGCATTAGACGCTTTGATCAATAGCTTTTCTGGCAATATCCAAAAGCGCTGGGGTAGCAACGAAATCAAGATGGCAGGTAAGAGTAACTATGTGAAATACATAGATAATTACTTGAGCCGATCAGAAGTAAACTTTAGCGAGGGCCTGATAACGGTAGAAACAGTTTCCTCAACAGAGCCTAAAAAACACCTCAAAAATGCAATTATGACAACGCTGCTTACGCCAGATGATCCAGCACATGTCGACCTATTCTCTTCAAAAAGTATCAAATTAGAAGGTAAACCTTTTCTCTATAACCAAGTTGTAGACCAAGAGAAAAAGCCTATCCAATGGACATGGCGCGCCAACAAATTTGCTGACTACCTGATTGCCAACAACCTCAAAACCAAAGAAGTCGACTTTAAAAAAGCCTATTACGTTGAAATCCCTATGGTGGCCGATCACGCAAGCCAGCGTAGTTACCAATATGCCGATATCGTTCGACGCGCATCTAAGCGCTATGACATCCCTGAAGACTTAATCTACGCAATCATCAAGACAGAAAGTAGCTTTAACCCATATGCGGTTAGCTGGGCGAATGCATACGGCTTGATGCAAGTTGTGCCGAAAACAGCAGGTCGAGATGTATTTAAACTGGTAAAAAACAAACCTGGGGAGCCCACTCCTGAGTACTTATTCAACCCAGAAAACAACATTGATGCCGGCACCGCGTACTTTTACATCCTTAAAAATCGCTATTTGAAAGATGTGCGACACCCCACAACATTGGAATACAGCATGATCTCTGCGTACAACGGTGGCACTGGCGGTGTACTCAATACCTTTAGCAAGGACAGAAAGCGAGCAATGCGTGACTTAAATTCACTGCAACCGAGTCAAGCTTACTGGGCACTTACTAAAAAACACCCGAACAAAGAGTCGCGCCGATACCTAGAAAAAGTAACAAAGTTCAAGAAAGATTTTAACCAAGGTAAAACGTAAGCCTCACTTTTGAATAAAAAAACAACTAACGAACGTTTTTTTTAATTATTTTCAAAAAAGGTGTTGACGGTTATGCAGAAAATCCGTTTAATAGCGCTCCGTTGCCCGGATAGCTCAGTCGGTAGAGCAGAGGATTGAAAATCCTCGTGTCGGTGGTTCGATTCCGCCTCCGGGCACCACAATTTGATTTGTTGGTGTCAACACTCTTTAACAGGGAGTAACAGCACGGACAAAAGCATAAAGAATTTAGTGTGCCGACTTAGCTCAGTAGGTAGAGCAACTGACTTGTAATCAGTAGGTCACCAGTTCGATTCCGGTAGTCGGCACCATTCTTTTGCCTCGATAGCTCAGTCGGTAGAGCAGCGGATTGAAAATCCGCGTGTCGGTGGTTCGATTCCGCCTCGAGGCACCATTATTTGGTGTTTAACTTAAATAAGTTAACGCAAGTAATTCCCCCTTAGTTCAGTTGGTAGAACGGCGGACTGTTAATCCGTATGTCGCAGGTTCGAGTCCCGCAGGGGGAGCCATTTACAATTGAAGTGATTGATATCATTTCATATAAAATGAAGAGTAATATCTTCAGTAAAAGATATAGTGTGCCGACTTAGCTCAGTAGGTAGAGCAACTGACTTGTAATCAGTAGGTCACCAGTTCGATTCCGGTAGTCGGCACCATTCTTTTGCCTCGATAGCTCAGTCGGTAGAGCAGCGGATTGAAAATCCGCGTGTCGGTGGTTCGATTCCGCCTCGAGGCACCATTATTTGGTGTTTAACTTAAATAAGTTAACGCAAGTAATTCCCCCTTAGTTCAGTTGGTAGAACGGCGGACTGTTAATCCGTATGTCGCAGGTTCGAGTCCCGCAGGGGGAGCCACATTCAAGAAGCCAAGTCGAAAGACTTGGCTTTTTTCGTTTTAAGCTCCGACTTATTTGTACCAAATAAATGCCTCAGCCGAAACGTCGGACCGTACTAGCCGCCTACGTTGAGTCCCAACAGGAAAATCATTTTAGAGAAAGCCTCATCACACGATGAGGCTTTTTCGTATCTAACGCTCCTGCTTTGTGCCAAAGCAATGTCTCAGAAAAATCGTTCCCCTTTCTCCGGTCTCGTCGAACTCCAATACTGAAAAGCTCTTTCAATTCAGGCACCCATTAAATACTGAAACTGGAAAACAACCCTCTTCCGTCGTATACCTCTGCTCAACGATAATCTCTGACTAATACCGCTCCCTTACAGCCATTTTCAAGACACACTTGAATACACAAAAAGTAACAAACTAGCGTTCCATTACTTTTTTTCTTCGTAAATTTAATCTTCATCATGTTTTGATATCTTTCTAAAATCTGCCCTACACGACTTAGATTAAGATTCGATGAAACATACCTAATATTTATTATTTAATTGCTGCGCGGGGAAATATGAAACTAAAAACGCAAGCTTACTTACTATCGGGCATCATTTTAGTCGCCCTACTAGCGTTGACCGCTACAGGTTTATGGACCTTAAGAGTCGCTAGCAACATGGATAACAAAGCTCGCGTGACTGAGCTATTTAAGAGTGCATACAGCATTCTTACTGAAGTTGAAAAGATGGCCATTGACGGCACGTTAGAGGAACAACAAGCAAAACAGTTGGCGACACGTCTGCTGCGTAACAATATTTATAAAGACAATGAATATGTCTACGTTGCCGATGAGAATATGACGTTTGTCGCTACTCCATTAGATCCTCAGTTACACGGAACTAGCTTTAATGACTTTAAAGATGGAGACGGTAATAGTGTTGGTCAATTAATCCAAAGAGTACTTGGTAACCGAACAGGTCAGATCGTTGAATACACCTGGACCCAAAAACAGCCAGATGGCACGATTGAAGAAAAACTATCTATTGCAGAGAAAACACCGCATTGGGGTTGGGTTGTAGGAACAGGTATAGGCTTCAATGAAGTTAACGCTCGTTTCTGGTCAACTGCTCAATGGCAGCTATTCCTATGTGTTGTTATTGCAGGTCTTATTCTTTCTAGCTTAATCGTGTCTATTAAACGAATGCTGGCACTACTTGGTGGCGAGCCTAAAGACGTGAGAGAAGCCGTACAAGCTGTAGCAGAAGGACGCATTCAGACCTCTTTCGAAACTAAAGCGGTCGATGGCAGTATCTATCATGCAGTACAACAAATGAGTAAATCGCTGGCTGAATTAGTATCTAACCTTAATGCTTCGATGTTGGCATTACGAGGAGAGCTGCAACGCGTAGAAGACCGCGCTGGTTCTATTGCTCAACTCACTGAGACACAACAGCAATCCACCGAAATGATCGCAACTGCGATGACAGAGATGGCATCTTCAGCTAATAACGTTGCTGATTCTGCGGGAGACACAGCGCGCAACACTGATGAAGCAGACAAACAGAGCCAGCATACTCAGCGCCTGATTCATAACACAGTAGACAATATCCAAGGCCTCGCAGGACAACTAGGAACAGCAAGCGAAGCTGTCGCTAACCTAGATAACGATGTAAACAACATTGTGAAAGTATTGGATGTGATTGGCGATATTGCAGAACAGACAAACCTATTGGCACTAAATGCAGCAATTGAGGCTGCTCGTGCAGGCGAGCAAGGTCGAGGATTTGCAGTGGTTGCTGATGAGGTGCGTAATCTTGCAGGCCGAACGCAATCAAGCACTAAAGAGATCCAGTTAATGATCAATAACCTTCAGGACGGCTCTCGCAACGCTATCCAAACCATGGAAGTGTGTGCAGCGACCAGCCAGAGCACAGTAACCGAGTCTCAAAATGCCTCAGAAGCGCTACAACAGATTGTTATTGCTCTTGAGTCAATCTCTTCAATGAGCCATCAAATCGCGACAGCAGCAGCTGAGCAAACTCAAGTGAGTGATGATATCTCGAAGCGCATCAACATGATTGAGGAAAGTGGTAATCAACTAAGCAATGTAGTGACCGAAAGTCATAACAGCACCCAAACCTTAGCCTCTCTATCTAATGAACTAGAAGCTTGGGTAAATAGGTTTGAAGTAAAACACTAAAGTTTCGGGAAGATTTTTAAATATAAAAGCACGTTTTCATACGTGCTTTTTTTTATTTCGGCACTCATTCCGTCTAGTTAAACGTAGTTTCTCGATCTTTTAGGGCATGCTAGACCTAGGTTTTTCACCGCAAATGAACAAAAACAACCCACTAAGTATAGAAAAACATCAAACAATACTTTTTTTGCAATTTAATGTTGACCCAGAACGCGAAAACACGTTTAATACACCTCGTCGCCCGGATAGCTCAGTCGGTAGAGCAGAGGATTGAAAATCCTCGTGTCGGTGGTTCGATTCCGCCTCCGGGCACCACAATTTATTTGTTGGTGTCTTAGACAACAACAGTAAAGCACAAAGAAATATTATGTGCCGACTTAGCTCAGTAGGTAGAGCAACTGACTTGTAATCAGTAGGTCACCAGTTCGATTCCGGTAGTCGGCACCATTTCTTTAAAGCTTTAAGAATAATTCCCCCTTAGTTCAGTTGGTAGAACGGCGGACTGTTAATCCGTATGTCGCAGGTTCGAGTCCCGCAGGGGGAGCCACATTTAGTGTGCCGACTTAGCTCAGTAGGTAGAGCAACTGACTTGTAATCAGTAGGTCACCAGTTCGATTCCGGTAGTCGGCACCATTTATATTATTGAGAAGTTTACTCTTCTTAAATAATTCCCCCTTAGTTCAGTTGGTAGAACGGCGGACTGTTAATCCGTATGTCGCAGGTTCGAGTCCCGCAGGGGGAGCCACTTTAGAGAAAGCCTCATCACACGATGAGGCTTTTTCGTATCTAACGCTCCTGCTTTGTGCCAAAGCAATGTCTCAGCCGAATCGTCGGACCGCCCTAGCCGGCCGCGTCGAATCCCGCAAGGGGAGCCAATAAAGAAGAAGCCGCATCATTGATGCGGCTTTTTTGCACCTGAAGATCACGCATCTCTTTCCTACCTTCTTTAAACATCCTTGCCTTTTATCACATCCAAAATACCTTTCTTTATCTAGAGGTAATCAAACCATAGCCATTCATCTCAAGTGGTAAAGTTCACTTAGTAAAAACACTTCATCGAAAATTACTCTGGTGATAACGACGGATCATAAATCGAAGATCTGTATAGTGTGGCGATTTAGAGCTTCCAATTTTAAAACATCGCGCTGATCGCTCTCAGTGTCACTGTAAATCGCCACGCTCTCCTTAGCCACTACGATTACTCTTTATCAAAACTATCCACCACAATCGCTCCCATAGAGGCTGGCATAGAAATAACAATCACTCTCTTGATTGAAACTACAGGGTCAGTCAATAAAGGAAGTTTATCTAGACAAGTCAATACTAATGCTACGACCATGGCCGTCATGGCATAAGCGATAACGATTCTAAAAATGAACACAGGAATTCGGGCAACGACATCTTTTTGGAAAACGCTCTCATAAGTATAAAAACCAAGAAAGACTGCGGATAACATAAACAACAGCAATAAATTTTCGGCAGGCAACGTCTCTCCTAGTCTCCAGGCTTCTTCAGAAAAAGAGATTGGAACAGCCAGAGCAAAAGATCCAACAAAGATCTGGCCTGCATCTTCAAAATTAAAACTCAGTTTCATTACATTACCTACTCGAGCCTTCTCTGCGATCCCACAGTAATTATTCTCAACTCTCTAAATACTGGAATCACTAAAAGTTAAAAGTGACTTCCGGTACTTCATATTAACCACCTAAAGCCAACTAAGAGTTGAACCGGAGAGCAAAAAAATCAAATTCTACTAATTATAATCTTAACGCTTCCACACGCTCGTAGAATGTACATAGGCTTCGAGTACGATGCTTAAGGGCAATAAACCTTCGGCGTGTGTACCAATATTGCTCACCCCAAACCTGAAAAAACTTACCTTCTAATATACTGTCACAAATACAATATAGTTGAAGATATCTGTTCTTGAGGGTGTAAGGACGGCATTTCAATGAGAAGTAAAAGAGCATTGATCGGCAATGGATGACTTGAAGGGAGTCTACCTTTGAGGGCTAAACAACAATTCTGATACCCACACTCTCAAAACCGAGCTAAAGGCTAGCTATATCATAGTGAACAGTCTCCTATACCTTCTGAATACAAAGAAATAGGTTACGGTTTATAGAACGTATGAATAAGCAAATCTCAGCAGAACTAGTACCTTGTAAATGCTTCTATAAAGTGCCCACCGCTGGAATTGCTAAAAGCATAGATCTGTTGTGTATTAATAGATACCAGATAGGAATCCCCATGGAAATACCTCTCTATTGCGCTAGACAGACCGTAAGGCTTCTTCCACAAATGACAGTGACAAAACGCAATAAGGAGAGCTGAAGGTCCAAGCATCAGGGGATAGGAAATATTTAGATAAGAAGCAATGAAAGGCACGCTAGCACCTCTTTAAAAGAAGTAGTTAGACTACCGAGATGTTTCGACTATTCATTACAATAAAAAGCTTACAACGAAATTGTCAGTAGAGTACTGCTCCCGGGTAATTCAGGGCCTCTTAAAGGCTCATTAGAAGGCAAGTTTAACCGCGGACTAGGTTGCCATACATCAAAGCAATAGCGCTTCACGACACTACCTACCTTCTCGGTAAGCACCGAAAAGCAGGAAAGCTATAGTGAGAGCTCCAAGACTTGTTTAACGCACTTCAAAGAGAGATCATCATAATTCGGAAGTAACCAAGCCAAACTACTTCTAACAAGGCATGTCGATAAATTGAGGTTCTTCTGTACCTTTGCTCCTGGCCAAGCAAAATGTACATTCCAAGGTAAATTAACAATACTCACAAACGACGTAAGCCTAATCGTCGGACTAGATTTCCCACCATTGGAGGCATGGTCGGGATTGCTGACAACCGGGGCGATTTGCAATGATTCGAATGTAAAAAAGTCCTGCTATTTCTAGCTGGACTTCTCTATGAATGACATAAAGGTAGTGTTCGCAGACGGTCAGGGCTCATTAGTCGAAGACCAAATTATCTATTTCCTAAAACAAGCGAAGCCTAGTCATAAGGCTAGGCTTTCTAATAAATAGTGGGGGCGCCGGGTTGCGGACAACGAGCAAACCTTTTGCGGGATTCTTTCAACCGAAGCGGAACACAATCATTCAAACGTAAAAAAGCCCGAGCAGTTATGCTTGGGCTTAGTATAAGTGGCGGAATAGCTGGGGGATCAGACGACCGGGACTCGTTGGTCGAAGACCAAAATATCTATCTCTAGAAACGACGAAAGCCTAGTCGTAAGACTAGGCTTTCTGATAAGTGGCGGAGTGGACGGGACTCGAACCCGCGACCCCCGGCGTGACAGGCCGGTATTCTAACCAACTGAACTACCACTCCGCAGTGTCTATTCAGCTTAAAGCAATTTGAGCCTGACGATGTCCTACTCTCACATGGGGAAGCCCCACACTACCATCGGCGCTATTGTGTTTCACTTCTGAGTTCGGCATGGAATCAGGTGGGTCCACAATGCTATGGTCGTCAAACAAATTCTTTTGTTAACTTGATTAATCAAATCAACTAAATCGTGGTGCTGATACCCAGACTCGAACTGGGGACCTCACCCTTACCAAGGGTGCGCTCTACCGGGCTGAGCTATATCAGCAATTCAAGAACCGTTTAAAAACGATTCTAAAAATTTAAAGCCTGGCGATGTCCTACTCTCACATGGGGAAGCCCCACACTACCATCGGCGCTATTGTGTTTCACTTCTGAGTTCGGCATGGAATCAGGTGGGTCCACAATGCTATGGTCGCCAAGCAAAATTTTAAAATTCGGAAAGCTGTTTCTATTCTCTCAAACTCATTCAAGCGTTTGTATCTTATGAGTCCATCAAAACCCCTTGGGTGTTGTATGGTTAAGCCTCACGGGCAATTAGTACAGGTTAGCTCAACGCCTCACAGCGCTTACACACCCTGCCTATCAACGTTCTAGTCTTGAACAACCCTTTAGGACGCTTAAAGCGCCAGGGAAAACTCATCTCAGGGCTCGCTTCCCGCTTAGATGCTTTCAGCGGTTATCGATTCCGAACTTAGCTACCGGGCAATGCCATTGGCATGACAACCCGAACACCAGAGGTTCGTCCACTCCGGTCCTCTCGTACTAGGAGCAGCCCCCTTCAATTTTCCAACGCCCACGGCAGATAGGGACCGAACTGTCTCACGACGTTCTAAACCCAGCTCGCGTACCACTTTAAATGGCGAACAGCCATACCCTTGGGACCGACTTCAGCCCCAGGATGTGATGAGCCGACATCGAGGTGCCAAACACCGCCGTCGATATGAACTCTTGGGCGGTATCAGCCTGTTATCCCCGGAGTACCTTTTATCCGTTGAGCGATGGCCCTTCCATTCAGAACCACCGGATCACTATGACCTGCTTTCGCACCTGCTCGAATTGTCATTCTCGCAGTCAAGCGGGCTTATGCCATTGCACTAACCACACGATGTCCAACCGTGTTTAGCCCACCTTCGTGCTCCTCCGTTACTCTTTGGGAGGAGACCGCCCCAGTCAAACTACCCACCAGGCACTGTCCGTAATCCCGATTCAGGGACCAACGTTAGAACATCAAAACTACAAGGGTGGTATTTCAAGGACGACTCCACCACATCTAGCGACGCGGTTTCAAAGTCTCCCACCTATCCTACACATGTAGGTTCAATGTTCAGTGCCAAGCTGTAGTAAAGGTTCACGGGGTCTTTCCGTCTAGCCGCGGGTACACTGCATCTTCACAGCGATTTCAATTTCACTGAGTCTCGGGTGGAGACAGCGTGGCCATCATTACGCCATTCGTGCAGGTCGGAACTTACCCGACAAGGAATTTCGCTACCTTAGGACCGTTATAGTTACGGCCGCCGTTTACCGGGGCTTCGATCAAGAGCTTCGACCGAAGTCTAACCCCATCAATTAACCTTCCGGCACCGGGCAGGCGTCACACCGTATACGTCATCTTACGATTTTGCACAGTGCTGTGTTTTTAATAAACAGTTGCAGCCACCTGGTATCTGCGACTCTCGTCTGCTCCATCCGCAAGGGACTTCACTGATAAGAGCGTACCTTCTCCCGAAGTTACGGTACCATTTTGCCTAGTTCCTTCACCCGAGTTCTCTCAAGCGCCTTGGTATTCTCTACCCGACCACCTGTGTCGGTTTGGGGTACGATTCCTTACAATCTGAAGCTTAGAGGCTTTTCCTGGAAGCATGGCATCAATGACTTCACTACCGTAGTAGCTCGACATCGTATCTCAGCGTTAAGAAGAACCGGATTTACCTAATTCTTCCGCCTACGTACTTGAACCTGGACAACCGTCGCCAGGCCCACCTAGCCTTCTCCGTCCCCCCATCGCAATTGTAAGAAGTACGGGAATATTAACCCGTTTCCCATCGACTACGCCTTTCGGCCTCGCCTTAGGGGTCGACTTACCCTGCCCCGATTAACGTTGGACAGGAACCCTTGGTCTTCCGGCGAGGGAGTTTTTCACTCCCTTTATCGTTACTCATGTCAGCATTCGCACTTCTGATACCTCCAGCAGCCCTTACAGACCACCTTCAACGGCTTACAGAACGCTCCCCTACCCCACGCACATAAGTGCGTAGCCGCAGCTTCGGTGTATAGCTTAGCCCCGTTACATCTTCCGCGCAGGCCGACTCGACCAGTGAGCTATTACGCTTTCTTTAAATGATGGCTGCTTCTAAGCCAACATCCTGGCTGTCTGAGCCTTCCCACATCGTTTCCCACTTAGCTATACTTTGGGACCTTAGCTGGCGGTCTGGGTTGTTTCCCTCTCCACGACGGACGTTAGCACCCGCCGTGTGTCTCCCGGATAGTACTTACTGGTATTCGGAGTTTGCAAAGGGTTGGTAAGTCGGGATGACCCCCTAGCCTTAACAGTGCTCTACCCCCAGTAGTATTCGTCCGAGGCGCTACCTAAATAGCTTTCGGGGAGAACCAGCTATCTCCAGGTTTGATTGGCCTTTCACCCCTAGCCACAAGTCATCCGCTAATTTTTCAACATTAGTCGGTTCGGTCCTCCAGTTGATGTTACTCAACCTTCAACCTGCCCATGGCTAGATCACCTGGTTTCGGGTCTAATCCTAGCAACTGTACGCCCAGTTAAGACTCGGTTTCCCTACGGCTCCCCTAAACGGTTAACCTTGCTACTAAAATTAAGTCGCTGACCCATTATACAAAAGGTACGCAGTCACACCACGAAGGTGCTCCTACTGCTTGTACGTACACGGTTTCAGGTTCTATTTCACTCCCCTCACAGGGGTTCTTTTCGCCTTTCCCTCACGGTACTGGTTCACTATCGGTCAGTCAGTAGTATTTAGCCTTGGAGGATGGTCCCCCCATATTCAGACAGGATATCACGTGTCCCGCCCTACTCGTTTTCACTGATGATGAGATGTCGACTACGGGGCTATCACCCTTTATTGCGGCACTTTCCAGAGCCTTCGTCTGTCTCATTAAAAGCTTAAGGGCTAATCCAATTTCGCTCGCCGCTACTTTCGGAATCTCGGTTGATTTCTCTTCCTCGGGGTACTTAGATGTTTCAGTTCCCCCGGTTTGCCTCTTGCTGCTATGTATTCACAACAAGATACTTACTTATGTAAGTGGGTTTCCCCATTCGGAAATCCCAGACTCAAATGACTTTTACTGTCTAATCTGGGCTTATCGCAAGTTAATACGTCCTTCATCGCCTCTGACTGCCAAGGCATCCACCGTGTACGCTTAGTCACTTAACCATACAACCCGAAAGGGTCTTAGTGTATGGCAACTAACCAAGGTTTTTGGTTGTAACAAGAAGGGTTAATTCTTATTACGTGTTTGCCGGACTCAATTTAATACTCTTTATTTTCACTTTTAAAAAGTGAAGACAAAAAGCCAAGACACTTGAATGTGTTTGTGTTGTGTTTATCTAAAGATAAACATTGAGAACTTTTAATTTGATTAACTCATAGAGTTAATCAGTCAGCTTTCCAAATTGTTAAAGAGCTTGATTCAATAAATGAACCATTTTTAAAGATTCTACTTTCTATTCTAAAGAAATAAGAACACTTAAAGATGGTGGAGCTATGCGGGATCGAACCGCAGACCTCCTGCGTGCAAGGCAGGCGCTCTCCCAGCTGAGCTATAGCCCCATCTAGGTCGATATTGGTGGGTCTGAGTGGACTTGAACCACCGACCTCCCGCTTATCAGGCGAGCGCTCTAACCAGCTGAGCTACAGACCCAATATCGTCTCTTAACTTCTCTAAACCGTATCAATCTGTGTGGACACTTATCGTGAATATCTTCGTATAAGGAGGTGATCCAGCCCCAGGTTCCCCTAGGGCTACCTTGTTACGACTTCACCCCAGTCATGAACCACAAAGTGGTGAGCGTCCTCCCCGAAAGGTTAAACTACCCACTTCTTTTGCAGCCCACTCCCATGGTGTGACGGGCGGTGTGTACAAGGCCCGGGAACGTATTCACCGTAGCATTCTGATCTACGATTACTAGCGATTCCGACTTCATGGAGTCGAGTTGCAGACTCCAATCCGGACTACGACGCACTTTTTGGGATTCGCTCACTCTCGCAAGTTCGCTGCCCTCTGTATGCGCCATTGTAGCACGTGTGTAGCCCTACTCGTAAGGGCCATGATGACTTGACGTCGTCCCCACCTTCCTCCGGTTTATCACCGGCAGTCTCCCTGGAGTTCCCGACATTACTCGCTGGCAAACAAGGATAAGGGTTGCGCTCGTTGCGGGACTTAACCCAACATTTCACAACACGAGCTGACGACAGCCATGCAGCACCTGTCTCAGAGCTCCCGAAGGCACACCTGCGTCTCCGCTGGCTTCTCTGGATGTCAAGAGTAGGTAAGGTTCTTCGCGTTGCATCGAATTAAACCACATGCTCCACCGCTTGTGCGGGCCCCCGTCAATTCATTTGAGTTTTAATCTTGCGACCGTACTCCCCAGGCGGTCTACTTAACGCGTTAGCTCCGAAAGCCACGGCTCAAGGCCACAACCTCCAAGTAGACATCGTTTACGGCGTGGACTACCAGGGTATCTAATCCTGTTTGCTCCCCACGCTTTCGCATCTGAGTGTCAGTATCTGTCCAGGGGGCCGCCTTCGCCACTGGTATTCCTTCAGATCTCTACGCATTTCACCGCTACACCTGAAATTCTACCCCCCTCTACAGTACTCTAGTTCACCAGTTTCAAATGCAGTTCCGAGGTTGAGCCCCGGGCTTTCACATCTGACTTAATGAACCACCTGCATGCGCTTTACGCCCAGTAATTCCGATTAACGCTCGCACCCTCCGTATTACCGCGGCTGCTGGCACGGAGTTAGCCGGTGCTTCTTCTGTTGCTAACGTCAAGAAATGCCGCTATTAACGACACCCCCTTCCTCACAACTGAAAGTACTTTACAACCCGAAGGCCTTCTTCATACACGCGGCATGGCTGCATCAGGCTTTCGCCCATTGTGCAATATTCCCCACTGCTGCCTCCCGTAGGAGTCTGGACCGTGTCTCAGTTCCAGTGTGGCTGATCATCCTCTCAGACCAGCTAGGGATCGTCGCCTTGGTGAGCCATTACCTCACCAACTAGCTAATCCCACCTAGGCATATCTTGACGCGAGAGGCCCGAAGGTCCCCCTCTTTGGCCCGTAGGCGTTATGCGGTATTAGCCATCGTTTCCAATGGTTATCCCCCACATCAAGGCAATTTCCTAGGCATTACTCACCCGTCCGCCGCTCGACGCCGTTATCGTTCCCCGAAGGTTCAGATAACTCGTTTCCGCTCGACTTGCATGTGTTAGGCCTGCCGCCAGCGTTCAATCTGAGCCATGATCAAACTCTTCAATTTAAGATTTTGTGACTCAACGAATACTGACTTCAAAACTACAAAAAGTAATTCTAAAGCTATTATCATTCCAACAGAATGATAATGAATTGACTGTGCCGATAATAAATTATCGATTGGTCACTCAGTTCATTGAAATCAATGCGATTCCTAAGAATCAATTTTTGATATTCATCAACGAGTGCCCACACAGATTGATAGGTTTAAATTGTTAAAGAGCTTTGCTTTCAGTACCTTAGCACTTAAGCAGGACGCGTATAATACGCTTTCTACTTTGAAAGTCAACATAAAATACTAAGAAAACTTAGAACTCTATGGTGACTTGTCTGCTTTGTAGACAAAGTCGAAATTAAAGCCTGGCGATGTCCTACTCTCACATGGGGAAGCCCCACACTACCATCGGCGCTATTGTGTTTCACTTCTGAGTTCGGCATGGAATCAGGTGGGTCCACAATGCTATGGTCGCCAAGCAAAATTTTGCTTTTACTTTCAGCTTTTTTAAAAACTGAAGGCAAAATAATCTGGAAAGCTTATTAAAAGTGTTGTCTCATCAAACTCATTCAAGCGTTTGTATCTTTGAGTCCATCAAAACCCCTTGGGTGTTGTATGGTTAAGCCTCACGGGCAATTAGTACAGGTTAGCTCAATGCCTCGCAGCACTTACACACCCTGCCTATCAACGTTCTAGTCTTGAACAACCCTTTAGGACACTTAAAGTGTCAGGGAAAACTCATCTCAGGGCTCGCTTCCCGCTTAGATGCTTTCAGCGGTTATCGATTCCGAACTTAGCTACCGGGCAATGCCATTGGCATGACAACCCGAACACCAGAGGTTCGTCCACTCCGGTCCTCTCGTACTAGGAGCAGCCCCCTTCAATTTTCCAACGCCCACGGCAGATAGGGACCGAACTGTCTCACGACGTTCTAAACCCAGCTCGCGTACCACTTTAAATGGCGAACAGCCATACCCTTGGGACCGACTTCAGCCCCAGGATGTGATGAGCCGACATCGAGGTGCCAAACACCGCCGTCGATATGAACTCTTGGGCGGTATCAGCCTGTTATCCCCGGAGTACCTTTTATCCGTTGAGCGATGGCCCTTCCATTCAGAACCACCGGATCACTATGACCTGCTTTCGCACCTGCTCGAATTGTCATTCTCGCAGTCAAGCGGGCTTATGCCATTGCACTAACCACACGATGTCCAACCGTGTTTAGCCCACCTTCGTGCTCCTCCGTTACTCTTTGGGAGGAGACCGCCCCAGTCAAACTACCCACCAGGCACTGTCCGTAATCCCGATTCAGGGACCAACGTTAGAACATCAAAACTACAAGGGTGGTATTTCAAGGACGACTCCACCACATCTAGCGACGCGGTTTCAAAGTCTCCCACCTATCCTACACATGTAGGTTCAATGTTCAGTGCCAAGCTGTAGTAAAGGTTCACGGGGTCTTTCCGTCTAGCCGCGGGTACACTGCATCTTCACAGCGATTTCAATTTCACTGAGTCTCGGGTGGAGACAGCGTGGCCATCATTACGCCATTCGTGCAGGTCGGAACTTACCCGACAAGGAATTTCGCTACCTTAGGACCGTTATAGTTACGGCCGCCGTTTACCGGGGCTTCGATCAAGAGCTTCGACCGAAGTCTAACCCCATCAATTAACCTTCCGGCACCGGGCAGGCGTCACACCGTATACGTCATCTTACGATTTTGCACAGTGCTGTGTTTTTAATAAACAGTTGCAGCCACCTGGTATCTGCGACTCTCGTCTGCTCCATCCGCAAGGGACTTCACTGATAAGAGCGTACCTTCTCCCGAAGTTACGGTACCATTTTGCCTAGTTCCTTCACCCGAGTTCTCTCAAGCGCCTTGGTATTCTCTACCCGACCACCTGTGTCGGTTTGGGGTACGATTCCTTACAATCTGAAGCTTAGAGGCTTTTCCTGGAAGCATGGCATCAATGACTTCACTACCGTAGTAGCTCGACATCGTATCTCAGCGTTAAGAAGAACCGGATTTACCTAATTCTTCCGCCTACGTACTTGAACCTGGACAACCGTCGCCAGGCCCACCTAGCCTTCTCCGTCCCCCCATCGCAATTGTAAGAAGTACGGGAATATTAACCCGTTTCCCATCGACTACGCCTTTCGGCCTCGCCTTAGGGGTCGACTTACCCTGCCCCGATTAACGTTGGACAGGAACCCTTGGTCTTCCGGCGAGGGAGTTTTTCACTCCCTTTATCGTTACTCATGTCAGCATTCGCACTTCTGATACCTCCAGCAGCCCTTACAGACCACCTTCAACGGCTTACAGAACGCTCCCCTACCCCACGCACATAAGTGCGTAGCCGCAGCTTCGGTGTATAGCTTAGCCCCGTTACATCTTCCGCGCAGGCCGACTCGACCAGTGAGCTATTACGCTTTCTTTAAATGATGGCTGCTTCTAAGCCAACATCCTGGCTGTCTGAGCCTTCCCACATCGTTTCCCACTTAGCTATACTTTGGGACCTTAGCTGGCGGTCTGGGTTGTTTCCCTCTCCACGACGGACGTTAGCACCCGCCGTGTGTCTCCCGGATAGTACTTACTGGTATTCGGAGTTTGCAAAGGGTTGGTAAGTCGGGATGACCCCCTAGCCTTAACAGTGCTCTACCCCCAGTAGTATTCGTCCGAGGCGCTACCTAAATAGCTTTCGGGGAGAACCAGCTATCTCCAGGTTTGATTGGCCTTTCACCCCTAGCCACAAGTCATCCGCTAATTTTTCAACATTAGTCGGTTCGGTCCTCCAGTTGATGTTACTCAACCTTCAACCTGCCCATGGCTAGATCACCTGGTTTCGGGTCTAATCCTAGCAACTGTACGCCCAGTTAAGACTCGGTTTCCCTACGGCTCCCCTAAACGGTTAACCTTGCTACTAAAATTAAGTCGCTGACCCATTATACAAAAGGTACGCAGTCACACCACGAAGGTGCTCCTACTGCTTGTACGTACACGGTTTCAGGTTCTATTTCACTCCCCTCACAGGGGTTCTTTTCGCCTTTCCCTCACGGTACTGGTTCACTATCGGTCAGTCAGTAGTATTTAGCCTTGGAGGATGGTCCCCCCATATTCAGACAGGATATCACGTGTCCCGCCCTACTCGTTTTCACTGATGATGAGATGTCGACTACGGGGCTATCACCCTTTATTGCGGCACTTTCCAGAGCCTTCGTCTGTCTCATTAAAAGCTTAAGGGCTAATCCAATTTCGCTCGCCGCTACTTTCGGAATCTCGGTTGATTTCTCTTCCTCGGGGTACTTAGATGTTTCAGTTCCCCCGGTTTGCCTCTTGTTGCTATGTATTCACAACAAGATACTTACTTATGTAAGTGGGTTTCCCCATTCGGAAATCCCAGACTCAAATGACTTTTACTGTCTAATCTGGGCTTATCGCAAGTTAATACGTCCTTCATCGCCTCTGACTGCCAAGGCATCCACCGTGTACGCTTAGTCACTTAACCATACAACCCGAAGAGGTCTTTATGTATGGTAAACAACCAAGGTTTTTGGTTGTAATAAGAAGGGTTAGTTCTTATTACGTGTTTGCCGGACTCAATTTAATACTCTTTATTTTCACTTTTAAAAAGTGAAGACAAAAAGCCAAGACACTTGAATGTGTTTGTGTTGTGTTTATCTAAAAGATAAACATTGAGAACTTTTAATTTGATTAACTCTTAGAGTTAATCAGTCAGCTTTCCAAATTGTTAAAGAGCTTGATTCAATAAATGAACCATTTTTAAAGACACTTAAATAAATGCGCTTAAAGATGGTATCCCGTAGGGGAGTCGAACCCCTGTTACCGCCGTGAAAGGGCGGTGTCCTAGGCCTCTAGACGAACGGGACATAGGTACTCTTAACTGTTTAAACATATCAATCTGTGTGGACACTTATCGTGAGTATCTTCGTATAAGGAGGTGATCCAGCCCCAGGTTCCCCTAGGGCTACCTTGTTACGACTTCACCCCAGTCATGAACCACAAAGTGGTGAGCGTCCTCCCGAAGGTTAAACTACCCACTTCTTTTGCAGCCCACTCCCATGGTGTGACGGGCGGTGTGTACAAGGCCCGGGAACGTATTCACCGTAGCATTCTGATCTACGATTACTAGCGATTCCGACTTCATGGAGTCGAGTTGCAGACTCCAATCCGGACTACGACGCACTTTTTGGGATTCGCTCACTCTCGCAAGTTCGCTGCCCTCTGTATGCGCCATTGTAGCACGTGTGTAGCCCTACTCGTAAGGGCCATGATGACTTGACGTCGTCCCCACCTTCCTCCGGTTTATCACCGGCAGTCTCCCTGGAGTTCCCGACATTACTCGCTGGCAAACAAGGATAAGGGTTGCGCTCGTTGCGGGACTTAACCCAACATTTCACAACACGAGCTGACGACAGCCATGCAGCACCTGTCTCAGAGCTCCCGAAGGCACACCTGCGTCTCCGCTGGCTTCTCTGGATGTCAAGAGTAGGTAAGGTTCTTCGCGTTGCATCGAATTAAACCACATGCTCCACCGCTTGTGCGGGCCCCCGTCAATTCATTTGAGTTTTAATCTTGCGACCGTACTCCCCAGGCGGTCTACTTAACGCGTTAGCTCCGAAAGCCACGGCTCAAGGCCACAACCTCCAAGTAGACATCGTTTACGGCGTGGACTACCAGGGTATCTAATCCTGTTTGCTCCCCACGCTTTCGCATCTGAGTGTCAGTATCTGTCCAGGGGGCCGCCTTCGCCACTGGTATTCCTTCAGATCTCTACGCATTTCACCGCTACACCTGAAATTCTACCCCCCTCTACAGTACTCTAGTTCACCAGTTTCAAATGCAGTTCCGAGGTTGAGCCCCGGGCTTTCACATCTGACTTAATGAACCACCTGCATGCGCTTTACGCCCAGTAATTCCGATTAACGCTCGCACCCTCCGTATTACCGCGGCTGCTGGCACGGAGTTAGCCGGTGCTTCTTCTGTTGCTAACGTCAAGAAATGCCGCTATTAACGACACCCCCTTCCTCACAACTGAAAGTACTTTACAACCCGAAGGCCTTCTTCATACACGCGGCATGGCTGCATCAGGCTTTCGCCCATTGTGCAATATTCCCCACTGCTGCCTCCCGTAGGAGTCTGGACCGTGTCTCAGTTCCAGTGTGGCTGATCATCCTCTCAGACCAGCTAGGGATCGTCGCCTTGGTGAGCCATTACCTCACCAACTAGCTAATCCCACCTAGGCATATCTTGACGCGAGAGGCCCGAAGGTCCCCCTCTTTGGCCCGTAGGCATTATGCGGTATTAGCCATCGTTTCCAATGGTTATCCCCCACATCAAGGCAATTTCCTAGGCATTACTCACCCGTCCGCCGCTCGACGCCGTTATCGTTCCCCGAAGGTTCAGATAACTCGTTTCCGCTCGACTTGCATGTGTTAGGCCTGCCGCCAGCGTTCAATCTGAGCCATGATCAAACTCTTCAATTTAAGATTTTGTCGACTCAACGAATACTGACTTCAAAACTACAAAAAGTAATTCTAAAGCTATTATCATTCCAACAGAATGATAATGAATTGACTGTGCCGATAATAAATTATCGATTGGTCACTCAGTTCATTGAAATCATTTTGATTCCGAAGAATCTGTTTTATCTAACGATAAAACGTTTTGATATTCATCAACGAGTGCCCACACAGATTGATAGGTTTAAATTGTTAAAGAGCTTCTCTTCATTGTGACTTGCGTCACTTCGTAAGAGGCGGCCATTCTAGCGACTTAATTCTCAGTGTCAAACACTTATATGGAATTAATTTCTACTTTCTAAAAGTAGGAGTGAATTATCACTCAAAGCTAGTTGCCTTTACTAACATTCTTCGCTGAAGCCTTGTGGCGTCTGCCGTGTCAGTGAGGCGGAATTATAGAGACGCCGCTCATATTGGCAAGCATTAAATGCATTTTTTATTGAAAAAAGAGGTTAAACGAAGACATTTCAACCAAGGGCTTATTTGTACCACTTTAAGCCCAACTTTCGAACAAATTACTCACAGCACCCTGTGGATAACTACTCACCACTATCAAAGAAGTAAGACAATCGGGACCTAGGGTTTAGGTACTCTCTTACTTGTTCAGGTAGCTTGTTGGGATTAACCGCATTAACGATTTTTATATCTTTAGCAAGCAGGTCGATTACCGGAGCTTGTGTTCTGGGCACGCTAGGGTCATACGTCAGCACATTGGGATAAAGCATATGCTTGGCATTTACCGAAATAACAATACCAATTGAATCATTGGAGAGCTGAACCACGGTTCCTGGCGGGTACACTCCCATGAACTTAACCAATAGACTTAAGTTGTCTTGGCTATATAGGTGTTTGCAGTTCTTATATAAGTGAGAAAGCGATAAATAAGGGATCATTGGCGGAGACTGTGTTTTACCATGGCACAAGTTATCGAATGCATTGGCAACTGCTACTATCTTGGCAAACTCATCAATCTCTTCTTCCTTTAAGCCTTCTGGGTAACCAGAGCCATCATTCATCTCATGATGCTGAGCAATTACCTTTTTAGCTGTTTCAGGAAAATCATCTATTGCAGAAACGATATCCGCACCATACTTAGTATGGAGCTTTAAGTAGTTCTCTTCTGGCACCGTCAATGCGCTCTGCTTTCTTAATATAGCGACAGGTATTTTGATTTTGCCCACGTCATGGAATAACGCAGCAAAAGAGAGGTCTTTCAGTTGTTGTGTGTTGTAGCCTTTAGCTTTGCCGATCATCATGGCAACAACAGCAACATTTAATGTGTGGAAGTAGATATCTTCAAAGTCAGCTTTACCATTCATTAGGTGGAGTGTGACGTTATCATCACATACTAATGTTTCGACAATATCATCAACGAGAGATTTCACCTCTCCTACCGCATCCAAAGGACGATTGCGAATTTTGGTCATGACTGAGCGCATTCGAGCAAGTGAACGCTCAAACTCTTTCTCACAGTTACTCACTCTGCGTCGGTAAGAACTTAAAGTTTCAATGCGATCATGCTTTTCTTGCCACATTTTTTCAGCTTCAAGACTAACCTGTAAGTCATCACCTGATTCCAACTCAACCATATGGTTAACCGGCAAAGGTGAAGTATCACTTTGATTAAGGTTTATATAGACGTGTTTGATGCCAAGGTGTCGAATGATCTTAACCTGAGCATCGTCTTTTATTTTAAAGCTATTGAATAGAAACGGGGGTTCATTCCACTTGACGAGAAGTCGTATATGTAGACCGGGCTGAATGCGATCTACGGTAATTTTTAGGTTCATCGCGGCTTTCCGGGGAAGGCCGCTTTTATCTTCAAGAAGAAGTAGTCTGTATCTCGATACCCATATCCCATTCGCTTGATTAGCTTTATCTTGTTGTTTATCCCTTCCAATGTGCAGGTGTTAAGCGGATAACTCGCAGATGCGATAATGCCGTGAAGATAAGGCCTTAGTTTTCGTGCGAACTCTTTCAATGGCTTAATTCCACTCTCTTGTACTTGTGCCCACCACGCCTCCCAGAGCCCTTTAGCATGTACTTCTGATTCACAATACCAAAGCTCTTTGAGTTGTGCTCCGAGTATATAAGTGGTCATTAAGTCCTTATTGATATTCAATATTTCGGTAAGATAGCTGTTTTGCTGTGTATTCAAATTACCCCTGTTTTTTAGCAACACCCAGCGTGAGCGCTTGATCCATTGCCTCGCTTTTTTATCTTGCTTGAGTTTGTTGGCTTGGTCGACTCTGACTCTATCCATCACCTCTCGACCGAACTTAGCAACAACATGGAATAAGTCGTAAACGATTTTTGCGTTCGGACAGTGTGCTTTAACTTCAAGATCAAAAGCCGTATTCATGTCCATTGCGACCGCTTCGATATTATTGCCATGCTTGCCTAGTTGCTCGAAGAACGGCCGTATGTCCTTACGGCTTCGGCCTAACCCTATCCAAATGACTTGGTGTGTCTTAGCGTCAGCGATGACCGTGGCATATCGATGCCCTTTAAAGATGACGAGTTGCCTTAGCTCCTCCCATTTCACTGGCGGTACCACTTTTCTAAGTCGGGATTTATCTATCTCTTTAATGGTGTGCCAATGAACGTTCGTTAACCGGGAGATATGCTTAATAGGAAGAAGAGGCAGTAATTGTTCTATATAGCTTCTTAAGCGTTTCGTTATACGAGCATAAGGCTCCAACCAAGATAGAGATTCTGTTTTTATGCCACACTCACGGCACTTGATTCTTCGCGTTTGAACAGAAAGAACAACAGGAACACCGAGCAACATGGCTTCTTTTACATGACGCCATTGATACTCATGAATAGCCTCGGCCTCGAGACCACAAAGGCACTTAGCCTCAGAGTTCGGTTCAAGAGTCAGGGTAATAAGTGATGCTGTCTGGTGAGACTTTACGACTTGAAAGCCTTCCCAGAATGAAGATAGGAAAGTATGATTCGGCATGAAAACGGTAGTTTGTGTATGATTTTTGTTTGGCGACTAAACCATATCACTTACTACCGTTTTTGTTTTTAGTTCCCGCTAATCCGCGATGAACCAATTTTTATGCTGCCCATTTTTATATATAACGTTGATTAATAATCCCTATTTATAATTCTAATAAAACCAAGCAGCAATTTCACTATCCTATTTCACAGGTTCAGTTTAAAGAGTCGCAATGCACCATCCATCTTATACCGAACTTATCTTCAACTTTGCCAAACCTAGCGCCCCAAAACGTGTCTGCAAGCGGCGTCATGATTCGCCCACCCTGTGTTAGTTTTTCAAAGATCTGCTCTTGGGTCGCGGTATCATCTATAACAAGAGAAAGTGCAAGGTTGTTCCCTTCAAGTTCTTTAGCTTTAACCCCATCAGACATCATCAGCTTCATACCAAAGGCTTCGAATTCAGCATGCATGATCCAATCAGGCTGCGCTCCCTCTATTACCTGTGGAGCATCACTAAAGAGTTGTTTCGATAAGACCACTCCACCAAAGCATTTATGATAAAAATCCAACGCCTCGCCACAACGACCATCGAAAAATAAGTAAGGGGTTACTGTCAGCATATCTTTCTCCTCTATTGCTACTTTGAACATAGACAATAGAAACAAGAATTACAGGTAACAGGCTGATTTCAGATGATTAATTTATTGAAGGTTATTACTACGATGGGAATTGATGAGATTTATGAATGAAACATCAAGATCTGACTGATTCGTAACTTGCATCCGAGCCAACAAGCTGGATTTCAAATTCACAAACGCTCAAAACGACGAAAGGTCGCTATAAAAGCGCAATGTAGTTCACTTAAGCGGAGCTGCTTTGCGATTAATTGGGTAGCGAGTCTTTGATATTTTTACCGCCCTAGGCCGATTAGGCTTAGGGCGTTTGTCTATAAAGAGGACTGATAAGTCTCCCCTTAGACTCTTTAAACGCTTAGGTGTATTGCCTGGCGATATCGCTTTACTCATCACCTTCAGTTGGCTCGCTATAAACTGACAAGCGTATTTAAAGCTAATTTCATTCGGCATTCTTCCATGTTCAACTGCTGCCTGACTTGCTTCACGTCTTACCAAATTATAACCAAGCAACAGCCCCCAGAGTTCTTGATAAACAAGGTTTACTGTTTTACTGCGTAATACTAAGGCATTGTGTTGCATTGAGCTTTTGATATCACGATAACCTAATTCGATTTCCCAACGTTCATGATAAAGTTCGGCTACCGCTTTCGCGTCGTAGTCTGCTCTTGGAAGGGATGTAAAAACAGTTTTCTGCTTACCTTGTACTTCATAGGTCACCGCTCTGACTTGCCATTTTTCAGGTAAACTAGGGTTCTTTTTGAGAGCTTGCGGTGAGACGTTCATTTCGATGAGCATATCATTGCTTTCTTCTTCATCTAAAAGTGTGTATTTCAACCCTTTCCTTGCTGGTATCAACCAATGTCTATTAATACCGCTATTTTGAAGAGAGAGAAGTAAGTCTGCACCGTAAAAACCTTTATCTAGTAACGTCACAGAGTTATCTGGTAAAGAGTCGATGAAGGGCATAGCAAGTGGGATTTCACCACGCCGATAAGGGCTTATGGCAGCGTCAACGATGACATGAGAACGGACATTCATCATAGTCACAACTCTTAGCATTGGATGTGGTGTCTGCCTGCTACTCGAGGTATTACCCGAGCCAAAGTGCTCTCTAAGTTCGGGCGTATCCGCGGTGCGAAAAAGAGCACCGTCTACAGCAAAAACTTGTAATCCTTGCCACGTATCATCACGGTATCGTTCAAGACCCCACGTTCGCCCACATTGTTTAAACAACCACTCTGGTGCAGCACTGCCTAAACGTTGTCTTGCCTGGGTTAAAGCACTTTTTGCTAATAACTCTTCATCAGCCAAGCCATCCGCACAGACATTCATTCTTCGTGCGACTTCGGCAATTGGTTCATTACGGAAGAAGGCCATGCCGACAATTAACCACAAGACCATGTCACTTGGTAGTCGACGTCGGCGAATAGTCGCTTTATCAGAAAGACTAGCTGCCTTAACAACCCATTCATCTGGGATATGTTCAGAGAAAGTGGTGAGTTGAGCTACATCAACAGGATTTTCTTCGAGGAAATCGACAAAATAGTTTTGGATAGACATAAAAAATCGGAAGCCTAGAAACAGGCTTCCGATTATCTCTCAGAAGAAGGATCGGTCAACCGATCCTTATCTGATCTACATTGCGCTATAAAAGCGACCTTTCTATTTATGGTACCGGTTTAGGCGGACTGATTGGACAGGCATTCCTGCCGCTACCACGAAGGCAGCGCTTTACAGACTCCAGATACAACAAAGCCCCGACTTGAGTCGAGGCTTTGTCATTTAAATATGGTACCGGTAGGCGACTTGACTGGGCTTACATCCAAGCCGACACGCTGGATTTCAAATTCACAAACGCCCAAAACGACGAAAGGTCGCTATAAAAGCGACCTTTCTATGTATGGTACCGGAGGATGACTTGACTGGGCAGGCACTCCTGCCGCCACGCTGGATTTGAATTCACAAACCTCAGATACAACAAAGCCCCGACTTTCTTCGAGGCTCTGTCTTGGAATATGGTACCGGTAGGCGGACTTGAACCGCCACGCCCGAAGGCAACGGATTTTGAATCCGTCGTGTATACCAATTTCACCATACCGGCATTATCGTGGGCATTGCCCTGTCGATGTTTGGCATTATACGTAAGCAAGCTGATGTGGCAAGCATAAAAACTTGAATTCACGTGTGTTTGCCGATAATTTCGCCACTAAGTCATAAGCTGTGCGTCATGTCTCTTTTCACGCTCTGCCTTAAACTATATTCTGACGCCTAAATTTTTGAAGAAGTAATAACACCATGACATCTACCAACACACTGCCACCAGCTGGAATGATGCGCCGATTCGGAGCTTTGTTCTATGACGCTCTTATCGTGATCGCTATTGAAATGATGGCAGCTGGCGTCATTATCGCTTTACTGCATGCGCTTATGGCTCTTGGCATTTTTGACCACAGTGGTTATGCCGATGTCAGTGACTTCCTAACCAATCACCCTATCTGGAGCCCAGTTTACACATTTTATCTAGTGGCAGTTTGGGTTTACTTCTTTGTGTTCTTCTGGACTCGAGCTGGTCAAACTCTGGGAATGAGAGCGTGGAAACTTCGCGTTCAGAACAAAGATGGCTCTGCGATTACTGTCACTCAAGCTCTAATTCGCTTAGGAACTTCTGGTTTTGGTCTAGCCAATCTGTGCGTTCCATTAGATCCTCAAAAGCGTGGCTTTCACGATATCTGGGCAAAAACAGAAGTGGTTGTGTTACCTCAAGCGCGATAGTATTTCTAAACAGCTTCAATCAAGATCAAAAAAGGAAGGCGTTATGCCTTCCTTTTGTATTTATAATTTCCGCCTCAAGAGCATCACGGCTATTCCGAGGAATACCACACTTGGGGCTATAGCACCAAAGGCCGGTGGTATCTGATACACCAAGCTCACAGGGCCAAAGAACTCACTGGATATATAGAAGGTAAAGCCTGCGATAACACCAGATAGGATTCTTGCCCCCATGGTCACGCTACGCAATGGACCAAAGATAAACGACAGTGCCATCAACATCATCACCGCGATCGAGATTGGCTGGGTTATCTTTCTCCACAACGCCAGTTCGTAACGAGCAGCATCTTGTTCTGACGCTTTCAAGTAAGATACGTAATCATACAACCCACTCAATGACAGCTCTTCTGGTTTAACCGTCACGATTGCAAGCTTGTCTGGTGCGAGTGATGTTTTCCAAGTGTATGTGGGCAAATTCTCTTTCGTTATCTGCAGTTCATTTTCAAACGAAGTGACGACAACATCTTTCATCGTCCAAACGTTGTCTCCAACGTAATCGACTTCTTTAGAATAGATAGCGGTTTTCAGAGCCTTGTTTTCATCAAAGCGCCACATGTTCATGCCATATAGCTTGTCATCGTCGATTTTGACAATAAAGATGAAATCATTGGCATCACGAGCCCAGACACCGCTTTGCGTGGAGATGATATTCCCCCCTGCAATCGATATGGTTCTTAAGTCACGAGCCATCTTTTGTGCTTGAGGTGCACCCCACTGCCCTAATAGCGTCACCACTATCATTAATGGAATCGCAGTCTTAAGTACCGACAAACCGATATCAAGTTTAGAGAAACCCGCCGCCTGCATTACTACTAGCTCAGAGCTCGCCGCAAGCATACCCAATCCAATCAACGCACCAAGCAAGGCTGCCATTGGGAAAAACATTTCGATATCACGCGGGATACTTAACAAAACAAAGTACAGAGCTTGGAGGAGATCGTAGGTACCACGACCCACTTTTCTCAACTGCTCCACATACTTGATTATCCCTGAGAGGCCAACAAACGTCACCAATACCAGTGACGTGGTTGCGATGATGGTTCTGCCTATATATAAATCGAGAATCTTAAACACGGCTTAAGCCAACCTCTTATTCTTGAATTTTTCTTTCAAACGCCTTACTGGCACGCTATCCATAAAGTTTGCACCAATCGCGACAATTAACAACAGCGCATTGATTGGCCACATGCCGACTACTGCAGGGATAGTGCCCTCTTCTATTGCTGATTTGGTTGCACTGATTGCCAAGAAGTAAGTCAGGTAAATCAATATTGCAGGACCAATCTTAGCGAAGCGTCCCTGCCTTGGGTTTACCGCCGAGAGTGGCACAACAAGCATGGTCAACAACGGAATACAGAGTACCAATGAAATTCGCCATTGCAATTCAGCTTTTGCGCTTTTGTTTGGATTACCGACAAGGTCAAGTGTCGGAATCGCTTCCCAATCACGACCTTTCTTCTCGACTTCTCGCTGGCCAATCAAGCCTTCATACTCTTCGAAGTGTGTCACCATATAATCAAGACGAGTTGGGACACCTTCATGACGAGTACCATCGTACATCACGATAACTTGGCGACCGTCGCTGAGCTCTTTTACATCGCCCGACTTCGAATACATCACACTTGGAAGCACAGAATCACGTGGACGCATTTGAGCAACGAACACGTTTTCTAGCTTATTACCGTCGATATCATCGATGAACACCACTGACGAACCATCTGGCGTTCCTTCAAATTTTCCCTTTGGTAGCAAATCAACACTGTTCTCTGCTGCCACTTCCTCATACATCTGTTCAACCTTGTCTTGCGACCAAGGGGACAACCAGAATGAGTTAAAAGCGGCAACCGATGCAGTAATCAAAGCTAAGTACAGTGCCGATTGAATCAGGAATTTGTTACCGATACCGGTCGCGTTCATGACCACTATTTCACTTTCAGCGTAAAGACGACCAAAAGTAAGCAAAATACCAATATAGATACTGAGCGGAAGCATCAATAAGCCCATCGCTGGCATATTTAGACTAACGATCGACAAGATTAGACTCGCAGGGATAGCACCATCAGAGGCGTCCGCTAACACACTGATGAATTTTTGGCTGAGAAACACGAGAAAGAGAACAAAAAAGATCGCAAATTGGCTCTTGATTGTCTCGCGGATCAAATATCTAACAATAATCACGCTCAAATTACCTATACAAAACTTGTTTTTTTGATTGAATCACTATAATTTCCCGTTGAACCTTTTATTTTTTTAAATTTTTAGCTAAGTGTTAGCGTTCTTCTTTAAGGTTAGTTCCATTATAGGATCCAACAAGTAAGAACCCATTATCTAACATTTAGTTCGATTTGTCTTCAGGATGTAGGAGTACGCATGGAGTTCAGTGTAAAAAGTGGTAGCCCAGAGAAACAACGCAGCGCATGTATCGTTGTCGGTGTATTCGAACCGCGCCGCCTTTCTCCAGTAGCCGAGCAATTAGATAAGATTAGCGATGGCTACATTAGTTCACTGCTTCGTCGCGGTGACCTAGAGGGTAAACCTGGCCAGATGCTACTGCTGCATCAAGTACCTGGTGTACTTTCAGAACGTGTTCTACTTGTAGGCTGTGGTAAAGAGCGTGAGCTAGGCGAGCGTCAATACAAAGAAATTATTCAGAAAACCATCAGCACACTAAACGAAACAGGTTCTATGGAAGCAGTATGTTTCCTAACAGAACTGCACGTTAAAGGCCGCGATACTTACTGGAAAGTTCGTCAAGCGGTAGAAGCGACTAAAGATGGTCTTTACACATTTGACCAATTCAAGAGCAACAAGCCAGAGACTCGTCGCCCACTACGTAAATTGGTATTCAACGTACCAACACGTCGTGAACTGAGCCTAGGTGAAAAAGCGATTGCTCACGGTCTTGCTATTGCTTCAGGTGTGAAAGCATCTAAAGATCTTGGCAACATGCCGCCAAACATCGCTAACCCAGCTTACCTTGCATCTCAAGCTCGTCGCCTAGCTGACGACTTCGATACCGTAACGACTAAGATCATCGGTGAAGAAGAGATGGAAAAATTGGGCATGACCTCTTACCTAGCGGTTGGTCGTGGTTCAAAGAACGAATCTATGATGTCTATCATGGAGTACAAGGGCGCACCAGATTCTGATGCAAAACCGATTGTACTTGTTGGTAAAGGCCTAACGTTCGATTCAGGCGGTATCTCACTTAAGCCTGGCGAAGGTATGGATGAGATGAAGTACGACATGTGTGGTGCTGCATCTGTATTCGGTACGATGAAAGCGCTAGCTAAACTGAACCTACCAATCAACGTTGTTGGTATTCTTGCTGGTTGTGAAAACATGCCAGGTAGCAATGCTTACCGCCCAGGTGACATCCTAACGACGATGTCAGGCCAAACAGTTGAAGTGTTAAACACTGATGCTGAAGGTCGCTTGGTTCTTTGTGATGCGCTAACTTACGTTGAGCGTTTCGAACCAGATTGTGTGGTTGACGTTGCAACACTAACAGGCGCGTGTGTTATTGCTCTAGGCCACCACATCAGTGGCGTTCTATCAAACCACAACCCGCTATCTCACGAACTTGTGAATGCTTCTGAGCAAGCAAGTGACCGTGCATGGCGTCTACCAATGGCAGACGAGTACCATGAGCAGCTAAACAGCCCATTCGCAGATATGGCGAACATCGGCGGCCGCCCAGGCGGTACTATCACTGCTGGTTGCTTCCTGTCTAAGTTCACTAAGAAATATCACTGGGCTCACCTAGATATCGCAGGTACAGCTTGGAAATCTGGCGCAGCAAAAGGCTCGACAGGTCGTCCTGTCTCAATGCTAGTCCAATTCTTATTGAACCGCAGCGGCCAAGAGACTGAAGAGCAATCTTCAAAATAGTAAAAAGGGCCTACGGGCCCTTTTTTAATAAGCGCTATTTGTTAGGGTCTATTGACCAAGTAAGATAAATAGCCACGATTTTTAGTTCGAGTATTAAGTATGCAAACAGCTACGTTTTACATAGTGTCATCAGACAGCCCACAAGCGAGTGAAGAAGGTTTCGCTAACTATGTACTGTTTCTTGCTCAGCACTTTGCAAAACAAGGCGCTAAACTTTATCTCAACTGTAATGACAAAGCCCATGCCGAGCGTATCGCAGAAGTTTTCTGGCAAGTCGATCCCAGTGAATTTATTGCGCATAACTTGGTTGGCGAAGGCCCGAAGTATTCAACCAACATTGAGATTGGCTACCAAGGCGTAAAGCACAATTGGAATCGTCAGCTAGTAATTAATCTGGCCGATAATCATACAACCTTTGCGAACGCCTTTGCTCAGGTGATAGACTTCGTCCCTTGCGAAGAAAAAGCTAAGCAACTCGCTCGAGAAAGGTATAAAATTTACCGTCAGGCTGAATATCAGCTGCAGACTATCGAGATTCAACATCCATAGTCAAACCTCATAGATAAAGCTATCTTTGAATTTAGATTCAAGAAGCTTCACTTATGAAGTTTGACCACGATTAACCATTCACAGTATCCGTTTAAGAGCACTATGGAAAAGACATACAACCCAACATCAATCGAACAAGCTCTATATCAGACTTGGGAAGAGAAAGGCTACTTTAAGCCACACGGTGACACATCAAAAGAAGCTTACAGCATCATGATCCCGCCACCGAACGTCACTGGTAGCCTACACATGGGTCACGCGTTCCAAGACACTATCATGGATACTCTAATCCGTGCTGAGCGTATGAAAGGTAAGAACACGCTTTGGCAAGTGGGTACTGACCACGCTGGTATCGCAACTCAAATGGTTGTTGAGCGTAAGATCGCGGCAGAAGAAGGCAAAACTAAGCACGATTACGGTCGTGACGCTTTCATCGACAAGATCTGGGAATGGAAAAACGAATCTGGTGGCACAATCACTAAGCAACTTCGTCGTCTAGGCGCATCGGTAGACTGGGACCGTGAGCGTTTCACTATGGATGATGGCCTATCAAACGCTGTTCAAGAAGTGTTTGTTCGCCTATACGAAGATGACCTAATCTACCGTGGTAAGCGTCTAGTAAACTGGGATCCTAAACTGCACACAGCAATTTCTGATCTTGAAGTTGAAAACAAAGACAAAAAAGGCCACATGTGGCACTTCCGCTACCCACTAGCAGACGGTGTGAAAACCGCTGAAGGTAAAGACTACATTGTTGTTGCGACAACTCGTCCAGAAACCATGCTTGGCGATACTGGTGTTGCAGTAAACCCAGAAGATCCACGTTACAAAGATCTTATCGGTAAAGAGATCCTACTTCCTATCGTTAACCGTCTAATCCCTATCGTAGGCGATGAGCACGCGGACATGGAAAAAGGCACAGGTTGTGTGAAGATCACTCCTGCTCACGACTTTAACGATTACGAAGTTGGTAAGCGCAACAACCTACCAATGATCAACATCCTAACGTTCAACGCAGACATCCGTGATGCGGCTGAAGTATTCACTACTAACGGTGAAGCGAGCGATGTTTACTCAACTGAGCTACCTGCTAAGTACCACGGCATGGAGCGTTTTGCTGCTCGTAAAGCGATCGTTGCTGAATTCGAAGAACTTGGTCTATTAGACGAGATCAAAGATCACGACCTAACCGTTCCTTACGGCGACCGTGGTGGCGTGGTTATCGAACCAATGCTAACTGACCAATGGTACGTACGTGCTGCACCTCTTGCTGAGCCGGCTGTTAAAGCGGTTGAAGATGGTGAGATCCAATTCGTTCCTAAGCAATACGAAAACATGTACTTCTCTTGGATGCGTGACATTCAAGACTGGTGTATCTCTCGTCAACTTTGGTGGGGTCACCGCATCCCAGCATGGTACGACAACGATGGCAACGTATACGTAGGCCGTACTGAAGAAGAAGTACGTGCAAACAACAACCTTGCACCTGTAGTAGTACTTCGCCAAGACGACGACGTACTAGATACATGGTTCTCTTCTGCACTATGGACTTTCGGTACTCAAGGCTGGCCAGAGCAAACTGAAGACCTGAAGACATTCCACCCTTCAGACGTTCTAGTAACGGGCTTCGACATCATTTTCTTCTGGGTTGCGCGTATGATCATGATGACCATGCACTTCAACAAGGATGAAAACGGTAAGTCGCAAGTACCATTCAAGACAGTTTACGTTACGGGCCTAATCCGTGACGAAAACGGCGACAAGATGTCTAAGTCTAAAGGTAACGTTCTTGACCCTATCGACATGATCGATGGTATCGACCTTGAGTCTCTAGTAGAGAAGCGTTGTGGCAACATGATGCAGCCTCAACTAGCGAAGAAGATCGAGAAGAACACGCGTAAGACTTTCGAAAACGGTATCGAACCATACGGTACTGACGCGCTACGTTTCACTCTTGCTGCTATGGCTTCAACTGGCCGTGACATCAACTGGGATATGAAGCGTCTTGAAGGTTACCGTAACTTCTGTAACAAGCTATGGAACGCAAGCCGTTACGTGCTGATGAACACAGAAGAGCACGATTGTGGCATGTCACTATCTGCAGAAGACCGTGCAAACATGGAATTCTCTCTAGCAGATAAGTGGATTGAATCTCAGTTTGAGCTAGCAGCGAAAGAGTTTAACGCTCACCTAGACAACTACCGTCTAGACATGGCAGCAAACACGCTTTACGAATTCATCTGGAACCAATTCTGTGACTGGTACCTAGAGCTAACTAAGCCAGTTCTATGGAAAGGTACAGAAGCTCAGCAACAAGCGACTCGCTACATGCTGATCACGGTTCTAGAGAAGACACTACGTCTTGCTCACCCAGTACTTCCTTACATCACTGAATCTATCTGGCAGAGCGTTAAGCCACTAGTAGACGGTGTTGAAGGCGACACTATCATGACTCAAGCGCTTCCTCAGTTTAACGAAGAGAACTTCGACGCTGAGATCGTAGAAGACATCGAATGGGTTAAGACTTTCATTACTGCTATCCGTAACCTACGCGCAGAGTACGACATTGCACCTAGCAAAGGTCTAGAAGTAATGATCAAAGTTGCTAGTGAGAAAGACGCGGCACGTATCGAAGCGAACAAGGTAGTTCTAAACTCTCTTGCTAAACTAGATAGCCTAACTGTTCTTGCTCAAGATGCTGAGACTCCAGCATGTGCGACTAAGCTAGTGGGTCAATCTGAGCTGATGATCCCAATGGCCGGTCTGATCGACAAGGACGCAGAACTTGCTCGCCTTGATAAAGAAGTGCAGAAAACTCACGGCGAAATCAAGCGTATCGAAGGCAAGCTAGGTAACGAAGGTTTCGTTGCTAAAGCACCTGAAGCGGTTATCGCGAAAGAGCGTAAGAAGCTAGTGGGTTACCAAGAGACACTAACTAAGCTTGAAGAGCAAAAAGCGACCATTGCAGCTCTTTAATCCTCGCTCAATGAGAAGCCTTTAAACTTCTCGTTACAGATAAAAAGGTTGGCCTTATGGTCAGCCTTTTTTTATGCCATTGGACTTATCACCCAATAACAGCACTTTCCAAACTTCGCCGGCAGTTTGATAGCTTTTGCCTATCAAATTAATCTCTAATACCCATTTCATTTAATGATAATAATTCTCAATAATAGCTCTATCGAAACAACACAACGATTGAGTAATTATCATGAAAAAGACACTAACCTTTGCTGCATTACATTTTACTATCGCATTTAGTGTCGCTTACGTACTAACAGGCGACATCTTAATTGGTAGCTTAATTGCCATGATTGAGCCCTCTGTAAATACGGTCGCCTTCTATTTTCATGAAAAGGCGTGGGCTCAAGTTCCAGCGCTTAAAGCTCGTCAGTGGATGACCAAATTAAAAACCGCCAGCTTTGCGACCATCCACTTCAGTGTTGCTTTTACCGTGGTCTACTTGCTGACTGGTGACGCCTTTGTTGGTGGTGTGATGGCAATGCTAGAGCCCGCTCTAAATACAGTCGCGTACTACTTCCATGAGAAAGTGTGGTTACGTAAATCAGACGCTCAAGCACCACAGTTTTGCGTCCACCAGCACGCTTAAACAGAGAATCGAATCTTACCCATTGACAAAGTTGCGCACCGCAATTAAATTGATTGCGGTGCGCAACTTTATTTTTGAGGTAAGTAATTATGAATGCTCGACAACTAAGACACTACTCCCGCCAAGCCGTTCGCTTACTGGGTATGCTCGATAAGCAATGTGGCGAAATAGCCCTAACCCCAGTCCAAGCTCATGCATTAGGAGAAATTCAACTCCAACCGCTGACGATCAACCAACTCGCACAACGATTGAATGTCGACAAGTCGAATGCCAGTCGTACTGTCGCAGGGCTAAACAAGTTAGAGTTGACCGACAGTATCGAGAATCCGAATGACAAGCGCAGTCAAAAGGTCATACTCACCACTAGAGGACAGCAGGTGCTGTCAGAGCTAGACCAACAGCAAAATACCTTCTTCGACAATATGCTAGAAGCCCTGAGTGAAGATGAACAGCAACAGTTAAAGCTTGGGTTAGAGGTTTACCTCAAAGGGCTAACTAAAGTCTGCCAAGCTGACGAGTTTGTATTGCGCCCACTCACTCAAGCTGACAATAAACAAGTTGCCGATGTCATTCGACAAGTCTCTGCCGAACATGGCCTAACCGCAGACAAAGGCTATGGTGTGTCTGACCCAACGCTTGATGACATGTACTCTGTATATAGCCAAGACAATGCGATGTACTGGGTGATTGAGCATCAAGGTGGGGTTGTGGGCGGCGGCGGCTTTGCCCCACTAGCAGGCCGACCAGACGTATGTGAGCTACAAAAGATGTATTTCTTAAAACAGACTCGCGGACAAGGGCTGGCAAAACGCATCGTCGCTTTAAGTTTAAAGCTTTCCAAGCAATTGGGTTATCAACAGATGTACTTAGAAACAACAGAGTGTTTGGGAGCTGCGATTAAGCTTTATGAAGCGTTAGGCTTTGAGCACCTAGAGAGTGCTTGGGGAGAAACAGGCCACGACGCTTGTGAAGTGGTCATGGCCAAAACGTTGTAGTGCAGCTTCTAGCGTAAAAAATTACTCACACAAGATGCAGGATTAAGAGCAACAAAAGAACTCTCCTTTTGCCCATCGAGCTCAACCTCTAATTGATATAAATGCTTAGGGTTGGGCTTATCAACATTAAAGACAATCGGTGCTTCAACTTGGAACACAACACCAGTGTGTTCTGCACGTACATCTATCGGCATCACCAGTGTCATACCATCGAACTTAATTGATGCCGATACCAGCCCAGCTTTAAGCGTCTGGTAGATCACATCCACTTTAAACTCACAACCACCGCCGTGGTGCCAGATCTGCTCAGTGACGACTTGGTCCAGCTTCACATTACGAACAAACTGCAGATAAGGAGCTTGCCAAATACCCATTCGAGAGTCTGATCTCGCAATGGTTAGCGAAGATAATGGCTCATCCATATCTTCTTCGAGCAACAACCCTTCCTCTTCTTCAAGAAACAGGATCTCAAAGCGATTTCGGCCTGGCTGCATGTAAGGGCGAATATCTTTACGGTACTCTTCTTGGCTGCCATCACAATCAAAGACTGCCACACCATTGAGTCGCACTTCAGCAAAGTAATCCACACCCGCAACGACTAGCTCAACAAAGGGGCAAGCCAGCATCGCATCATCGACTTCAATGTCGTGCATTAAATGCCACTCTTGTGCCGCAATCTCTTCTTCACTTAATGTGTTAGGAAGTTTTGTGCTCAGCGGTGCAGGAAAAGTAATATCATCTTGGGGTATAGAGAGGTCTGTCAGTGGCGATATTTGCCAAAGACCGTCAAGTTGCAGCCGCATATCATTCCTTGAGCTAGATCAATTTTGACCGCATTATAATGAATGAATGCATTTAAAGACATTTATTTTTCTGAGGATAAAAAATGCCAGCTCAAGGCTGGCACTTTTCAAACTGGGAAGAAATTACTCTTCACCTTCATCATCTTCTTCAGGGTAGATAGCATCTTCACCTTCGTAGTAAGTGCCCCAACCGTCGTAGATTATGTCGAATTTCTCTGCAAGGTTCACAAGCTTCTCAACTTGTGCATCGATCGCTTCTGCATCTAGAGCTGACTGCATAGTCGCATCACAACAAAGTAGCTTGTTGCCATCTTCGTCTTCTGTCTCTTCAGCTTCAAGTACTTCAAAACCCATTTTGAATGCTTCAACAACGGCTTTCTCAAGCACTTCGAAATCTTCAGCAAATAGGTGATGCTCGATATCGTATAGAGCTTCAGGATCGCTACCATCTTCAATTAGTGCTTCAATGATGTCGCGAGTCTCTTCCTTTTGAAATTCAATTAATTCCGCTACTGATAGATATTCATCTTCGTGAGACATGTGTCTGCTCCAGAGTGTTGACTATGAAAAGATCAAATTTGATTGCCACGAAATATGGCACGGATCGTCCAGAAAAGCCACCCAGATCAGGCATAGAAAGATAAGTTTATCGCTAGATAGCAGAAGTAATATCAATTCAAAAGTGAAACCAAAATCACAGAAACAAATTTTCAACATTTTATTAACCGGTGACTATTTCAGCATTTCGTCTCTAATGTCACTTTTGAGCATATTAAATAGAAATTGCGTGCTTAGTCATGGTGAATGCATACGCTGAACTGGTTTTGAGATGCATAAAACCTCAAGTTACTTTCAAAAAATGCATAATAGTGAATAGAAAATCACTAATAATAAGCAAAATAGATTTCAGACATAGCGCAGATTGAGCATAGATCCTCAAAAATGTTGTTCCATGCCAAACGCACTCAATTGGAATTTAACACCTAACTTTCAACCAAAAATGGTTTTTAGTTCGGATAATTTCAAAAATACTTCATTTTTACACGAACTCTAAAACTTGCATATTACGATCAAGCTTGTCATAAATAGACGCTGGATTAAAAGTAAGGATGCAAAATGAGTAAGCTGTACGTTGGCTCCGAAGTCGGTCAATTAAGACGAGTTCTCCTAAATCGACCTGAAAGAGCACTCACCCACCTCACCCCTTCTAACTGTCATGACCTTCTATTTGATGATGTATTGGCTGTGGAAGCTGCTGGTGAAGAACACGATGCCTTTGCAGAGACACTACGTAATCAAGACGTAGAAGTACTGCTACTGCACGATTTATTGGTAGAGACGCTTGCCGTACCTCAAGCACGCGAATGGCTGCTAAACACTCAAATCTCAGATTTCCGTTATGGGCCTACCTTTGCTCGTGACTTAAGAAACTATCTTGCTCAAATGGATAATGAGCATCTAGCAACAATCTTACTGGGTGGCTTGGCGTATTCAGAGCTTCCTATCAAATCATCATCGATGCTTCCTAAAATGCATCGCCCACTTGATTTCGTTATCGAGCCACTGCCTAACCACCTATTTACACGCGATACTTCGTGTTGGGTTTATGGCGGTGTGTCGCTAAACCCTATGATGAAGCCAGCACGTCAACGTGAGACAAACCATCTACGCGCTATCTATCGCTGGCACCCAGTGTTTGCAGGGCAAGACTTCATTAAGTACTTTGGTGATGAGGACCTTCATTACGACAACGCCAACATTGAAGGCGGCGATGTACTGGTTATTGGTAAAGGCGCGGTACTTATCGGTATTTCTGAGCGTACCAAACCACAAGGCGTTGAGAACTTAGCGGCGAGCCTATTTAAGTCAGGGCAAGCAACCGAAGTGATCGCTATCGATCTACCAAAGCACCGTTCATGTATGCACCTTGATACGGTAATGACACACATGGATATCGATACCTTCTCTGTGTATCCAGAAATCGTTCGTAAAGATTTAGACACATGGCGCCTAACACCAAAAGAGAATGGTGAGATGCGCGTAGAGAAAGCGGAAAACTACCTGTCAGCGATTGAAGGTGCGCTAGGTCTTGATCAGCTTAAGATCATCACTACAGGTGGTGACAACTACGAAGCTGAGCGTGAGCAGTGGAATGACGCCAACAACGTACTGACAGTGAAACCGGGCACGGTTATCGGTTACGAACGTAATGTTTACACCAACGAGAAGTACGACAAGGCAGGTATCGAAGTTCTGACGATTCCAGGTAATGAACTGGGGCGTGGCCGTGGTGGCGCTCGTTGTATGAGCTGCCCTATCGAAAGAGACGGTATCTAAGCCGATAGCTCAATAGAGTAAAAATACAATAACTCAACTAGGCCAGTACCATTGTACTGGCCTTTTTCATGAAATAAATAAAATAAATATTCACAAATATAGCATTTTTATGTTTAACTAAGTTCTTCATTGATTCTATATACGCAAGGAGCGAAAGATGGCCTTTAATCTTCGCAATCGTAACTTTCTAAAACTACTCGACTTTACTCCTAAAGAGATTCAGTTTTTACTCGACCTGTCAGCTGACCTTAAAAAAGCTAAGTATGCAGGTACTGAGCAGAAGAAGCTTACTGGTAAAAACATCGCTTTGATCTTTGAAAAGGCATCAACACGAACTCGATGTGCGTTTGAAGTCGCCGCTTTTGATCAAGGTGCTCAAGTGTCTTACTTGGGTCCTTCTGGCTCTCAGATCGGTCAAAAAGAATCAATGAAAGATACTGCACGCGTATTAGGTCGTATGTACGATGGCATCGAGTACCGTGGCTTTGGTCAGAGTATCGTCGAAGACCTTGGCGCTTATGCTGGCGTTCCAGTGTGGAATGGCCTTACTGATGAATTTCACCCAACTCAGATCTTGGCTGACTTCCTGACCATGTTAGAACACGGTCGCGGTAAACTGCTGTATCAAATCAGCTTTGCTTATCTGGGTGATACTCGTAACAATATGGGTAACTCT